>CAYMAG010000085.1:0-17437 GCA_964388335.1 uncultured Vicinamibacteraceae bacterium | reverse complement strand
GCCGTGGCGCGACTGAACGACCTCCACGCCGATGTGCATGGTCGGGCCTGGCCTGGACCGGCGGACCGGCCGGGCGAGTTGGCCGTGGCGATGGCCGACGTGCTGCGTGACCTCCAGGTGACGTGGCAGCCCGTCCTGTCGCCGCCACGGTACACGATCGTCGATCCCTACTTTCGCTGGGCGGGCATCGACGGGCTGACCAATCCCTTCGGCCTCGAGGTCGTGCTCAACGGCCACCTGCTCGACGTGGAGCGACCGGCGGTGCTGGCCCACGAGTGGGCACACGTCGCGGGGTTCGCCGACGAGTCGGACGCGAGCTTCGTCGCGTGGATGGCCGGCGTGCGCGCGGGCGGGCAGCAGGAATACGCGGCGTGGCTCGGCGTGTTGCCACACCTCGCGGGTGCGCTCTCGCCGGAAGACCGCCCGTCGGTACTGGGCGGGCTGGCCGATGGGCCCGTGGCCGACCTGAGGGCGATCGCCGCGCGAGCGGCCGAGCGATGGCCGGCACTCCAGGAGGTGGCCTGGCGCGTGTACGACCGCTTTCTGAAGGTGAATCGGGTCAACGAAGGAGTGGCGCGCTACGACGCGGTCACCCGGTTGCTGCTGACGGCCGCCGACGAGCGGACCGGCCGGCTGCGTCAGTCGGTGCCGGCGTCCTGACCCCGTACCGACACGCTGCCGTTGACGGTTTCGACGCGGAGAGTGGGACCGCCGCCGTTCAGCTTGCCGTCGTATCGCCGCCGCCGCCGCTCGCCTTCCTCGACGCGGCTGAAACCGTTCACGTCAATCCCGCCATTGACGGTGCGCACGGACACGGTGACCGCGATCGCGGCGGGAACCGTCAGCTCGACGCTGCCGTTCACGGTCTCGATCGTCGCGCCCTCCGCGGGCACCTGGTCGAGCGAGAGATCGATCGAACCGTTCACGGTCTCCGCCCGCTGTACCTGCCCGAGGGCGCGTCCGCGCAGGCGGCCGTTCACCGTCTCGAGTTCCACGACGCCCTGCACGCCCTCGAGCGAGAGCGCGCCGTTGGTCGTCCGGAGGGCGAGCGATGCACCGCGAGGAACGCGGACGTCGTAGCGGACCTCCGCCTGCTGCCCCCTGCCGAAGCTCGCGGGGCGGCGCGTGGTCAGCGAGACGCTGGAGCCCTGCACGTCCTCGGTGATGGTCGTCGCGGCGAGCAATTCGCGGGCGCCCTCGTCGGTGGCTGCCTGCACGGTCCGTTCGGCACGGACCTCGATGCGCGACGCGTCGTGGGCCTGTACGGTGACACCGCCGTTGGTGTTGCTGATGGACAGACGAGGCGTGTCACCAAGGTCGTACGTCCGCTCCCAGACATCCGACGCCTTGGCGCGCGGACCCGCGACCATGAGTTCGCATCCCGCAGAGAACAGGCAGGAGATCGTCAAGGCAGCGACAGCGCTCCGCGGCGTGGAAAGCCCCATAGGCACTCATACGCAGACGGCCGGCCTTGGTTCCGGAGTCGCCGCCCGGCCGTGCCGCTGCGCTGATGATCCTGCGGTCGAACTCTCCGTCTGGTCGCAGCACATTGATGAGGCAGGCATTACGTTTCCGTGATCGTCTGCGATGGCCGCGTCTGGCCATCTGACCGGAGGTGGCACGAAATGCGGGGCTTTTTCCGCAAGTGAGCCCTGAGGCGCCGAGGCATGGAGGTTGCCGTGAAGGACGCGCATGTCCTTCACGCCTCCGTCCCGATGCTGCCTGCGCCGGATTGTTGCGGTCTCTGTCCTGATCGTGGGGCTGGCGTTGCCGGCGAGTGCCGAGCAGGTCCAGTTGACGTGGGACCCGAACAGCGAGTCGGACCTCGCCGGATACGTGGTACTCACCGGCACCTCCTCCCGCGTCTACACCCAGTCGCTCGAGGTGGGGCCCGGGTCGCCGACCGCGACCGTGGCTGGACTGGCGGCCGGCGCGACCTATTACTTCGCGGTGCGCGCGTTCAACAGCGCCGGGCTGCAGAGCGGATGGTCCAACGAGGTCGTCGTGACCATGCCCGGCACGACCCCGGGACCTCCGCCCGCGCCGTTTGCCCAGGCGTTCAGCCCTGTGGCTGGCCCGATCACGGGCGGTACGGTCGTGACCATCACGGGCGCGCACTTCGCTCCCGGCGCGTCCGTGCTGTTCGGGGCCGCGCGCGCATCCGTCACCAGCGTCACCGCCACGAGTGTCACCGTCGTCACCCCGGCGCAGTCGGCCGGATCCGTCGCCGTGTCGATCCACAATCCCGACGGGAAGTCGGCCGTCGCAGGGGGCGTGTTCACCTATCAGGCCACCACCGAGCCTCCCACCGGAGCACCGCCGACCGGAACACCACCGACCGGAACACCACCGACCGGAGCACCGCCGGCCGAGCAACCTCCAGCAGCGCCGTTCGTCCGCTGCGCGAACTCGTGGCGCAACTCGCGAAGGTCGCGGCTGGCCCACGTGGGGTCGCCCGAGTCACCGCTGCCAAAGAATGCGTCGAGCAGCCCGACATTGGGTACCGCGGACACGACCGGAAGATCGGCCGCAAGTTGTGCAACGAGCTGGTCGAGCGTGACTCCACGTCGAGTGGCCTCGGCCTCGAGCCGCCTCTTCGCTTCCGGCGAGAGATCGATCGTGACCGACATGACTCGAGTATACGACGGCCTGCCATGGAGCGACCGGCGCCGGGGGCACGCGCCGCGCGCCACTGCACGGTGCGGTCGCCTCCGCGTGATCCCCTGATCCCCACCGCGCCCTCCGCGTCTCGGCGTGAGCCCCTGCCCCTCCGCGTCCTCCGCGCCTCCGCGTGATCCCCTGGCCCCTTCCGCGTTCTCCCCGTCTGGACACCGCGATTCACTGACCTGCACGCAGCTGTCAACGGAGGCGACCGAGGGAACGGGTGCACAACGAAGCAGCGGAGCAGCGGAGTCCTTTATTGGCCCTTCGCGTCCTCCGCGGCTCCGCGTGATCCCCTGGCTGATCCCCTGGCCCCACCCTCCGCGCCCTCCGCGGCTCCGCGTGATCCCTGGCCTGGACACCGCGATTGCCCGACGCTACACGCAGGCTGTCAACCGAGGCGACGGACGGAACGGGTGCACAGCAAAGCAGCGGAGAGGCGAGTCCTCTGCTGCTCTGCGGCTCTGTGTGAACCCGTTTACTCCGTGATCTCCGTTCACTGCCCTGCATGTACGCCGTCAACGAAAGCTCTTCCATGACAAAATTGGTAGTAGTGCGGGTCCGTTCGTGTATCATGCGCCAACAGTTCTGACGGTTTTGGTCGTACGCCGTCAGTCTTGCTCTGCCCGGCGGCCTGGTACACGATGATCCGACGTCTCATTCAGCTACATTTCTGTACGATCGTCCTTCTCTCCCTGAGTGCTTTCGCGCACGCCGCCGACCTGACATTGGCCTGGGACCCTCCGGCCGGCACCGCTCCCGCTGGTTACTACGTGCGCTACGGCGCCTGGCCAGGTGCCGTCACCCATGAGCGTGACGCCGGGAGCCAGACCACGCTGATGGTCACAGGTCTCGTGCCGGGCACGACCTACGAGTTCCACGTGGTCGCCTATGACCTGTCCGGTCTCAGGAGCGGGCCATCGAACTACCTCAGGGTCACCGTCGGGGAGGGTGGCGGCTCCGACAGCACGTCAGGCGGCGGGCCGGCGTCTGGGCTGGGTGGCGGCTCCGACACCACATCAGGGGGCGGACCGGCATCAGAGCCGTACAGGATGTATCTGGCCGAGGGCACGCAGGGCGGCATATTCGCGACGCGGCTGTCTCTGGCCAACCCGCACCACCGGGCTGTCACTGCGACGATCCACCTCCGGCCATCGCCAGGGACCCAGCCTCGTGCGATGTCCGTTACCGTTCCTCCTCTCAGTCACGTCGACGCCGAGCCGTCCGCGATGCTGGGCGGAGAGTCCGCGTCGTTCGGCATCGAGGTCACCTCGAGCGCACGTCTCGGCGTCAGTCGCACGATGACCTTCGACCGGGCCAGCGGCGGACACAGCGAACTCGCCACCGCGACGCCCTCGCGCCGGTGGTATTTCGCGGAAGGCGCGACACACGGCCGCTTCGAGCTGTTCTACCTGCTGTTCAACCCCGGCACGACGACGGCCACGGTTTCGATGACCTACCTGCTGCCGTCGGGCGCGATGCCGGCCCGGCATCTCGAGATTCCGCCAGGGAGCCGGCTCACCGTCTGGGTCGATCAGGACGGGCCCGACCTGGCGAGCACCGACGTGGCCGCCGTGATCGAGAGCGTCTCGGGCCCGCCCATCGTGGCGGAACGCGCGATGTACCTGACAGGCGGGCGGGGCTTCGTGGGCGGGCACGTCACGCTCGGCGCCACGCAGCCACGATCGCGCTGGTTGATGGCCGAAGGAGCGACGGGCCGGTACTTCAGCATGTACATCCTCGTGGCGAATCCCCACGACGAAGACGTCACGGTCGCGTTGAACTTCAGGACTGCCGACGGGACGCAGGTGCGGCACAGCGTTCAGGTGCCCGCCGGCAGCCGCCGCACCGTCAACGTGGCAGACGTGGACAGCAGGCTTGCGGACACGGCCGTGTGGACCGAGGTGCTCGCCCCGCGTGCGCAGCCGATCGTCGCCGAGCGGGTGATGTGGTGGCCCGGGAGCACCTGGCAGGACGGCCATGCGGCCGCCGGTCTGGCGCGAACCGCTTCGCGCTGGCTGGCCGTTGGTGCGCAGCATGGCGGTGCTGACGGGCACGCCACGTATCTGCTCGCCGCCAACACGTCCTCGGCCGCGCAGACGGCGAGAGTGACCGTGCTCGGCCCCAGTGGGCCGGTGGGGACCACCGTCATCCGGGTGGAGCCACAGAGCCGCTACACGATTGACATGGCGGCGTGGTTCCCGACCGTGGCGGGCACCTACAGCGTGCTGGTCGAAGCCGTTGGCGGGAACGGTCAACTCATCGTCGAGCACGCCGTCTACTGGGACGCGGAGGGTGTGCGTTGGGCAGCCGGGACCGCGATGCCCGGCATGCCGCTCGACGAGTGACGGTCGCACTGCGTTAGGATCGACGGTCTATGGCGAGTTTCACGATTCGAATCGGCGCGATCCTGACGGCAGCGGGCATTGCCGGCTACGTCCTCACGGGGGCGGTCAGCCCGACCGCCCTCATCCCGGCTGCCATCGGCGTCGTGCTCGTGGTCCTCGGGCTCGTCGGCCAGCGCCAGCCCGATCTGCGGAAGCACGTCATGCACGTCGCCGTCGTGGTCGCGATCATCGGCCTGGCCGGTTCGATCTCCGGGCTGCTGGCGCTTCCCGGGGCGCTCGCCTCTGGTGAAGGCGTGCGACCGGCCGTCGTGATGCGCTCGTCGATGGCGATCCTCCTGATCGTCTACATCGCCGTCGCGGTCCGGTCGTTCATCGCGGCACGAGGCGCGCGGGGCTGACATCCCCCGCAGGCACGCCTCACCTGTCCGGTGCGACGAGCGAGCGGCGAGGGTAGTGCGTGGCGACGTACGAATCGACCAGCTCACGAAACCCGGCAGCCAGCTCGTCGTAGGTACCCCTCAGCGTCACGGCGTGCTCGCCATCGATGAACACCGGGCAGTTCGGCGCCTCGCCGGTGCCCGGCAGCGAGATACCGATGTTGGCGGCCTTCGACTCGCCGGGGCCGTTCACCACGCACCCCATCACCGCGAGCGAGAGCGTCTCGACGCCCTCGTAGTCGCGTTTCCACTCGGCCATGCGCTCGCGGATGTACTCCTGCGTGCGTTCGGCCAGCTGCTGGAAGGTGCTCGAGGTGGTGCGTCCGCAGCCGGGGCAGGCCGTCACGCTCGGGCTGAAGGCGCGGATGCCGAGTGACTGCAGCAGTTCGCATGCCGCATAGACCTCTTCACGACGATCGCCGCCCGGCTTGGGCGTGAGCGATACCCGAATGGTGTCGCCGATTCCTTCGTGAAGCAGCACGCCCATCGCCGCCGACGACCACACGAGCCCCTTGATCCCCATGCCGGCCTCGGTCAGCCCGAGGTGCAGCGGCTGGCGTGTCTGGCGCGCGAGCGAGCGGTAGACCTCGATGAGGTGTATCGGGCGCGAGACCTTGCACGAGATGATGATCTGTTCGGGCCGCAGCCCGCACTCGATGGCGAGGGCGGTCGACGTCAGGGCCGACTCCACCATGCACTCGTTCAGAATCTCGTCGGAGGTCCGCCCGAGGTTCCGGTCGGTGTTCTCCTGCATGCGCTGCATCACGAGTTCCTGATTCAGCGAGCCGCCGTTCACGCCGATGCGCACCGGCTTGCCGTGGTCGCGTGCCACGGCACAGATGGTGGCGAACTGCTCGTCCCGTCGTCGCCCGGTGCCGACGTTGCCCGGGTTGATGCGGTACTTGTCGAGCGCCGCGGCACAGTCGGGGTAGCGGGTGAGCAGGAGGTGCCCGTTGTAATGGAAGTCGCCGATGAGCGGCACGGTGCAGCCGGCGTCCAGCAGCCGCCGCCGGATCTCGGGCACGGCCTGCGCGGCTTCCGGCACGTTGACCGTCACGCGCACCAGCTCCGACCCCGCGTCGGCGAGCGCCAGTGTCTGGACAACGGTGGCCTCGACATCGGCGGTGTCCGTGCTGGTCATCGACTGGACGACCACCGGCGCTCCGCCGCCCACCTGTACCTGCCCCACCCGGACTCCGACGGTGCGATGTACGCGCGCCACGGCCATCAGCTTGCCTCTCCGGTATCGACGTCGTTGCCTGGACAGGCCACGATCGCCGCGAGCACCCTCAGGGCTCGCCGCCGGTCGTGTGTCCAGGGTGGCTGCGATGGCATGGGCATCGGCCTCAGCGTCCGCTGTCCTCCAGACGCGTGCGAGCGCTCCGATGCAGGTCGAGCACGTGCGGCCCGAGCTGCTTGCGCAGGAACAGCTTCGACTCGAGATTCTCGATCGGGTGCTCCACGAACTTCACCACGTCGAAGTGCAGGTTCGCGAGGGTGCTCCGCATCTCGTAGTAGCGGTTCTTCGCCTTCACGATGATCTGGTCGAAGCCGGTCGCGATGGCCCAGGCCTCCTGCTCTTCGGTCAGCGCCCTGAAGTGGCCCTGACCGCGCCAGTCGATGCGGGTGCCGCCGATCCAGCTGTACAGCACCCGCCGGTCGGGGAACTGGACGACGTCTTCCAGTTGGGCCGCAAGATCGGCCAGTCGCGGGTCGGATTCCTGCGCGAACAGCTCGTGGCAGACCTTGTACGATACCGGGACGAGGCTGCCCGGGTCGCCCGGCAGGGCAGCGACCGCCATCACGATGAGATGCTCGCGGTCGGTGAGCCGTTCGATGATCTCGACGGCGCTTTTTCGCCGCGCGAACTCGCCGAAGAACTCTTCGATGTACTCGATTTCGAGCGCGCCCTGTTCGAGGCCGTAATGTCTGATGAGATATTCCACGCGGGGATGACACTCGCGCCTGCGCGCCTGAAGGCGCCGGGGCGCCACCTGCATCCCGGCATTATAGGGGGAGAGGCGATCATAGGGGGAGAGGCGGCGCGCCGGTGACCAAAGTGTTTCTCGTGGTCGTGCTCGGCACCATCGCCGTCATGACGGTTTTGTGGGGGCTGGGCAAGGCGCTGTGGTGGCTGCGCGTGACGTTTCCTCCCAGGCGGCCCGTGGGACGGCGCCGCCGGGGGGAGGGGACGCGTCGGCGCTAGCCGTCGGCGCTAGTCGTCGGCGTTGGCGGGCTCGGTGTCCCCGGAATCGTCGAGCGTGCCGCCGGTCGGGCTGGCCGGACGCCGGCGCCTGCGCCGGCGTTTCCGGGCGGCGTCCCCCGCCAAAGCCTCCGCCGGGGCCGCGTCCTCGGTTGTAGGTGTCGCCGTCGCCGGCGGCGTGGCGGCGGTCGCCTCGGCCGCCAGTTCGGCGTGCGCGTCCTCGAACAGCACGAGGCCGAAGGCGCTCGCGATGTCGTCCATCGCCTGCCGCTCTTCGGGCGCGACCAGCGTGATGGCGACGCCCTTGGCGGTCGCGCGGCCGGTGCGGCCGACCCGATGCACGTACCCTTCCCGGTTGAAGGGCACTTCGTAGTTGATCACCTGCTCGATGCCGTCGATGTCGAGACCGCGTGCGGCGATGTCCGTGGCAACGAGCACCCGGTACGCCCCCGAGCGGAACCCCTCGACGGCCTTCAGGCGATCCTGCTGTGTGCGGTCGGCGTGCAGCGCCGTGGTCTTCACGCCCGCCGTCTGCAGATCGCGGGCGAGACGGTCGGCACCGCGTTTGGTCGCCGAGAACACCAGCGTCGGTCCGGCGGACCGCTTGAGGTGCCGAACGAGCCACGTCGTCTTCTCATGGCGGCCAAGCAACTCGGCCTTGTGCGTGATGCTGGTCGCCGGCGCGTTGCGTGACCCGAGCTGCACGAGCCTGGGTGCCCGCATGATGTCGAGCGCATACCCCATCACTTCTTCGGGCATCGTCGCCGAGAAGAGGAGCGTCTGCCTCGGCCCGCCCGCCGGCAGTTGCGAGGTGATGTGCTTCACGTCGGGCCAGAAACCCATGTCGAGCATGCGGTCGGCTTCGTCGAGGACGAGGACTTCGAGCCCCGGGAACTTCGCGGCCCCCGTGCGCATGTGATCCATGAGGCGTCCCGGAGTGGCCACGACGATGTCGACGCCCGTCTTGAGGGCGGCCTCCTGTCCGTCCATGGCGACGCCGCCGAAGACCGCAGCGCCCAGCAGACCCGAGTGATAGCCGAACCCCTGGACATCGTCCTCGATCTGCACCGCCAGTTCGCGCGTCGGCGCCAGCACCAGGACGCGAGCCGACCCGATGCGTTCGGTGCGCGGATGCCGCAGCATCTGCTGCATCAGGGGCAACAGGAACGCGGCGGTCTTGCCCGTGCCGGTCTCGGCACACGCCACGAGGTCGTGGCCAGCCGACACCACGTCGAACACGGCGCTCTGGATGGGCGTGGTGGTCTCGAACCGGCGATCTTCGAGGCCGAGCCTCAGTCGCTCATCGACGATGAAATCGGTGAAGCGGCGGGGCGCGATGTCGGGCTCGAGACGCTCGAATCGCGCCAGGAGCGCGGCAGACCTGGCCACGGCCTGTGCGGTCGGGGGAGCGGCGGGCGACGGCCGGCGCGGACCTCTGGGCCCGCGTCCGCCAGGCGAACGACGCTGGGGCGCAACCCGCGCGCTCACTCGTCGTCGTCCTGGTCGTCTGTGTCGTCGGCCACGGCGTCGGCCTCACGCGGGGACGAGGCGGCCGGATCGTCGAAGGTGGTCAGATCGATCGGCTCCTCTTCCTCGTCGTCGTAGAGACGGCTGACGGGGCGCTCCTTGATGGGCCCGCGAGGTCCCTTCTCGTACTTCTGCGTCCGTGGGTTCGGCTTGGCACGCTGCCGCCGCTGCTCGCTCGGCGGCGCCATGCCGCCTGTCGGGTCACGCGGCGTGAACGGCCGCGGGCCTCCCGGGCGCGGGCTGCTGAAGCCGCCCCCCGGTGGTCCGCCGGCGAAGCCTCCCGGCCGTGGACCGCCGAAGCCGCCCCCCGGACGAGGAGCGCCGGCCGGGCGGTCTTCGCGGGCGCGTGCCTCGCTGACCGCAATCGGACGTCCCTGCAGCGGGAACCCGTTGAACTTCTCGATGACCTTCTCGGCGGCGTCGCGTTCGGCGAAGTCCACGAAGGCAAAGCCTCGTGGACGACCGGTTTCGCGATCGGTGGGAAGCACGACCTGCAGTGGCGCCGCGACCTCGCTGAACACCGTCCGTAGATCGACGTCGGTGACCGAGTAGGGGAGATTGCCGATAAATAGCCGAACGCTCACGACGTCCTCACGGGGTTGCCACGCCTCCTGCCTGGCGCATGGCGTCGCCGGACGCTGCAATGCGCAGGGTCCGGCTCACGCCTCAGGTCTTGGGGAATAGGGGTACTCGATGTCACGGTGACGAGGCGCGGGGCAGCGACGCTGCCACTGGTAGCCATGGTGCGACGCGTCGCCTGTTCTCCGCTTCGGAGCCATAGAGTGGCACACTTCCTCAGCACCCGCAACCGTTACACTACGACGAGGTCAACCGTCCAGACGCGTATCCATCATGTCCAGTGTGCCATTCAGCCAGTTGCCAGACCACGCGCGCCTGTGGGTCTTCGCCTCCGAACGCCCGCTCGCGACCGACGAGTCCACTCGCCTCATCGCCGCCGTCGATGCCTTCCTTGCCTCCTGGCACGCGCATCAGGTGCCCCTGACGTGTGCGCGGGACTGGCGCCACGACCGCTTCCTGCTGATCGGCGCCGACGAACAGGCGGCGGGCGTGTCGGGGTGCTCCATCGATGCCCTCGTCCGCACGATGAAGGTGCTGGGGCAGGACCTCGGCGTCAGTCTGCTCGACCATGGCGCCGTCCATTTCCGCGAGGGCGCCGACGTCCGGCGGCTGAGCCGCGAAGCGTTCGCCGAGGCTGCCGCTGCCGGCCAGGTCTCGCCAGAGACGCTGGTCTACGACAACACGGTGACCAGCGTCGGAGCGCTGCGGACGGGCGCCTGGGAGCGCCCCGCGTCGACGTCCTGGCATCAGCGCGCGTTCTTCGCCTGAGCCGCGCGGACCGGTCATGCACGTCACGTTCTTCAGCACGCGCCCGTACGATCAGGAATACTTCAGCGCCGCCAACAGGGACGGCCGCCACACCTTCCGCTTCCTGGACGTACGGCTGTCGCACGATACCGCATCGCTCGCTGCCGCCGCTGATGCCGTCTGCGCGTTCGTGAACGACACGCTCGACGCGGAGGTCCTCGACGTCCTCGCCAGCGGCCGGACGCGGCTCATCGCGATGAGGTGCGCCGGTTACAACAACGTGGACGTTGCCGCCGCCCAGGCGCTGGGCCTGCCGGTCGTCCGCGTGCCCGCGTACTCGCCGCATGCGGTCGCCGAGCATGCCTTCGCGCTCATCCTCGCCCTCAACCGGCACATCCCCCGGGCGTTCGCCCGGGTGCGCGACGGCAACTTCTCGCTCGACAATCTGGTCGGCTTCGACCTGTTCGGCAAGACCGTGGGGGTCGTCGGCACGGGCGCCATCGGCCGCGAGATGGTGCGCATTGCGCGCGGCTTCGGATGCGATGTGCTGGCGTTCGATCCCGTCCTGTCGCCCGACGTCCGGGACGCCGGGGCCGCGTACGTGTCACTGTCCGAACTGCTCGCGGGCAGTCACATCGTGTCGCTGCACTGCCCGCTCACGCCATCCACCTTTCACCTCATCGACGCGGCGGCGCTCGAGACGATGCGTCCCGGAAGCATGCTGATCAACACGAGCCGCGGCGCGCTCGTGGACACACAGGCCGTGATCGCGGCGCTCAAGAGCGGGCAGCTCGGCAGCCTCGGCATCGACGTCTACGAGGAGGAGTCGGACCTGTTCTTCGTCGACCGTTCGGCGGGCGCCATTGCCGACGATGTGTTCGCCCGGCTGCTGACGTTCCCCAACGTCCTCGTGACCGGCCATCAGGCCTTCCTCACGCACGAAGCGCTCACCGCCATCGCCAGCACGACCGTGTCCAGCCTCGACGCGTTCGAGGACGGCCGGCCACTGGTCTGCGCCGTCGCCGTGCCACCCGGATGAACGCGCACGCGTACCCGGGCTCGGCGGCCATGCTCGCGCGCGGGCAGCGCGTCGCCGCGGTCAGCGTGGCGCTGAACCTGCTGCTGGCACTCGCCGCCATCGCGACGGGATGGCAGGGCGCCTCCACCACCGTGCTCGCCGCCGGTGTCGAGTTCGCGGCCGACGTCATCGCCTCGCTCGCGGTCCTCGGCGGGTTCTGGTACGCGTCGCGGCCTGCCGACTCGAACCATCCCTATGGGCATGGCCGGGCCGAGACGCTGACCGGCCTGCTCGTGGGCCTCGGCCTCATCGTGGTGGGGCTCGGCGTCGGGGGACGGTCGCTGCTCCAGTTGGGGCAGGGTTCCGTCACCCCGGCGGCCTACACCGTCTGGCCACTCATCGCGGCGCTCGTCGTCAAGACCGGACTCATGCTCACCAAGCTGCGTCTCGCCCGACGGATCGGCAGTCAGGCCCTGCTGGCGGACGCCTGGAACGACAGCATCGACGTGCTGTCGTCGCTCGCGGCGCTCGGCGCCCTGGGTCTCGCGCTGTACGCCCCCGAACGCTTCGCCGAGGCCGACCACTACGGCGGCGTCCTCGTCGGCGTCTTCGTGATCGCGGCGGGCATCGGCGTCGTGCGCTCGACGTCGATCGATCTCATCGACACCATGCCGCCCGACCCGCTGCTCGCGGCCGTCCGCGCCGCGGCGCTCGAGGTCGACGGGGTGCGCGGCGTCGAGAAGTGCTTCGGTCGGAAGACCGGCCTGCAGTATCACTTCGACCTGCACCTGGAGGTGGATGGCTGGATCTCGGTGGACGCGGGGCACCAGATTGCGGCGTCCGTCCGCGATCGCATCCGCCACGACATTGCGGCCGTGTCGGACGTGCTGGTGCACGTGGAGCCGGCGCGGATGTCCGCCCGCTGACACGGGGAGCGCGGCCGGCTGCACGGGCTACGGGCTACGGGCTACGGGCTACTGGCTACTGGCTACCGGCTACCGGCTACCGGCTACCGCTTGGCGAAGGCGAGTCAGCGCTGGGCCGGCGGTCGACCGCTCGCGTCGAGTCGAGTGGTTCGGCCGGCCTCGACATCCACCTTGAGGTCGAGGCGCCCCAGTCCGGGCCGTACCACGGTGACGTCGTGCCGGCCGGGACGAAGCCGGCCGATCGTGAGGGGCGTGACTCCCCGTTCGCGCCCCTCCATCGTGACGACGGCGCCCGGCGGATCCGATTCGATCAGGACCGCCCCGGTCGTCGCAGACGTTGCCGCCACTGCGTCCGGAGTGCCCGAAGGCGTGGGTATGGCCGGCTGCGCCGCGGACGCCGCTGATGGCTGCGGCGGCTCGGCAGGCGCTGCCGCAGGCGGTTCGGCGGCGGGCGGCACGGCGGCCGGCTCCACGCGCGAGTCGACGGGCGCAGCCGTCACCGCAGACACAGGGGCGACCGCCCAGGGAGCCGTCCACACCAGGTAGGCGGATTCGGCAGCGAGGGCCACGACGAGGACGACGAGGACCGGCCAGACCCAGCGGGGCGTCTTGATGGCCGGCGCGTCGGGAGGGGCGTCGCGCAGGCGCAGCGTGCTCCAGTCGGGACGCTCGTCCATGGGTTGGGGACGGGTTGCGGCCTCGGCGTGCGGGGTGTCCTCTTGCGCGGAGGGAGCGGCGCCGGCCAGCGGCGGGGTGAACAGCGGCCCGCCGCTGCGCGACGCAGGCACGTCCAGGACCTCCACGGCCGCCATGTCTCGATCGGAAGGCGGCCAGGTGGGCCCTTCGTCGGGCGGGCCGTCGGTCCGCCGCTTCGCCTGTGCACGGCGAAGCTCGTGCGTACGCTTCAGCAGCGCTTCGAGGCGGGCACTGATTTCCTCGGGCGTGGGTCCCGCCGGCGGGTCGAATGGAGGCTTCTGATGAGTCACGGTCTCGTCCGCTAGCAAGACTACCGCATGAGGTTCAGGAACAGCGTGATGACCAGGTTGTTCGACACGTCGATGAAGAACGCCCCGACCAACGGCACCACGAGAAACGCCTTCGGGGCCGGGCCGTACCGTTCAACCAACGCCTCCATGTTGGCCATCGCGTTCGCCGTCGTCCCGAGCATGAACCCGATGAACCCGCTGGTCATCACCGCCGCATCGTAGTCGCGTCCCATCGTCCTGAAGATGAGCCAGGGCGCCACGGTCAGCACCATCGCGATCTGCGCGACGAGCAGCACGGTCAGGGGCAGGGCCAGACCCACGAGTTGCCAGAGCTTCAGCGTCATGAGCGCCAGCACCAGGAAGAACGACAGCGATACCGTTCCGATGTCGTCGATGATGGCTTGTGACAGACCGAGCCACCCCGTGTATTCGTCGATGTTGCGCAACACGACAGCCACCAGCATGGCGCCGATATACGCCGGCAGCACGAATCCCTGGGCGGTCAGCCAGGCGCTGACGCCAGACCCCACCCACATGGCGAACAGGATCAGCGCCGTGGCCTTCATGAGCGCGTAGGCTTCCCGGTCCTCGCCGGCCGGCGGCTCGCGGTCGGCCGGGAGATCGACCGCGTCCTCCACGACGTGCTGCGCGAGTGGTGACGCCGCAGGCGCAGGACGGACGCGCGCCGTGCCCGGCCTCGTCGTCTTCCGCTCGATGAGCCACGTGCCAATCGGACCGCCGAGCAATCCCCCCGCCACGATGCCTGCCATGGCCGCCGCGATGGCCACGGTCTCGGCGCTCACCACGCCAGCCGCTTCGAAGAGAGGCGCGAAGGCCAGCCCCGTGGCCGGACCGCCCGCCAGCGTCACCGAGCCCGCCAGCACCCCCAGGAGCGGTGGCTGGCCCAGCAGCGTGGCCACGATCACGCCGAGCGTGTTCTGCAGGGCCGTGAAGACCGTCGAGATCGCGAGGAAGATCAGCACGAGCGGTCCGCCGCGCTTGAGCAGCCCGAAGCTCGCGCCGAAACCGATGCTGGTGAAGAACGCAATCATCAACGGCGCCTGCCACGTCGTGTCGAACACAAACGGGAGCGACCCGCGCACGTACCCGATCGTCATCACGCCAGAGACCAGCAGGCCGCCGATCACCGGGGCCGGTATGTTGAGGCGGGCGAGGACAGGAACCCGTGCGCGGATGGCGTAGCCGAGAAACAGCACGACTCCCGCGAACGCGAGAGTGTTGATGGCATCGATGGTGAACACGCCGTGCGATGATACACGCCGGTTTCCGCTCTGCGGAGCCGAGCGATGCCATGACCTCGTCCGGACCCGCCCGCGCGCGTCGGCCCCGCAGCCAGCCGCGCCGCTTCCGTGCGCGCCCCATTCCGCGCCGCTGGACGACGTACCGTCCGCCGTCGACGCCGCGCGGACGGCCCTGGCTCAGCACCCGCATTCGTCGTGTCCTCTGGCTGTGGCAGCCGTGGGCGGCCCTCGGCGCCTGGGCACTGGCGGTCGATCGCTTCGGCACTGCATCGTGGACGCTGGCTCTGGCGGTGGTCGCGTACCTGCTGCGCTGGCCCGAGCGGACGCCCACGCTCGGCCTCGACCACACGGCGCCGGTCGGCAGCCCCGAGTTCCTCGACACGATGGCCGGACTCACGGGCGTCTCGTTCGAGCCGGGCAACTCGGTGGACGTCCTCGAGAATGGCGGCTCCTTCTATCCGGCCATGCTCGACGCCATCAGGCACGCGCAGGCGTCGGTCACGATGGAGCAGTACATCTGCTGGGCAGGCGACACGACGGACGCGTTCGCCGAGGCGCTGGCGGAGCGAGCGAGGGCTGGCATTCCCGTGAAGCTGCTGTTCGACGCCATCGGGTCCGCGACGCTCGGCGATCGGGCGCTGACCGTGCTGAAGGACGCCGGCTGCGAGGTGGCCTGGTACAACCGCATCCACTGGTACACCCTCGGTCGCTTCAACAACCGCACGCATCGCAAGTCGCTGGTCGTCGATGGTCACGCCGGCTTCACCGGCGGGGCCGGCATCGCGGACCACTGGCAGGGCACGGCGTCGGCGCCGGACGAATGGCGCGACACGCAGGTGAGGATCGCCGGGCCTGCCGCCCGTCATCTGCAGTCGGGCTTCGCGGTCAACTGGCTGCGCGCGACGGGCGAAGTGCTGCAGGGGCACGCGTTCTTTCCGCCGCCTGGCCGGGACGGCGCGTGTGACGTGCAGATCATCAACAGCTCACCCGATGCCGGTGCGTCCGGTGCGCGTCTGTCGTGCTACCTGGCCATCGTGTCCGCGGGCAGGCGCATCGATATCGCGAACCCCTACTTCGTCCCCGACGAGGTGGCCGTCGAGACGTTGGTCGAAGCGGCGGCGCGCGGGGTGCAGGTGCGCGTACTCGTCACCGGCACACACAACGACAACTGGCTCGCGCGGCACAACAGTGTGGGGCTGTACGGGATCCTGCTGCGTGGCGGCATCAGGCTGTACGAGTACCACCCCCGCATGCTCCACCAGAAAGTGATGATCGTCGATGGCTGCTGGTGTAGTGTGGGCACCAGCAACTTCGACAGCCGCTCGTTCGCACACAACGAGGAGACGCTGGTGTGCACCTGCGACGAGCAGGTGGTGGCGGCACTCGGCGCGGCCTTCGACAACGATCTGGCCGAGAGTCGGGAGGTGCGGTTGGAGGAGTGGCGGAGGAGGGGGTTGCTCGCGCGCGCCCAGGAAGGGATCGCATCTCTGCTGCAGGACCAGGTCTGACTTACGCATGCGCAGACAGTTGCCGTTGCCGTGGTTCACGCGCGCCGAGACACGCGACGAAGAGGTGGCGCCGGCCCTGCCGCCGTCTGCGGCGCCGTTGTCGGTACCCCTGGCATCGACGGTCTTCGTGCGGAACGGTCGGGCCCGCCGCTACATCCTGCGCGTGCTGCCCGATGCACGGGTGCGCGTGACCATCCCGCGCTACGGGTCACGCCGCGAGGCCGAGGCGTTCCTGCGGACACGCCTGACCTGGATTGCGGACAGGCAAAGCGAGTTGCGCGACTCACCGCGCCCCAGCCGCTGGCAACCGGGGACCGCCGTGTTGTGGCGTGGGGCGTCGGTGAGCCTCAGTGTGGACGAACACACCGCTGCGGGTGTCGTCACGGTGCGCTGTGCCGAACTCGCGGTACGCGCCGAGGCCGGCGACGACTATCGCCCGGCGCTCGAGCGGGCCATGCGTCGCGTGGCGGCGCAGGAGCTGCCCGTACACCTGCTCGCGCTCGCCGCAAGGCATGGGCTGGTCGTGGCCGGCGTGTCGGTACGCAACCAGCGTTCACGCTGGGGGTCGTGTTCCCGCTCGGGACGCATCGCCCTGAACTGGCGGCTGCTGCAGATGCCAGAAACCGTGCGCGAGTACGTCCTGCTGCACGAACTGATGCACCTGCGGGAGCAGAATCACTCACCGCGCTTCTGGGCGCTCGTCGCGGCGGTGTGCCCGACGTATCAGGAATCGCGCGCCTGGCTGAAGCGGGAGGGACTCGCCTTGTGCTGATCGTGGATGTGACGGGGCGCGTCGCCCGTCTCTATCAGGACGATCCGCGGGCATTCGTCGGATCGCGCAATCTGCTCGCGCGCGACCTCGTGCGGGCAGGACAGCGTGACCTCGCGGCGCGCATCAAGACGCTCGCGCGTCCCCAGACGTCCGCCTGGCTGGTCAATCAACTCTACTGGCACGAACGTGCCGAATACGATGCGTTGCTCGCGGCGGGCCGTGCCATGCGCGAGGCGCAGCAGGCCAGGCTCAGCGGGGGACGGGGCGCCGAGTTCGTGCGGGCCATGGCCGAGCGCGATGCGATCGTGGCGGGCCTCGCGGCGCAGGCCGAACGGCTGGCAGCCGCCGGTGGGGTCACGCTGACCGCCGAAACGCGCCAGCGCGTCCGCACGACCCTGGAAGCCATCGCGTTGCGTTCGGGCGATCCGCAAGTCCTGCACGGCCAACTCGCCGAAGACGTGCC
>CAYMAG010000084.1:0-21508 GCA_964388335.1 uncultured Vicinamibacteraceae bacterium | reverse complement strand
TCGCCGCATTGACGAAACCTAGCGGTAGGTTTACGCTCGCAAGGTGACCTGGGCCGAGGTGATCCGCAGGTTGAAGGCTGCGGGATTCGTCGAGGTCAGGTCCGGAAAAGGCAGCCACCTGCTCTTGAGGCATCCTACGTCCGGCAAGGAAGTCTGGGTAGCCGTTCACACGAAGAAGGACGCCGGGCGCTTGGGCAACCGCATCCTGCGCGAGGCGGGTATCGAATGACAATGCTTTATCCGATCGTCCTTGAAACCGAAGAGAGCGGCGCCGTGAGCGCCTACGTGCCGGGATTGCCCGTCTACGCTGCGGCCGAGACTCACGCGAAGGCGGAGCGCGCGATTCGAGGCATGTTGACGGAGTACTTGAACGCGCACCCGGCCAGTCGGCCAGACGCACGGGTCCGCGTGGCGCGTTTCTCCGACCGCGGGAAGCCGAAGGTTGATATCGTCGGCGTCGCGGCCCTGGTAGGCGCCCGTCGGAGCGCCACGAAGGCTCGCGCCTCGCGAACCAATGGCCGGCTCGGTGGTCGTCCTCGCACTGCCGGCGCCACCGCACACCGGCGCGCCAAGTCTCGCTGAGCCGGCAAAGGCAACGACTATGACGCAGCACTATTCGATTGTCGTCGAGCGTGAAACGAACGGAACGTTCTCGGCATGGGTGGCGGGCCTGCCTGGCGTGTACGCCGCCGCTGACACCGCCAGCGCCGCAAAGCGCGGCATCCGGAGCGCCCTGGCGGCTCACCTGAAGACCCTCGCATCGCGGGGCCAGGCGGCTGAGCCACACGGCGACGTCGCCGTGCTCCGATACGACGCCCCGCGGACTGGCCGGCCACGCCTGCGATACGTCGGGCTCGGCGCGCTGCTCGGCCGTCGCACCAGCATCGCGAAGACGGAAGCGGCACGCCGGAACGGTCGCAAGGGCGGACGGCCGCGCAAGGTCGCGCGGGCATGAGGCATGAGGCACGCGGCCTCTACTCCTTCTCAATCCCCAGGTTCTCGGGCACGCCGAACTTGCCCTGCAGCTTGCGCAACTGCTCGAGGTCGATCGAGCCGACGATGTTCACGATGGTGAGTTCTCGCGGACCTGACGTGAGCACGGCGAGGCCTCCGGCCTTGCCGTTCTGTCGCCAGAGATAGACACCGACGTCGCTGCGGTCCTTCGCTGACCGTGCCGTGACCAGTCGCGTCCAGTTGCCCGTGCTGAGCTGCCCCCGCAGCGGCTCGAGCACGGAGGGATCGAACGCGCCGTCCGTGTCGAACTGCAGGCTCTTCACGTAGATGCCCTTCAGCCCCCCGATGAGCGCCTTGACCTCGTCGTCGCCGTCTCCCGAAAGGAAGCCGCTCGCCAGACCGAGCAGCGCCTGATCGACGGACAGGTCGACCACGTCCGCGGCGAGCGGCGTCAGCGTCGAGAGGTCAGGCAGCTGCAGATGCTGCGCACCCGCCGGCACCGCCGCGACCATGAGGGTGAGTACTGCCTGTCCTGCGATTCGTACGCCGTTGCTCGCGTTCATCGTTCGTCTCCTGCGGGCGCGCTGTCGATGGCCGCCACTGGTTCGTCGGCCATCCGCACGATTGCGCGCTGGACGGTATTGAGTTCCCGGCTGGCAATCTGCAACGCGAGCAACACCTGTGCCCGCGCGGCGATGGCCTCGCGCCGCTGTTCGTACTGCTGGTATCCGTACGTGCCGAGCATCACGCCCGCGACAGCCGCGGCCGTGGCGAGCCACGATCGCCACCCGCCATCGCGCGACGCCACCCGGGTCGCCAACGCCGCCCGCTCGCGTTCGACACGCGCGCGGACGCGACGCGCGAAGTCGTCGGGCGGCTCGACGGGCTGCAGAGCCCGGCGCAATCGAGCATCGAGATTCATGACCGCCTCGCTTCGTTCAAGCTGGCACGCAACAGGGCGAGCCCGCGTCGCAGATGACTCTTCACGGTGTTGATCGACATGTCCAGCGCCTCGGCGATTTCCGTGGGAGCCAGGTCGTCCATGTAGCGCAGGATGACGACCATCCGCGCCTTCGGCGCCAGGCCCGCCAGTGCGGTCCGCAGAAGCCGGCTGGCCATCGGGTCTGGTGTCACCGGCTCGGACGAGGGCTCCGCGACAGCCTCGAGGGCGACCGGCGTCTTCCGCGTCCGCAGCGCATCGATCACGCGATGGCTGGTCACGCGCCGCAGCCAGGCCCCGAGGTGCCGGCCCGACTCGAGCCGACCGAGGTTCGCGTGCAGCTGGACGAAGACGTCCTGCGCCAGCTCTTCAGCCAGCCCGTCGTCGCGCACCGCGTGGAACGCGAGGCTGTAGACGCGCCGCTGATGGCGCCGCACCAGCGCCTCGAAGGCATCGAGATCGCCCCGCTGTGCCGCCTGCAACAGCCGATCGTCCCGGTCATCCCGCGCCTCGGCGGTCTGTACCACGAACAGGGCGGGGGCGGTCGCGGGCATCTAGAGGCTGTATACGAGATCAGCACGGCCGACGGGTGCACGGCCGGTTGAGCTACCGCAACTCGCGCCAGGACGCGCCCGCCGCGAGTGCGCGCGCGACGCATGCGCCGGCTCGCGCATAGACGGCACGCATGGCCTCGGCACTACCTGGGCCGGACATCTCATCATCCGACGGGCAGCCGCCGGCCAGATCGGCGAGTGCGCGCGGCGCCGATGCCGCGAAGTGAACCGCGAGCCCTTCCTGCGCCCAGAGCGGCGCGTCGCCCAGGGCCGTACCGGTGAGCGCGTGGACGAGTTCGTGCCGCAGCCGTGTCCTCGCATTGCCGCTTCGTTCCAGGACGGTCAGCGGTGGGACCTCGATCCGGGCGGTCGTGGGAGTCGGCAGGCGCGTGCTGCCACCCGTCCACCAGGCACGGCCAGTCGCCCGCTGATAGGCCTCGATGGTCGGATGCTCCACGACCTCGATCGTCCGCGCCGACGCGGTCTTCAGGGCGCGCCGCAGGTCGGCCAGATCGACCCGCAGCTCCCGCAGCCTTTGCGGGGCCGTCTCCTGCGACGCCGACGACACGCGAAGGCGCACCTCATCGGCGAGCGATGTCACCTGTCGGTCGGGATAGTAGTCGTCGAGGATGTCGCGGGCGCGCGCGTCCGGCTGACCAGCGACCATCGAGATCGCACCGGCGAGACACAGCCCGACGCCGTGTCCCTTGCCGCGTCCCGCGAACCGGAACCCGGATGCGGTGCGCGTCACCTGCCAGTCATGGCTCTTGAGCACGTCCCACCCGAGCCCTCGACCGATGATCGTGCGGAAGCGGTCTGGCGTGACACGGGCCGGCACCAGACCATCCATCCGAACGGACACGGGATGGCCGTCCGATCCTTCCGTATCGACCACCAGAGCACGCAGGACATCACCACGGAAGCCTGCCTCACGCAACAGGGTCGTGAGGCGCACGGCGTCGACGTCGCTCTGCCATGCGGGGACGGCATGGGGGTGTGGCTCGGGCAGCGTCAGACCACCGGACCGCTCGTCCTCCCCCGGCCACACCGTCGCGGCGTCGTGCAGGTGTCCGGCGCAGGCCGCGCTGTAGAAGACGGGGCGGACGCGACCGTCCGACGTCAGCACCAGGGTCGTGGTGGCGCGCGCGGCGTCCCGCGCTGCCGTCCAGGGCATGCGGGCCAGCACCTGGCAATGCGTCGTATCGCACAGGTCGAAGCCGTCGGCGTCGTGCCGGCCGCGGTGCGCCACCGCGTAGGTTCGCGCGGCGATGGCCACCGCGTCGAGCACGGCGGCGGGCGTGTCGGTGGTCGCCTCCGCCGCGACCACCCGCGCCACGTACTCCTCGAGCCGCAGGACCGCAGGTGTCACCGTCGCGTCGGCGGCTCGCAAGCCGACACGGAGCACCGGCACACGGGCGTCGTGCATGGCGAACACGTCGGCCGCAACCGCTGCCGCGTCACGTCCCGCGGCGCCACGCACCCGCACGACCAGGTCCAGGTCATCGTCGGGGCGAAGCACGACCGCCAGGCCCTCGCTGCCCTGGGCCTCGGCCACCGTCCCGGTCTTGGCGAGTGTTTCCGTCCAGTCGTCGGCGAGAGCGGCCGCGGTCCCATCGGTGACGGCACGTGCGAGGCCCTGTCGCACGCGGCGGCGGTGCGCGAGATAGATGTCCTCCGTCGTCAACGCCCGGAGGACGACGCGGCGCCACGTCTCGGCTGATGCGGTGGGACCTTCCAACCCCAGCGCCATCAGTGCCGGTGGGACGGGTGCGGTGCTGGCCCCGACGGGGACGCCGAGGCGTGTCGCCAGCCGCTGCCATCTGCCCACATCGAGCCCTGCCCCGAGCCTGGCGAAGTATGCATTGCAGGAGTGTGCGAGAGCGTCCTCCAACCCGAAGGGCCTGGCCCGCGCCGGATGCACGCAGTCGAGTGTCCTGCCGTGCAGCGACAGACGACGGGGACAGACCATCTGCAGATCGCCCTGTCCCTGCTCGAGGGCAGCCAGTGCCGTGACCACCTTGGCGACTGAACCCGGCAGGACGTCCGTGTCGAGGTGCGCCGAGGCATGCGAGGCCAGCACTTCGCCCGAGGAGGTTCGCCGCAGCCTCCAACTCACCCCCGGCACCGACACCGCGGACACTTCCAGGAGTTCGGCGGCCGGACCAAGGGCGCGTTCGAGCGGCGGGACGTGGTCGTCGGTCGTGTCCGAAGGAGCGTCGGGGGTTCTGCCGGAGCCGGCGCACGACGGCGCCAACACGAGCACGGTCGCGAGGGCTACCGCTAGACGCCGAGAAACTGTCGCATCTGCTCCCACATGACATCCAGATGCTGCAGCAACTGGTGCCCGTCCTCGACCAGTTGTACCGTGACCGGCGGCTGCTGTGCGAAGAACGCCTGCACTCCGGCGGGTGACACGATCTCGTCGCGCAGGCCCTGGAACACGAGCGCAGGTATCGTGACCGCTGCCGGGTCGGACGAGTACGACACGGCATCGCGATAGAACTCGTAGCGCAGACGCCGAGGCTCGTTGAAGCCGTAGTGGAAGATCTCGCGTTCCCCGTCGCGCTCCCAGGCATCGACGACACCAGGCCCGAAGTCCGCCTGCCTGTCCTGTCCGAACGTGACCGCGGGGGCGAGCAGCACGAGGTGCGAGATCGGATGCGACGGGACGTGCTCCGCGAGCCGTGGCGCGGCATGCCACGTGACGAAGGCGCCCAGGCTCGAGCCCATCAGCACGACGGGGCCCTCGGGCAGCGAGCGCACCAGCGCCTCGCACTGCCCAATCATGCGCGTCACCGTGAGCGACTCGAAGTCGGGCGTGTTGAAGTCTGGTATGTGCAGCGTGATGCCCGCGTCCGCGAAGCGCTCGCGGAAGTACAGCGCCTTCGACGACTGGGCAGACGAAGCGAAGCCGTGCAGATAAATCGCGTGACGCAGACGCTGATCGGTCACTAGATCACACCCTTGCAATCGGGCCGGCACCGGCACGGTATCTCGGCGGTGCCCCCGGTGTTGTAGTGGTAGGTCAGTTCCTCACCTGGCTCGATGGTCCGTGAGGCGCGAATCCAGATGATGCCGTCGACGATCTGGCTGTAGCAGTTCGGCTTGCACGCGTGGTTGATGAAGCGGGCGACGTTGCCGCCGAAGTTGGCGTCCACCGCCCACCTGGTACTGAGTTCGAAGCACCAGATGCAGCCGTTGTCGAGATAGTTCGACTCGCGTTCGTGACTCTCCTTCGAGGGAACGAGCTGGCCCGAGTAGTAGATGATGCGGCGGTTCTTGGAAATGCGCTCCCGCGCGAACACTCCCCATCCGTGCAGCGATGACTTGCGGCGCTCGATGGCGGGCAACGACAAGGTGTCGGGCAACTTGACGATGAGGCCCGCCGTGCGTGCCCGGAGCTTGATCCGCGAGCCGTCGATGATGAGCGGGGCGAACGCGAGGGGGTGCGACGTACCGTTCCTGGGCTTGACACGTGTGGCCAACCAGCTTCCTCCAGCCTTTGACCTGACCGTCAGCGGCAAGTGATTCGTGCGACGGCCGCGCGGTGGCAGACGTGCGCCGCGATTGTAACAGTCACGCCGCAGACGTCGCGAACGGCAATCGGATGGTGAAGCCGGCTCTCAGATGATGCCGCGGACACGAAGGTCCTCGAGCCTGCCGGCATCCAGGCCGAGCAGGCCGCCGTAGACCTCCGCGTTGTGCGCGCCCAGTGGCGGGCCCGGCCACGCCTGCCCGCCCGGCGTGGCAGAGAGCTGGGGCGCAACCGCCGGCAGCGTGACGGTTTCGCCATCCGGCAGTGTGGCCGGCTGGATCATGCCGCGTGCGGCGAAGTGCGGGTCGTGCAACTGGTCGGCAACGGAATTGATGGGCCCGCACGGCACGTGAGCCGCGTCGAGCGCCGCGAACGCGTCGTCGTAGGGTCGCCGTGCGGTCCAGGCCGCGATGGCGTCGTCTATGCGCTGGGCATGCGGCACGCGGCCGGTGTTGGTGGCAAGGTCCGGATCATCGGCGAGATCCGGTCGCTCGACGGCCCGCATCAGGCGCTTGAAGATGCTGTCGGCGTTCCCGCCGATGATGATGTAGCGGCCGTCGGCGCACGGGTACACGTTGGTCGGCACGATGCCGCTGACGGTCGAACCCTGCCGCTCACGGATGACGCCCCCCGTCGCGTACTCGGGCAGCGTCGATTCCATCAGGTTGAAGATGGCCTCGTAGAGTGCAACGTCCACCATCTGTCCCTCGTGCGTCCCCTTCCCGTCCCTGTGGTGCAGCGCGAGGAGCACGCCGATGACGGCATGCAGTCCGCCGATGGTGTCGCCCAGACTCAGGTTCGCTCGCGCCGGAGCGCGGTCGGGATAGCCGTTGACGTAGCGCAGCCCGCCCATGCCCTCGGCCACGGCGGCGAAGCCCGGCCTTGGTGCGTACGGACCGGTCTGTCCGTAGCCCGAGATGCGCACCATGATCAGCCTCGGGTTGATGCGCCTGAGTTCCTCGTACCCGAGGCCCCAGGCCTCCAGACGCCCTGGACGGAAGTTCTCGACGACAACATCGCAGTGCTCGACGAGGCGGCGGACGAGGTCGCGGCCGTCTTCGACGCGCAGGTCGGCCGTCACACATCGCTTGTTGCGTGCCATGGCGTACCACCAGAGCGCGGTGCCGTTGTGGACGTACCGCCACGTCCGCAAGGGGTCGCCGTCCTCCGGTGGCTCGACCTTGATGACGTCGGCGCCGAACCAGGCCAGCATCATCGTCGAAAACGGTCCGGCGATGAGCTGTCCGAGTTCGAGCACACGGAGGCCCGTCAGCGGACCCGTACGTGGCTGGGATGCATCAGTCATGGCAGCGCTCATCCTATCGTGGACGCGCCGGGCGAATGGCCGGGGCGAGTGGCTGGGCGAATGGCGCGTTGACTCGCAGAAAGGCCTGCGGTCTACTGGCACCACTCATGTCCGTCGTACCATCCCGCGCCATCGTGGCGTCTGTCGCCCTGCTCGCCGTGCTGTCGGGTGCTCTCCTGGCGTCTCCGGCGAGCGCGACCGCCGTCGACGACCTGGTCGATCTCCGTGGTGCCGTCCTTGTCGTACGCGCTGGCGATCGGCCGATCGTGGAACGGACAGCGGCGCGCGTGCTGCAGGAGGAAGTGGAACGGCGCACGGGTGTGCCACTGCCGGCACGCGACACGTGGCCCACGCCGCAGGAAGCGGCCGTCGTCGTCGCGCTGAGCACTGCGGGCGAGGCAGAAGCCAGTGGCATCTGGCCGACCACCTGGCCCGTGCCCGCCGATGCATCCGCGTGGCGCCGGGCCGATGGCTATCGTGTCGTCGTGAACCGCGGCGGACCGCAGACCACGATCTTCGTGACGGGTCACGATCCGCGCGGCACATTGTATGCGGTGGGAGAGGTCGTGCGGGCGCTGCGTTGGGCTCCGGATCCGGGAAGTACGGCGCCACGAGGCGTGCCTGCAACGCTGGAGGTGACGACCGCGCCAGACTACGCGATTCGTGGCCACCAGCTGGGCTATCGAGCCACCGCGAATTCGTACGACGGCTGGACGGCCGCGCAATACGAACAGTACATCCGCGAACTCGCGCTGTTCGGCGTCAATGCGATCGAGAACATTCCGTTCCAGGACGGACGTGAAAGCCCGCACTTCACGCTGCCGCGTGAGCGGATGAACGAGACCATCAGCGACGTCTGCGCGCGCTACGGACTCGACTACTGGCTCTGGACGCCCGCGGACTTCGATCTGAACGCCGGCGAGCGTCGCGAGGCTGCGCTCGTCCAGATCGAGCAGATGGCCGCGCGGCTGCCGCGGCTCGACGCCATCTTCGTCCCCGGGGGTGACCCGGGCGCCAACCCTGCCCCGCTCGTGTTTCCGTATCTCGAGGACATCGCCACCCGCATCCGCCGGCATCACCCGCACGCGAAGGTCTGGGTGTCGCTGCAGCAGTTCGGGGCACCAGACATCGACTGGGTCTTCGCGCGGTTGGCGGGCTCGTCGCTCGAGTGGTTCGGTGGGCTCGTCGGCGGACCCAGCAGTCCGCCGCTCGCGGTCCTGCGGTCGAGACTGCCCGCGCAGTACGCGCTGCGTGACTACCCGGACATCACCCATGTGGTCCGCGCCCAGTTTCCGCTCGCCTGGGACCCGGCGTTCAACTTCACGCTGGGCCGCGAGCCCATCAACCCGCGTCCTCTGTTCTACGCAGCCCTGCACGATCGCCTTGCGCCGTACACCGACGGCGCGATCACCTACTCGGACGGCGCGCACGACGACGTGAACAAGGTGATCTGGAGCCAGCGGGCCTGGTCGCGGACGCGCGCGCCCGCCGACGTCGTCCGTGACTATGCGCGCGTGTTCTTCGGTGCGCCGGCGGCCGACGCCGCGGCGGATGGACTCTTCGCCCTCGAACGCAACTGGGACGGTCCCCTGCAACAGAACGATGGCGTCGACGAGACGCTGCGGCACTGGCAGGCCCTGCAGCAGTCGCACGGCGGCCTGGACGGCAACTGGCGCTGGCAGATGGCCCTGTTCCGCGCGTACTACGACGCCTACACGAAGCAGCGGCAGCGTCGGGAAGTGCAGGACGAGAGCGTTGCCATGGACGCCCTCCGTACGGCGCGCAGCGTCGGCTCGGCACGTGCGTTGTCGGAAGCTCGCGCGGCGCTGCGCCGGCCGGACGAGGCGCCCTGCTGCACGGACCTTCGGCGCGGCGTCGACGCGCTGGCCGAGGCGCTGTTCCAGTCCATCCGATTGCAGACGAGTGTCGAGCGCTACGGCGCGAGTGGTGCGGAGCGGGGCGCGGTGATGGATTTCGTCGATCACCCGCTCAACAACCGCTGGTGGCTCGAGGACGAGTTCGCGAAGGTCGAGGCGCTGATCGACGAGCCCGCGCGTCTCGCGAGACTCGAGGTGCTCGCCGCCTGGGCCTCACCGGGGGCCGGCAGCTATTACGACGACATCGGCAACATCGCCAACTCGCCGCGCGTCCTGGCGCGGGAGTCCGGCGACGCGCCGACACCACATTTCAGTTGGGAGGACCAGGGTCGCAGCCGCAAGCGTCTGTCGTGGCTGACGAGTCTCCGCTGGCCACCGGCGCTGCGCTACACCGGCCTGGATTCCGGCGCCACGTACGTCGTGCGCCTCAACGGCAACGGCGACGTCCGGCTGCGGATCGACGGCGTGCCGGCAGAGGCCCGGCAGTACTCCACCGTTCTCGGCGAGCCGAAGGAGTACGTGGTGCCGCCCGCGGCGCTGGCAGATGGCGTCGTCACGCTGACCTTCGACGAGATCGACGAGAGCGATCGCAACTGGCGACAGCACTCGCGGCTCAACGAGGCGTGGCTGTTGCGCCAATGACCTCTGGTAGGATGCCGCCATGGCTGCCGCATCCTTCGACGTCACCTCGAGCGTAGACCTGCAGGAGGTCGACAACGCCGTCAACCAGGCCACCAAGGAAGTCGCGCAGCGCTACGATTTCAAGGGCGCCCACATCGAGATCGACTTCAAGAAGGCCGACAGCACCATCGGACTGCACGCCGACGACGACTTCCGCGTGAAAGCGGTGTGGGACATCCTGCAGTCGAAGATGGTCAAGCGTGGCGTGCCGATCAAGAACCTGAAGCTGGGCGACCCTGAGCCGGCGGCGGGCAGCAGCGTCCGCCGCGTGATCTCGCTGCAGCAGGGCATCCCGACCGACACCGCGAAAGCCATCGTGAAGTTCCTGAAGGATCAGGGCCTGAAGAAGGTGCAGGCCTCGATTCAGGCGGATCAGGTGCGCGTCTCGTCGAACTCGAAAGACGAGTTACAGGACGCGATTCAGCGCCTGCGCGCGCACGACTTCGGCATCGAGCTGCAGTTCGGGAACTTCCGCAGCTAGCGTCGTTCACGTCCACCGCGAACCGTCCAGCGGTGCCGTCCACCCGTGACGTGGATCCTGCCTTCCTGTCTGCCTTCGCGCTCGTCACGCGTCGCCTGCAACCCGCTGCAACACCATCAGCGTGATGTCGTCGAACTGAGGAGCACCGCGGATGAAGCGGTCCACAGCCTCGAGCACGTGGGCGATGATCGCGTCGGGGGGCTCGTGACGCACCTCGCGGACGACCTCGGCGAGTCGCTCCGCGTCGAACTCGTCGTACTCCTCCGTCTGCGCTTCCGATACCCCGTCTGAATAGAGCACGAGCGTGTCGCCCGGCAGCAACGTGATCTTCTGCTCGGTCCACGCCATCTCGGAGAAGAGCCCCAGCGGAATGCCCGTGGCGCCCAGCCACTCGAGCCTGCCGTCGGCGCGCACGATCAGCGACTCGGTATGTCCGGCCCCGACGTACTGACAGTGGCCGGTGTGTCCATCGAGCAGAACCAGCGCGGCCGTCGCATATTTGTTGCCCGGCGTCGTGGCGAACAGCAGTTCGTTGGTGGCGAGCGCCAGGTCCGACAGGGACACGTGGTGGTCGAACAGCGCGCGCAGGGTGGCCTGGAGCGTGCTCATGAGCAGCGAGGCCGAGAGGCCCTTGCCGGAGACATCGGCGACGCAGAGCAGGCAGCGCGCGTCGCGGGCGTCCCGCCGCCCGAGGGCGAGCGCATCGTAGTAGTCGCCGCCGACCTGCTGCGCCGGACGATTCATCGCCGCGAGCTTGAACTCAGGCAGCGACGGCAGTTCGGCCGGGAACAGTCCCTGCTGGATGCTGGCGGCCACCGCCAGCTCGCGCTCCATCTGCTTCTTCTCGAGTGCCTCGGCGAACAGCCAGCAGTTGTCGAGGGCCACGGCCGCCTGCGCGGCCATGCCGGCACCCATTTCGAGGTCGGACGCCTCGTACTGCCGCGTGCCGGGTCGCGGGCCCAGCGCCGCGAACCCACACACGTCGTCCGCATTGCGCAGCACGAGCACCACCACCAGGCCCTGCTCGCTGAAGAGCGCGCGAAGTGCCGGGTCGGTGAGATCCTCCACCCGCACCGCGTCCGGCAGATCGGCGAGGGCGGTTCGAATATCGACGACGGGCGGCAGGACCGCGCCGCCGGCCTGCCGGCGCACCTCCCCGTGGCCCTCACGACAGGCGGCAATCACCGACCGGCGGATGAGCCACTGCCCGGCGAGGGTCAACGAGAAGATGCGGACGACCTCTTCGGGATCGTTCGTCCTCGCAAAGGCGCGACCGAGTTCGACCAGCGTGCGGAGCTGTTGAATCTTCTGGTCGAGTTCCCGATTGGCGCGGGTGGCGTCGGCGTGCGCGCGTGCGTTGGCGATGCCGGTGGCGGCGATGCCCAGCAGCGCGCCGAGGAACTCGCGCTCGGCCGCGTCGATCGGCCTGTGCGCCGGGGGCGCGAAGGCCAGCTTCCCCACGGCGGGATCTTCGCCGATCGGCAGCTGCTCGACGAGCCCCTTGCTGCGCGTCAGCTCGTCGTCGAACACATTCCCGGGCCTGCAATCAGGCAATCCGCGGGCCATCCCCACCCGCAGGCCATCGCCATCGACGATGGCGATGACGGCACGCGTGACCAGCAGGCGCCCCATGACGGTGCGCAGGAGATGGCTGAGGAGGTCGTCGAGATTGAGGGTGGCGTGGAGCAGTTGGGCCGATTCGAGCAGCGATTCGAGGCGGGCGGCCGACGCGGACGGCATTGACCTACTTCTGGATGCGCTTGAGCAGGCGCAGACGGTTGCGCTCGCCCGGCACGATCTCGTACGACACCTCGTCCATCAGCGACCGCATCACCCGCAGGCCCAGACCGCCCGTCCGCCGATCGTGCACGAGCTGCTCGACGGGCGAGGTCGGCACCTGGGTCGGATCGAACCCGGCGCCTTCGTCCACGACCTCTATGCGCAGGGCCGCGGCGTCGAAGGTCGCGCGGATGGTCACTTCCTTGTTGCTGTCGTAGCCGTGCGCGTGCTCCATCACGTTGGCACACGCTTCGTCCACCGCCAGTTCGAGCTTCGCGACGTCGTCATCCACGAGGCCCGCCTGCGCGCCGATGTTCGCGACGAAATCGCGAATCATTGCCAGGTTCTCGGTCGCCGAGGGCACATGGAGGGTGAACGTCCGCTCGAGCGATGTCATGTCAGGCTTCCCGCGTCGGGACTTCCGCGAAGCGCTGTATCGCATCGGGGACGGTGTCGACCATGTCGTAGATCGCATGGAAGCCGAGAATCTCGAAGATCTGCAGGACTTTGGGGCTCAACCCGCAGATCTTGAGGTCGCCGCCCTGTTCGCGAATCTGCTCGATGAACCCCATGAACACGCCGAGACCTGCTGACGAGATGTAGGTCAGCTTCTCGCCGGACACCACCAGCCGGACGTGTCCGGCGTCGAGTTCTGACTGGATCGCCTGTTCGAAGACCGGCGCGGTATGCGCATCGAGGAAGCCCTCGAGATGCAGCACCACGATGTCCCCTTCCGACGATCCATGCACCTTGAACGGGTGAGGCATCAATACTCCTCGTCCGAATGGCCGTAGTGTAGCCGCAAACCTGTCGGCCCGGCCATCACCGGGACGGCTATCATAAAGGCCGACATGCCTTTTCTGCACGCCCTCGACGCCGGTGCCCTCGTGATGGCGCCCATGACGAAGGGCTCGAACCTGCCCTATCGACGCCTGTGCCAGGAACTCGGGGCCCACGTCACCATCAGCGAAATGGTCGTGGTGCGCCGGCTCGAGCAGCGCAGCCGGGGCGAGTTCGCGCTCATCCAGCGTGCCGTGGACGAGCGCTGCTTCGGCGTGCAACTCGCCGAGAAGCACGCCGATCGTCTGGCGTGGGCCGCGGCGCTCGTCGAGGAGCGCGGCGCAGACGTCGTCGACCTCAACCTCGGGTGTCCGATCGACGAATTCACGCGGCGAGGGCTCGGGGCTGCACTGCTCCGCCGCCCGGCGAAAGTGCGGGCGCTCGTCGAAGCGATGAAGCGCGCCGTGACGCGCATCCCGGTGACGGTGAAGATCCGCCTCGGCTGGCACGACGACGAACTGAACACGCTCGATGTCGCGCAGGCAGCGGCCGATGGCGGCGCCGATGCGCTCACCGTGCACGGGCGCACCAGGAACGCGCGATATCGCCGCGCCGCCGACTGGTCGGCGATTGGCGAAGTGGCGAGCCGGCTCCGTATCCCGGTCATCGGCAACGGCGATCTCCTGTATCCCGACGACATCACGCGTGCCCGCGCCATGTCTGGCTGCCGCAGCGTGATGATCGCCCGCGGCGCGCTCATCAAGCCCTGGATCTTCCGCGAAGCCTCCGGCCAGCCGTTCGACGAGTCGCCTGAGGCTCGCCTGGCGGTCTACCGGCGCTATGTCGAGCTGGGACTGGCCCACTGGGGTACTGACGAGCGCGGGCGCGAGAAGTTCACGCCGTTCCTCGTCTGGCACCTCGGGTTCTGGTGCCGGTTCGTCCCACGCCGCGCCGATGGCACGTACGTGCCGATGCAGGAACGGGCCGCCCACGTCACGCCGCGCAGCCCCATGGAGGCGCTGCTCGCGCGGGCGGAACCCGAGATTCACCAGTGGATTGCCGAACGCCTGATCGCCGGAGACGCCGTCTGCCCGGACGAGGCCCCGGAGGTCACGCCGCTCGCGTCGCGGGACACCCGGGATCGGCCGCGCGAAACGGTCGCGGCGGGATGATCCGCGTCTCGGTCCCCACCCGCATCTGCGACCTGGGCGGCTGGACCGACACGTGGTTCGCGACACGCGGGGCCGTCTGCCATCTCGCCGTGTGGCCCGGCGTGGAGGCGACGCTGGGGCCTGGAAGCGGGTCGTCCGGCGTGGACGTGCACGTCGGCGCGTTCGCACGGAGTTGGCACTGGGAGCCCGGCGCCAGTCCGCTCGGGTGTCCCGATCCGCTGCTGGCGGCCACGATCGACGAAGCGTCGCCCCCGCCATTGCGCTCGTGGACACTGCGCGTGGCGTCGGAGGTTCCGCCTGGTGCGTCCATGGGCACATCGGCATCCACCTGCATGGCGGTGCTGACGGTGTTCGATCGGCTTCACGGGGTGTCACGCCCGGTCGCGGAGCAGGTCGTCCGCGCGCATCGCGTCGAGACCGTCCGACTCGGCTGGCAGAGTGGCGTGCAGGACCAATGGGCGGCAGCGCCCGGCGCCGCCCATCTCGTCGAACTCGACGCTTACCCTCATGCCACCTGTCGCACCCTGGAACTGCCGGCCGACTTCGCGCAGGACCTCGACGATACGCTGCTGGTGATCTGGCTGGGGCGCGCCCACTCCTCGAGCGCCGTCCACGACCAGGTCGTCGCCGCCCTGCAGCACGCGGGACCGGACGATGGACGCCTCGAGGACTTGCGGAGGCAGGCACGCAAGGGTGCCGCCGCGCTGGAGCGCGGAGACGCCGCGGCGTACGGACGCTGCCTGACTGGGAACACCGACCTGCAACGCCAGTTGCACGGCAGTCTCGTGAGCCCGCAGGCGCAACAAGTCTTCGACATCGCGGCACGCGCTGGCGCACGCGGATGGAAGGTCAATGGCGCGGGCGGTGATGGTGGCACCGTGACGGTGCTGTGTACCGACGTCGCTCAGCGAACCGTCCTGACTGCCACGATCGCGTCGGCCGTCGCCGCCGCGCGCGTCCTGCCCGTCAGGCTCGCGACTGGTCCGCGCTGATCCGCGCTGATCCGTCGGGGCCTCTCCAATCACGCGGTCTGCTCCGTTCGCTGGCTTCTGGTTTGCATCAGGTGCCGGCATGACCCGGGCGAGGTGCTGCCCCGGAACGCGGTTCCGGGCGTACTCTGGCGGCATGCGGCTCGCGACGCGTGCCCTCGTCGTTGCCCTGCTGGCGGCTGCGCGGGCGGATGCCCAGGGCGTGCCGGACGGACCGATCTCGTTCGCCAGCGGACGCGTCGTCGTCGCGGGTGAGGTCACGGGGACGGTGTCGACGGCGTCGGCGAGGGACGAGGGCTGGTTCAACTACTCGTCGTACGAGCACAGTACCCTCCGCAACCTGAGGGTCGCGGTGTCGGGACAGGTGCGCATCGCGCCGCGACTCGCCTTCGTCGGCGAGGTACGGTCGGATCACTTCAGCGGCGTCGCCCCGTACGCCGCCTTCCTCCGGATACGCCCCTGGCAGCAGCACGAAGTCGACGTGCACGTCGGGCGCGTGCCGCCGACGTTCGGTGCGTTCCCTCGACGTCCGTACAACAGGGACAACCTCGTCATCGGCCTGCCTCTCGCCTACCAGTATCTGACGTCGTTGCGCACCGATGCCGTGTCCCGTCAAGCCGACGACCTTTCCGCCATGCGCGCGCGCGGCTGGGCAGCCAGCTACCCCCTCGGCCTCGGAGGCGCGGCCCCGGGACTCCCGCTCGTGAACGCGCTGCGGTGGGATACCGGCGTCCAGGTGCGCGCGCGGCACGGCCCCGTGTCGTGGCTCACGTCCGTCACGACGGGCACGGTGTCGAACCCGCGCGTGGTCGACGACAATCGCGGCCCCCAGGTGGCGGGTCGCGTCACGCTCGCGGCCGGACCGGCCATCGTCATGGGCGGCTCCCTCGCACGCGGGCCGTACCTGTCGCGCAGCCTCTCCGCGACGCTGCCCGCGGGCGCAACACCCGAGCAGCACGTCCAACGTGCGGCAGGCGCGGACTTCGAGATGTCGCACGGCCGATGGCTGGTGCGGGCCGAAGGCGTGCGCTCCTCGTGGGACGTCCCGGCGTACGGCGAGCCTCGACTGCCTTCATCGCTCTCCGCATGGTCGGTGTTCGTCGAGGGCAGGGTCAGGCTGGCGCCGGGCGTCGACGTGGCGACGCGGTTGGATCGCCTCGCTTTCAGCGACATCGCAACCTCCAACGGGACGACGACCTGGGATGCCGACGTGGATCGGGCGGAAATCGCCGTCGCCTGGACGCCGCGGCGACGCGTCACCGTCAAGGCCGCCTGGCAGATCAACGCGCGCGACGGCGGACTGGTCCGCAACAGCCGGCTGGGAGCCCTGCAGTGTATCGCGTGGTTCTGACGTCGCTGGTGGGCGCCGTGCTGGTAGGGCTCACGTCGGGAGCTGACGGCACGGGCGCGCAGGGGCGTGGGCCGGCCGGGACGTTGCGGGGACGTCTGCACGTGGCCTCACCGGTCTCGGGCGACGTGCGGCGGCCGAATCTCATCGACCCGCCGCCGGCGGGTCCGACGGAACCGGTGGTGCGCCGTCCCGGGGTCGTCTACCTCGAAGTGGCTCCACAGGGTGCCTTCGACGGCGGCGAGCCGGGACGCGCACGCCTCGACCAGCGCAACGAGACGTTCGTCCCCCACGTGCTCGCCATTCGTGCCGGAACGGTGGTCGACTTCCCGAACAACGACCGCACCTACCACAACGTGTTCTCCCTGTCGCGGACACGTCGATTCGACCTGGGTCGCTACGCGGCCGGTCACTCGCGCGCGGTCCGTTTCGACCGCCCGGGCATCGTACGCGTCTTCTGCGACATCCACTCGCACATGAACGCGTTCATCCTGGTGTTCAGCCACCCGTACTTCGCCGTGACCGGCAACGATGGTGCGTTCGACCTCGGGCGCATTCCGGTGGGTACGTATCAGCTCGCCGCGTGGTACGAGGGCGCGGTGCGACTCACGCAGTCGGTCACCATCGAGCCCGGTGTCGCCTCCGTTGTCGATCTGGAGATTCCGTGATCGCGCTCCTGTCATCCCTGTCGAACCGCATCTTCCTCGCGACGACGCTCCTGGCATGGCTGTCGATTGCCGCTGCGCTGCTCTTCGTCAACGCGCGGCTGGTGAGGGAGTCGGATCAGGCGTTGGAGCGACGCCTCGGCGAGACGACCGCGCTCGTCCAACAGCAGCAGCACGCGCTGGTGGACACGTTCCGGCGCATGGCCCTGCTCGTCGCCGACCTGCCCAAGTTGAAGGCCGCGATGGCGACCCGGGATGCTCCGACCGTCGCGCCGATCGCGACGCAGTACCTCGTCGATCTGGCGGCAGATCTGCTGGTCGTGGCCGAAGCCGACGGCACGATCCTCGCGTCGGCAGGCAGCGCGGCCAGTGAGGCCAGGCACGCTCCGGATGCCGCCGCCGATCCTGGCCGGCGCGGCGTGCTGCAGGTCGTGACCGTCCCCGTGCAGCTCGGCGTCGACTCGCCGGAGATCCTCGGCACGCTGACCGTCGGCTTCCTGCTCGACGATCGGCGAGCCGCGCAGCTCAAGGGCGTCACGGGGGTGGACCTCGCCGTCGTCGTTGGAGGACGCGTGCTCGCGTCGACCCTGTCGCCCGCGCCGGATCGATGGCCGGTCCCCCTCGACGAGCACGGCAGCGGACGGCTGGAGGTGGACGGTGTGGAGTTCGCGTGGCGTTCGCAACGCATCGCCGTCCCGGACGTTGTCCAGGCCGAAGCTGCGACGGACGTACCGGTCGTGGTCGTGCTCGAGCCAACCGCTCCCTCTGCCGCCACGCTTCGCGCGGTCCGGTTCGCGCTCGCCGGCATCGCACTCGTGACGGCAGCACTGGCCGTCGCGGTCGGATACGCAGTCGCCCGTACGGTGACGCGCCCGCTGGCGACGATCACCGACGCCATGCGCGAGATGGCCGAGACGGGCGACCTCACACGCCGCATCACCCTGCAGGACCGCGGCCTCTGGCACGATGAGGACACGCGGCTGCTGGCCGCCACGGTGAACGCGCTGACCGAGTCGATCGGCAGATTCCAGCGTGAGGCTCGCGAACGCGAGCGACTGTCGTCACTCGGCCGTCTGTCGACCGTGATCGCGCACGAGATTCGCAATCCGCTGACGATCATGCGCGGTGCCCTGCGGCAGATCACCCGGCCGGGCGCCACGTCCGTGGACGTGCGGGACGCCGCGGCGGACATCGAAGAGGAAGTGCAGCGTCTGAACCGCGTCGTCGACGACGTGCTCGACTTCGCGCGTCCGATGCAGTTCGAACGGTCGCCGACCGACGTCAACGCGGTCTGTGCCGAGGCGGCGCGGGCCGTTCAGGCCGCACGCCCAGACGTCTCGATCGACCTCACGCCCGCGTCTGGCGATCCCGTGATTGCCTGTGATGCGGAGCGCCTGCGCACGGTGCTCGTGAACGTCCTCACCAACGCCTATCAGGCGGCGGAGGCGACCCGGCCGGCGGCGCCCGCCGTGGCGCTGGCAGTCGAACGGGACGCGGCGGACGGCCGCATCAGGATTCACGTGCGTGATTCCGGCCACGGCATCGCCGAGGACGACCTGCCGCACGTCTTCGAGCCCTACTTCACGACGCGGCGTACGGGCACCGGGCTCGGGCTGCCGATCGCCCACGCCATCGTGCGTGGCCTGGGCGGATCCATCGGTGTGCACTCGGCGCCTGGCGTGGGCACGACGGTCTCGATCGAACTGGCCGGGGAGGAGGCGTGATGAGCACGCGAGGCACGGTGCTGCTGGTGGACGACGAAGAGAAGATCCTGAAGACGCTGGGCCGCGCCCTCCGTGACGACGGGCATGAAGTGTTCACGTCCTCGGCTCCTCGTGACGCCTTGCGCCAGGCGACGAGCCGGCCGTTCGACGTCGTGGTCATCGATTTCCGGATGCCAGACATGACCGGCCTCGAGCTGGCGGCCGAGATTACGACCGCCCTGCCCGAGCCCGAGCGGCCTGCCATGCTCATGATGACCGCGCACGGCACGATCAGCAGTGCCGTCGAGGCGATCAAGCTGGGCGTCCGCGACTACCTCCAGAAGCCGTTCGACATCGAGGACCTGCTGGTGCTCGTCCGTCGCGCGGTCGACGACCAGCGCGCCAGGCACGGCCTGCGATACCTGCTCAGCGAACGCGACGCCGACTTCGGCGACTACGGCATCGTAGGCAGGAGCCGTCAGACACAGGATCTGATCAAGCTCGTCGGGCTCGTGGCGCGCAGCCGCAGCACGGTGCTCATCACCGGTGAAACCGGCACCGGCAAGGAACTGGTCGCGCGGGCCATTCACAGCCGCAGCGCGGAGCGGTCGATGCCGCTGATCAAGGTGAACTGCGCGGCCATTCCCGAAGGCCTGCTCGAGTCGGAACTGTTCGGCCACGTCCGCGGCGCCTTCACCGGCGCACTGCACGCCAAGAAAGGGCGCTTCGCGCTGGCCGATGGCGGCACCATCTTCCTCGACGAGATCGGCACACTCAGCCTCGCCGTCCAGGCGAAGCTGCTGCGCGTGCTCCAGGAGCGCGAGTTCGAGCCGCTCGGGTCCGAGCGCACCATCCGCACGGACGTCCGCGTGGTGACCGCCACCAACCGTCAGCTTGCCGGCCTTGTCGCCGAGGGTCGCTTCATGAGCGACCTGTATTACCGCCTCAACGTGCTGCCCATCGAGATTCCCCCGCTCAGGCAGCGCCGCACCGACATTCCCCTGCTGGTGCAGCACTTCGTACAGCGCACCAGCACGCAGGTCGGCAAGACGATGCAGTGCGTGTCGGCCGATGCCATGGCGGCGCTCGAAGCCTACGACTGGCCAGGCAACGTACGCGAACTCGAGAACACGATCGAGCGCGCCGTCATCCTCAGTCAGGGCAGCGCCATCGAGCGCCGCGACGTCTGGCTGATGCCCGCACAGGCCACCGCCACGCCCTCGCTTCCGTCGACGCGATTGCACGACAACCTCACGTGGACCGAGCGCGAAACCGTGACCCGGGCGCTCGCCCAGGCCGGCGGCGTGAAGAAGGACGCGGCCGAGCTGATGGGCATCAGTCAACGCGCCCTGAGCCACTACCTCGCAAAGCATCAGCTGGGCTGAACGGCGACTTTCGCGTGGCGTAAGTCCTTACGCCCCACGTAAGCGATCGGTGCGCGCCGGCCGGATTTCCCGACGACTGAATGCGGTGCCGACGGCACGGCGTTTGCCTCTGTGGGGAAGCGTGCGCGCCGACTCTCATTTCCGTCGGTCGAGCCGGCAACGCTGGCCGGTGCCCGCTCTCATGGCGGCCCTGGCCATCGCGTTCGTGCTGCCACGCCTTGCCTCGACACAGGTGCCCGCGAGCGAGCCGCGCACCATCGACGTCACCGTTCGACGGTACGAGTTCGTCCCGACAACGATCGACGCGCGCGTCGGTGAGCACCTGCGCCTCCGCATCACATCCGAAGACCGTACGCACGGCTTCGGTATCGACGCGTACGGCGTCAACGTCATCGTTCCACGCGGAGGACGGACGGTGACGGTGGAATTCGCACCCGGGCGGCCTGGCGTCTTCGAGATTCTGTGCACCGAGGATTGCGGACGCGGGCACGACGACATGAAAGGCACGCTGATCGTGACGGCGGTGCCGCAGTGATGGACCCGGCCCTGCTGGCGTGGCTGCTGCTCTCGGCGGGTGCTCCTCCAACGCCCGACGGTGCGCTCGCCGGCCGGCAGGACGAGGCGGCAGGGAGGCCGGTGGCGGCCGTGGTGGTGCAGCCGGACGCGACCGATGACGACGACCCTGATGAGGACGTCAATCTGGCGCAACCCGACTTCACGCTGGCGGCGCTGCCGACCTCCCTTCGCCTGCCTCGGCACGGCAGCGCGTTCAGGGTCACGCACCGTTTCGGCCGGCCGCTCGGACAGGGCGACTTCGGCGACCTCCTGGAGAACTTCTTCGGCTTCGACTCTGGCGGCCTCATCGGGCTCGAGTACCGCTTCGGCGTCAGGCGCGGCACACAGGCGGTGGTGCATCGCACGAGCGACCGCACGATTCAGTTCTCGGGGCTGCACGAACTGGTGGGCCAGCGGGCAGGCCGGCCCATCGGCGTGACCCTTCTGGCAAGCGTCGAAGGCCTCGACAACTTCCGCGAGGACTACGCACCGGGGCTCGGGCTGATCGTCTCGCACGAGGTCGCCGAGCGTGCGGCCCTGTACGTCGAGCCCCTCTGGGTCTGGAACGCGGTGGGCGGTGACGACAGCGAAGACGCGATGGTGCTCGCGCTTGGCGCGCGGCTGCGTGTCAGTCGCGCCGTGTACGTGGTCGCCGAGAGTGCGCCACGGCTGCGGCGCGCCGGTGACGGCACGACGCACGTCGCGTTCGGTATCGAGCGACGGGCGGGCGGCCATGCGTTCCAGCTGAACGTGTCGAACGGCATGGGCACGACGTTCGGGCAGGTGGCCAGGGGCGGTCCGCGC
>CAYMAG010000083.1:9567-21782 GCA_964388335.1 uncultured Vicinamibacteraceae bacterium | reverse complement strand
GGCCACCCCATCCACTGCTCGTTCCACCAGATCTTGTCCATCCGGTTGTCGTGGCATCCTGCGAACGACACGGCAGCCTTGTAGAAGTCGGGATGGAAGAGCAGCGCACCCATGCTGCTCTGCCCCCCAGCCGACCCGCCGAAGATGCCGACGCGGGTGATGTCGTACCACGGGTACGTCGCCGCCACGGCCTCGTGCCAGAGGATGCGGTCGGGAAAGCCCGCGTCGCCCAGATCCTGCCACGCGATGTCGTGAAACGCCTTCGAACGATTCGACGTGCCCATGCCATCGATCTGCACGACGACGAACCCCAGCTCCGCCTGGGCCTGAGAGGCGTGGAACGCGCTGAACGACTTCGGCACATGTGATCCATGCGGGCCGGCGTAGATGTTCTCGATCACCGGGTAGGTCTTTGCCGAATCGAACTTCGTCGGCCGGAAGATGAGCCCCCAGATGTCGGTGCGGCCGTCCCGTCCCTTCGCCGTGAACACCTCGGGCGGCTTCCACCCCGCGGCCACGAGCGCCGCGACGTCGGCGCGCTCGATTTCCGCCACGAGCGACCCGTCGCTGGTACGCCGCAGCTCCGATACGGGTGCGAGGTCGACCCGCGAGTAGGTGTCGACGAAGTACTGCATGTCGGACGAGTACGACACACGATGATCCGCGTCCGCCTTCGTCAGCGCCACGAGGTTCGAGCCGTCGAAGTCGATGCGGTAGTAGTGGAGGAAGTACGGATCGGTGTCCGGCTGCATGCCACCGGCGCTGAACCAGATCTGCCGCGCCGCTTCGTCCACTTTCTGCACGCCACGCACGGGCCATTCGCCCTTCGTGACCTGGTTCGTCACACGCCCGGTAGCGCCGTCGATGAGATACAGATGGTTCCAGCCGTCGCGCTCCGACATCCACACCACCTGCCGCCCATCATCCACGTCGTGACGGAAGCGCTTGCCCGACGACAGCGTGTCGTTCGCGCCGCTGTAGTAGAAGAACGTCGTCGGCTCTTCGGAGATCAGGGCACGGGCGGTGCCTGTCTGCGCGTCGACCTCGATGACGCGGTACACCTGATGGCCGCGCTGGTTGTACTCGAACGTCAGTGCGCGGCTGTCCCTGCGCCAGACAAGGGGCGACAGCGCATAAGGATTGGGGAAGAGGGCGCGCGCGATACCGACCTGCTGGCGCGTCTCGACATGGAAGATGAACGGCTGCTCGAGATCGAGCACGTCGCCGGGCTTGGCGTACTGCAGCGTCCAGTGCCGCGGCTGGCGCTGGTCCTCCGGCGACGACTCGACGTAGTGCACGGTACGGCGGTGGCCAGCGCGAACGCGGTAGGCCGCGAGCTTCGACGAGTCGGGCGCCCACGCCACTGACGCGAGTTCGTACGCATCGTGCTCCGAACCGTCCGTGCTCAGCATGGCCGTCGCCGCCGTGCCGTCGCCGACGGGCCGTATCGCCAGGTTGAAGTCGTGGACGAACGCCTCCCATTTGCCGTCTGGCGAACGCCGGGGCGCATCGACCGGCGCCAGATGCGGGCCGCGCACGGGGCCGTTCACGCCCCGCAGCGCACCCGGCGGCGTCGACACACGGCTCGCCCGCACGCTGGCGTCGCACCGATAGTCCGTGACCGTACACGTCCACCATGCCTCGTCGACCTGCACGTCGACGGCGCGCTCCACGTCGACGAAGCGGAAGGTGCTGAACGGGAGATCGGACGCCGTCCACGACCCACCGGCGGCCCGCGACAACGCCGCGGCCAGGCGGGCGTGGTCGAAGGGCGGCCGCCTCTCGAGCGTCGTCGCGTCGACCAGCACGAACTCGTGGCCGTCGCCTGTCGTGCGCCGGTACCAGAAGCGTGATGTATCACCCACCCACACCGCCGCGTCCGGCACGTTGGACACAAGTGCTTCGTAGGTCTCGCGCAGCGTCAGCGCACGCTCGTAGTCGACGCGCGTCACCTGCCCGGTGGCGTCGGCCGTGGTGAACAACGTTGCGCACGAGAGCACGACGATTGCGGATCGATGGGCTGTTCTCATCGGCAAGGCAGTGTACAGGCTACGGGCTACAGGCTTCAGGCTACGGGCTACGGGCTACGGGCTACGGGCTGCGAGCCACAGGGCTGACGACCTTCTCGCAGCGATGTGCCGTGGCGCAGACGGCTTGCGGACATAATCATCGCGATGATCGATGGCACTGGTCCCCAGGATGACACCGACCCGACGAGGTGTAGGAGCCGGACTTGTCCGGCCCTCCCGTCAGCCGTGGACGGATCGGTTCTGGAGCGACGGACCTTCCTCCGCGCGCTGGTCACGGCCGCGGTCACCGCCGGCGTCATCGGTCTACCCGGCCTGGACGACAGCGTCCACGCACAGGACGTGACCGACGACCAGATCGACGTCCAGGTTGACGCACTCGCTGCGCACCTGGCGAACGACCCGCTGGCGCTGCAGGTCCTGGACCTTCTGGGAACGCTGAACTTCGCCGACGCGATGCGCGGCATCGCCCTCCAGGACGACTCGTTCGTCCCGAGCGTCCTTCAGAAGATCGACGGGCTGGTGGGGCTGACGTCCTCCGAGACGCACGAGCCCAATCGCGCCCACGCGCACACGTTCCCGCTCGCCAACCTGATCCTCGCCGCGGTCATGAACGTCGTCCGCCTCACGGGCTTCGGGGCGGACGTGCGACACCAGACAATCCACGAGCTGGAGACGACGGTTGTCGGTGTCGCCCTGCTCATGGGGCTGACCAGCGTGGCCCGCGGCATCGTCTCCAGCGAGATGACGGCAATGCAGATGGCCGAAGCGGACGACAAGAGCATCCGGAAGGATCCAGAGGAGACGATCGCGAGCAGCATCGTCCAGCTCACCCTGCTCGCCGCAGCGACGCAGATTCCTCTCAGCTCGTTCGGCAACGCTGCCATCGGCAACGAGGAGTTCCGCGAGGTGCGGCTGGCGTTCAAGGCCATCTACGACCGGTTCCTCCCGGCTGCGCGTAAGGGCATGACGCGCGAGGAGATGGTCGAACACGTACGGCAGACGCTCGCCGACAGCGACAACCCTGTCGTGAACCGGCGCGTCGAAGGGCTGCTCGCGGACGCCAATCTCCACGGCCGCGCGGAGCTGGCTGCGGGGCTCGCGCGCGCGTCGACGGATCACACCCACGATCTGATGACGCTGCTCATGGCGACCGCCTGCGACGATGCGCAGGCCGCCCTCGGCGATCCCGGACCGCTCGTCGGGCTGTATCAGACCTACGGCATGGACTTTCTCCAGGCGCTGCCGTCGCTCGTACCCTACACGGTGCTCATCGGGTTCGAACGGGCGAAGTTCGCCGCGCATCGCGCCGGCATCCAGCGGCCGCTCTTCACGCGGGCGCGCGGCACGTACATCAAGAACTTCCTCAAGGAGACCTGGAGGAATCTGATCGTCTACTTCGCCACCGTCGCGCCGGAAGTCTCGGCCAAGGTCGCCGGCACGCGGCGGACGCGCGTCAGCACCAGGGCGACCGAGGGCGTCGGCGTGAACTTCTCCATCCTGGAGCAGGTGCTCTCGGACATCGAGGCGATCATCACGTCGGCGGTCGACCCGTTCCTCAGTGACACCGTACTCGACACGCGGAAGACCCGCGAGGCGGTGGCGGAGCTGCAGGACGCGGTACGGCGGTTCCACGAGTCGATCGGCCGCACGGCGGTGCAGCGGCTCTTCGCGCCGCGCGCGGACGGGCCCGTGCAGGACGTAACCGTGACGAGGACCGAGGTGTTCGAGCACCAGGACCGGATCGTGGGCGAGAAGGCGTCGGGCAAGGCGCCCTACCGCTACAAGAAGGACGAGGCCGTGCAGAACCTGAAGGACCTGCAGATCCGGCTGGCGTCGATTGTGAACGAAGCGGGCCTGGACGCGTTCGTTGCGGAGCTGCGCGACATCAGAGAGCACGTGGGACCGCAGTTGGAAGAGGAGATCCGGCAGGAGCTGGCACGCCACGGCGAGACACCGACCATCGTCGTGGCCATGAAGGTGCTGCGGAGCAACCCAAGAGTCCGGCAGCTCCTGGACGTCAACTACTGGCACGCCCGCATCGGTCCGGCGCTCACCGACACCATGTTCGTCGTCTTTCTGCAGGGCCTGCACCTGCCGTTCCTGCTGGCGACCTCGGAGCGGGCGATGTACACCGCCGAGTGGTTCACGGCGATGCCGTTACGGTCGCGCGAGGTCGTCTCCGTGCTCTACAACAACGCCATCGGCATGTTCGCCGACAACTGGGCCGACTGCGTGGCGCATGCCAGGTGGCTGACCAATATGTACCTCAGTGAACTCACCGTGCAGGTGGGCGAACTCGCGGGTGTGTACCCTGAGGTCGAGGCCGCCGTGCGGGCGGGTCACTTCAGGGACGACCCGACGCGGATCATCCCCGAACGGTTCACGACGCGGATCGAGCAGGCCACGGTGCTGTTCGCCACGCTGCAGCGACGGTACCCGGCGGACGCCGGTCGTCTGGACGCGGCGCTTCGACGGTACCTCGAGACCGCGGAGGACTACTACTACAAGTCGATGCTCATCGCCATGACGATCTCGGTGGTGGGTGCCGGGAAGTCGTTGCCGGGCGACTCGACGCATTTCACCTTCGCCGCCGGCGAGACCGACTTCACGCTGGTGGTGACCCTGAAGGACTTCCAGCGCCACCCGCTCTACCACGTCTGGGCATTCATCTTCAGCGGCGCCTACGCCATGTTCGCGGGGCCGTTTCTCGCGCGACACGTCGTGGCTCCCAGCTTCAGCAGGCTACGTCTGGGCTCCGGGTTCCTGATCACGGTGCAGTCGCTGATGCAGCAGCAGTTCAGGGACACCTATCCTGGCCTGGCCGAGCAGTTCGAGCGCCTCGAGGCGCAACTGCCAGGCACTTCGGGTGTACGGTGACGCGTCGAGCGACGGTCGAGGCATCGAACAGAAGGCATAGGGCGGCGTCACCGGATCACGGGCGAGCCGTGCGTCACGCGTCGTGCTGAAGGGCCTGCTCCGCCCTCTCGGCATCCTCGGTGCGCACCAGGATCTCGGCTCCCGCGAGCGACGGATACATGCCGCCGGCATTGTCCGATCGGATCATGCACTGGATGCCTGCAGCGTCGAGCATGCCCTTGGCGATCTGGGCCTCTGCTACGGAGTGAAACGTCGCGGCAACGGTCAGGTCTGAGGAGTGCATCGCGGACACCTCGTCCGTCAGTGTAACCCTCGCGCCGATCGCGCCGCATGGAGATGACGCAACCCCAAGGGCTGCGCAGCGGCGCGGACGGACCGGCACCGGTGGTCAGCCACGCGAGACCGTACAATGAGCAGAGGAGCGTGTGCGTGTCGAGCAGAACTCGACCGTGCGTCACCGTCTACCGCCCTGTTTCTCACCTGTCCAGTCAGGAGGCAGGGGATCGAAGAAAGCGTCAGAGAACTCGACCTGGCCATCGAGCGTCCCCGGCTGTCGCTTCGGCTGACGGTCAGGCAGCGGCATGAGCCGGGCGTACGGCTCACCGCTCTTCGCGATGACGATCTCCTCACCCGCATGCGCACGGTCGAGCAGTCGCGAGAGGTGGGTCTTCGCCTCGTGGACGTTCACGGTCTTCATTGGTTCAATCTACGCTCCGCATTGAACTAAGTCAACGGACTAAGTCACGTACGTCACCTGCGTAGTTCTCTCGGACGCCTCCTTCACCGCGGCCACCGCGCGGCGCTACTCCCGGCGCAGCAACGCAGACGGATCGACACCGGCAGCCCGGCGCGCGGGCAGATACGACGCAAGTGTTACCACGGCCGCGACGAGCACGAACACCGCGGCCCACGTGACGAGATCGAACGGTGCTACACCGAACAGAAAGCTGCGCAGGGCGCGCGCGCCAGCGGCGCCCGCGGCGGCTCCGACGAGCGCACCCGCCACGACGTGTCTCGCTGCAGGCTTCAGCACGTGCCGGATGACGTCCGTGCGCTGCGCACCCAGCGCTACACGCACGGCCAGCTCGCGATGCCGGCTGGTGACGTCGAGGCTCACCACGCTGAACAAGCCGACGGCCGCGAGCAGGAAGCCGAACGCCGCAAAGAGTGTCAGCATCCCCGTGGTGAAGCGCCACGGGGCGACCGCGCGCGCGACGACGGCGTCGAGCGTCGTCACGGAATCGACAATGACACCTGCATCCAGGCGCTGCGCCTCGGTACGGACGAGCGACGCAGTCGTGAGAGGGTCGACGCTGGTGCGTACGACGAGATAGCTTGCGCCGCTCGACGACTGCAGCGCCGCATCGTAGACGTCGAGTCGCACGTCGCCGAGGCCGCGGTAGTGGACGTCTCCTACCACACCGACCACGGTGCGCCACACGGCAGCACCATCACTCGCGGGTAGGTGAATACGCCGGCCCACGGGATCCTGGCCGGGCCACAGGCGCGCCGCCGTGCCTTCGCTCACGATCGCCACGCGTGGCGCGTCCGGCCCATCGTCTTTCGTGAAGAAGCGTCCGCTTACAAGTTTGATGCGCATCGCCCGGAAGTAGCCGGACGTGGCGACCTGCAGGTTGAGCGTTGGATTGCCCTGACGCGTCTGCGGCGTGTCGACCTGGCCCTCCAGCACCACCGACGTTTCCTGGCCGATCGGGCCGAGTTCCAGCGGGCGGAGGTAGATGGCACCTGCAGCCGTGATCGCGGGCGACCCTTCGAGCCGGTCGAGGAGCTGCTGCATCCACACGTTGGACGGACCGCTGACGTACATCGAGACCACGCCGGCCGGGACGAAGCCCACATCGAGCCGGCGCAGGGCGCCGAAGCTGCGCACCACGAGCCCGGCGGAGACGAGCAGCACGATGGCGAGTGCGATCTGGACGACGACCAGCGACGACCGCGTCTTCAAGGTGCGGCGTCCGGCTGTGGTGCGCCCCGCGTCCCCAAGCGCTTCGACCACGACGGTCGCGCGGGCCAGGCGTGCCGGGCCAATCCCGCAGAACAGCGCAGCCGCGAGCATCACCATGAACGTGAAGAGGCCGACGGTCGGGCTCAACGTCGCATCACTCAGGCGCAGGACGTCGCCGGGCGCGAGCGCGACGATGACCTTCAGCAGCGAGCCCGCAAGCGCCCAGCCGACCACGCCGCCGACCACAGCCACCACCATTGCCTCGACGACCCACAGGCGGCCAAGGTGACGCGCGGTGGCACCGAGCGCGAGACGGACGGCATGGTCGTGCCGCCGACGTGTGACGCGCGTGAGCATCAGACCAGAGATGTTCGCGCAGGCAATCAGCAGGAGCACGGCGACGGCGACCCACACCGCCCAGAGCGCCTGACGCACCGGCCCGAGCAGGTAATCGAGAAACGGCGTGCCCTTCATGGCGGTGCCGAAGCGGACACGCGAGCCCGTGCTGCCCAACGCGGCTGCAAGCGCGTCGAGTTCTGCGACCGCGGATTCCGGGCTCACGCCGTCGTGGAGCCGTCCGACGGCAAACAGCACGCCGATGTGCTGCAGGGCATCGAAGTCCGGCCGCGCGAGCGCACTCAGGAGAGGCACGACAGGCACCCAGAACTCGGCGCCGCGCGGAAAGTCGAAGTCGCGCGGCATCACGCCGACGATCGTGCGGTGCGTGCCCAGTTCGGCGATCGTGCCGACGACATTCGGGTCGCCGCCGAAGCGGCGCACCCACGTGCCGTAGCTGAGCACCACCACCGGAGGTGCGTTGGGAACGTCGTCCCCGGCCGTCAACACGCGGCCGAGAAGCGGCGATGCACCGAGCGTGTCGAAGAACGCACCAGACACGCCGGCGATGGAAACACGCGCGGGCTCGCCACGGCCATCAAGGAACGACGGCCAGAGCGACGAGCCCATCGCCGCCATTCCTGAGAAGCTGCGGCTGTTGGCGGCCCAATGCTCGATGAGCCGATACGGCAGCTCGACGACGGCGAGGTCGCGCGACGCGTCGACATCCCAGATCACGGTCACGCGCCCGGGCTCGTGCACGGGCAATGGTTCGAGCAGCACGGCATGCACGACGCCGAAGATCGCGCCGTTCGCGGCAACCGCCAGCGCGAGCGTCAACACCGCGGCGGTCGTGTAAGCAGGCGCCTTCAGGAGGAGACGGACAGCGTAGCGGACGTCACGCAGGAGGTTCATGCGCGTAGCTTCTCAGGTTCAAGACGCCTCGCGTCGACTCTCGACCCACGTATCGATGCGGCGCTCGAGCACCGACAACGGCATCGCGCCGCCACCGAAGTCGACGTCGTGGAACGCCCGTATGTCCAAGGCGTCGAGCGCGTCTTCGCACGCTGGGCATGATGAGGCATGACGAGAGTTCTCCCGTTGCCCAACCGTCGCGCCGAGTGCTCCGGCGCGGGGTCAGCCGACCTGTCGGCTTCCGAGCCAGCGTTTGAGGGACGCCTGCGTTTCACCCGAGCGCCGACCGGCAAGCAGGCTCTCGATGCTGATGTCTTCATCGAGATCCGGCCAGTGGATGCCCTCACCCTCGCCGATGAAGCGCCAGCGCGAGCGTTCCGTATCGCTGCCGTGCGCGAGCCGTGGATACCAGGTCAGGGGCACCGCAATCGTTCGCCCGTCGACCAGGTCCACGCTCAATTCGTGTTCGGAGAGCCGGACGCGTTGCGCGCGCGCCTCGCCGACCTCACTCGGTATCGGTGAAGTGCTCATTCCATCTCCCCACGAGAATCTCTCGATTGGCGACGACCAACCGCTCCACATCACGGAGTTCCGCTGCCGCGAAACCTCCGCTTCGTGCCAATCGCACGGGGTCGAGCCAGAACTTCGCACGGTTCACGTCTCGCTCGACGTGGACGTGCATCGGCTCGTTCCGATCGGCCGAATAGAAGAAGAAGCGATACGGGCCCTCTGAGTGAACGGTGGGCACCTTCCCAGTGTATAACCTCGTCTCTCATCCCCATGCCCACGAACCTCACCGTGAGGCCGCGCCAGGTTGGCACTGACCGCGGCGGCTCATCATGGCGCGGACCGCCGCGTCTGAAACCGGATGGCAAGCTGTCAGCCTCGTTAGTCCTTCAACGTGAACCGCATCTCGAGCGTGACGATGACGGGTACGGGTGTGTCACCGCGCTTGCCCGGCTCGAACGTCCATCGCGAGGCGGCGGCAGCCGCGGCCTCGTCGAGCCCGTATTCCTTGTCCAGCGATTCGACGACTTCCACCCGGCCCACGGCGCCAGACTCCAGTACCACTACGTCGAGCCGCACGGCGCCCTGAATCCTCGCGGCGAGTGCCGCCTCCGTATAGGCGGGCTTCTCGTCGTGAACGACACGCGGCACCGTCACGTCGCCACCCGGGCGTACGGGCTCCGTCGTCTGCGTCCATGCGACAAGGCGTGGCGGCACGATGTGCGGTGCAGCGTGCACGGACGCGAACGGCACCTGCCCGGCGGTGAACACCGTGACCACCGTCACCGCGGCAGCCGCGGTGACGAGTGACATGACAACTCCTGAACGAGACATGGGCTTCTCCCTGGCGATGAGTGCGATGCGGTGTCCGAGATGGCGCCGGGTGAAGAACGGCGTGGCGGCCATCGCGGGGCGAGCGGCGGGCACGACAAAGGTCAGCAGCGCCTGCGCGTAGGCGCGGCGGTCGCGAGTCTGCGCGATGGTCGCTTCGTCCACCAGCGTCTCGCGCGACAGCGACACGCGCGACGCCAGCAGGCGCGCCGCGGGATGGAACCAGAGGCACGCGCACCAGCATTCCTCGGCGACCGTCCAGTTGCACGCTGTAGGCGACGAGGTTCGCCAGCCAGATCGACATCAGCGCTCCTTCTCTGGCTCGAGGAGCTGTTGCAGGGCACGCCGCTCGCGCGAGGTCAGCCCCTTGTCCTTCACCAGGTGCACGAGCAGGGGCCGCGCCGACCCGTCGAAGACACGCTGCACGAACTCGCGCACCATGGAGCCAACGACCTGTTGCTGTGGCTTCGCCGGCACGTAGACCTGCGCCTTGTCGCCGGGCTGTTTGACGAGATGCCCCTTTCGTGCCAGCACGTTCATCATCGTCTGCACGGTCGTGTAGGCGATGGGGCGCGTGTTGCGGAGCGCCTCGTAGACATCGCGCACCGTCGCCCGTTCGAGGGGCCAGATGACGCGCATGATCTCCAACTCCTGGCCCGTGAGCGTGTCGGATGGCGGACGCATACTAATTATTTAGTACGAAGGAACGCGTGCGTCAACCCCTCTCCTTGCGGTGTGGACGTGCGCCAGGGGCGCCAACCCCTGGCTTCCATCTGGTATGCGTGTCTGAACCTCGAGCCTCGAGGCTGGCTCGGACGCCGCAGCGTCACGCGAACTGCGAAACTACTGCAGGCGCGTGCCCACGACGTTGGACCCTGCGGCCCAACGGACGCCTTCAGCATCGCTGTACATCGCACGCTCGACGACGATCGCCGGCCCAGGCGTTCCGATGCTCTCGACCACGACGCCGAACCGCCGCCCGGCGGCCTCCGGGAAGATGACGCCAATCGGGACGCTCGTACGGCTGCTGGCTGGCAGCGCAACCTCGCGTGCAGACGTGCCGCCCTCCTCGAAGACGAGCGTCACGGTGGCCACGCCCGCCTCGCTGGACGTGTTCGCGATGAGAACGTACGTTTCGACGTTGAATGGTCCGCCGACCTGTCCGTCCGCGAGCCCCCATCGCGTGCCCGCCTGCGTGGCACCAGCGCTGTTGTGACCCTCGTGCCACGTGCCAGCGCCGCCCGGCCACCACATCGCCCGCTCGACGATGATGGGAACGCCGTTGGTGGACCGGACGCGGGCCGACAGCGCCGTGTCGGCCAATAGCGGATCCTCCAGGTCTACCCAGATGTTGAAGCGGCTCTGCGGTGCGACCGCGTAGTCGCGCGTGAGCACGGCGCCGTCCGGCAGCAGGTAGTCGACGGCCACCTGCGCCGGGGTCGTCTCTGGATTCGCGATCAGAACGAACAGGTCGAAGTACGCCCCCGTCGCTCCTTCGGCCAGGAACCACTCGACAGCAGGCCCGGTCACGGCGGCGCTCCCATGCCCCGCGTCGAACACGCGTCCCGACCTGGTGAGATACATCGCGCGCTCCACGGCGACCGCCACGCCATTCGTGACCCGGACCACGGCCGATACCTCTGCAGACGCGAGCACCGGATCCTCGTGATTCACCCAGATGTTGAAGCGGCTGTTCGCCGCGATTGTGTAGCTCTTCACGATGGGCGTCTGCGGCGCGGGCAGCAGGTACGTGACGTCGATCCGCGCCTCGGTGGGCGTCGGATTCTGAATCAGGTAGAACAGGTTGAAGTCGCCGATGGTGGCGCCTTCGGCCAGGTACCACTCGAGCGCAGGCGCGGCGATGCTGGTACCGGCGTGGCTGCCGTAGCCGCGCGCATCCCAGCGCATGGTGCGATCGGCGACCAGCGGCTGTGTGGACTCGACGACCGTGGAGAACTCGGCATTGGCCAGTGCGGCAAGTGTCCTGGGGGAGATCGTGGCCCTGGCCACGCCTCCAATCGTCATCTCGTGAGTCTTCGTGGTGCCGTCTCCAAGAAGGAAGGTGAGCGTGACGGTAGCTTCCTCGCCGCTCACGTTGAGCAGGGCAATCTCGGTATCGAAGAAGTCGCTCGTCGCGCCTTCGGCGAAGTAGGTCGTCACGGTCTCGGGCGGCACGAAGCCTTCGAACTGGCTCGCGAGGAAGCTCGACGTGTTGGTGACCGTGAGGAGTACCAGCGATCCCCCGCTACCGCTGACGAGCAGATTGCCGACGGTGTACGGGCCATTCACGCCACGGGCGCCGATGCCCTCGCCGTCGAACACCAGATCCAGCGTGGACGTGCCAGCCGGAACGACGACACTTCCGATGCTGGTGCCAATCTGACGGCCGCTCCGGTCGAACAGAAGTGCCGACCACGAGTAGGTACCCGAGACCGCGAACGCCACGTCGAGGTGAACCCTGAGTTCATCGAACAAGCCGTTCTCGTCCAGGTCCACGCCCGCGTCGGTGAACACGCCCGCGTACGCGACGCTCGGCTGCTCGAGATCGGCCAGAGCGATGGCCGGTGTCTGCCCGAGGTCCGCGGCGGTGGCGGCCGGTACCGCACCCGTGCTGCCAAGGTACGTGACCTCGACGGGGCCGACCCGATACGGCCCGCCGACGCCAAGTTCGCGCAGGTGGTCCGCGGTGAACGTCACGGGAATGGTCGTCGCCCCTGCGGTGGGCAGCGTGACGGTCGTCGTGCGCGTGACAG
>CAYMAG010000083.1:0-9467 GCA_964388335.1 uncultured Vicinamibacteraceae bacterium | reverse complement strand
GGAATGGTCGTCGCCCCTGCGGTGGGCAGCGTGACGGTCGTCGTGCGCGTGACAGAGGCACCGTTCGAGGCCGCCAGCACCACGCGAACGGCGAAATCGCCAGGCACCAGCACGTTCACCGACACGTTCACCACCACTGCCTCGAACTGCCCGTTGAAGTTCGCGTCGACGGTGTCGACCGTCACCGACCCCAGCAATGCCAGCGTCGGATCGACGACATCGAAGACGGCTGCGCTCTGGCGGGCCACGGCGACGCCGTCCGGTGTCGCGCCGGACAGCAGGCCAAGTGCTTCGAAGCGGCCCGCGGCCGCGGGCACGAAGGCACCCGAATAGAGGCCATCACCCGCAACCGCATCGGGGGTCGCCCCATCGTCGAGCAACGTCAGCGCAGAGGTGACACCATCCGGAGCGATGACCTGCACCTCCACCGACGCGCCGGCGATGGGCTGCGCCCCGGAGAAGGCGGCCAGGGTCAGGCTCACGGCGTGGCCGAGGACGGCCACGTTTGGCAAGGGGACCAGCGCCACGACTGTTGGAGAGTTCATGATGGCGGCAATGGCCACCGCGATCTCATCCGGGTTGCCCGGCGGTGCCGTGAACTCCAGCACCCATGTACCGGGAGTGGGGCTCGGAATGCTGATGACGATGTGGTGCCCCGGCGTGGAGAACGGGTCGAGGAGCGGCCCGGCGGTACCACTTGTGACCGAGCGTCGCTCGACTGACCCACCAATGGACTCGATGCTCGCCTCGGTGAGACGAACACCTGTCGGCGTCGTGATGGCCACGCCGACGTTGCCCACGCCCATCAGCGCATCGAAGACGACCGCACTGGCGTCGGACACGACGATGGTGCTGGTTGCAACAGGCGCGCCGGGCGCCAGTCGAATGACGTCGAAGGTGGTCGCCGTCAGGTTCACGCCCGTCCCCTGGGCAGCCGAAAGCCCAGGCACGACGAGGACCGTCGCAAGGACGCGGAACGCCTGCCCAACCCATGCGCGTGCAACTCTCCGCATCATCGTTGTCTCCTAGCGTGGAACGAGAACCAGTGCGATATCGGTGAACCCGGCGTCGGCGTACACGACCGCTTCGCCGTTCGGGGTCCAGCAGGGAAACGGATCCGCAGCACCGAATCCCAGGGCCACCAGCGGTCCATGGAGGTCGCCGGTGGGAACCCTGACGAACTGATGAAAACGCCACCCAACCACCGAACCGCCTCCAAGCGTCGGGATCGGCGACAGGCGCGGCATCGACGCGCCCGAGGCGCTCGTCACGGCAACGTGCCGGCCGTCGGGGCTGAGCCGCCCGTGACGCACCGTGCCGTGTGTCGACACAGGCCGCCGCGAGATCTGGAGTCGGCCGTCCGTGACGTCGAATCTCGACGCCGGTGCGAGCCCGGCTCTGTCGCACTCGACGATCGCGCCAGAGGCACTCATCCACACCGCGTGCGCCACTGGCTGGACGTCCAGTGACTGCAGGTCGAGTCGATAGGCGCTCACCCGCGCGGCACCGGCGGCGGGCTCGATGATGCGAATGCCTGGCGCCAGCAGCACGCCGCCATCGCCCGCGTCGCGCATCTCGAGTGTGGCGTCGGAACCCCATCCCACCAGCCGATGGCGCCGGTCCGGCTGAACGGCGTCCTGCCTGTATGCGGCCACGATTCCGATCGCCAGGACGGCCACCGCCAGCACCGCTGTCATCCTGAGCGTCCGCACGCGGCCCTACTTCAGGTCGCCGCGCGTCCGTTCAGCGGTCAGCAGCCACGGAACGACGGCGGCCGCCACGCCCGCGTCGGCGACATCCGAGTGATTGCGGCCCGACGGTCCGACGAACAGGCGCGTGCCTGTCGAGCGTGCGGCGATGGACCCGGCACCCAGCCCGCTCGGCAGCGTCACCAGTACGTCATTGCCGTTCGGCGTGGTCGCGGGCAACGCCACGATCGTGAGTACCTGTACCGGTATCGGCACGAGTCCCGACATGACCCCGACGTGCGTGGTCGTCATGATGCCCGCCGTGTTCCGCAGAATGCCGTAGAGCGGATCTATCGCCCGGGTCGCGATCGCCGTGGGCATCGAGGCCAGGCTGCTGTCGTCGAGTCGCAACGCCGCGACCTCCGCTTCGATGTCGATCGACGCGGTGCCGTTGCGGTCTGCGTCGGCGGCCACCTGGTTGTAGTTCGCCGCTGGAAGCGCCCCGACATTCCCCGCGTTGAAGCCCGCCAGGAAGCTCGTCGTCAGGTTGCGCGCGCCATCGTCGGGGCCGGTCAGGTTCGCGAGGAAGAGCAGCGATTGGGTGAACGTCGGAAAGCCGACGAACTGCGTCTGTCGAAAGACGTTCAACGACACGCCACGTGCCACGGAGATGTCGGCCATGACCGACCCGTTGTGCGGCGTGCTCAGCGTGTTGTGCGAGATCAACGTCAGGTCGCTGGGGGCGTGGAGCGCGAGATATTCGCGAGAGTCCAATCCACCTTTGCTGTGCGCGACGATGTGGTACGAATCGGCGCCGAAGGTCCGCACGATGTCCGGAATGATGCCGGCCAGCCGTGCGCCGTTGGCGGCGATGAAGGACGTCGGGAGATTGAGCGGGTTCCGGCAGCGTGAAGGGTCGGCGCAGCCGTCGAACGGCAGGCGCGCTGCCGCAAGGGTGGCACTGAATCCGTGACGGTCCCAGAACCCGGCATCAGAGTTGTTGCCGTGGGTCAGGATGACGGGCGAGAACGCCTTGAACGCGACGGCGGCCCAGTCGACGGCAGTGCACCAGTTCTCGTTCGACCCGCTGGCCGTGTCGATGTCGACGCGGATGCGGTTGAGCGCCGGCGTAGGTGTCGACCCGAGCGGCGCGCGGGCGGGGAATCTGAGGTCGGCGATGTTGACCGAGAACTGATTGAGCTGCCAGATGCCGTCATCGCCGGTCAGGTTGCCGAGGGCCTTGCCGTTGATGCTGATTCGATTGACCTCCGGCGGAATCCCTGAACCGGGGTTGACGTCGACGTCGTAGGCCGGGAGGATGAGGCTCGCCGTCGGCGACAGCACACCGGCCGTGACGAGCGTGCCCGGGTTGAGCAACCGGCCGTCGGCGTCCACGGGACCCACCCACCGCGTGATCGCGACGTCGAACTCCAGCGGCCCATCGCTGCGGAACGAGCAGCCGGTGTCGAGGCCAGACGCGCCGTCCACGACGAACAGCACGTCGCTCGTTGCCGGCGGCTGGAACGGCGACGACCGCGGGCCAGTCACGGAGGCTTGTGCCGCCATGGCCTGACCGATGGCAGCCTGACGCGAGGGGTCGCGTACGTCCTGTGCCGTGGCCGCGGCGGCCATGCCGCACAGGAGCGGCACCACCAGCCAGACGCGCACACGCGGCCGGTGGTGGGCGGCGCTCTGGCGGGAGCGATCCATCGCTGTCAGTCTCGTTCCAGCAGTCCTCATCACAGCCTCCGTTGCCGACGGCGAGTACGTTCCGCGTCCACGCCCTGTGGCGGCGCCACGCCGGTCAGTGCCTGCCCGTGACCCTCGTTGCGCGTCCCATTCTCTGCACGGCGTGGCTGCCGTGCGAAGAGCGCTGCGGCGCGTACTGGTGTGTATAGAGGTGCAGTCGCGCGAATCTGCTCATCACGCCGGCGACGGGCGTCGGCCGCGGCGCGTGAAGGCGAACGCACGCGCCCAGTGGCAGGGGTTGCCGCGGAGGCGGGCGCTACAATGCCCGGGCACCTCGTCCACACGGACCGAGACCTTCCGTGACCCACGGCAGCCAGCCTCCACACCACGCCCGTGCCCGCTTCGAGGAACTCGTGCGCGCGTACGGACGCCTGGTGCGCGGCGTCGTCACGCGCACGGCTGGCACGCGTGCGGCCACACTGGCCGACGACGTCGAGCAGGAGGTGCTGCTGGCGCTGTGGAAACAGGTGCAGGCCGGTCGCGACATCGTCAATCCGGCGGCGTACCTGTATCAGGCCGCGGCACGCGAGACCGTACGCATGGTGCGGAAGCTGCGTCAGACGGAGCACGCGGACGTCGCGACCATCGACGTCCCGGCCACGCTCGAGACGGATGCCGTCACACGTCTCCAAGCGCTGGCGGTCGAGGCACGGGTGCGCGAGGCGCTCCAGGCACTGCCGGAGGCCAGGCGCGTGGCAGTGGAAGCCCACCTGGCGGATCTGACCTTCGAGGACATCATGAGCATGACCGGGTGGAGCTACAACCGCACGCGCAATCTCGTCAGCCGCGGCATGACGGACCTCCGGCAGCGGTTGGGAGACCTGGAGGAGTAGGACGCCGCGCCGGTCACACCCTATCGGGCGCCGATGAGCGCGAGGCCTCCCCAGAGCGACGGGTGCTCGGCGAGCGGGACCGGTCCGAAACGCGTCGGCACCGACACGCGACCACGACGCAACTGCTGGATGATCTGCACCTGCGCCCGACGCAGGGCTTCCGCCTTGTCTCCTGCCGCCGGCCCCTGCCACGCGCGGTAGAACGCGGGCAGCAGATGCCGGGCGGTCTCGTCAGGCAGATCCCACAAGCTTGCAACGACCGAGCGTGTACCGGCCGCGAAGAACGCCCGCGTGAGCCCGGAAATCCCGTCGCCGGTGGCGGGACCGTCAGCCGTCCGACAACCACTGAGCACGACGAGGTCGGCGTCGAGGCGCAGATCGTAGACCTCGGCCGCGGTCAGTCGCCCATCGTGAGCGCCATCCGCACCGGTACCGGCCAGGGCGAGATACGACGTCATGGGGTGCGCATCGGAGATCACGCCGTGCGCGGCAACGTGAACGACCGTCGCGCCGTGGAGCGTCGACCGGAAATCCTCTTCCGACGCGCCCCGACCCGTCAGGACGTCGGTCGTCATACCCCGAGCCTCGAGCACGCGCGCTACGGCGCTCGCCTCGGCCCTGGCGCCGGGTATGGTCGCGAGGTTCGCCTCTCGTGCCAGCGCGTCGGGTACACGAGGGTCGCCCACGACAACGGCACGCGCCGGCGCGTCGTGCCGCGGCGGCCGCGTTTGCCGGAGCTGGTGCAACACGGTGACGGACGGCGCATAACGCACGCTCGCGCGCTCGACGAGATATCGGCCCTGGCGATCGACGAGCGTGGCAAACGACAGCCGCGCCAGCGCGCCATGCGGCACGACGACCAGGCGGCCGTCGCGCGGCAGGGCGTCGGCAAACGGCGCGACCAGCAGCTCGAACAATCGTGTACGGGCACGGGCATCACCGGGACGTGGGCGCGAGCCGCGGGCGGTATCCTGCTGGCCGGCTGCGGACCGCACGGCGCTCGTGGCGGGCTGGACGGACGCCTCGACCACCAGCCGCGTGATGTCCGTCCCGGCCACGGCGACGGTATGCATCACGACCTCGCGTCCCGGCTGCAACACCCAGAGCAGCGTCGCCTCGTCCCCCTGCCAGTAGACGGCCACGACAGCGTCCTCTTCGGCAGCCACGTGTCGCATGTCCGCGCCCGCGAGGGGTGAGACGTGCGCCAGGCTGTCCACCGCGACGTCCGGTGGTGAATCGATCACGGAAGGGACCGTGCCGCCCCGCATGACCAGCCCGCTCGCGGACGGCACGCCGGCGGAGAACGCATGCTGCTGGAGGCCGGCAGAAGTCGACGTCTCGATGGCCTCGACGTCGGCGGCCGCCGGCGCCCGGCGTGTCTCGATCTGGCGCTGCGCCAGGAGGTCGACAAACGCCCGGCCGCGCGCGAGTTCTGCCGCTTCGAGGGCACGGACCGGTTCGCCGGCTTCAGCCAGCGCAGCGACGTATCCGGGATAGAACGAACGTGCGGCCACTTCGGCGAACCCGCGCTTGATGTAGTCGGAGGCCGTCAGCGTGCGCCGCATCGACTCCCAGAGGTCGCTCGCCCTCGTAAGGTCGAGAAGCGCCGCGTCGGGCCTGCCGAGACGCTGCAGGACGGTGGCCCGGCGAAGGTAGGCCCTGGCATGGATCTCACTGGACAGCCCATGCTGCTCGGCGTTCGCGATGATGGTGTCGGCCACGTCGAGCGCCTGCGACAGTCGGCCCGCGGCCTGGAGGATAACGACCTCCGGCAGCCGGTAGACCACACCGACCGACGGGTCGGCACCCGTCGCATAGTAGGCATCGAGCGCGGCGACGGCGGCGGGTACGTCACCTGCCAGCAGGGCGGCATTGGCGGCGGCAATCCGGATCGCCGCCGCCCGCCAGGGCGGTCCCACGCGATCGTAGAGTTCGACGGCCTGCTCGAGAATCTGTCTGGCCTCGGCGTACCTGTCGAGATACTGGTATGTCGTGGCCAGCGCGTTGAGGGTCTGGCTCAGGCCGTAGTCGTACAGGGTCGCGCGCTGCAGCGCCAGGGCTCGCTCGTAAAAGGGCAGCGCGCGTTCAGGGTAGCCGTGCGCGCGCTCGAGCCGTCCGCGGCTCGTGAGCAACAGCGAGTACGCGCGCCGGTTCTCTGCGTCAGCCACCAGCGACTGTTCCGCCTCACGATAGGCGCGGTCCGCGTCGGCGTAGCGTCCGTCCGAGAAAGCGTCGTCACCGATGTCGTGCAGCAGCGCCCCGCGCACGTACCGGTGCGCCGGCTCCGTATCGACCTCACCAGCGAGGAGCGCCAGCGCTTCGCGTCTGACGAGGCGCTTGGCTTCGCGTGTCTCGTGAAACGTGCCGTAGGCGGACGAACGCAGCGCACCCGCCTGGTCGTGAACACGGCCGGCCCTGGCGAACGCGCTTGCGGCCTCGATGTATGCCAGTGGCGCCTCGCGCAGCCTGCCGAGCGCCCAGTGCACGCCGCCGAGTTCCCGCCACGCCATGCCCAGTTCGGCCGAGGCATCGAGCGACGCGTAGATGTCGCGAGCCGTGTGCAGAGCGGCCTCGGCGTCAGCGTGACGCCGTTGTGCGCGGCGCAGGGAGGCCAGGCGCCGAAGGACGTCGGCCTTGCGGCGATCGTCGTCCGATCCCGAGAGGTCCTCCAGCAACGGCGCCATCGCCGCTTCGGCCTCGTCGAGCGCACCGTTTGCGATGAGGTCATCCACCCGCACGAGACGCTCGTCGGGTGTGTACGCGACAACGCCACCACCGTGAGCGATGGCAACGGCAGGCAGGACGGCGACCAGGACGGCGGCACCCAGAAGACGCCAGCGCATCGGCATCCCGGATCGTGGGGTCAGGGCGTCTCCGTCCCGCCACTTTTGACGTAGCGGACCGCATCGCAGGCCCGCGGCCGGCCAGCGCCACAGGCGTCGGCAAACGCGCGCGCAGCCTCGTCGGTGCGTCCCATGTCGAGCAACGCCATCCCCAGGTACCATGTCGCCTCTGGGTAGAGAGACGCTGGCGCCAGCGAAACCGAACGCTCGAGCGGTGCGACCGATTCTGCCGGTGCTCCCGCGAGCAGCCACGCGGAGCCTTGATAGAAGTGCGCCTCGGCCACGTCGGGATATGCAGCAGCGAGCGCCTCGAAGCGAGTGGCAGCCTCGGCGTAGCTGCCCGCCTGCCATGGCAGGATGGCCTCGCCGAACGCGTCAGGAAACGATTGCGTGCGCGTGCCACGGACCGCGAGCACTCCAGGCGAGTAGAGAGCGACTGCCGGAGGTTCGACCCGAAGCCACTCCGGGCGCGGCGCGGCCAAACGCTCGTCAGACGCGGCGATTCCGGCTGGCGCGTCAGCCGGCTCATGGACGCGAGCCTCGCCGGGCGCGGCGTCGTTCGTGCCTGGAGTCGCGGTGCGCCAGGCCAGCCAGCCGCCCATCGCGAGCACGAGGACCGCGGCCGCTGCCCACACAGCGACGCCCCACACGCGGCTGACGGCTGGCCGGGACGGAGGCGATGCGAGACCGGCCGCGTCGGCGTCGGCGCGCAACTGCCGAACCGCCCGAAGCACCTCCCGGCACTCAGCGCAGCGGGTCAGGTGTGCGAGCGCGGTCACGCCGGCGTCCGGCACGCCGCCGCGCGCGAGCACGAGCCAGACGTCTTCCTCGAGATGATCGGTCTGTGGGGCACGCGCGAGGAGCACACGACGAACGGCCTCGACCCATCCGCTGTCGGCGGACGGGTCGCCGTGACCCGGGAACGCGGCCTGCGTGGAACGGCTCATACCCGAATAGAGGATACGCGCAAACAATGCTGCTCACGGGTGACCTCAGGGCGGCGCCAACACTCACTCCCTTTCCGGCGTCTCCTCATCCGGAGACACGCATGCCGCCTTCCTCGCCGACGAGGTGCTACCAGCTCGCGGACGGGCGTGGTAGCGTGTCGCCACACGCGAACGCGGCATGACGTTTCCATCCATCGATACGGCCATGAGACACACCGTCCTCATCCTCGTGGGCGTGCTCGCCCTCGTCTCGCCCGCAGCGGCGCAGGTGCAGCTCGCGTCGGCGGAACGCGTCACGTTCGTCACGCAGGAGTGGGAGGGCGAGCGCGACAAGTACGGACGGCCGCGCGTGTCGGACGAGATCCTCGCGCGCATGGCGTACGTCTCGCTCGAAGAGGCCTGGGGTATCGTCGGCGCCGCCGGCTACAACAACAAGTTCGAGGGAGACTGGCAAATTCTGTACCCCGATCGCCCGATGATCGGTCGCGCGTTGACCGCCGCCTTCCTCCCCGCGAGCCCGGAGTTGGAGAAGCGCATGCTCGAGGCGGCGCGCGCCCAGGGCCTGCAGGGCGCGATGAACCAGTTCCCGATTTACATGCTGACGAAGGGCGACGTGTACGTTGCCGACGGCTTCGGGAAGATCAAGGACGGCACGCTCATCGGCGACAACCTCGCCCAGGCCATCTACGCGAACTCAGGCAATGGTCCGATCTTCTACGGCTCGGCTCGCGACATCTCCGGCATCCGCGAGATCGAAGGCTTCAACGCGTGGGTCAAGGCCTGGCACCCGTCGTACATCCGCGAGATGATGCTGGCGTCCATCAATGCGCCTGTCCGCATCGGCGAGGCCGTGGTGCTGCCCGGTGACGTGGTGCTCGCGACCGAGAGCGGCGTGCTCTTCATCCCGCCACACCTGGCCGAGCGCGTCGTGCGGCGATCGGAAGAAACCCGGCTGACCGACACGTTCCGCAAGCAGCGGATCAGCGAGGGCACGTACACGCTCGGCCAGACCTACGGTACGAAGTGGACGGACGCCATCGAGGCCGACTTCACCGGCTGGCTGCGTGCCGAGCGCGAGCGGCTGCACGAGCAACTCGGGGTGGCGTACGCGACCATCGACGAGATGGTCGCGACGCGGACGCGGCCGGACTGACGCGACCAGGCTGGCGCAACGGAGTGAAGGCCCGCCTCGGCGAGGCGGGCCCTACCTTACCGTGCAGTTGATCGCTCGAGACTACTTGAGACCAATCACCATCGAGTCTGGCCCGGCGAGCGGCTCGACTCGCGTGGTCGAGAACCCTGCCTCGCGCATCCACCCCTGACAGTCGGCGCCGGTGTAGGCGAAGCCCCCTGGCGTCTCGATCAGCATGTTCAGGCTCATCATCAGACCGAACGCATTCACGCGCC
>CAYMAG010000082.1:0-21842 GCA_964388335.1 uncultured Vicinamibacteraceae bacterium | reverse complement strand
GGCTTGCGTCGGTATTCCAGAAGTGGGATATTGCGCTAGTGCGACGGACCCCGGCCCCAAGCGAGAAACCGCTTCATTGGATCGGGTCCTCGAAGCGGGACTTCCTGGCCTTCCCGAGGCCGGTCCAGGAGGACATGGGTAACGCCTTGGGCATTGCGCAGTTCGGCGGGACGGCCCCTTCAGCCAAGCCATGGAAGGGCCTGGGTTCGGGTGTCCTGGAGTTGGTCGAGTCGCACGACGGGAATGCCTATCGGGCCGTGTACACCGTACGTTTCGACGAGGTCGTGTACGTTCTGCACGCCTTTCAGAAGAAGTCGCCGTCCGGCATCCGGACGGCCAAACGGGATGTCGACCTCGTTGCTCAACGGCTCGAGGCGGCACACAAGGACCACGAGGAGCACTATGGCAGGCCGAAGCGCTGAACCACACGAAGCGATCACTCGCGGCACCGGGAACGTGTTCGACGATCTCGGGTTCCCCGACGCCGTGGAACGTCAGGCGAAACTGCGCTTGGCGTATACCCTGAACCAGCTGCTCGACGCGCGGAAGCTCGCCCAGGCAGAGGCGGCCAAGGTGCTGGGATTGACGCAGCCAAAGGTCTCTGCGCTGCGCAACTACAAGCTTGCGGGCTTCTCGGTCGAACGCCTGATGAACCTGCTGACGGCACTCGACCAGGACGTGGAGATCGTCATTCGACAGAAGCCCCGTTCCCGAAGAGCGGCTCGAGTCAGCGTTGTTGCCGCCTGACGAGTGCACGGACGGGGACGGAGATTCATGCCAGCAGGTGCTCGTCTGATCGACCCGCCCCGCCACGGAGTACTTGCGGGCTGATCTGAATTCGTCTGTGCCTGTGGACCCGCCTTCGCCGAGGCTCCGGCGGGCAAGCCCGGTGGACGGACGCGCGTGCGGTAGCGGTACACTGCACGCGTTCCCATGACCTCCGCTGACGTCCGCACGCGCCTCACCGAGGCGCTCGCTCTCGATCTGATTGGCCCGGCTCCCGGCAGCACGCACGCCAACGAGCGCATCGACCGGCCGCCGTCACGCTGGTACCTCACCGGCTTCCTCGCACCCTGGAACGCCCCCGCCGCGCAGAAGAAGGACGAAGACCCTCAGGAGGAGTTGGATGGGTCGCAGGCCGGCGGCAGCGGCGACGAAGACAGCGACAATCCGCCCGAAGCGCAGGCGGCCCGTCGCGGGCACTTCCCCTCGTCCATGGGCCTGAGCGTGCTGGTGCCGAAAGACCTCACGACCCTGCGCGTGACGGTGCGCTGGGGCGACTACACGCCGCTCGAGAACGAGGAGGCGCCTACCGGCGAGTGGGAACGGGAGGATCGCGAAGAGACCATCACCGTCAGGCTGCCGAGAGGTAAGCGGCACCCGACGTCAGAGGACGTGCCGAACAGCCGCGGCCTCGAGGTGGCGACCTCCGTCCGCACTGTCCGCGACGGCACAGCCCTGCGCGACCTGCCTCCTGGCACCCGCGCCGTGTCCGTGTTCGTCGTCAATCGCCGCACGGCCGAACGCCGCGACGACATCAAGGACACGGCCTTCGCCTTCCAGGTGTCGTTGACGGTCGAAGGCGACCGGCTCTTCGTGCCGCGCCCCAACCCGCGCGGCCGCGACGGCGACGATCCCGACGAACGCATCGCCGACCTGCAGTACCGCGACGCCATGGAGTACGCCGTCGGCCACGGCGTGTCCACCCGCGGCGTGGTGACGAGCGGCGCCTGCAGCCATGTCGAGACGACCTGGATGCCGCAGGCCGAGGTCGAGCGCGTGGAGCCGCGTCCCCTGCCGGACGTGCAGTTCGGCATGCAGGCCCTGGCCGACGCGCCGGATGCTGCAGCCATCCGCACCGCCCTCGGCGGTCTGACGCCGCACTACCTTGGCTGGATCGAGCAGCAACGCGCGTCGGCGCCAGGCGACGGACCGCAGGGTGAGGTGGCACGCGAGCTGTTGCAGTCGGCCGCGCGCGCCGCCGCTCGCATCGACGCCGGCCTTGCGCTGCTCGACGACCCGCTGGTGCTCGACGCCTTCCGCCTCGCCAACCGCGTGATGGCGATGGCCGGACGCCAGCGCCGCGCGCAGGAACGTGGCATCCCGCCAGACCAGGTGGGCGTGCAGGAGTGGCGTCCGTTCCAGCTCGCGTTCCTGTTGATGAACCTGCGCGCCATCGCCGAGCCGACACACGCCGAGCGCGAGACCGTCGACCTGCTCTTCTTCCCTACCGGCGGTGGCAAGACCGAGGCGTACCTTGGCCTCGCGGCATTCGCCATCCTGCTGCGTCGCCTGGGCAAACCGACGCTATCGTCGGCTGGCGTCACGGTGCTGATGCGCTACACGCTCCGCCTGCTCACGCTCGACCAGTTGAGCCGCGCCTCGACGCTCGTGTGCGCCCTCGAGCTGACGCGTCAGCAGATGCCCGACCGCCTCGGCGAGTGGCCCTTCGAGATCGGCCTGTGGGTGGGCAAGGCCGCCACGCCGAACCGCATGGGCAAAGCCGGCGAGAAAGACCGCACCACCGCGCGTGCGAAGACCATCGCCTACCGCAACAACACGCGCCGCGCCGCGCCGGTGCCCGTCGAGAACTGCCCCTGGTGCGGCAGCACGCTGAAGCCCGAGTCGTTCCAGCTGCTGCCCACGACCGATGCGCCGCGCGAGCTTCGCCTCTTCTGCTTCGCGCCGGGCTGCGTCTTCCGCAACCGCAACCCGTTGCCCATCGTCGCCGTGGACGAGCCGCTCTACCGCCGCGTGCCGTGTTTCGTCATCGCCACGGTGGACAAGTTCGCCAGCCTGCCGTGGGAAGGTGCGAGCGGCGCGCTGCTCGGCGGCGCCGACTCATACGACTCGGCGGGCTTCTACGGCGCGTGGCAACCCAACACGGGACAGAAGCGGCCGGAACCACTCGCCCCACCCGACCTCATCATCCAGGACGAACTCCATCTCATCTCGGGACCGCTGGGGACGATGGCCGGGCTGTACGAGACGGCCATCGACGCGCTGTGCAGCCGCGAGGTGGAGGGGCACACGGTGCGGCCGAAGATCGTCGCGTCCACGGCAACCGTGCGTCGCGCCGATGCGCAGGTGCGCGCGCTCTTCGGCCGCGCGGGCGTCGAAGTGTTCCCTCCGCCAGGGCCCGATCGCCGCGACTCGTTCTTCGCGCAGACCGTGCCGCTCGACACGCAGCCGGGACGGCTCTACCTCGGCCTCGCCGCGCAGGGGCGCAGCCTCAAGGTGCTGTTGCTGCGCAGCTATCTGGCGCTGCTCGGCGCGGCGCAGCAGGCGTGGGAAGAGGCCGGCGGCGCGAAGACGCGCGACAACCCCGCCGACCCGTACATGACGCTCGTCGGCTACTTCAACAGCCTTCGCGAACTCGGCGGCAGCCGCCGCATCGTCGAAGACGAAGTCGCATCACGCGTGGCGGCCTACGGTGAACGACGACGGGTTGGTGAGTCGCGCGGCAGCTTCGCGAACCGTGACGTAGCACGCGAGGTATCGGAACTGACGTCGCGCGAATCCACAGACCGCGTGTCAGAAACCAAGCGCCGCCTCGCACTCGACTTCACGGACAAGTCACGCGTGGACGTCGCGCTGGCCACCAACATGATCTCGGTGGGCCTCGACATCACGCGCCTGGGCCTGATGGTGGTGCTCGGCCAGCCGAAAGCGACGGCCGAGTACATCCAGGCGACGAGCCGCGTTGGCCGCGACCGCAACAAGCCCGGACTCGTCGTCACGCTGCTCAACGTGCATCGCCCGCGCGACCGCTCGCATTACGAACGCTTCGAGGCGTTCCACGCGTCGTTCTACCGTGGCGTGGAAGCCACCAGCGTCACGCCGTTCGCGCCGCGCGCTCTCGACCGCGCCCTCCCGGCCATCGTCGTCGCACTCGGACGCCACGGACGGCGCACCCTCACACCACCTCGGGGCGCGTCGAACATCGTCAGCGAACGAGCCGCGCTGTCGTCGATCGCCGACGTCCTCGCGGCACGCGCGCGTGGCCATCGTCCGATGAGCGCGGACGAAGAGTTGCGCCTCGACAGCACCGTACGCCAACGGACGGCAGACCTGCTCGACTCATGGGCGAAAGTCGGCAAACAGCACAAGGACGTGGCGTCACAGCTGCGGTACCAGGCGTACGAAGGGCAGGACGGTCCTCCGCTGCTGCGCACGCCGCTCGACCCCGAACTGGCACTGGCCGACAAGGACGCGCGCAAGTTCAAGGCGCCGCGCTCCCTGCGTGACGTCGAGCCCTCGGTGAACCTCTGGATCAAGCGGCTGGACGGCGCGGACATCGACATCCCCGCCGACGGAGAGGACGCCTGATGGCCGCGACGAAGAACCGCGGCGAGGTGCGGCCGGCCGGACAGATCAGGCAAAGCCAGGTGGTGACGACGTTTGGGCCCGGCGCGATGGTGGACCTGCCGGACCATGCGGTGATCATCGGCGGACTCGAGCACTGGAGCGGCTACAAGGACAGGCCGGTCTACGAAGATCGCCTTGCCGCCATCGTCTGTCGCCAGATGGGCCTCGACGAGGTCGAGTTTTTCGCACCTCCTGCCGATCGCGACGACCCCACAGCGACACCAACAGGCGTCACGGCATGGCTGTTTCCCGAGTGGTTCGTGGCGCAGGTGCCCGAGCGCATCCCGAACACCAACATCCGCACGCGTCCGCTGGTACATCGCCTGGCACTCGGCAAGGGCTTCCGCTACGAGCGCGACCGCAAGAAGCACAAGACCGTGCCCGTGCGCTTCGTGCAGGCCTGCACGCGCGGCCATGTCAGCGACATCGACTGGCGCCTCTTCGTGCACGGTGTGGGCGACGACTGCACGCGCGAGCTGTGGATGGACGAGCGCGGGACGGGCGGCGACCTGACCGACGTCTTCATCCGCTGCGAGTGCGGCAAGTCGAAGGCGCTCTCCGCTGCCACCAGCCTGAAGGACGTCCCGCTCGGGTACTGCGCGGGCAAGCGTCCGTGGCTCGGCAACTACGCGCGCGAGCAGTGCGGCGGCGCGGGCAAGTCGCAGATCAACCGGCTGCTCGTGCGCTCGGCCTCGAACGCCTACTTCTCGCAGACGCTGTCGGTCATCTCGATTCCGGAGCCCGGCGGCGCGCTGCGTGCGGCCGTAGAGGAGGTGTGGCAAGACTTCCTGCAGTACGCCGAGTCGCAGGCAGATGTCGCCAGGGAGCGGAAGAAACAGAAAGTCAGTGCGGCGCTCGAGGACTTCAGCGACGCCGAGGTCTGGAAGGAAATTCAGCGGCGGAAGAGTGGTGCCGGACCTGCGACTCGAGGCATCCGGGATGCCGAGGTCGAGATGTTGCTCTCTTCGCCCGACGAAGTCGGTGACGATGCACCGGATGGCATCTTCCACGCGCGCACGGTACCTGCGTCGGTGACCGGACCGCTGATGGATGGACGCATCGACCGGGTGGTGAAGGTGCATCGGCTGCGCGAGGTCATCGCGCAGATCGGCTTCACACGATTCGAGGCGGCGGTGCCAGACGTCAACGGCGAACTCGCGCTCGACGTCGAGCGCGCGGCGCTGTCGCTGGACCAGGCGTGGTTTCCGGCGGTGGAGAATCGCGGCGAAGGCGTGTTCGTCGGGTTCGATGCCGAGGCCATCGGCGCGTGGCTCGAGCGGCCGGCAGTCAACGCGCGCGGCCAGCAGCTTCAGCGAGGCTTCGACGCGTGGCTTGCGCAGCATCAGGGCGTGTCGGCGAAGTTCCCTGGTCTCGTCTACTACCTGCTGCACTCCATCTCGCACCTGCTCATCACGGCGGTGTCGCTCGACTGCGGCTACGCGGCCAGCTCGATCCGCGAGCGCATCTATGCTACGGATGCCGGCTGCGGCATCCTGCTGTACACCGCGAGCCCGGACGCCGAGGGCACGCTCGGCGGTCTCGTCGAGGTGGCCGACCGCATCGGTCTCTACCTGCGGCAGGCCGCATCGATGGGCGAGCTGTGCTCGAACGATCCCGTCTGCGCGCAGCATCAACCTGACAGTAAGGAAGAAGATCGCCTGCTGCTCGGCGCCGCCTGCCATGGCTGTCTGCTGTTGCCCGAAAGCTCGTGCGAGCGGCGCAACGATTACCTCGATCGCGCGCTCGTCGTGCCGACAGTCGATGACGACGGCATCGCGTTCTTTGGGTAAGGATGGCTCTCCGAGACGAAGGACATCCGGGCGTGCATGGCGTATGCAGCCGAGATGACGCGCGAGCGGATCGTCGTGACCGAACGTGGCGTGGCGTGAAAGCTTTGGCGTTGGTCGTCGAGGCTGCCAGGCACGACGACGTCAGGGGCCGACTGTGGATCGCCGAGGTTGACCGGGTGCGGGAGTACCAAGGGCGGTGAGTCTGTTTCCTGATTCGTCGGCGACTTCGCTGCGTGCCCTTGCCGCGGCACTCCGCGCGGGCAGTGTCTCGGTGCCGCTGTCGTCCTTCGCCGTGCAGCGCCATGCGCTCCGGCTCTCCGACGCGGCCGGGAAGATGCTCCGGCAGCTGTCGGAGGAAGGCATCTCGCCTGGGCATCTCGCGCTCCTGCTCGAGCAGTCCGCCGACGCCATCGACGCGCGGCTGCACGCAGCAGGCGACATCGAGTTCGTCTGGACCGGCCTCGAAGCCGACCACGCTCACGCGCGCGATACCGCGGTCGTCGTCTCGGAGCTGTTCGCTCAGGCCGAGCGCAGCGTGATCGTCAGCAGCTACGTCGTCTACCAGGGCGCCAGCGTGTTCGAGTCGCTCGCACGTCGCATGGACGAGCGCCCGGAACTGCTCGTACGCCTCTTCCTCCACATCGGCCGCAAGGAGCGCGATGCGCGACATGAATCGGAACTCCTGCGCGAGTTCGCTGCGGGGTTCGGACGCCAATGGCCATGGGCACGGAAGCCTGAGGTGTACTACGACCCGCGCACGGTCGCGCTCGCTGCTGAGGAGCGCGCGGCATGGCACGCCAAGTGTGTCGTCACCGACGATGAACGAGCCTTCGTGTCATCGGCGAACTTCACGGAGTGGGCCCACCAGCGGAATGTCGAGGCCGGCGTGCTGGTGAGGAGCGCCCCGTTCGCGGTGCAGGTGCGCAGGCAGTTCGACGCGCTCGTTGCCTCGGCTCAGGTACGACGCGTCCCGGGTCTGTAGCCGGTCTCAATCGGAGGCACGCGACCCGAGCACGAACGTCACCAGCCCCACACCGAGCAGAATCCCGCACGGCAGCAGCATCTCCATCGCCCCGAACCCCCGCCAGATTGCCCCCTCGAACCCGAGAATCGCCCACTTCACCGGACTGACGTGGCTGACGGCCAGCATCCACTCGGGCATCACCATCAGCGGAATCATCGCGCCGCCGAGCAGGAACAGCGGCATCATCACGGCCGGGCCGATGCCGCCCACCGCATGCTCGGTCTTCAGGAACGACGCGAGCATCAGGATGATGCCCACGAACGCGACCGCGGCCGAGACGACGGCCGCCAGCAACGCGAGCCACGACTGCGGCCGAACGCCGAACGCCACCACGCCGAGCGCGACGAGCAGCGAGAGCACGCCGACGATCGCCAGGAACGCGGCCCCGGCCTTCCCCGCCAGAATCTCGCCACGCGACATGGGCGACACCTGCAACCGCACGAACGTCCCCCGCACGCGCTCGGTGACGAACGACCCGCCGAACGTCATCACGCACCCGAAGATCGCCCAGAGCATTGCTTGCGGAAACGTGACGTCGTAGCCCGACCGCGGCCCGGTGCGCTCGCGCAGCATCGCGTGTCGCGTCACGCGCAGCGGCTGCCAACCCTCCCCGGCGTCGCCACCGTCGATCGGCGCCGCCAGCTGCGATGCCTCGGAGCCGAGGAACGACTCGAGCTGCCCGAGAAACCGCTCGAGTTCGGGCTGCGTGCCCGCCGCGCCGGAGCGCTGCAGGTCGTCGAGCATCGACCGCACGCGCCCCTGCGACTGCGACGGGTTCGTGAACAACTCCTGCAGCACCTCGGCGCCCTGCTGCAGCAGCAGCCCCTCGAGCAGGCCGGCCTCGGCTTCGCGGCTCGGGTCCACCCAGACGTCCACGGTGGGTGGCGGTCCCGCGAACAGCCGCTCGCGCGCCGCGCCGAACCCCGCCGGGACGACGATGGCCGCCATCCGGCGACCCGTGCGCACCGCCTCGAGCCCCTCCGCCCGCGGCAGACGCGTGACGTTGAGCGAGTCGCTCGTCTCGATCCCGTGGATGAAGGCAGCCGACCCGGGCGTGCCGTCCTCGTCGATCACCGCGACGGCGAGCCGGGGCGACGGCCGGTTGCTGCCACCGAACAGCATGCCGAACATCACGGCGACGATGAGCGGCCAGGCGAAGGTGAAGAACATCGCGCTCTTCGACCGCGAGAAGACGCGCAGATCCTTGAATGCGAGTGCGAGTACGGCACGCATGGCAGCCTCAGTCGCGGAGCGCTCGCCCGGTGAGCGAGAGGAAGACCTGTTCGAGCGTGGGCTCGTCCACGCGGAAGTAGTCGACGTGTGCCTGCGCCGAGAGCGCCTGCAGGGCGGCCAGGGGATCGCGCGTCTCCGTCCTGACTTCGGTGCCGTTCGACCGCGTCACGAGCACACGGTCTCCGCCGTACCGGGTGATCAGGCCATCGACCGAGTCGAGCGCGAGCACGCGGCCGTGGTCCACGACCGCCACGCGGTCACACAATCGCGCGGCCTCTTCCATGTAGTGCGTGCTGTAGACGATGGTCAGGCCGGCGGCCTTGAGCTGGAGGATGCTGTCGAAGATGGCATTGCGCGACTGCGGGTCGACGCCGACCGTCGGCTCGTCGAGCAGCACGATGGCGGGCTCGTGCAGCAGCGCCGCGGCGAGGTTGATGCGCCGCTTCATGCCGCCCGAGAACGTCTCGACGCGATCGCGACGGCGGTCCTGCAGGCCGACCAGCGCCAGCGCCCAGTCCACGCGTGCCGTCACACGCGCGCGCGGCAGGTCGTAGATCTCGGCGAAGAACCGCAGGTTCTCTTCCGCGGTCAGCTGATCGTAGAGCGCGAGGCTCTGTGGCGCGATGCCCGCCGCGCGCCGGACGTCAGCCCGAGCCGGCGACCCGAGACCCGCGATCGTGACCGTGCCGGCGTCGGGCGTCAGCAGTCCGACCGCGATGTGCATGGTCGTCGTCTTGCCGGCGCCGTTCGGCCCGAGCAGACCGAAGATCTCGCCGCGCGCCACGTCGAGGCTGAGGTCGTCCACCGCGGTGCGGCCGCCGTAGCGCTTGGTGATGCCGTGCAGTGTGAGCATGGTGCAGGGTGGCCGTCCCCTGACGGACCGACGTCCGCACGATACGGACAACGCCGACCGGGAGTCCAGGTCAATCGGCCGGCCGCGCGTGCAGCCCGGCGAACGTCGCCGGCGGTACACTGAGCGACGCATGACATCGCCCCCGCGTCCCCTCGTGGTCATCCTCCTCGGAGCGGCCGGCGGCAGCGTCACCGCTGTCGGCCAGGCCCTCGCGGAGCACTGGGGCTGGCCGTATCACGACGGCAACGCTTTCGACCCCCTCGACGCACTCCACTGGAAGGCCGAGGACGTGCTGGCCGCCGGCGATGGCGCCATCGCCGGGTGCGCCGCGCTCGACCAGGCGTCGCGCGACCTCGTCCGCGGCGACCTCACGCGCCTCGTCTTCGTTCAGCTGGACGACCAGCCTGCCGACTGTCGGTCGGCGGAGGATGTCGTGCACGTGAACAGTGGAGCGCCGGTCGACGAGATCGTGCAGCGGATTACGCAAGCCGTGACGGCGTGGCAGGCCAACGACATGCCGCCGCCCCCCGTGTAGGACCGCACGCATGCGCTACCTGTCGCTGCGCCAGCCCCTGCGCCTGATGCCGGCGCGTCGCTTCATGCCCGTAGCCTGAAGCCCGAAGCCCGAAGCCCGAAGCCCGATTGTGGCAGTCTTGAGGTGTGACTGACATCTCTCCTCACGTCGCCATTGTCGGCGCGGGTGTTGCGGGCCTCGGCTGCGCCCGCCTGCTCCACGACGCCGGCGTCCCCGTGACGGTCTTCGACAAGGGTCGCGGGCCTGGAGGGCGCGTCTCGACGCGACACGGAGAGATTGCCTTCGACCACGGCGCGCAGTACTTCACGGTCACCGACGACGATTTCCGCGCGACGGTGGACCGCTGGGTCCGCCAGAACGTGGTCGCCGAGTGGCAGGGTCACGTGATCGCCATCGACCGACCCGGTGTGGTCTCTCCGAGTTCGCGGCGTCCGCGATTCGTGGGTGTGCCGGGCATGAGCGCGCTGGCGGTGGCGCTCGCGCAGTCGCTCGACGTGCGCTGCGGCGTCACGGTCGCGCCGCCAACGAGGGCGAATGGCGGCTGGGGGCTCACCGATGTCGACGGCCGGCCGCTTGGCGCCTTCGGCACGCTCGTCATCACGGCGCCTCCGGCGCAGACCGCGGCGCTGCTCGGCGCGCATCCCCTCGCGGAGGTGGTCGGCGAAGCCGACATGGCACCCTGTCTGGCCGTGATGGCTGCGTGGGACGTGGACCTCGACCTGGAGTTCGATGGCGCCTTCGTCAATCACGGGCCACTGGCGTGGCTGGCACGCAACGGCAGCAAGCCGGGCCGCCACCATCCACACAGCTGGGTGCTGCACGCGTCGAGGGAGTGGTCAGCGGAGCACGCGGACGCAGCGGCGGACGACTACATCGACCCCTTGCTTGCCGCGTTCGCCGAGGCGGCCGGGCTCGAGGACATGCCGTCGCCGTCGCACGTGGCCGGTCACCGGTGGCAGTACGCGCTGCCGACCCAGCCGCTCGACACGCGCTGTCTCTGGGACCCCACGCAGCGTGTCGCCGTCGCAGGCGACTGGTGTGGCGGGCCGAAGATCGAAGGCGCGTGGTTGAGCGGGCGCGCCGCGGCGAGGCGCATCCTGGACCGCCCGTGAACATGCCGCGTCTCCGCGACGTCTACGTCTGCTTCTGCACGAGCGCGAGTTCGATCGTGATGCGCACCTCGTCACTCACGACCACCCCGCCGCCATCGAGCGCGCGGCTCCAGCTGACGCCGTAGTCCTGCCGATTCACTGTCGTCGTGGCGGTCGCGCCGACGCGCTTGTTGCCCTGCGCGGTGAACGGCTCGGTCGGCCCCTCGACGTCGAGCACGACTTCCTTCGTCACCCCACGGATCGTCAGATCGCCGATCAGCCGGAACCTGCCGTCGCCGGCTGCCTCGGCGCGCTTCGACACGAACGTGATCGTCGGGTGCGCGGCCACGTCGAAGAAGTCGGCGCTCTTGAGGTGCGTGTCACGCTTCTCGTTGTTGGTGGTGATGGTCGTGGTGTCGATCTTCGCGTTCGCCTTGATGCCGGCGATGTCCTTGCCGTCGAAGTCGACGGTGCCTTCCATCCTGCCGAAGCTGCCCTTCACGTTCGACACCATCATGTGCCGCACCGCGAAGGTCGCGGACGAATGCGACGGGTCGATGGTCCAGGTCTGTGCCGATACGGGCGAGACGATGAGTGCGAGTGCGGACAGCGCGAACAGAGTACGACGCAGCATGCGGAAACCTCCGGCCCGGCGGCAGGGTAATGTCGTGGCCGTTCCGTGCCACGACGGGATGAGTCGTGAAGTAGTGCGTCGCCGCAGCGCACGGCGATGATCCGAAGACGCCGCGCCCCGTCCGAACGTTGCGTGCCATGTCACAGGGACGTGTGCGACGACCAGGTACGTTCGAGCACCTGCACCAGCCGCTCGCACCCGGCCTGGTCGGCCAGGGTGAAGCGCCCTGCCGTCGGGCTGTCGAGGTCGAGGACGCCGATCACGCGGCCGTTCTCACGCAGCGGGGTGACCAGCTCGGCACGGGAGTCGGCGTCACAGGCGATGTGCCCCGGAAACGCGTGGACGTCCTCCACGAGGACGGACGCCTCCCGCGCGACAGCCGTTCCGCACACGCCCGTGCCGACGGCGATGCGCACGCAGGCGGGCTTGCCCTGGAAGGGGCCGAGGACGAGTTCGCCGTCACGCATCAGGTAGAAGCCGGCCCAGTTCAGGTCCGGGAGGGTATGCCAGAGCAGGGCGGCGGCATTGGCGAGGTTCGCCACCTGGTCGGTCTCGTCCCCCAGCAGGGCATCGAGTTGTCTGGCCAGTGATTCGTAGAACGTTTCCGTATCGGAGGCGTCGATGAGGGGCACGCTGTACATGCACGCCGAGTGTCGCACGAACGCTTGATGTTCGCCTTTTGTTCGCATATCATCTGGCGCACGATGTTTACGATGACCGCCGCCGAACGTTGAACGGGAAGGCGTCGCCTGTCGATTCAGGGCATCCCGATTCGACGACCGACATGGGCGGCGCGCGCACACGAGCGTTCGACGTTCGCCGGGACGCTGCGCGCGTTGGCCGAAAGGCCTGGGCCTCCAGACGGCCCGCCTTCGTAGGCTGTGTCGACACGAGATGAACGACCTCAGCGCCAACCTCGCTTCTCTTCGCATCGATCGTGACGTACGTCCGCGGTCGCAGCGCTCGTGGGTGACCTGGGCCATCCTGCTGGTCCTGCTGATGGCGCTTGCCACGACAGGGTGGTGGTGGTTCTCCCGGCCCCGGCCCGTGGCCGTACGTGTCGCGGCGGTAGACGTCCGCGGTGCGGGCGATACCAGTGCCCGCGCGGTGCTGAACGCCTCGGGCTACGTGACGGCACGGCGGCGCGCCACCGTCTCGGCGCGCGTCACCGGGCGTGTGGCCGAGGTGCTGGTCGACGAAGGCATGACCATCCGGCAAGGCCAGGTGCTCGCTCGACTCGAGGACGTCACGGCCACGCCCATGCTGCGACTGGCCGAGGCGCAACTCGCGTCGGCGCGTACGCAGCTCCTCGAGACCGAAGTCCGCATCCGCGAAGCCGATCTCGCCCTCGGCCGGCAGCGACGGCTCGCGGACGACGGCGTCGTGGCTGCGGCTGACGTCGATACCGCCAGCGCACAGGCCGACGCGCTGCGTGCGCGGCTCGAGGTCGCACGCCAGGAGGTGCGCGTCGCGGAGGAACAGGTCGTAGTTCGACGCACCGACCTCGACGATCTCGTGATTCGCGCCCCGTTCAGCGGCAAGGCCATCTCGAAGGACGCGCAGCCCGGCGAGATGATCTCGCCCGTGTCGGCCGGCGGCGGCTTCACGCGCACCGGCATCTGCACCATCGTCGACATGACGTCGCTCGAGATCGAGGTGGACGTCAACGAGAGCTACATCAACCGCGTCGTGGACGGCCTTCCCGTCGAGGCCGTCCTGGATGCATATCCCGACTGGCGCATTCCCGCGCACGTCATCACGACCGTGCCCACGGCCGATCGGCAGAAAGCCACGGTGCTGGTGCGGATCGGCTTCGACGCACTCGACTCACGGATCCTGCCGGACATGGGTGTGAAGGTGACGTTCCTGCGCCCCGCAGAGCAGGCCGATGCCGCACGCGCAACCCCGACGTTGTGGGTGCCGCGAGACGCCATCCGTCAGGAGGGCGGGCAGTCGATTGTCTTCCTCGCCAAGAGCGATGCGACGGCCGAACGCCGCGCGGTGACCATCGGCGACACGTCGGGCGACACCACCGAAGTACGTTCCGGACTCTCGGCCTCCGACCGCGTGATCGTCGGCGGCCCGGCCGGCCTGACCGATGGCGCCGCCATCGAGGAGACGACGCGCTCATGACCGCATCCGCCCCACTCGTCCGCGTTCACGACCTCCGCAAGGTCTATCACCGTGGCGCCGAGCGTATCGACGTCCTCCAGGGCGTGACGCTCGACATCCAGCCCGGCGACTTCCTGGCACTCATGGGTCCGTCCGGCTCAGGCAAGACGACGTTGCTCAACCTGCTGGGTGGCCTCGACCGACCGACGTCCGGCCTGATCGAGATCGCCGGGGAGCGCATCGACCAGCTGTCCGGCGGCGCGCTCGCCCGCTGGCGCGCGACCCACGTGGGGTTCGTGTTCCAGCTCTACAACCTGCTGCCGGTGCTGACCGCGCAACGGAACGTCGAGCTGCCCCTGCTGCTCACCAGGCTGTCGCGGGCGGAGCGCCGCCGCCGGGCGGGCGTTGCGCTCTCCGTGGTCGGCCTGGCCGATCGGACGGGTCACTATCCGCGGCAGCTGTCGGGCGGGCAGGAGCAGCGCGTCGGCATCGCACGAGCCATCGTCACCGACCCCACGCTGCTGCTGTGCGACGAGCCGACCGGTGATCTCGACCGCAAGTCTGGTGACGAGATTCTCGCGCTGCTGCAGACACTCAACCGTGAGCACGGCAAGACCATCGTCATGGTGACGCACGACCCGCACGCGGCGGCGTGCGCGCGGCGGACCGTCCACCTCGAGAAGGGGCTGCTCGTCGATGAGCCCGCGCTGGAGGTGACGGCGTGAAGTTCCTGCCGCTCGTCTGGCGCAGCCTGCTCCGCCGCAAGGTGCGCACGCTGTTCACGACGCTGTCGATCATCGTCGCGTTCGTGCTGTTCGGGGCGCTCATGGCCCTGCGCGGAGCGTTCACGCTCGGCATCGAGCTGGCCGGCGCCGACCGGCTGGTGATGATCCAGAAGGTGTCGTTCATCCAGCCTCTGCCGCGGAGTCATCAGGGTCGCATCGCCGCCGCAGAGGGCGTCGAGGCCGTGACGCACAGCTCCTGGTTCGGCGGCATCTACCAGGACCCGAAGAACTTCTTCGCGCAAATCGCGGTGGAACCCGAGCCGCTGCTCCAGATGTACCCCGAATACGTGCTGCCGGACGATCAGAAGCGCGCCTGGTTCGCCAACCGCACCGGCGCCATCGTCGGACGCGCGCTCGCCGATCGTTTCGGCTGGAAGGTGGGCGACCGCATCCCCCTGCAGCCGACGATCTGGCGCAAGGCCGACGGATCGGCCTGGGAATTCACGATAGATGGCATCTACGACGCCGGCGCGCGCGGTACCGACCTCACGCAGATGTTCTTCCACTACGACTACCTGAACGAAGCTCGCGAGTTCGGTCAGGATCTCGTCGGTTGGTATGTGGTGCGGGTGAGCAACCCGGACGAGGCGGATCAGGTCGCGCAGCGGCTCGATGCGCTCTTCGCCAACTCGCCGTCCGAGACGAAGACCTCGACGGAAAAGGCGTTCGTGCAGGCGTTCGCGAGCCAGATCGGCGATATCGGGTCGATCCTGATCGCCGTGCTCGTCGCCGTCCTCTTCACGATTCTCGTGGTCGTCGGCAACACGATGGCCCAGTCGATCCGCGAGCGGACGAGCGAACTCGCCGTGCTGAAGACACTGGGCTTCACCGATGGTCGCCTGCTCGGCCTCGTGCTGCTCGAGTCGTGCATGCTGGCGGTGCTCGGCGGCGGCATCGGTCTCACGCTGGCGTGGCTGATCACGCTGGGTGGCGATCCGACGGGAGGATTTCTGCCGGCGTTCTATCTCCCGACGCGCGACCTCGTGCTCGGCGTCGTGCTCGTTTTCGCGCTCGGCCTGGCGGCCGGTCTGCTTCCGGCCTGGCAGGCCAGCCGGCTGCGTATCGTGGACGCGCTGAGACGGCAGGCGTAGTTCATGCTTCATGACTCATGCTTGATGCTTCATGCTTCATGCTTGATGCCGCTCGCGGGGCGGTGGACGGTAGACGGTAGCGCGGCACGCGGTAGCCGGGCCGGCAGCCGGTGGACGGTCGACGGTGGACGGTGGACGGTGGACGCTGCGCGATGTGCGGTGCGGCGCGCGGTAGCCGGTAGCCTGTGACCTGTGACTGTGACCGGTGGCCCGTGGCCGGTAGCCCGTGGCCCCGCCTCCGCCGAAGGCTACGGCGGGCAAGCCCCGTGGACCGGGACCGTAGACCGTAGACCGTAGACCGTAAACGAGGTTTCCATGCTTCAGTGGCTCACACAGACAGCGGCGATCACCGCCGTCAACATCCGCAGCATTCCGCAGCGCCTTGGCTCGTCATCGGTGGCCGTCATCGGCATCGCCGGCGTGGTCGTGGTCTTCGTGGCCGTGCTGTCGATCGCCCAGGGCTTCCGGGCGGCGATGACGACCGCCGGCGATCCGTCCACGGTCATCGTGATGCGGGCCGGGACCGACTCGGAGATGTCGAGCATCCTGATGCGCGAGCAGGCGCAGATCATCAAGGACGCGCCAGGCATCGCTCGCGGCGCCAGCGGTCCGATCGCGTCTGCGGAGCTGTTCGTGATCGTCAACCATCCCAAGCGCTCGACGGGCCTGGACGCCAACGTCCCCCTGCGGGGCGTCGAGGCTGGCGCATTCGACGTGCGCGACAAGGTGCGCATCGTGGAGGGACGACGGTTCGAGCCGGGACGGAACGAGATCGTCGTCGGACGCGCGGCGACGCGGCAGTTCAGTGGGCTCGAGGTGGGGCGCGACATCCGATGGGGCGAGAACTCCTGGAAGGTCGTCGGCATCTTCGAGGCCGCCGGCAGCCTGGCCGAGTCGGAGATCTGGTGCGACTCGGTCGTGCTGCAGGGCGCCTACCGCCGCGGCGACTCGTACCAGTCGGTGTACGTGAAGCTCGCCGACGAGAACGGACTGCAGACGTTCAAGGACGCGCTGACGACCGACCCGCGGCTCAACGTGATGGTCGAGCGCGAAACCGACTATCTGGCCGGGCAGTCCGTCGTGCTGCAAACGCTCATCACGACCGTCGGATTCGTCATCGCGGGACTGATGGCGATTGGCGCCGTCTTCGGGGCGGTCAACACGATGTACACCGCCGTCGCCAGCCGGACGCGCGAGATCGCGACACTGCGTGCCCTCGGCTTCGGCAGCCTGCCCATCGTCATCTCCGTGCTCGCCGAGGCTGCCGCGCTCGCGGTGTCGGGCGGCGTCGTGGGCGGCCTGCTGGCCTGGATCGTGTTCGACGGCTACCAGACGTCCACGATCAACTGGCAGTCGTTCAGCCAGGTGGCGTTCGCGTTTCGTGTGAGTCCGACGCTGCTCGTGCAGGGACTCGTGTGCGCCGTGGCCATGGGGCTGCTCGGCGGGTTGCTGCCCGCCGTGCGCGCCGCGCGCCTGCCCATCGTCACGGCCTTGCGCGAACTATAGGGCAGCGACGAGGCAAAACAGAGACACGGAAATCCTGCGCTTCTCTGCGCCTCTGTGTGCATCCGTGCCCTCCGTGACCTCTGACCTTCCCCTCAAGTCACGGGCGGCAGCTTCGGCGGACGCCTGCCATGCAGCACCGTCTGCGCCACCGGTGCGTAGTCGAGTTCCCTGCCATCACGGACCGCACGCAGCAGCACACCTCCACGGCTCATGTCTCCACGTCCGACGAAGGTGGCCGGAAAGAGCAGACGCGTGCCGAGGTGTCGCAGCAGCGGCACCGTGTACCTGGTCGATGCCACGCTGCCCAGCAACACGACCTCCCCGGCGTTGCCGCACAGACGCTGGACGTCACGCTCCAGAGGCTCCACGAATGCCGCCTCGCTCTCGTCGATCGCCACGCTGCTGAACTCGTGCAGCGTCTCGAGCGTGACGAGGGCATCCGGCGGCAACAGCCCGCGGCTCGTCGTGATGACGTACGTCCGGTTCGCGGCGAACGCCAACGCGTAGGTCAGCTTTCCTCTGAAGTAGAGCGAGCTGATGAACGTGAAGACCTCACCGAGAGGGACAGCCTCGCCGGTATGGAGCCGACGTGCCAGGTCTGCGCGCTGCGAACACAGCAGGAGCTGGCCGCGCCGGCCGCTGAGGCTCGCCGGCGACAGCAGGAAGACACGGGCGGGGTCCGCCATCGTGCCCTACGACGCGACGGGCTTCTCCCCCGCGAGGATGCGATCGATGCGCGCTGCGACGTCCGCCAGATACGCCCGGTCGCCGCCGCGAATCTCGGGCGTGACGTATCCGTCGTAGCCGACCTCGTGCAGCGCCTTGCGCACTTCGGGCCAGTCGATGTCACCCTCGCCCAGATGGACGAACCCGTAGGTGCTCGCTTTCCTGTCCATCTTGAAGTCCTTCAGGTGCACCTTGTTGATGCGCGTCCCCAGCGTGCGGATCCAGTCGTGCGGGTAGCCGTACATGACGACGTTGCCGACGTCGAAGTACGCCGATACCCAGGGCGACTTGAAGTCGTCCACGTACTGCGCCATCTCGATGGGGCTCAGGAGGAACTTGTTCCACACTTCCTCGATGCCGACGATGACCTTGCGCTGCTCGGCATACGGAAGGATCCGCTCGCGAATGACCGCGACCGAGCGTGTCCACGCGTCGCGATAGCCGGTCGTCTCGTCCACGACGGCCGGCACCAGCAGCACGGTGTCCGCGCCCCACAGCTGTGCGTTGCGTATGGAGGTGTGCATGCCCTCGACGCACTTGTCCACGACGGCCGGATCGGGTGACGACACCGGATTGTTCCAGTGGCCGCTGTTCATCACCGAGTGGACGCGCAGGCCGGTCTTCTGCGACGCGGCGGCGATGGTCTCGGCTGCGCTGTCGTCCGACACCGTCGGCATCTCGATGGCTTCGAAGCCGACCTCACGCGCGAGGGCGAACCGTGCCTCGTACGACAGGTCGCGTGGCAGCATCGACAGCAGAATGGCCTTCTTCGGGGTGCCGCCGGGTACCGCGGTACGGGGAGGCACGGGCATCTGCGCGGCGAGGGTCGAGCCGGCCAGGGCTGGTGCGACGACGGCGGCGGCCGCACCGGTGGTGGTCAGGCGGATGAAATCGCGGCGGTTGGTGGTCATCCCGGCATTGTACCCGCGCTACCAGCGATGGTACGCGGGATGTCCCTCGCGCACCGCCACGAACGTGCCGCGACAGGTCGCCGTGATGTCTCCGTTCGCCGTCACGGTGCCCTCCACCACCACGCGGTCATCGGCGGCTTCGACTACGCCGGCACGCAGGTGCAGGTCCACGCCGCTCGGCGTGGGCCGCCGGAGCCTGATCGTGTAGTCGGCAGTGACGGTGCACGGGGGCGCGTCCAGCCGGCGCGTCTGCATCAGATGCCACGCCGCCGTCCAGTTGCAGTGACAATCCAGGATGGTGCCGATGATGCCGCCGTTCACCATGCCAGGAAAGGCCTCGTGGTGCGCGGCCGGACGCCACACGCACGTGGTCTCGTCGCCGTCGACGAGGCTCCGGACGTGCAACCCCTGGGGATTTGCCGGGCCGCAGCCGTAGCAGATGCTGCCCGGGGCGTAGCGTTCCTGGAGGCTCTGGCTCACGGCGACGATCATCGCATGCCGGCGCGGTACACTCATGGCCGTCCCGAACCTCGAGGTGATCATGCTGCGACGCGACTTCCTCACCACGATCGCCGCCACGGCCGTGCTGCCGTGCACGAAGGCCCTGGGCCAACCAGCCCGCCGGCGGTACCTGTACATCGCACAGCCCGGCATCAGGAACTACCAGCAGTACGGCGGCGTGGGCGTGCTCGTCTACGACATCGACCGCGACTACGCCTTCGTCCGGCGTATCTCCACCTGGCACGTACCCGAGGGCTCGAACGCCGACAACGTGAAGGGCGTGGCGGCCAGCGCGGTCACCGGCCGGCTCTGGGTGAGCACGATCAAGCGCCTCGCCTGCATCGATCTGGCGACGGACCGCCTGCTGTGGGACATCGCGCCGGAAGGCGGGTGCGACCGACTCTCGGTCTCGCCGGACGGACGGACGCTCTACGTGCCGTCGTTCGAGGGGCCGCACTGGAACGTCATCGACGGCGTCAGCGGCGACCTCATCACGACCATCGTCACCAACTCCGCAGCCCACAACACGCTCTACTCACCTGATGGCACGCAGGTGTATCTCGAAGGCCTGAAATCTCCCTACCTGACAATCGCCGATGCGCGCGCCCATGCGGTCATCGGACGAGTCGGGCCGTTTTCCGCATCGGTGCGTCCGTTCACGGTGAACGCCGCGCAGACGCTGTGCTACGTGAACGTGAACGATCTGCTGGGGTTCGAGATCGGCGAGCTGCGAACCGGTAAGGTGCTGCACCAGGTCGTCGTGGAGGGCTACCAGAAGGGACCGGTGGCCCGGCATGCCTGTCCGAGTCACGGCATCGGCCTGACGCCCGACGAGAGAGAACTCTGGGTGTCGGACGGACACAACCAGGCGATGCACGTCTTCGACAACACGGTCATGCCTCCGAAGCAGATGGCGACCGTCAGGGTGCGCGACCAGCCCGGCTGGATTTCGTTCAGCATCGACGGCACGCACGCCTATCCCTCGACAGGCGAGGTGTTCGAGACGCGGACGAAGCGGCTCGTCAAGAGCCTGCGGGACGAGGTGGGTCGCGACGTCGGCAGCGAGAAGCTGCTCGAAGTCGATTTCGAGGACGGCAAGGCAGTCGCCGCCGGCAACTCTTTCGGAATCGGAGCCCGGGTAAGGTAGGGACGCCTCTCCCGCCTTCGCGCCGCGGCGCTTCGGCGCGCAAGCCGACCTGTCCGCCGGAGCCGGAACGGCGAAGGTGGAGGCGTCCGAATGTCACTGCGATAGCGAACGTCGCGATACACTCGCCGCATGTCCTCGTCGCGCGATCCGCACGCCGCCGTCGTCGAAGCCAGCGGCCATCTGATCGACTCCGGCCTGCTCAACACCATCTTCGATACGGTCATCGCCCACGAGGGATCGTTCGAGGTTCAGCGGTTCGACATCGGCCGCACGAACGACGACGTCTCACGGCTCGAGCTGAGGGTGGCCGCGGGCAGTCAGCCCCAGCTCGATCGCATTCTCGAGGCCCTGCTTCCGCTCGGCTGCACCACGACCGAACAGCGTGACGCGCTGCTGCGGGACGCCGACATGGACGGCGCGGTGCCCGAGGACTTCTACTCCACGACCAACCATCGCACGTCGGTGCGGGTGGACGGGCGATGGCTCGCGGTGCAGCGCCAACGCATGGACGCCATCGTGGTCGTCGATGGCGACCGCGCCGAGTGCCGCAAGCTGCGGGACGTGCGCCGTGGTGACCGCGTGGTGTGCGGGACGGACGGGGTGCGCATTCAGCCCGAGTTCCAGGAACGCGACCGCCAGCACTTCGCGTTCATGGCCAGCGACATCTCGTCGGAACGCCGCGTCGAGGTGAGCGTGGCGAAGATTGCCGCGATGATGCGCGACACCCGGACGCGCGGCGAGCGTATCGTGTTCGTGGCCGGTCCCGTCGTCGTGCACACCGGCGGCGCGCCCTATTTCGGCGAGCTGATTCGTGCGGGCTGGGTGGATGCCCTGCTGGCGGGCAATGCCATCGCCGTCCACGACATCGAGTCACAGTTCTTTGGCACCTCGCTCGGCGTGGATCTCTCGAAGGGCACGCCCGTGCTCGAAGGGCACAAGCACCACATGAAGGCCATCAACAGGGTCAATCGCGCGGGCGGCATCGTCCCTGCGGTCGAACAGGGCGTGCTGACCTCCGGCGTGATGTACGACATCGTGCGCCATCGCGTGCCGTTCGTCCTCGCCGGCAGCATCCGCGACGACGGGCCGCTGCGTGACACGATGATGGATCTGGTGGAGGCGCAGGACCGCTACGCCGCGCTCCTCGAGGGCGTGGGGATGGTCATCATGCTCTCGTCGATGCTGCACTCGATCGGCGTGGGCAACATGCTGCCGTCGTGGGTGAAAGTGGTCTGCGTCGACATCAACCCCGCGGTCGTCACGAAGCTGTCGGACCGGGGGTCTGCGCAGACGGTCGGCGTGGTGACCGATGTGGGGCTGTTCCTGAAGCAGCTGGCGAGCCAGTTGGCATGAATCGCGAGCGCGGAGGCAACAGAGGGTCACGGAGGCAACAGGTGCACACAGAGCAACAGAGGAGCAGAGGAGCAGAGAGTCGCGGCGCTGCGTTGAACGGTCACCTGACGTGTAGGTCCGAGTAGGTTCGGTCTGGCAGATGTGAGAGCAACGACTCAGCAGACCTGGCACCTCGCGCGTGC
>CAYMAG010000081.1:16400-22690 GCA_964388335.1 uncultured Vicinamibacteraceae bacterium | reverse complement strand
TGAAGCCGCTCGCCGTGCCAAGGCCAAGCATCTCTTCCCACCGCGGCCACATCTGGCGCTGGTCGGGATGCAGCGCGCGGTCGATGCAGAGGCGGGCCATTCGATCGACCACCAGGTCGAAGTAGAACGGCGTGATGCGCTCGCGTTCGAAGTCACACGCGGGATTGAGGAAATCGATGGCGTAGGGCACGCCCTTCTCGATCGCGAACTCGATCGTGTTCATCTCGTAGCCGAGCGCCTGGTTGATCGTCTGCGCGTCCCGGACGACGCGCTCACCAAGCTCGGGTGTGAGGTACTCGTGCTCCACCAGGTACCGGCGCTGATGCGGGTCGTAGGCCACGGGCACGACGTCGGTCTTGCCGAACGTGAAGCAGCGCACGTACTGGTCGAAGTGGACGAACTGCTGCAACGTCATGCAGTACGGCGCGGTGCCATCGTAGGCCGCGAGCAGTTCTTCGCGGTCGTGCACCTTGTACACGTGCTTCCAGCCGCCACCGGCGTAGGGCTTCAGGATGGCGGGACGGCCGACGTGGTCGAGCAGGGCGTCCCAGTCGATCGGATACTCGAGGTTGCGCAGCGAGGCTGGCAGGATGTCCACGTCGTGCGGATAGGCCTTCTGCGGCAGCAGGACGGTCTTCGGAATCGCCACGCCCAGCCTGGCCATGACGGCATAGTTGAAGAACTTGTCGTCTGCGGTCCACCAGAACGGATTGTTGATGACGTAGGTGCCGTTGAGCACCGCCTGCTTCAGAAACGCACGGTAGTACTCGACCTCATGCGAGATGCGATCGACGATCACGGCGTAGCGCTGCGCCTCGTCCATCGGCGTGCCGCCGAGCGTGACGTACTCACCGGTGATGCCGTGCTCGCGGCCAAGTTCGTTGACCCTGTCGAGAAACGCGGGCGGGAAACTGTACTCGCGACCGACGAGCAGACCAATTTTCATGCGGGGACCACTCCAGGATGCCGCGGCAGTCTACCACACGGGTTGGAGCTGGCGTCGCGAACGTCACAGCGACTACTGGAGGATGAGAATGCGCAAGAGAAGAGCGTCCGAGGCCGGCGTCCCCGGACCAGAATCCCTCGCAAGCGGTCGGGCCCTCCCCTCCCTTCCGCTCGCTCACGATCCTGGCCTCGAGGCCGTCGGCTGGACGACTCTTCGTTGTGGATAAACGTCGGGCAGCGCGCGACCGAACACCACGCAACGGGCGGGGTTACGAGTGCAGCCGTCCAGGCGTCAGCACGCTTCCGGGGTCGACCCGATACGCCCTCGACGCGCCGTCTGCCGCCGCCACCTCGACCGCGTCGAAGCGCAGTCCGGCGCCTGCCACCAGATCGTGCACCGCTCGTGACACGAGGACGCCATCCGCGCCGGCCACTGTCGCCAACGCCCCGGCCCGCGTGACGGCATCGCCGACCACACCGCCGTTCCGAAGCACGCACTGGCCGATGTCGAGGCCTGCGCGCAGCGGCACGCCCAGTCGACGAGCCGTGAGTGCCAGCGCCGCGGCACAACGAATCGCGCGCGCCGGGCCGTCGAACGCGGCCACGAGGCCATCGTCCGAGTGCTCCAGCGCCGAACCCCTGAAGTGGTCCGTCTCCCGACGCGCGAACGCGTGGAGGCGCTCGAGCACCTCGGCGGGCGCCCGCTCGCGCGCGTGGCTGTCGATGCGCGCGACCAGCACCGTGGCCAGCACCTGCTCGTGGTCGAGCCCGGGGTCGAACCCGGTCAGGAACGCCTCGATCGCATGCACGATGTCGTCCTGCGCTCCAACGAACGGCAAGTGGTCGTCGCCGGGCAGCTCGACGAGACGTGCCCCCGGAATCCTGGAGGCGACGTAGCGTCCCTCCTCGATACGCAGACACCGATCGCCCTGCCGGTGCAGGATCAGCGTCGGCACCCGGATCGTCGGCAGCACCTCACGCACGTCGATCAGCGCGTTCATCTGGGTCAGGGCGAGTGCTGCCCCGGGACTCGCGCCCATGCGCAGGTAGGTCGCCCACCACGTGCGAAACGCCTCGTCGTCGGCGCGCGACGGCGCGCGATCCTCGATGCCGATCGGCTCGCCCCACCGCTGGCGAATCTCCTCGTAGAAGGCCTCTCGCTGCGCGGTCGTGGGCGCCCAGGGATAGTCGTCTGCCCGAATGCGCTTGGCGTACGTGCCGATCATCACGAGCGCCAGTGTCTTGTCCGGATACGTGGCGGCGAAGAGGCTGCACATCGGTCCGCCCTCCGACACCCCCAGCAGGGCGGCGCGCGGCGAGCCAACCGCATCCATCACGGCCCGCACGTCGTCCATCCGCTGCTCGAGCGTGGGGAGTTCCGACACCCGATCGGACAGGCCCGTGCCCCGCTTGTCGAACAGGATGAGACGCGAGAACGAGGCGAGCCTCGTGAGGAACCGCGCAAACGAGGGCTCCTCCCAGAAGTAGTCGAGATGCGACACCCAGCCCATCACGAAGACGATGTCGATTGGCCCGTCGCCGAGCACCTGGTACGCGATACTCGTATCGCCGCTCAGCGCGTACCGTGTCGTCGGGCGCGAGAAACCGGCTTCTGCGAGCGGGTCGTGTTCGGCGCCGGCAGGTGCTGCCTGTGCGTCCGGGGACGGCAGGGCGTCGTCGTCCTGCCGTTGGACGACCGGCGCGACGAACCGGTAGCCGCGGCGAGGCACCGTCTCGATGCAGCGCATCCCCGGCTCGGCCTCCGCGAGGGCGCGCCGCAGCGCCGAGACCTGCTGCGCGAGGTTGTTCTGCTCGACGAACGTGTCGGGCCAGACCATGTCGAGCAGCTCCCGTGTGGTGACCAGTCGTCCCTGTCGTTCGACGAGCACACATAGGGTGTCGAACGCCTTCGGAGTCAGCGTCACCGGCGCGCCGTCCCGCAGCAGCAGGTGCTCTGCGGGCAGGAGCGTGAACGGTCCGAACCGATACGTTGAACTGGTCATCGTACCAATCGCCTGCGCGGAGGAATGCATCGTGCATCGCGCAGCGGCACGCGCAGCCGCCAGAGCAGGGTCTCACTATCCTGCACCATTCGCAGAGCCATGCGGTCGCACACCCGTGACGCCGGGTGCGCGGACCTCGGCGGCAGTGGACGTGTGTTGCCCTGCAGACAGGTGGTGTGGGCATCCTGCGCCAATCCGTTCGGCACCGGGCTGCGCGGAACCTGCGCCGGGGACGTTCCACTCCGGACCTCCGAGTTCAAGCGCCGACAGGCCGCACCCTCTGGTCCGCCCCACGCGCTCGTGCGTCGCAGGATGGCGCCGCCACAACCGGCGATATCGGCGTCTTATCCCGCCAGGAGGTCGGTATGAGTTGGCGAGACGTCGGCGGAGCGTGCGTCGTGTGGTTGATGCTCGTCGGAACGGACCTGCTGGCAGGTCCGCAGCTGCGGTCCACGACACCGTTGGCCCCTGAGGAAGGTGCGGCGTCGCAGACGCCGGCGATGCCCTGGCCCCGCCGGTTCATGCCATACCCAGAGGCCACCCCTGAACTCGAGGCGGGTCTGGCCCAGGCCTTGGGGAATGCCTCGCCACGAGGCGACACGCGTCCGCCGTGTGTCATGCCGGTGGTCGAGGCCGACCCGGCCGTCGACCCCGGGATGGTCGTCCCTGTCCCCGACACGGGCGTCCGGTTCAGCATGCGGACGATCGAAGTGTCGTGCGCGCCGTTGCCCCGCGACCAGCAGCGCGTGCCCTGAGTCATGAAGCATGAAGCATGAAGCATGAGTCATGACTCCTGCGCCCGCTCAATACCCCTGCACCTCCACCCCCGGCACGCGCCTGAAGTGGTCGCGGTTGCGCGTCAGCACCGGCAGGTCGTACGCAAGCGCCGTGGCGGCGATCCACAGGTCGTTGGTGCCGATGAGCGCGCCGGTGTCGCGAAGGTGCCGATACGCCCGGCCGTAGTGCCAGCACACGTCGGGCGTCGAGTTGAGAACGAACAGCGGCGCCAGGAAGGCGTCCCACCGCTGTCGATCGCGCATCGACAGGCCCGCCGCGATCTCGCCGGCGACCGTGAAGGGCAGGTACAGACGCGCATCCGCGTGAGACTCGAGAAAGGTCACGGCGGGGCCAGGCGACCCGCGCCGTTCCTCACGTTCGAGATCGATCAGGAAGGTCGTCTCGAGAATCAGTGAGCGGCCCACTTGTCCCCCGGTGGGCGGTCGAGCCGCTTGAGTTCCTCGATGTGGCTCAACTCGTCGTCGCTCAGACTCGCTCCGTCGGAGCGCAACAGGCACAGGAAGGCGCCCGCCGTGACCGTGTCTTCGGGCCACGTGGCCCTCAGCACCACTTCGCTGAACGACTCGTCGGGGTAGCGCCGAGCGCCCCTGAGGCGGTTGTATGCCTCGACCTTGAGAGAGATCGTCTTCGTCCCCATGCCATGCAATGTGCACATTGTGTGCACACGGTGTCAAGCGTTATCGATCTGCCCAGCGGACTCCTGCCGGCGTAAGATGTCGGCAATGCACCACGAGACGGTCAGGCGGCTCGGACGATGGGCGGGCGTGCTCGCGATCGCGTGCGCCGCCCCGCTGGCATGCTCGGGTTCGGACACAGCGGATCGCGGCAGCCGACGCGATGCCGCCGCCTTCGTGGCCGACGCGAACGCTCGACTTCTGGAACTCGGCAACGCGGTCGCGCGCGCGCAGTGGGTCGCCTCGAACTTCATCACGGTCGACACCGAGCGCCTGTCAGCCGATGCCACTCAGGCCTATGTGGCGGCGTCGATGGCCCTGGCGAAGGAGGCGGCCGGCTTCGACGCGTCACAGGCGAGTCCGGACGTTGCACGCCAGTTGATGCTGCTCACGTTGTCGGCGACGCCCCTGCCGGCGCCGAGCCGCCCAGACGCGCAGGCGGAACTCACGCGCCTCGTTGCCGGGATGGAGGCGGCCTACGGGCGCGGCAGGTACTGTCCGGAGGGACGTCCCTGCCAGACGCTCGATGACCTGAGTCGCACCATGCTGACCGGTCGTGACCCCGACGAACTGCTCGAGGCCTGGACCGGATGGCACGCCGTGGGGCGCGAGGTTCGCGCGCCATATCAGCGCTTCGTCGAACTTGGCAACGAAGGCGCGCAGGAGCTGGGCTTCGCCGACCTGGGAGCCTTCTGGCGTGCCGGGTACGACATGCCGCCCGACGCGTTCGCCACCGAGGTCGATCGCCTCTGGACGCAGGTCGAACCCCTCTACGCGCGCCTGCACGCCCATGTCCGGCGCAAGCTCGGTGAACGGTACGGCACGTCGCTGGTCCCCGTCGATGGGCCAATCCCGGCGCACCTGCTCGGAAACATGTGGGCGCAGCAGTGGGGTGGCATCTACGACCTGGTCGGGCCGCCGAGCCGTGGGCCGTCCTACGACCTCGCGAAACTGCTGGCCGCGAGGAAGGCAGACGCGCGCGGCATCGTCCGGTACGGGGAGGGCTTCTTCACATCGCTCGGCTTCGCACCGCTGCCCGACACGTTCTGGGAGCGATCGCTGTTCGTCCGTCCGGCAGACCGCGACGTGGTCTGTCACGCGAGTGCCTGGAACGTGGACAGCGTCGACGACCTGCGCATCAAGATGTGCATCGAGGTCAACGCCGACGACTTCGTCACGGTGCACCACGAACTCGGACACAACTTCTACCAGCGCGCCTACAACCAGCAGCCCTTCCTGTACCGGTCGGGGGCGAACGACGGCTTCCACGAAGCGATCGGAGACGCCGTCGCGCTGTCAATCACCCCAACGTACCTGCAGAAGGTCGGCCTGCTCGATGCCGCGCCAGCTGCAGACGGAGATCTCGAGTTCCTGCTGCGCATGGCGCTCGACAAGGTCGCGTTCCTCCCGTTCGGCCTGCTCGTGGACCAGTGGCGCTGGCAGGTGTTCAGCGGGCAGGTCGCGCCAGACCGCTACAACGCCGCGTGGTGGGAACTCCGTGAGCGGTACCAGGGCGTCTCGGCGCCCGTCGTACGGAGCGAGCAGGACTTCGACCCGGGCGCGAAGTATCATGTGCCCGGCAACACGCCCTACACGCGCTACTTCCTCGCGCACATCCTCCAGTTCCAGTTCCACCGCGCGATGTGTCGCCAGGCCGGTCACACGGGCCCCCTGCACAGCTGTTCGGTGTACGGGAACCGGGAGGTCGGTGACCGTCTCGCGAAGATGCTGGCCCTGGGGCAGAGTCGCCCCTGGCCCGACGCACTGGAGGTGCTGACGGGCGAGCGCGAGATGGACGCCACGGCGATTCTCGACTACTTCTCTCCCCTGAATGCCTGGCTCGACGAACAGAGCAGGTGAGGAAGGAAGG
>CAYMAG010000081.1:5345-16300 GCA_964388335.1 uncultured Vicinamibacteraceae bacterium | reverse complement strand
GAAGGAAGGAAGGAGGGGAGGAACGAAGGAACCAAGGAACAAAGGAACGAAGGAACGAAGGAGGGAAGGACGACCGGCGCAGACCTACACGTCGGTGGCGTGTCCGATGCTCGTCTCGCGTGCCAGCACGTCGAGCGTGCGGGCGTAGAGTTCCTGCACTTCGTCGGGACTGCTTGCGATGACGGTGAGCCCCAGCTTGCCGTACTCCGACAGCGCACCGATCAGGTGGAACAGCACGCCCGACTCGGTGCGATGGCTGTAGTGCAGGCTGTTGTCCGTGACGATGTCGATCAGGTCTTCGGGCAGGATGCCGCGGTACGTCGAGGCTCGCAGGTTGTCGGTCGCCATGTAGTACTTCGCGCGGCCGCTCAGCGACATGAACATGCCGGTGCCCGCATCGAGCGTTCCGCCGGTCAGGAACTGCAGGGCGAGGAAGGGATGCGTCGTGCCGACGACCCGGAGGTTGATCTCGAGCGCCGCGATTTTCCAGGGGTCCTCGAGACTGTCGCGTGACGCGAGGAAATCGACGCCGAACCGGCTCACCACGCCGTACCGTGTGAGCACCTCGCCGATCCGGATGCTGCGTTCCTGAATCGCGACGCGATAGTCGTCCGCCGCCGGAAAGCTGCACCCCTGGTAGACCTGCCCGGACGGTCCCCCGAGGATCTGGTCGTGCGTCGAGATGGGCAGCACCTCGCCGTGCGGGCTGGTGCGGAGCTGCGCCGACGGCGACGTCTTGTACGCGGCGTCGATGAACTCTTCGACGATGCCCCCCATGCGCGTGAATTTCTGGAAGTAGTTCTGGTGCGTCTCCCATGGCACCGAGAACTCCAGGTCGCGCAGCGCCTTGCGCAGCAGTGGCTTGTCCTCGGCCGTGTCCGGATAGCGGAAGATGGCGTTGCCCTCTCCCGAGAAACTGTCGTTCAGCTTGATGACGGCCTTGCGCAGGCCGGGCCGCTCGCGCCGCAGTTCGATCAGCGCATCTTCGACGTCGGCTTCGCCCGTGAGGTCTTCGAATCCCAGCGGCAGCTCCACGCCCGCCTCGCGGAACACCTTGCGACTGCCCGACTTCGTCCCGAGGTAGTTGAGGTCGGGGTCGAGGCCGTTCAGCGGGATGCCGAGCAGCACGGCGAGGCGTCGCTCGAGCGGCGTCGAATTGAAGACGGTGAGATACGTGCGCGACGGGTCTGGAATGGCTGCTCGGATGCGCTCGATGAGTCGCGGGCGTTCGAGAATCTTCTGCGTGAGCGGACGCGGCGAGGAGTCATACGTGCACAGCATCGTCAGCCGGGCCCGCGCGTGGCTCGCCGGTACGCCCGCCAGCAGGTGGAGGTAGTAGTCGAGGATGAGCGGGTGCACGGGCTGCGAGGTCACGTAGACGACGTGCGCTCTCGGGTTGCGCAGCCTGATCAGCAGGAACAGCAGCCGCTCCTCATAGAACGCCGCCCCTTCCAGTTTCCGCAACTCGTCCTGATCCAGCGTCAGCGACGGCACCACGACCGACGTGCCCGGCTCGTTCTCCGTCCGCAGAAGGACGTCCCAGACCGCGCGCAGCCGGGGCATCAGCTCTTCGAAGCGTCGACGCTCCTCGGCCTCGGTCATGAGATCGGCGAACGGCGGCTGTGGAATCACGCGCGCACCTCGAGTTCGGCGAGCGAGTGCACCTCTCCCGACTGGGCCATGGCGAGCGGTACCTCCAGCTCGTGCAGCGGCCAGGGCCGGCCGCGCCGCTCCGACAGCAGGCGCAGGTGCCTCGTCACGTGATAGCGGAGCGGGCCGTGCAGCGAGTAGCTCGACGTGAGCGCCAGCGGTTGTTCACCGCCGCGGTCGTCGAGCGTCTGCATCAGCGTCCGGCGGCGCTCCTCGTACCACTCGTCCGAGATGTCGCCGTGCGCCCGCCGACGGCGCAACAGCGCCAGTTGTCGCGGCCGGTTGACGATCTCCGGGTGATGGTTGACCGCGAACACCCGGGGCATCCTGCCTGTCACGTCGCGCGCCATCTCCATCATCGTCAATGCCGGCCCGGCGGGTCCGTTCACGCCGAGTGTCTCGTACGCGATCGCCTGCACGTCGTCCGGGAGCGGTTCGGCCGGAATGAGGTCGTAGAGCCGGCTGTCGAGCACCTCGATGCGGGCACCGTTCTCGTGCACGAGGTGCCCGAACCACGGGTGCGCGGCTGCCTCGCCCGTCAGCAGGTTGTCCTGGATGCCGGCGCTCTTCCCGCCCTTGCCGACATCGCGGAAGACGGGCTCGGCGACGCGTCGCCACCGGCACATCACTCCGAACGTGTGGCAGATGCCGAGCAGCACACCGTCTGGATGAGCCAGCACGCGATCGAAGAGTTCGAAGGCGCGGGGCTGCCACGAAGGATCTTCGACGATGCCCTGGCTGCCCGGGTCGACGCCGTCGTTCTTCTCCGGATCGATGTGGCCCGGGCCACCCGTGCCGACGGCGATCAGGCCGACGGTCTCGTCGAACGCCGGAAAGCCGCCCTGGCGCCGGACGTCGTAGGACGTCACGCGCAGGCGCACGCCGGCGTCCTGCATCGTCTCGAGCAGGTCGCACGCGATGTGCCGCAGCGAGTGGACGACGGCATCGTGGCCGAGGTTCGGCCAGCCGTGGTTCATGTCGAGTACGGCAATGTCGAGGGTGGACGCCTCGCGTTCCGGCGCCTCGCCGGACTCGTTGCACCGCTGATAGGCGAAAGAGGCACCCGGCCCACGCGTCGGGCAGGAACTCGCACAGGCGTCGTGGCCATGGACGTACTGATACCGGCAATCGAAGGGCACGTGTGCGAACTCGCTCGGAGTGCCCTCAGTGTACCGCGTCAGCCGGACGTCGATTGCGCGTGCCGCCGAACGACCATCCCGTGAAGCGACCTCATGGTCCCAACAAGGAGTGAGCCATCCGATGAAACACGCCAACCCTTATCTGAACTTCGCCGGGAACACCGAAGAGGCGTTCCGCTTCTATCGGTCCGTGTTCGGAGGCGACTTCCCCGTGGTGCTGCGGTTCCGCGAGTTCGGTCCGGGCATGGACGGCCCGGACGGTGACAAGCTCGCGCACATCGCGCTGCCGCTCGGCAGCAGCATGCTCATGGGCACGGACGCGCTCGAGTCACATGGCCGCACGCTCGTGGCCGGCAACAACTTCTCGATTCACCTCGAGGCCGAGAGCGCCGAGGAGGCGCAGCGCCTGTTCGACGCGCTGTCGGACGGGGGCAGCGTGACGATGCCGCTCGCGCCGACCGAGTGGGCCGAGGCGTACGGGATGTGCAGCGACCGGTTCGGCGTGCAGTGGATGGTGAACTGGACGGGTCGCGTCGAGTTCACGCCGCCAGCTTCGTCCGGATCCTAGCGGCCGTCGACCGAGTCGGAGACGGGTGCCTCCGTCGCCTCGGCGACGGAGGCCGCGACCACCGGCGTCGGGCCCTTGCGCACGCGCTTCCAGACTTCCCAGGCCAGCGGCAGAACCGAGACGAAGATCACGAGCAGGATGACGTGGTGGATCCGTTCCGCCAACGGGCTCTGGCCCAGGAAGTAGCCCACCCAGAGCAGGCTCGTCACCCACAGCACGCCGCCGGCGACGTTGTAGAACACGAAGCTGCGGTACGGCATGTGGGCCACGCCGGCGATGAACGGCACGAACGTCCGCATGACCGGCACGAAGCGCGCGATGATGAGCGACGAGCCCCCCTTCGTGGCGTACAGCTCCTGCGCCTCGTAGAGATACTTCTTCTTGAAGAACCGCGTGTCGGGACGGTGGTAGATGGCGCGGCCCGCCCGGCGTCCCAGCATGTAGCCCACCTGATCGCCGATGACGGCCGCCAGCACCAGCAGCAGGTTCGTCAACCAGATGTTCAGAGGGGGCAGGCCCGGAAAGGCTCCCGCACAGACGACGCCAGCGGTCACGAGCAGCGAGTCACCCGGCAGGAAGAAGCCCGCGAGCAGGCCGGTCTCGGCGAAGACAATCGCCACCAGCACCGTCAGTCCACCCCACGCGATCAGCGAGCGGATGCCCTCGTCGCTGTGCAGCTGCCGCAACCAGTCGAACAGATCAGACAGAATTTCCATGAAGTCGGTGTATCCCCTGCGCCCGCACCCGGCGCAGGCCAAACGAGAAGCATACGGTGCCCGGCGCCCGCTGCCAAGCCCGTGCCCCGGACACCGTAGGGTAAAATGCCCGCGTTCAAGGACTTGCCGTGACAACATCTCTTACGCCCGGCCCCATCGACATCGAGGACGTCATGGAGGAGGTGCGCGCGCGGGTGCGGGCCGATGTCCGGGCTCGACTGGTCAAGCACGGGGCCCGCGAGTTCGACGATCCCGAGGTGTTCGAGGCAGCCGAGCGCCTGCTGCACGAGGCGCTGCAGCGTGCAGACCGCGAGGCGTTGCTGCTTCCCGAACTGCTCGAGGACGAGGACGCCTGGCGTCTCGACCCGTCCCTGCGCCTCACGAGCCACCGTCCCGTGATCGGTCCCATCCTGCTGGGCTTGAAGCGCCGGGTCCTGCTGCCCGTGATGCGGTGGCTCTTCGACTACTCCCGCGAGAACTTCGCGCGGCAGGAGCGGCTCAACTTCGTCCTCATGTCATGCCTCCAGCGGCTGGCCGTCGAGCACGCCCGCGTCGTCGCCCGGCTCGACGCCGTCGAGCGGCGTGACGGAGCCGGCCCCCCGTGAAGATTGCGTGCGTCGTCCAGCGGTATGGCACCGACGTCACCGGGGGGGCCGAAGCGCATTGCCGGGCCGTGGCTGAACGGCTCACCGAACACCACGACGTCACCGTGCTGACCAGCTGTGCCCGCGACTACCTGCTGTGGAAGAACGCTTATCCGGCTGGCGAGAGCCGCGTCGGGCCCGTCCGCGTGCTGCGCTTCCCGGTCGAGCGTCAGCGGCGTCTGCACCGCTTCGCCGATCTGAGTCACCAGGTGTTCGGTCGCCGCTCATCGCGCGAGCAGCAACTGGCCTGGTTCGAAGAGAACGGTCCGCGGACACCCGCGCTGCTCGAGCACCTGCGTGAACACGGGGAGCGCTACGACGTCGTCCTCTTCTGGTCGTACCGCTACTACGCGTCGTTCTTCGGCCTGCCGCTCGTCAGGGACCGCGCCGTGCTCGTGCCGACCGCCGAGGAAGACCCGCTGGTGTTCCTCGATGTGCTCGGCGAGTTCTTCACGTTACCTGCGGGTTACATCTTTCTGACGCAGGAGGAGCGTGACCTCGTGGAGGCCCGCGCGCAGGCGCCGCTGGGGCCCTCGTGCATCGTCGGTTCCGGTCTGGAGCCGGCCGAGCTGCCGCACCCCGAGTTCAGATCGCAACTCGAAGACCTGGGCGTGACCTTTCCGTACGCGCTGTATCTCGGGCGCGTCGAGCGCAACAAGGGCTGCGAAACCATGTTCCGTCACTACCAGCGGTACGTGGATCGCGGGCGTCCGGAACTGCCGCTCGTGCTGGCGGGCCCCGAGTTCATGGAGGTGCCCAGTCATCCGCAGATCCGTCCACTGGGTTTCGTGCCGGAGCACCTGCGCGACACGCTGCTCGGTTCGGCGCGGACGCTCATCATGCCGTCGCCCTACGAGAGCCTCAGCCTGGTGCTGCTCGAGGCCTGGAATCACGGCGTGCCTGCACTGGTCAACGGAGGGTGCAAGGTGCTCGCCGGCCAGACGCGACGCGCCAACGGAGGCCTGTACTACCATCACGCCAACGAGTTCGTCGAAGGCCTGACACTGCTGGCCAACGACGAGCGGCTCGCCACCATGCTCGGCACGCAGGGCCGCGCCTTCGTCGAGACCCACTATCGGTGGACGCGTGTCATGGCCGTGCTCGAGCCGTTTCTTCGGTCCCTTGCCGGCTGAGCCCCCCGTCGCGTCCGTTCGCCCCGACGTCGTCGCGGGCACGACCCTGCGATGAAAGGCCCGCCTGTCTTCCTTTCCCGCGGCGTGTGGCTGCTGCCGGGCTTCGTCGTCGCGTGGCTGGCCGTCACACAGGTGGGTCCGCGCCTGCCACAGGCGGTTGCCTGGGTCGAGTCGTTCGGAGCGGTCGCGGGCGTGCTGTTCGTCGCTCTGTACGCCGCGGCAGTGGTCCTGTTCATTCCAGCGTCCTGGCTCACGCTCGCGGCCGGCGCCGTCTTCGGCCTCACCTGGGGCGTGGTGTACGTCTTCGCCGGGGCGGTGCTCGGATCGGGGCTCGCGTTCCTCTCGGGCCGCTACGTGGCGCGGCCCTGGGTGGAGCGCTGGGCATCGACCTCGCCGCGCTTCACCGCCATCGACCGTGCCGTCGCCACCGACGGGCGCCGCATCGTCTTCCTGCTGCGCCTCACCCCGCTCGTGCCCTTCACCGCGCTCAACTACCTGCTCGGGCTGACGAGCATCTCGCTCAAGGACATGTTGTTCGCCTCGCCGGGCATGCTGCCGGGCACGGTGCTCTACGTCTACTATGGGCGGGTCATCGGCGACCTCACGGCGCTGGCCGCGGGAGCAGCGCCGCCGCGTGGCGCTGGTGAGTATGTCGTGCTCGCCGTCGGTCTGGCCGCCACGCTCGCCGTCACGATTCACGTGTCGCGGCTCGCGAGACGCGCCATGGACGAGGCACGCCTGGTGAAGCCTGCGCGCCGCGAGGGCGGTCCGTCCTGACCCGTCCGATATACTCGCCCCGTGGCTTCCTTCGCGCCCGAGTACGTTCGCCTCGTCCTCAACGACATCTTCGAGGATGCGAAGCGCCTCTTCCTCGCGCAGATGCGCGCCATCGACTACGCGCACCTGGTGATGCTGACCGAACAGGGCATCGTGTCGCGCGACGTCGCGCGGCTGCTGCGCGATGGTCTCGATCGCATCGACGACGACGACGTGCGGCGCGTCACCTACGACGGCACTTACGAGGATCTGTTCTTCTACCTCGAGGGCCAGCTCCAGCGTGCGTGCGGCGACGAGGTCGCGGGACGCCTGCACACGGCCCGCAGCCGCAACGACATCGACATGACGATGTACAGGATGCGACTCCGGGCAGGCGTGCTCGACATCGCCGATGCGGTGGACGAACTGCGCGCCTCACTCATCGACCTCGCCGGGCGGCATCGCACCACCATCTTCGCGGCGCACACCCACACCCAGCCCGCACAGCCGACCACCGTCGCGCACTACCTGCTGGCGTCGATCGAGCAGCTCGGGCGCGACCACGAGCGCCTCCGCGCCGCCTACGCGACGGTCAACCGCAACCCACTGGGGGCCTGCGCCATCACGGGTACGGGCTTTCCGATCGATCGCGATCGGACGAGCGCGCTGCTCGGCTTCAGCGGACCGACCGGCAACACGTACGGCAGCATCGCGACGGTGGACTACCTGCTCGAGGCGGCCTCGGCGCTCTCGGTCACGCTCATCGGCGTCGGACGCCTGGTGCAGGATCTGCTGTTGTGGTGCACGGCCGAGTTCGGCTATCTCCGTCTGTCCGAGGGTTTCGTGCAGTGCAGCAGCATCATGCCGCAGAAGCGCAACCCCGTGGCGCTCGAGCATGCCCGGGCACTCGGCAGCAAGGCGCTCGGGCAGGCACAGGGCATCACGCTGGCCGTGCACAACACGCCGTTCGGCGACATCGTCGATACCGAGGACGACCTGCAGCCTCTCGTCGCGAACGCGTTCCGCGACGGCGCCCGCGCCATCAGGCTGGTGGGTGCCGCGATGTCGGAAGCCACGTTCGACGCCCCGAGGATGGCTGCGCGCGCCGCGACGGGCGGAACCACGGTGACCGAACTCGCCGATACGCTCACCCGCACGTACGGCCTGCCGTTCAGGGCGAGCCACGAGGTGGCGGCGACGTTCGTACGCGAGCAGCTCGAGGTGCCGGGACTGCCGCCCACCGTGTCGCTCGCGCGCGCCAGCAGCACCGTACTCGGCACGCCGCTCGACATCGACGCCGCGACGCTGGACCGGATGCTGAGTCCGGTGCACTTCATCGAGGTGCGGACGACACTGGGCGGGCCGGCCCCCGAACGCACCGGCGCAGCCCTTGACCACGAGCGAGCCCTGGTCGCGCGCGATCGTGCCTGGGTCGGCGATACCCGTCGTGCGCTGCACGAAGCGTCGGCCTCGCTCCGGGACGCGGTGAAGGCCCTATGACCGGGGGGTTCAGCTCGTCCACGCACATCTGGCGGTCCGCGGCCTTCGTCCTGCTGGTGGAGGCCATCACGCTCGCGGCGCTGTGGTGGCTGCAGACCTGGTTCACGACCTAGCCTCAGTCCAGCGCCAGGCCATGCACCCAATCGACTGGTTCATCATCGCGCTGTACCTGTTCTGGATGATCTGGACGGGCGTGCGCGCGCGCGACAGCTCGGCCATCGAGGGCTACTTCCTCGCCAACCGCAGCAACCCGTGGTGGGCCGTCGGGCTCTCGGTGATGGCCACGCAGCTCAGTGCCATCACGATGGTCGGCACGACGGGGCAGGGCTTCACCGACGGACTGCGCTTCGTGCAGTTCTATTTCGGCCTGCCGCTCGCCATGGTGATCCTCTCGGTGACGGCGGTGCCGTTCTTCCACCGGGCCAGGGTGTTCACGGCGTACGAGTTCCTCGAGCGCCGGTTCGACGTGAAGACCCGCACGCTCACCAGCAGCCTGTTCCTGCTCTCGCGCGGGCTCTCGTGCGGCACGATCATCGCCGCGCCGGCAGTCATCCTCTCCGTGCTCCTCGGCTGGAACCTCACTATCACCGTCCTCGCGATCGGCATTCCCACGGCCCTCTACACGATGCTCGGCGGCGTGCAGGCGGTGACGTGGACCGACGTCAAGCAGATGATCCTGATCGTGTTCGCCCTGCTCGCCGTCATGGTGGCGCTTGTCGTCACCCTGCCCGAGCAGGTGACGATGGGCGAGGCGCTGCGTGTCGCCGCGTCGACCGGTCGATTGCACGTCTTCGACTTCCGCTTCACGCTCAGCGAGACGTACACCGTGTGGTCGGGGTTCATCGGCGGGCTGTTCCTGATGCTGTCGTACTTCGGGTGCGATCAGAGCCAGGTGCAGCGCTACCTCACGGCGAAGTCCGAGGAGGCGGCCACCTCGTCGCTCTTCATGAGCGCCTACTGGAAGATTCCGCTCCAGGTGCTCGTGCTGCTCATCGGCGTGATGGTGTTCGTCTTCTACCTCTTCAACCAGCCGCCGATGCTGTTCAATCCGGTGCACGACGCGCGGGTGCGGGCCAGCACGGAGGCCGGCCGCTTCGAAGCCGTCGAAACCCAGTTCGGCCAGGCATTCGTCGCACGGCGCGACGCCGCACGTGCGCTCGCCGCGGCCGAGGCCGGGCCGGCACGTGCCGCGGCGAAGGCTGGCTTTCTCGACGCGGACGGCCGCGTGCAGACCCTCCGCGCCGAGGCCATCGGCATCGTGACCGACGTCACCGGTGACCGGACCTATCGCGACGTCAACTACGTGTTCCCCACCTTCGTCACGACCGCGCTGCCGATCGGCCTCGTCGGCATCCTGCTCGCCGCCATCCTCGCCGCTGCCATGTCGAGCATCTCGTCAGAACTCAACGCCCTGGCCACGGCGACGGTGATCGACTTCTACCGGCGGCTGCTCAACCCGGACGCGCCAGATGCGCACTACCTGCGCATCTCGAAGATCGCGACGGGCTTCTGGGGACTGTTCGCGTGCGGCGTTGCGGTGTATGCGACCAACCTCGGTTCGCTCATCGAGGTCGTGAACAGGTTCGGGTCGTTCTTCTACGGCTCGATTCTCGGGGTATTCATCCTCGCGATGGTGACCCGCCGCGCAACCGGCACGGGCGCGTTCGTCGGTCTCATCGGCGGCATGGCCATGGTGGCGACCGTGGCCTACTTCAGGCCTGACATCTCGTTCCTCTGGCACAACGTCATCGGCGCGATCGGGGTTGTCGTCGTCGGCCTCGTCGTGAGCCTGGGCACTCGCCTCGCTGCAGCGGCGGCACCCTCATCCCCGTAGTCGACACCCCCGTCACGGCCACCGCCCGGGTCGTGTCAAACCACAGAACGGCCCCATGTCCCCCTCGTCTCTCCCGGTGACGCCACACGGCACATACCCGGAGGGACGCAGTGAGTACTTCAGCCTCCCAGCTTCGTTGTCTTGCCTTCATCTGTGCACTGAGCGCAGCGGTCCGCCCGGCGATGGTCGCGGCCGAGCCCGCGGTCGACGGGCGGTGGATCGGCGGCTTCCAGGGTCGCCAGGACGTGGTGGCCGTCGACATCCGCTTCTCGTCGGGCCCGGACGGTCTGGCCGCCGTGCTGGACGTCCCGCAGCGTGCCGAGCGAGGCATTCCGTTGCAGGCCATCAGTCAACGCGGCGACCGCGTCAGCTTCGAACTGCCTGCCGCGCAGTCGAATATGTTCTTCGAAGGCCGCATCGACGACGAGGGCCGCATGACGGGCAGCATCCGCCAGGGCGCATCGGGCTATGCGAGGTTCGAGTTGCTGAAGCTGGTGACACCTTCCGCGGCCGACCTTCGCGGCATCGCCGGCACGTACGCCTGGGGCCGCGACCAGGTACTGCTCGTGGCGCCGTCGGAGGACGGCGTGATCTACGTCGATTACCAGTCGGGCCGGACGGGCACGCTGTACGCCGTCGGCCGCGACCGGTTCGTGGGCGGACCGACGATGGGAACGGGCTACCCGGTGGCGGTCGATCTGACGTTCGAGCGCGACGCCGACGACGTGGCGACCGCGGTCACGGTGCTGCGCCGCGGCACGCGTGTGCGTGCGCGACGCGCCGTCTTCTACACCCAGGAAGACGTGAGGTTCGCCAGCACGGGCGTCTCGATTGCCGGGACGCTGCTGCGTCCGGCGTCGCCCGGCCCGCACCCGGCGCTCGTCATGATCCACGGGTCCGGCGCGGTGACGCGCGACGCGCTGCGCCCGTTCGCAGACCACTTCGCCCGCAACGGCGTGGCCGTGCTCATCACCGACAAACGCGGGACCGGGCAGTCGACGGGCGCGTGGGTACG
>CAYMAG010000081.1:2136-5245 GCA_964388335.1 uncultured Vicinamibacteraceae bacterium | reverse complement strand
GACATCGCCCGGGCGCTCGCCTTCATGGACCTGAAGTTCGACGTCGCGCGTACGGGTGAGGGGTGGCCGCGGCTGCAGACGCTCATGGAGGGTGCCGCTGACACCGCCTGGCTCACCTACACGAACCCGCCGGCGTCTCTCGCCTCGTTGCGCTGGCATTGGGACCACGTGTTCGGCTACGACCCGCTGCCGGTGCTCCAGCGGCTCGACGTGCCGATGCTGGTGCTCTATGGCGAACTCGACGCGATTGTCCCGCCCCGCGTCCATCGCAAGCGCATGGAGCAGGCCCTGCGGGCCGCCGGTCGGCACCGTGTGACCATCAAGGTCTTCGACAAGGCCAACCACGGCTTCTTCGAGGCGATCACCGGCGGACGCCTCGAGCACGCGCGGCTCGCCTCGTTCGTCGACGGCTACTTCGAGCAGCGCACGGCGTGGGTGCTCGCCGCTGTACGGCGCGCCCAGCCCGACGGCCTGGACGAGAGTCAGGACTGAGGCTCACCAAACCGGTATCCGTCTGACGGTTCTGTAACGATCCGGCGACACGACGCGCCGACGCCCGTCAGCGCGCCGCCGATCCGCGCCCCCCCCTGGCGCGTGGAACGCCCCTTGCTCGAGGAACTCACGTCTGGTGCGGATTTCCGGACGAGGGTTCACACGATGCGCCACGCCTGCAATTCGAGAAGCGGCTTCACCCTGATCGAGGTTCTGCTCGTCGCGATGGTCATCGCCACCATCACGCCGTCCAGAGGCTACAACTTCGACGTCGAGTTCCTGAACCCGATGCTGCTGCCACCGCGAACCCCGATGTTCCGCGACACCAACACACTGACGTTCAGGCAGCTGTTGCGCCCGACGCAGTAAGTCGAGCCGTCGAACGATCGGCGTTCCTCCCCGGGCGCGCCGTATGATGGAGCATGCCTCCCGGAAGCCGGCTCGTCAGTATCGTCATGGTGCTCGCGAGCGCCTCGGCCGTCACCGCGCAGCCCCTGCCCGGCGCGGCGCCCCTTCGGGTCGTGCCCTACCTCACGGGCCTCGAACAACCCGTGGGCCTGGTGTCTGACCCGGTCGACTCCCGGCTGCAGTACGTGCTCGAGAAGGTGGGCCGCATCCGCGTGGTAGAAGCGGGCGTGCTGCGTCCCACGGCGTTCCTCGACATCACCGGCGAGGTCGCGCCATCTGGCGAGCAGGGACTGCTTGGCCTCGCGTTCGACCCGGACTACGCCACCACCCGACGCTTCTGGATCAACTTCACCCGCGCCTCGGATGGCGCCACGGTCGTGGCGCGCTTCACGCGCCGCATCGACGATCCCTACCGCGCCGACGAAACCGCGCGCCTCGACCTTCGCTTCGACGACGCGGCGGGCCGGCGCTTCATTCCGCAGCCGGCGGCCAATCACAACGGTGGCAAGATTCTCTTCGGCCCCGATCGCCTCCTCTACATCGCGATGGGCGATGGCGGAGGCGGCAATGACACGTACCGCACCGCGCAAGACCCGACGACCCTGCTCGGCAAGCTGCTGCGTCTCGACGTGCACGTGCCCGACGTCATTGCGGCGCCGGCAGAGGCCCGGGCCGATGCGGAGCGCGGCTACCGCGTGCCCTCGGACAACCCGTTCGTCGACGGCATCCCGATTCCCGCACGCGGCGAGATCTGGGCGGTCGGCCTCCGCAACCCCTGGCGTGTGGCGTTCGACGCGCCAGCGCTCGGTGGCAATGGCGCGCTGTACATCGCCGATGTGGGCCAGAGCGCCCGCGAAGAGATCTCGTACGAACCGCCGCTCGCCGGCGGGCGCAACTATGGCTGGCCCCTGCGCGAAGGAACGCTGACCAATCCGGGTGCGCCGCCTGGCGCGACGGCGGCCTTCCTGCCGTTGACCAACCCGATCCACGAGTATCCGCGCAGTGCGGGCGTCTCGGTGACGGGCGGGGTCGTGTATCGGGGCGGCCTGCTCGGGCAGGCCATGCACGGCCGCTACGTCTTCGGTGACCTCAGCAATCGCCTGTACAGCCTGGCAGTCGTGTTCGACCCCATGACAGGCGAGGCCGGCGCGGTCGACGTCCGCGAGCACACCGCGGAAGTGGCGCCGCTTCAGGGCGCGCTCGTATCGATCGACACCGACGCGCAGGGCGAGATCTTCCTGGTCATGCTGAGCGGCTCGATCCTCCGGCTGACGAACGCGGACGATGCCGACGGGAACGGCTTGCCGGACGTGTGGGAGGCTCTGTTCGGGCTTCCGGCGCTCGGCCCGGATGCCGGCGGGCCGTTCGGTGACCCCAACGGCGACGGCGTCACCAACGCCGAGGCGTTCAGGCGTGGACTGCACCCGACAGGGCAGCCGATCGCCTACTTCGCCGAGGGTGCGACCGGTTTCTTCAGCACGCGCGTGAGCGTGCTCAACGACGGCGACACGCCCGATGCGGCGGTGACGCACTGGCAGACGGCCGACGGCCGTGAAGCCACGCACACGATGCCGCTCGGCGCGCGGCGGGTGGCCGTGGCCGACGCGTCCGCGCAGGGCGGGCTGACGTCGGCTGAGTTCGCCACGCGCGTCATCGCCAACGGCCCGCTCGTCGCGGCCCGCACGATGACCTGGCAGGCCGGCGAGTCCGGGCACGGCAGCCACAGCGAGCGCGGACTCGTGTCGCCCGGCACCGTCTGGCATTTCGCCGAGGGCGCCACGACGGTCTTCGAACTGTTCTATCTGGTGCAGAACGCATCGCCATCGCTCGCGGCCGACGTGCAGATCCGCTACCTCGTCGCGGGCCAGGGCGAACGGCTCTCGAGCATCTCGGTGCCGGCCGGTGGCCGTCGCACGGTGTGGGTGAATCAGGAGGCGGGCCTCGCGTCGGCGGAACTCGGCGCGACGTTCACCTGCACGAACGGCGTGCCGATCGTCGTCGAGCGGGCGATGTACACCCGGGGCACGGCCCCAGTCTTTCCGGCGGGTCACGCCGTCGCCGGCGAGCAGGCACTCGCCTCGCGGTGGTTCTTCGCCGAGGGTGCCACGGGCGAGTACTTCGACACGTTCCTCGCGGTCGCCAATCCGTACGACACACCGCTCGAGGTCGAGTGCCGCGTGTATCTGCCCGATGGCTCCACGTCGGCCGC
>CAYMAG010000081.1:0-2036 GCA_964388335.1 uncultured Vicinamibacteraceae bacterium | reverse complement strand
GATGCCGCAGCCAGCTCGTCACGCGGTTCCAACTGGCGCTGTTCTGCTCCGCCTCTTTCGTTCCTTCCTTCCTTCCTTCCTTCGTTCCTTCGCTCCTTCGCTCCTTCTCTCCTTCGCTCCTTCGCTCACCCTATCGGATCCCCCGCCGGTGTCGGCAGGGGCTTCGGCGCGGGAGCCGTGGCATCGGGTCTGGCGAGGAAGCGGTCGATCTCGTCCTGCAGGGCCCGGTGGTGCACCTGCCACGCCGGAATCTCTCGGGCGTCCATGGTCCACAGCGTGACGGACCGCAGGCTGTCGGCTGCCTGAGCGCGCACGTCCGATGACGCGTCCGCATTCACCGCGAGTTCCATCAGCCGCCGTGCAAAGAGCGTCTGTACCGACCGTCGCACCGCGCCCGCCAGCGAGTCCTGCGTGCCCGGCTCCGGCCGCATGGCCTCGTGCAGTTGCTGCAACACGTCGTGGAAGCCCGGATTGCGGCTGTCGCGCGCGTGGAACTCCACCAGGCGCGCGGCGCGCTCGGGGTTGAGCAGCGCGGAGATGGACAGATCGGCAGCGATGGTCGCGACCCCGACCGGGTCGAACGTTGGGCCCGTGCGGCGCGGGAACAACTCGGTGTTGAACCCGCCGAACACTTCCGCGCGCGGCTGCAGGAGCGCCAGGATGCGTTCGGGCACCACCAGCACGTTCGGCGACAGCGTGTCGACCATGGCGGCGAGCGCGGCGCGCTGGACGTCCGGCGCCACGATGCGCGGACCCTCCGGAAGCGTCGACGTTCCCTTTCGCGTCGCGTACGTGTAGTGCACGCCGCCGAGAGACTTCACTGCGGCCAGCACCTGATAGCGGTGATGGAAGTAGAGCGGCAGGAACGTCTGCTCGAGAAAACTGAGCGATGCGCCATCGGCGATGGCCGACAGTCCGAAGCGCTCCATCCCGATGCGCCGCACCTCGAGTTCGTGCGCGAGGTTCGCGATCGGGTCTGGGCCGTTGTCCCACAGATGGCCGAGCGGATGCGCCGCGCCGGCCGGTCGCGCATCGGTGTCGCTGACGTACAGCATGCCGGCCTGCACGCCGTCCTCGACGATGCGGGCGAGTGCGGACGCTTCGTCGGCATCCGGCGGGAAGTGCGAGTATGCGTAACGGACGGCGAACGCATCGAAGGCGCCCGTCCCCACGCCGTACGCGTCCGACAGGTCGATGGCGCCGTTGGTGATCTTCACGAGGGGCGCAGGGTAGTCCATCACCGACGCGCGGCCGTACGTGCTCGCCGCGAAGTTGTGCGAGAAACCGAGCGTGTGTCCGACTTCGTGCGCCGACAACTGGCGGATGCGCGCCAGCGCCATGGCCGACGCATCGGCGGACGGGTTGGCCGAGGACGCCACCTGCACCAGATACTCGGCGTCGACGGCGTCGCCCGCCTCGCACTGCAGGCGCCAGAGAGGATCATCCGACGCGAGCGGTGACGTCAGGCCGGTGGCGAGCATGACGTCCTGACGGACGCGCAGTGACCCGAGGCTCACGTTGCCCTTCAGAATCTGGCCCGTGCGGGGGTCCACCACGCTCGCGCCGTACGACCAGCCGCGCGTCGAGCGGTGCACCCAGTGAATCATGTTGTAGCGGAGGTCCATCGGGTCGGCGTCTTCGGGCAGTACCTCCACGCGGTACGCGTCGCGGAAGCCGGCGGCCTCGAACGCCGCGCTCCACCAGCGCGCGCCGTCGAGCAGGGCCGAGCGGATGGGCTCGGGGGTGCCGTTGTCCACGTAGTACACGATTGGGGCCACTGCCTCGCTGACCGCGGCCGACGGATCCTTCTTCTGCAGGTGGTGCCGCACGACCCAGTGCTTCTCGATGGGTTCGGTGATCGGCGACGCGTAGTCGTGGAACGTCAGGTCGATGGCGCCGACACGCGGATCGGCCTTGCGCGGACGGTACGGGTTCGTCGCTGGATCCGGAAGCTCGACGAACGAGTGATGCTGCCGCACGGTGACGGCCTCGGCGGTGGGCGTCACCTGACGGACGAGCGGGCCCGCCTGGCCATC
>CAYMAG010000080.1:0-22725 GCA_964388335.1 uncultured Vicinamibacteraceae bacterium | reverse complement strand
CGGCTGGGTCCGGCTGGGTCCGGGAGAGAACGAGATCCGGCCGCCGCTCGCGACCAGCCATCGGCTCAGACCTCCACGCCGCCCTCTTCGGGCGTGGCCCTCTCGAGGCGGCGGACGGGCACACCCACGTAGATGCCGCCGGCCTTCAGCACCGTGTTCTTCGGCACCACGCTGAGCGCGCCAATCTGACACCGGTCACCCGCAACGACACCGATGCCGACGATGCTGCCGAGGCCCACCGTGACGCCTCGCCCGAGTCGGACGTAGCCGGTCTTCACGACGCCGCCTTCCACGGTATGTCCGGAGAGATGCACACTCTCGCCGATCACCACACCGTCGCCGATCTCGAGCATGTTGTGGTCGGAAATCGACATGCTGTTGACGTACACGCCCTTGCCGATGCGCGCGCCGTTGAGGCGCAGGTACCACGTCCAGAGCGGCGAGCTGCGGAAGAACGTCCCCACGAGCACGCGCACCACGTGCGTCGAGATCATGTAGCGCGCCCACGCGAGCAGCGGCCACTCGAGGTCGGCCAGGCGCCACGCGCCGTCCGGTAACGTCCTCCATCCGCACAGCCGCACCGACCAGGCCGACAGCACGACCAGCGCCACCGCGAAGACGAGGTACGCCGGTATCAGCGACATCGCGATCAGGACCGGTTCGAGCAGGCTCTCCTGCGGACGCGGGAAGGGCCAACGTTGAATCAGGGTCCAGAACAGGAAGGCGGGCAGCACCGCCAGGCCGAACACCACACTCTCGACGACGAAGATGGACATCACGGTCCAGGCGACACGCCACGTTCGAGCCATGCCCGGCCACGCTACCATGAGACAAGCCGTCACCGTGCGGGTGACGCTGGTTCCGTGATGACTTCACTGACGATCTCGGGAAGCGGTCCGCCGCTGCTGCTGGTGCCTGGACTCGACGGCACGGGTCTGCTCTTCTACCAGCAGGTGCCACGGCTGGCTGCGCGCTATCGGGTCGGTACGCTGCGCCTGCCGGACGACGTGCGCAGCATGGACGCGCTGATCGCCCACGTGCGCGCAGCGGTTCACACGCTCGCGCCCGACGGCGAGCGCGTCACCCTGCTTGGAGAATCGTTCGGCGGCGCACTGAGTCTGAGTTACGCGCTGGCGTACCAGGATTCAGTGAAGCGCCTCATCGTCCTGAACTCGTTTCCGTACTTCGGTCCGCAGGCCAGACTCTGGCTCGGGTACCACGTGCTCAAGGCCACGCCGTGGGGGATGATGCGCCTGGTGCGTCAGGTGACGGCATGGCGCATGCACTCGCCGCACACGGGCAAGTCCGAACTCCGCCGCTTCCACGAGCTGATGCGCGCCACGACGCGTGAGGGGTACCTTGCGCGACTGGCCATCCTGCGGACCTACGACGTACGCGACCAGCTGCCGGGCCTGACCGTGCCCACGCTGTATCTCGCGGCCGAGCGTGACCACCTCGTGCCATCGGTCGAGCAGGCGCAGTTGATGGCTCGCCTGACACCCGACTCCGCGCTCCGCGTGCTGCCCGGGCATGGCCACATCTGCCTCATCGCGCCGGACCTCGACCTGCTGCCGATTATCGACGAGTGGCATACGCCGTCATGAGCGATGACGGCCAGGCGGTCACACCGGCTGGCGTCCGCAGCACGACCAGCGCAGCGATGTCGGGTCTCGACTCGACGAGCGCGAGCCCGCGGGCGGCGCCCAGCACGCTGATGGCCGTGTCGAGGCCGTCGGCGTCGAGCCCGTGCGGTGCAATCACCGTCACGGTGATGTCATCGACGAGCCCGAGGCCAGTGCCGGGGTCGATGATGTGCGAGTAGCGGCGACCGTCCACCTCGAGGGACTGCGAGGCGTTGCCCGAGGTCGACACAGCGGCGTGTGTCAACTCCAGTGTCGGTGGGACGGACGTGACGTCCGGACCGAGAGTGTGGACGCCGATGCGCCAGCCCTTGCGCCCAGGTGGCGCGTCACTGAAAGCCAGATCGCCACTCACCGCGACCAGCGCACTGCGGATGCCGCACGACGCGATGGCGGCCAGCGCCTCGCTCGCGGCGTACCCCTTGCCGATGGCTCCAACGTCCAGCGCCATGCCGGGCACGGTCAATCGCACGGTCCGCGCGTCGGCGTCCAGCACGAGCTTGCGGAACCCGCTGCGCGCAGACGCCTCCGCCAGCGCGGACGATGCGGGTGCCTGGCCGGTCGTCCGCGCCTCGCGCCACAGCCTGACCACGGGCCCCTGCGTCACGTCGAAGGCTCCGTCCGTCGCCTCGGCCAGCTCCTGCGACGCGCGCAGCACGGCGAGGAGATCGGCGCTCACCTGCACCGGCCTGTCCACGGCCGTTGACGTGAGGCGGCTCAGTTCGCTGTGCGACTTGTAGTCGGACAGGATGTCGTCGAGTGCACCGATACGGTCGAAGCCCGCGCGGATGGCCACGCGTGCGGCGTCGATGTCGGCGGCGTAGACCGTGATGCGCACGAGCGTGCCCATATGCGACTCGACGGCCTCGAAGCGTTGAAGCTCCGACGCCGTCGGGGACGCGGTCCACGCCAGGACGAACGCGAGCAGGACACCCGCGAGCGCCTGCGTCACGTCAGTACGGGTCCACTTCCACACCGTTGTTCCAGGCGCGGTACATGTCTTCGGTACTGGGGAGCGCAGCCGGCCGGACGAGGCGGAAGCCGAGCCACTGCGCGTTGGTCATGTACCAGACGCTGCGAGGCAGCTGCGGGTCGAGCATCTTCCAGTCGGCCTCGGACGCGACGCGTGCCGAGCAGGTGACCCGCGACGCCTCGTCGTTCCACGATCCGCCGCGCACGGCGTGCGGATACGGTTCGGTCGCCTTCACCCAGGGATTCTCGGCAGGTGCGTCCGGGTAGGGCCTGTACTGGTCGAGCGTCCACTCCATGACGTTGCCGAGCATGTCGTACAGGCCCCAGGCGTTCGGCTTCTTCGTCCCGACCTTGTGGTACGTGCCGTCGGTGAACGGATCGACGGGCGAGTTGGCCTTGAACCAGGCGACGTCTTCGAGTCGAGCCGCCGAGGGCGGCGCCGTCTCACCGGCGCGGCAGGCATACTCCCACTCGGCTTCGGTCGGCAGACGGTAGTACTCGCCGGTCTTCGCGCTGAGCCACTGGGCGTACTTGTTGGCGGCGTACTGCGTCATGCTGATCGCCGGAAAGCCCTCGTTCCCGCGGCCGAAACTCATCTCGAGGTGGGGGGCGGTCGGACGGCTGAGGCCGTCCACGAGACCATCCGGCGTCTGCTGCTCGCCGGCCTGGTCGGCGAACATGAACATGAGATACGTGTCCCAGGTGACCTCGTGCGTCTGCATCCAGAACGCGTCGAGGCGCACCGTGCGGGTCGGCTTCTCGTCGGCCTGCGCGCCATCATGCGTCGACCCCATGACGAATTCGCCCGCCGGGATGGGCGCCATGTCGTACGAGAAGGTGGTGTTGGGAATCGTGACGGAGTAGGCCTGTGCCGGCTGACCCGCGCCCTCTTTCAGCCGCGCCTCGATGCGGGCGCGAATCGCTTCGACGGCCGCCATTTCAGTGGAATCGACGGCCGGCGCCTGCGTCGATGCGATGACGGTCGCCGCCGCAGCCACGAGGGCTGCGGCGACGACGGGCGTCAGGCGTCGGAGCATCGGCTAGACCACCTTGTCGCGGCCTGGCACCGCCAGCCCATGGGGCTGGAACGAGCCGTTCCACTTGATCGGGTCCGGCACGATGCTGACCTCTGAGTTGAGCGACTGCTCCCAGGTGACCTCCTGGCCGGTGTAGGCCGCCTGGCGTCCCATGATCACGAGCAGCGAGCTGGTCGCCAGGTTCAGGTCGTCGTTCTTGGGCTTGCCCGAGCGAATCGACTCGAAGAGGACGTCGTGCTCGCGCTGGTACATGTTGTACTCCTCGCCCTCGAACTGCCACGCCACCTTGCCGTCGGGCGTTTCGATGCGAGGCTTGCCCTGTCCCAACACCAGCGTGCCCTCGGTGCCCATGACGAAGTCGTGCGTGCCGTTGTAGCAGCCCGTCGACTGCCGGTTCGACAGGAACACGCGGTAGCCGTTCGCGAACAGGTAGTTCACCGAGAAGTGATCGTAGATGTTGCCACCATTGGCCGGCACGGCGCGTCCGCCCGTGGCCACCGCGCTGATGGGCGGCGTGTCGTTCATCACCCACATGATCTTGTCGGCGTTGTGCACGGCCTGTTCGACCAGGCTGTCACCCGAGAGCCACGTGAAGTTGTACCAGTTGCGTACCTGCCACTCGATGTCGCTCATGCCCGCCGGACGGGCGCTCTCGGGCGGCATCGGCTTCACGGGGTTGGTGTAGTACGTCGAGTAGTGCGCGACGGGACGCCCGATGGCCCCGGCGTGCACCTTGGCCATGGCGGCCTCGATCATGTTGTTGTAGCGCCAGCAGAAGCCCGACACGAGCGCGAGGTTCTTCGACTTGGCGAGCTTCTGCGCGGCAATCACCTCGCGGATGCCCGGCGAGTCGGTGGCGGCAGGCTTCTCGGCGAAGATGTGCTTGCCCGCCGCGACGGCTGCGTTGAGGTGCTGGGGACGGAAGCCGGGAGGCGCCGCGAGCAGCACGACGTCGACGTCGCTGTTGATCACCTTGTCGAAGGCATCGAGCCCGACGGCCGGGTTGTCGATGCGCACCTGATCACCGAACCGGCTGCTGCCCTTGAGCCTGGTCGCCGCCCGCTCGACGATCGCCGTGTCGATGTCGGCGATGGCCGTCAGCACGGCATGCTTGTCGGCCGTGAGCGCCTGCGCCGCTGCGCCGCTTCCCCGGCCTCCACAGCCGACGAGGCCGACCTTCAGGTCGTTGGTGACCGATTGGGCCGAGATGATCCCCGGAAAACCGACGGCGAGCACGCCTGCGGCCGTGCCGGTCTTCTTGAGGAAGTCGCGGCGTTCAATCTTCTGCGACTCGTTCCTGGGTGTGTTCGTCATAGCCTTCCAACTGGGGAGAGTCTTCCGGCGGAATGAGGGAAGACATGGTTCGATCACTGATCATACTGTGAATGGCCATGTCTCATTTACCCGACGCCTGCGCGGTGCTCGTCCTGCTCGGCCTCCAGATCCTGGCAGCCCCCGGCGGCAGCCAGCCGCCTGCCGCCCCCAGCCAGTCCGTTGCCGCTGACGGGTCTGGCTGGGACGTCCTGTTCGATGGGCAGCGGCTTGGCCACTGGCAGCCGACGAAGTTCTTCCGTGCGGGGCCGGTGACGGTGGAGCGTGGGCAGATCGTGCTCGGCAAGGGCCAGGATCTCTCCGGCGTGACGTGGGCGGGCCCCGACCTTCCGAGCACCGGGTACGAAGTCCGGGTGCAGGCCATGCGCATCGAAGGCACGGACTTCTTCGCCGGAATCACGTTTCCCGTGGACGACAGCTTCTGCACGCTGATTCTCGGCGGGTGGGGCGGCCACACCGTGGGCCTGTCGAACGTCAACGGCCGCGACGCGTCGGAGAACGACACGAACCTGTCGATCGAGTTCGAGTCGGGACGGTGGTACGACGTGCGGCTGCGCGTGACGCCGGCGACAATCCAGGCGTGGCTCGACGACCGTCAGATCGTCGATCAGGACGTGCCGGGCCACGAGTTCGACACCCGACTCGAGGTCGACCGATCCGTGCCCTTCGGCATTGCGTCGTGGCAGACGAAGGCCGCGATCCGCGACATCCGCCTGCGCCGGATCGACGTCACCGACGCACGCGACTGATGCCGGCACCGCATCGAACTCGACGTGAGTCTCGCATACTCATTGCGAGGAGTCCTGCGAGTCTGCCCCCCACTGCGTCACGACGCGATCGACGGTCTGCCCGGACTCGAGCGGGCCGTGCTCGCGCTCGAAGCCGATGCGCCGCAGCGCGTCGCGGACGTCGCCATGAACGTCGGCCAGCCGGAAATCGATGTCACGCGCGCGAAGCGTGCGCCGCAGGTCGGCGACCAGTTCGGCACCGGCCAGATCAACCCTGGGCACCGCGCCCATGTACAGGACGACGAGCCGCACAGAATCAGGGCGCCCCGCGAGGAGGCCGAGCAGACGCTCGCGTACGTACTCGACGTTGAAGTACAGCAGCGCCGCCTCGCAGCGGATCACGAGCACCCCGTCGGTGCGCTCGTTCTCCGGATGACGCAGCCGATCGGCGAAGTAGGTCGTGCCGGGAACGCGGGCCAGTTCCCTGACGCGCGGGCTGGCTGCCTGCCGGAGCAGGAGCACGATCGATATCGCCGCGCCCAGCAACACGCCGTTGACGGGTCCTGCTCCCAGCACGCCAAGGAGCGCCGCGATCGCCACGAAGAACTCGGTGCGGCTGAACCGCCAGATGTGCCGCAGGGCGTGGACGTCGACGAGGCTCATGACGGCAGCGAGCACGATCGCCGCCAGCACCGGTTGCGGCAGATTCCGAAGCAGTCCGGACGCGAAGACGACGACGATCAGCGTGAAGACGGCGGCGATGAGGCCCGACAGTGGCGTGCGGGCACCCGCGCTCTCGTTGACGAGCGACTGCGACATGCCGCCGCTCACCGGGAACCCGCGGCCGAGCCCGGCGACGAGATTGGCAGTGCCAAGGGCCAGCAACTCCTGATTGGCGTCGAACCGGTGGCCGTGCTTCTGGCCGAACATGCGGCCGATCGCGGAGGTTTCGACCGCAGCGAGGACGAAGCTGGCAAGGGCCACCGGCACGAGCGCATTCAGCTCGTGACGGCTCACGAAGGGCAACCCGAGCGCCGGCAGGCCCTGCGGCACCTGACCCAGCAGCGAGACGCCGTTCGCCTCGAGGCTGAAGAATCGCGCCGCGACCATGCCTCCGATCACCACGAGAAACGCGACCGGCCGGTGCGCAAGCCAGAGCTTGCCCGCGATGAGCGCCGCCAGGGCGACGACGCCGACCAGCAAGGACGTCTGATGCGTGTCGCCCAGGTGCGCGATGAAGTATCCCGATCGTTCCCAGAAATCGCCGTGCGTCCCCGTGAAGCCGAACAGCTTCGGAAGCTGCGTGCTCGCGAGATAGAGCGCCAGGCCGGCTTTGAAGCCCACGAGCACGGTCTCGGAGAAGAACCCGACGGCATTGCCGGCGCGAATCAGCCACGCGACAATCGCGATGAGCGCCACGAGGAGCGCTGCGCATGCGGCCAGCGTGGCGTGACGCGCAGGATCACCGCCGCTCAACTCGCCGACCGACGCGCCGATGAGCAACGACAACGCCGAGGTGACGGTGACGACGGTCTGCTTCGAGCTGCAGAACAGCCAGAAGACCAGCCCCGAAAAGAGGCAGGCGTACAGACCAGCCTCGGGCGGAAGGCCCGCGAGCGAAGCGTCGCCGATCCCGGCGGGCAGCAGATACGCGGCGAGCGTGAGCCCCGCCACGAGATCCGGCCGCAGCCACTCGCGGCGATAGTCAGGCAGCCACTGAGTGACCGGCAGCGCTGGAGCCTCGAGACGTGTGGTTGTCATCGTGCGACCTCGCCCGGCGCCTCACTTCGAGAAGACGGTGCCCGGAGTCCGCTGCAGAACCCGGGCCACGGATGACGCCGCCCGTGCGGCAGCCACGGAACGCGGTCGCGTTGCCATTCCGGCGCCACGCCTCCGATATCCGGGAGGACCTCCGGCATGACGGAGTCGCCGTGTCCGGGCTGGAGCGGCCGGCGCGCAGGACCTGGACAAAAACGCTCCAAACTCGCAGGTCGTGTACAGTGCACCGATAGTCAGCCGTTGGTACGCAGCCTGCTGTCATGCACTGACGTGGCCACCGGTCCCGCAGCATCGAGAGGTTGTACATGACACGCAGGCGGCCTGGCGGTGTCCGTGGTGCTCTGCTGGCAGCACGGCGACTCACGGGGCAGCGGGGGACCATCGCGTGAAGAGCGCTCTCATGACGGCGACCGTCGCGTGGCTGATCACGGCCGTGTACTACTTCTATCAGTACATGCTCCGGTCGGCGCCGGCCGTCATGATGCCGCAGTTGTCCGACGCCTTTGGCCTCAGTGCCATGGGCGTCGCGTCGATGGTCGGCCTCTTCTACTGGGCCTACTCGCCGTTCAGTCTCGTCGCCGGCGTGGCGATGGACCGCGTGGGGCCCCGCCGGGTGATTCCGATCGGCGCGGCGGCGGTTGGGATTGGGGCGCTGTTGTTCGCCTCCGGAAACAGCACCGCTGCCAGCGTCGGACGTCTCCTGCAGGGCGCTGGAGGCGTGTTCGCGCTCGTGGGCGCCGCCTACATCGCGACGACGAACTTCCCCGCATCCCGCGCCGCCACGCTCATCGGCGCGACGCAGATGTTCGGCATGGCCGGCGGCTCCGCCGGTCAGTTCGTGGTCGGCCCGCTCGTCGGGGGAGGCCTTCCGTGGAGCCGCTTCTGGGCCGTGATGGGTGTCGCCGGACTGGTAATCAGCGTACTCCTCTACGTGCTGCTCCCCGCACCGAAGGCCGCCGAACGAAGCGACGACTGGCTGAGGAGCGCCGGCCGCGCCATGGCCACCGTGTTCCGCAACCCGCAGTCAATCCTGTGCGGGATGATCGCGGGCCTGCTGTTCATTCCGACGACGATCTTCGATATGGTCTGGGGCGTCCGCTATCTGCAGGACGCCCGCGGCTTCGAGTATGCGCCGGCGGTGATTCGCTCGTCGATGGTTCCGCTCGGCTGGATCATCGGCTGTCCGTTGCTCGGCTTCATCTCAGACCGCCTGGGCCGGCGGAAGCCGGTCATCGTCGCCGGAGCGGCCGTCCTGCTGGTCTGCCTCGCCTGGATCCTGTACGGCCCGATGGACGTCTTTCCTCCCTACGTGGTCGGGCTCGTGACCGGGGTTGCGTCGGGGGCCGCGATGCTGCCCTATACCGTGATCAAGGAAGCCAATCCGCCGGAGCTGAGCGGCACGTCCACCGGGGTCGTCAATTTTCTGAACTTCACGCTCAGCGCTCTGCTGGGACCGGTGTTCGCGTCGATGCTGATGACCGTCAGCGCCGGGGCTGCGCCAATGACCCTCGAGCACTACCAGACGGCATTCGTGGCCCTCTTGTATGGCGTCGGGATTGCCATCGTTCTCACGCTCCTCTTGAAAGAGACGGGGCCCGCGGTACGACCGCCGAGCCTGGCCCCAAAGGTGCACACATCATGACTCGAGATCTCGGAACCGGAAAATACGAGCAACTGCTCGTGAAGTGTCGCAATCTCGAACCCGTGCCGACGGCGGTCGTCCATCCGTGCGAGCAGTCGGCCCTGGCCGGTGCCATCGATGCCGGCGCCCAGGGGTTGATCACGCCGATTCTCGTCGGACCGGCGGCCAGGATCGACGAGGTCGCGAAGGCGCACGGGATCGACCTCGGCACGACACGGATCGTCGACGTCGCTCACAGCCACGCCGCGGCGGCCAGGGCCGTCGAACTGGTGCGGAAGGGCGAGGCCGAACTCCTGATGAAGGGAAGCCTGCACACGGACGAACTCCTGAGCGCCGTGGTTGCGAGAGAAACGGGCCTGCGCACCGGGCGCCGCATCAGCCACGTGTTCATCATGGACGTGCCGACCTATCACAAGGTCCTCGTCGTCACGGACGCCGCGATCAACATCGCCCCGACGCTCGAAGACAAGGTCGACATCTGCCAGAACGCCATCGACCTGGCGGTCGCGCTCGGCGTGAGCGCACCGAAGGTCGCCGTTCTCGCCGCGGTCGAGACCGTCACCTCGAAGATGCCGGCCACCCTCGACGCCGCCGCGTTGTGCAAGATGGCGGATCGGGGGCAGATCACGAGTGGTGTTCTCGACGGTCCGTTGGCGTTCGACAATGCCATCAGCAAAGAAGCGGCGAGAGTGAAGGGCATCCGGTCGGAGGTCGCCGGCGACCCGGACATCCTGCTCGCTCCTGATCTCGAGGCCGGCAACATCCTGGCGAAGCTGCTCAGCTTCCTCGCCAATGCCGACAGCGCTGGTCTCGTGCTCGGTGCGCGCGTGCCGATCATCCTGACGAGCCGCGCCGACAGCGTGCGATCCCGGATCGCCAGCTGCGGGGTGGCGATGCTCGTGGCTCACGCGCGACGAGCCAGGCCTCACGGCGTCACGTAGAGCACCGGACACCGCAGACGGACCGCCGGCGTCCGGCATCCGCCCCCGGGTCCCACACCTCAATCGGGGTTACTCGTATGGACGACTACGCGATTGTGCTCAACGCCGGTTCATCCAGCCTCAAGTTCTGCGTCTACTGCAGGCCGGAGAGCAGCTGGCGGCTGGAAGCGCGAGGGCAGATCGATGGCATCGGAACCTCCCCTCGACTCACCGTCAGCAACGGTGCCGGTGCCCGTTTCGTGGACGATGCGCTGGACAAGTCGGTGGTGCACGATGGCCGCGCCGCGCTCGATGCGCTCGCGACCTGGCTCCGCTCGCACTACGGCGGGGCGCGCGTGCTCGGGGTCGGTCACCGGGTCGTGCACGGCGGAGCCATGTTCACCGGGCCCACGATTGTCACGCCGGAGGTGCTCGAATCGCTGCGGACGCTCGTGCCCCTGGCTCCCCTCCATCAGCCGCACAACCTCGCGGCGATCGATGCAGTGGCCGCGCGGCTTCCGGACGTGCCGCAGGTGGCCTGCTTCGACACGAGCTTCCATCGCGGGCAGGCGGCGGTCGCCGAGGTGATTCCGCTGCCGCGCGACGTCTGCCGCGACGGCGTGCAACGCTACGGTTTCCACGGACTGTCGTACGAATACATCGCCTCGGTGCTGCCCGAGGTGGCACCGGAGATCGCCACCGGGCGAGTGATCGTGGCGCATCTCGGGAGCGGCGCCAGTATGTGCGCCCTGAACAATGGCAGGAGCGTCGACCACACCCTCGGATTCACCGCGCTCGACGGCCTCTGCATGGGCACGCGGCCCGGCGCCGTCGATCCGGGCGTCATCCTGTATCTCTTTCAGAGTCTGGGATTGTCTGCGGCGGAAGTGGAAACGATCCTCTACAAGAAATCAGGCCTCCTCGGCATCTCGGGCATCAGCAACGACATGCGCGACCTCACGGGCAGCAGTGAGCCCGGCGCCCGCCTGGCCGTGGACTACTTCGTCTACCGCGCGGCGAAGGAAATCGGAGCGCTGGCGGCCGTCCTGGGCGGGATCGACGGCCTGGTCTTCACGGCCGGCATCGGCGAGAACTCCGCCGAGATCCGCAGCCGGATCTGCGAGGCCTCGGCCTGGCTCGGCATCGAACTGGACCACGAGGCGAACACGCGCCGGGCACCGCGGATCTCGACGGCGGGAAGCCGGGTGTCGGCCTGGGTCATTCCGACCAACGAGGAACTGATGATCGCCCGGCACACCGCACTGCTGCTGGGACTCGTCGAGGCCCGCGCGTAGCGGGCAGAAAAGGAACGAACGTCATGGCCGCGACGGCAGCACAGCCCGATGGAACGCGATCGCCCTGGGAGGGATTTCGAACGGGTCTCTGGCAGAAGGAGATCAACGTCAGGGACTTCATCCAGCAGAACTACGAACCCTACGACAACGACGAGTCCTTCCTCGCGCCGGCCACCAGCCGCACGCTGGGAATCTGGGACAAGCTCAAGGCGTTGTTCATCGAGGAGAGACGCAAGGGCGTGCTGGACGTCTCGCAGATCCCCGGCACGATTACGGCTCACGCGCCGGGCTACATCGACCGCGACAACGAAATCATCGTCGGCCTCCAGACGGATGCGCCGCTGAAGCGCGCGATCATGCCGAACGGCGGCTTCCGGCTGGTCGTCAATGCGCTCAAGGCGTATGGCTACGAGCCCGACCCCCATGTCGTCGAGACGTTCACGAAATATCGGAAGACCCACAACGACGCGGTGTTCGACGCCTATCCCGCCGACGTCCGCAAGTGCCGCAGCTCGCACGTCCTGACGGGGCTGCCCGACGCGTATGGCCGTGGCCGGATCATCGGCGACTATCGCCGCGTCCCGCTCTACGGCGTGAACCGGCTCATCGCCGTCAAGCAGGAAGAGAAGCGCGGCCTCGATGCCGCGTGGTCGAGCGACGACGTGATCCGCGACCGCGAGGAACTGGCCGAGCAGATCCGCGCACTCAAGGAACTGCTGCAGATGGCGGCGAGCTATGGGTTCGACATCTCGGGTCCGGCGGTTACCGCGAAGGAAGCGGTGCAGTGGCTGTACTTCGGGTACCTGGCCGGCGTGAAGGAACAGAACGGCGCGGCCATGTCGCTCGGCCGGACGTCGACGTTCCTCGACATCTACTTCGAACGGGATCTCGCAGCCGGGATCCTGACCGAAGAGCAGGCGCAGGAGATCGTCGACGACTTCGTCATCAAGTTGCGTATCGTCCGCTTCCTGCGCACGCCCGAGTACGACGAACTCTTCGCCGGCGATCCCACCTGGGTCACCGAGTCCATCGGCGGGACGGGGGACGACGGCCGGTCACTGGTGACCAGGACGAGCTTCCGGTTCCTTCAAACCCTCTACAACCTCGGCCCCGCGCCGGAGCCCAATCTGACGATCTGGTACTCGCCGCGCCTGCCCGACGGCTTCCGGCGCTTCGCCGCGAAGGTCGCCATCGATACCAGCGCGCTCCAGTTCGAGAGCGACGAAATCATGCGCAACGCATGGGGCGACGACGGAGCCATCGCCTGCTGCGTCTCGCCGATGCAGCTCGGCAAGCAGATGCAGTTCTTCGGCGCGCGCGCCAACCTCGCCAAGTGCCTGCTCTATGCCCTCAACGGCGGCAGGGATGAGATCAGCGGCGAACAGGTGGCCCCGGCCTTCGGGGCGGTGACCGGCGACTATCTCGACTTCGACGACGTCGTCAGCAGGTTCGACCGGATGATGGACTGGCTCGCCGGCGTCTACGTCAATGCCTTGAACGTCATTCACTACATGCACGACAAGTACTCGTACGAGCGCCTCGAAATGGCGCTGCACGACTACGCGCCGCTCAGAACGATGGCGTTCGGCATCGCCGGCATGTCAGTGGTCGCCGACAGCCTCTCGGCGATCAAGTACGCCAAGGTGCGCTGCGTACGCGACGACACCGGGCTCATCGTGGACTATGAGACCGAAGGCACGTTCCCGATGTTCGGCAACAACGACAACCGCGTGGACCAGCTCGCCGTATGGCTCGTCAGCACGTTCATGAACAAGCTGAGGAAGTACCCCACGTACAGGAAGGCCGTCCACACGCAGTCGATCCTGACGATCACATCGAATGTCGTGTACGGCAAGGCGACCGGCAACACGCCCGACGGCCGCAAGCAAGGCGAACCGTTCGCGCCAGGTGCCAACCCGATGCACGGCCGGGACAGCCATGGCCTGCACGCCTCGGCCGCCTCGGTCGGCAAGGTTCCGTTCCGCGACGCGGCCGACGGCATTTCGCTCACGACGACGGTGGTGCCCACGGGGCTCGGTCGGGTGACTGAAGATCGGCTCACCAATCTCACGGCGATGCTCGATGCGTTCTTCTCCAGCACCGGGTATCACATGAACGTGAACGTGCTCAATCGCGAGACGCTGCTCGATGCCATGGACCACCCGGAGAACTACCCGAGTCTGACGATCCGCGTCTCGGGCTACGCTGTCAATTTCGTGCGGCTCTCCCGCGAGCAGCAGATGGACGTCATCAACCGGACGTTCCACGGAGAGAAGGGCTATGCCTGAACGTGAGACGCTCCCACCGCCGCCCCTGGAGGCGAAGAGCCCGTACGAACTCCGCGTCAACCTTGGCAAGGGTGTGCCAGAATCCGACGTCCGGTCGGCGCTCGCCACCGGCGACATGGGATTTCTCCATTCCTTCACGACCGGCTCCACGGTGGACGGCCCGGGGGTGCGGGTCGTCGCGTGGACCTCGGGCTGCATGTGGCGATGCCTGTACTGCCACAACCCGGACACCTGGACCATGAGCAACGGTGTTCCGGTCACCATCGACAACGCCACCCAGGAACTGCGCAAGTACCGCCACGGTCTGAAGGTGATGGCGGGCGGCTTCACCCTCAGCGGCGGGGAGCCGCTGATGCAGCATCGCTTTGCAGTGAAGCTCTTCGCTGCCGCGAAGACGATGGGCATCCACACCGCGCTCGATACCAACGGCTTCTACGGCGACCGCCTCCGCGAGGCCGATCTGGAGACGATCGACCTCGTGCTGCTCGACCTGAAGACGTGGGATCCGGAGCGCCATCGCCGCCTCACCGGCATGGCGGTCGGCCCGACGCTGGACTTCGCCCAGCGGCTCGCCGCGCTCCGGCGGCCGGTCTGGGTTCGTTACGTCCTCGTTCCGGGCTTGACCGACGATCTCGAGGACATCGCGAAGACGGCCGGCTTCGCCGCGAGCCTGGGCAACGTGGAGCGCGTCGACGTCCTCCCCTTTCACCAGATGGGCCGCTACAAGTGGAAGCAGCTGGGCATCGACTACACGCTCGACAACGTTGAACCGCCGACGAGCGAAGTCGTCGAGCAGACGTTGTCGGTGTTCCGGGCGGCAGGGCTGAAGGCGTATTGACCTGACAGCCGCCTCCGGGCTTCATCCCGTGGGTGCTGTTCCAGCGTCGGCCCGCGAGTCGTCGCGGTCAGACGTCGTGTGCTCCACGCGGAACGCGGGCGCGCGGTAGCCCTCCGCCCGGCTGGGCTCCGGAATCGTGATCGTGTTGCCGTCTCGAATCGACGTGTAGTGCGGCGACATGATCTCGACGCCGGCGGCGCAGAACGCGTCCTGGATTCTCGCGTGCAACGCCGCGTAGATATCGATCATGTCGCGTGGCGCATTCGTGTACGCGTTGATCTCGTAGGTGACGGTGAAGTCGTTCAGAGCGGTCTGCCAGACGAACGGCCGCGGCACCGCGAGCACGCCCGGTGTCTCCAGCGCCGCCGCGATCAGCAGGTCGTGAATCGTGCGCCACGGCGCGGCGTACCCGATGGTGACGCTCGAATGGAGGATGAGGCCCAGCGTCCCCGCCTCACGGGAGTAGTTGATCACCGAGCTGCCGAGGACGATGCTGTTGGGGATGGTGATGTCCTCGTTCTTGATCGTCCGCACGCGCGTGGCGAGCAGCGACGCCTCGATGATGTCGCCGAACGAGTCGCCGAGCCGCACCCGGTCCCCCAGCCGGAACGCGCGCGTGTAGGTCAGCACGATCCCTGCGATCATGTTCGAGAGCGCCGAACTCGAGGCGAGGGACACGAGGACGCCCATGAACACCGACACGCCGGCGAACGCGGGAGAGTCCGACGCCGGCAGATACGGGAACGCGACGACGACACCGAAGGCGATGAGGAGCACCCTGACGATCTGGTTGGTCGGCGCCGCCCACTCGGGCGGGAAGTCCGCGAACACGATTCGGCCCGCTTCGATCTGGTCGAAGAAGAATCGCACGCCTTTGATCGCCGAGTAGATGAGCGCGACAATGACCACGACGAACATCATGCTCGGCACATAGCCGACGACGCCGGCCACGACCACCAGAATGGGCGTGATCAGGTATTGCAGCAGCGTCTTCGACAGGGCACGCGTCCAGGGAAACAGCCCGAGTACGTAGGTCAGGTACAGATCCAACGCCAGCACGACCAGCACGAGACGACTGGCGCGGATGGCGCTCTGGACCACGCGACCCATCCGGTCCGCAGAGACGAGTTCCGCCTCTTGAAGGCGCAGGGCCCCGGGACGTCCCGCCCGCCAGCGGTCGAGGCCGTCATTGACCGCCCGGGTGAGACGCCGAATCAGCCACACGGCAACGAACAGCACGAGCGTGGCGACGAGCCCGTAGACCGCCGAACGAATGAGCGTCGCTGGTGCGTAGCGCATGCGTTCGGAACGGATGGCCGACTCGAACTCGCGAGCGTACTGTTGGGCAAGGAGGGGCCTGGCGACGCCGAGGCTCCTGGCATCCTGCTGCGTGACGACCATCAGCAGACGTGGGCCGACCCGCAGCTCTGACGAGCCGTCGTTCTCGGTCACCTTGACTGTGGGATCATTGAGACTGCGATCGCGAATGACCTCGTGCAATCGCTGACTGATGCGATCGGCCCGGAACTGTGCCGTATACGGGCCGGCGCCCGTGGTCAGCCAGATGACCGGCTCCCCTCCGACCGACACCGGCACGGCGCGATCGTCCTCGGCCTCGAGATCCTCGAGCGGGGAGCGTGTCTGCCTCTGGGGCGGGGCTTCGTCAGGAAGCTGGCCACCGAGCACCGCGGGAACAGGTAGCCACGACGCCGCCAGCAACACGGCCAGGGCGATTCGTCGCCTGGCCTTGGCGGACGGGATCACCGCCGTCGACGCCTCTTCACCTGCAGTTGGGCCAGCGAGCGAGCGAGCGACGCGTTGACGGTGGCGACTTCCTCGTCGGAAATCTTCTCCTGGAGCCGGGCGGCCGCGCGGGCGCGTGCTTCTTCGACCTTGGCTTCATCGACCTTCTCTGCCGGAATCGCCATGTCGGTCACGATCGCCACGCGGGCGCCGGTGATCTCCACGAGCCCTTCGCCGACCGCGAGCGACCGATCCTCGCCGCCTGTGCTCACGATGATCTCGCCGGGGATGAGCTGCGTGATCAGGCGCTGGTGGTCTGGGTACACCCCCATCTCCCCCTCGCTTCCGGGCAGGGTCACCATGTGGACGTCCTCAGAGAAGGCGATCCCCTCGGGCGTGACGATTTCCAGTCTGAGCGTATCAGCCATGTGCCGCCATCCGGATGTCAGCCCTGCGTGATTTCCTCGATGCTGCCCTTCATGTAGAAGTTACCTTCGGGGACGGCGTCGTGCTTGCCCTCGAGGATCTCCTTGAAGCCGCGAACGGTGTCGGCGACCGACACCTGCCGACCCTCGCGGCCGGTGAAGACCTGCGCCGAGCTGAAGGGCTGGCTCAGGAACCGCTGGATTCTCCGCGCCCGATACACGGTCTGCTTGTCCTCGGGCGACAGTTCGTCCATGCCGAGGATGGCGATGATGTCCTGCAGGTCCTTGAACCGCTGGAGCACCTTCTGCACGCGCCTTGCGACATCGTAATGCTCTTCGCCGACGATCTCCGGCGCCAGCGCACGCGATGTCGAGGCCAGCGGATCGACCGCCGGATAGATGCCCAGCTCGGCGATCGCGCGCTCGAGGACGATCGTCGCGTCGAGGTGCGCGAACGTCGTGGCCGGCGCCGGGTCCGTCAGGTCGTCGGCCGGCACGTACACGGCCTGGAACGACGTGATCGACCCATGCTTGGTGGACGTGATGCGTTCCTGGAGCATGCCCATCTCGGCGGCCAGCGTCGGCTGGTAGCCGACCGCGCTGGCGGTGCGGCCGAGCAGTGCCGAGACCTCCGAGCCCGCCTGGGAGAATCTGAAGATGTTGTCGATGAAGAGCAGCACGTCCTGGCTCTTCTCGTCGCGGAAATACTCCGTGATGGCGAGGCCGCTCAGCGCGACGCGGAGACGCGCGCCGGGAGGTTCGTTCATCTGCCCGTAGACGAGCGCGATCTTGGACGCCCCGAGGTCGTTCTGGTTGATGACCCCCGCCTGCGACATCTCGTGGTAGAGGTCGTTGCCCTCGCGCGTGCGTTCACCGACGCCCGCGAACACCGACACGCCGCCATGGAGCTTGGCGATGTTGTTGATCAGCTCCATGATGACGACGGTCTTGCCGACGCCGGCGCCGCCGAAGGCGCCGACCTTGCCGCCCTTCAGGAACGGGCAGATGAGATCGATGACCTTGATGCCCGTCGTGAGCACCTCGGGAGACGGCGACTGATCGACGAGCGGCGGTGGCGGACGATGGATCGGATAGTACTTCTCCGCCTTGATCGGGCCGCGTTCGTCCACGGGATTGCCGGTGACGTCGAAGACGCGGCCCATCACGCCCTCGCCGACCGGCATGGAGATTGGCCCGCCGGTGTCGGTGACCGCGAGACCGCGCCTGAGGCCCTCGGTGCCGGACATGGAGATCGTGCGCACCCAGCTGTCCCCGAGGTGCTGCTGGACTTCGAGCGTCAGCTTGACCGGCTGGCTCTCGACCGTGTAGTCGACCGTCAGCGCGTTGAAGATCGCGGGCAACGCGTCGGGAAACTCGACGTCGACGACCGGACCCACGACTTGAACGACTTTGCCGATATTCATAAACGTTCCTGTTTCAGCGCTCAGCACTCGCGCTCGCAGCCGACGGCCTTCACTCCGCCTGCCCGCCCGCAATCTCCAGCAGTTCCCGGGTGATGTTGCCCTGCCGCAGCTTGTTGTACTCGAGCTGCAAGGCGTCGATCAGGCTTTCCGCGCTGTCGGTCGCATTCTTCATCGACACCATGCGGGCACTCTGCTCGCTCGCCTTCGCATTCAGCAATGCGTAGTAGAGGTAGACGTTGAGGTAGACGCCGAGGAGATACGCGAGCACGGCCTCGGTCCCCGGCTCGAACATCGTCTCCTCCGTGTCCGCGGCGATCGCCTGCTTCTCCAGATCGGGGATCCGCAGGTCCGTGATCGCACCCACCGGGAGGTACTCCTGGGAGACGGGCTCCTGCGTGAGCGTGTTGACGAAGCGTGTGGTGACGACTCGCACTTCGTCGACGTCGCCCGCGAGGAAGAGGTCGCGGGCAGCCGCGGCAATCGCCCTCGCTTCGGGAAACGTCGGCGAGTCGCCGTACGCGAATTCGGCGGCGAGCTGACGGCGCGTGCGCGCCACGAACTGGGCCGCCTTGCGGCCGGCCGTGATGAACAGCGTCGACTCCGGGTCGAACTGCGCCGCCAGCCGGAACACGTTCGTATTGAGCGCTCCGCACAGTCCCTTGTCGCCGGCGATGAGAATGACCGCGCGCCGCCGGACGGGGCGCACGTCGAGCAACGGATGCGCGAGGGTCTTCTGCCGGGCGGTCGCGCTGCGCTGGATGCGATACAGCAGCCGCGCGAACGGCGTCGCCGCGATGGCCGCCTCCTGGGCCTTGCGCATCTTCGAGGCCGCCACCATCTGCATGGCCTTGGTAATCTGCGCGGTTCCGCTGACGGACTTGATGCGCCGCCGAAGGTCGCGAGGGCTGTTCATACTACTTCCACGTCTGTTTGAACTGATCCGCCGCGCTCTTCAATGCGTCGGTCAGCTCCTCGCTCAGCGCCTTCTCGGTGGCTATCTTCGCGAGCAGGTCGGCCTTGCGCGTCGTCAGGAAATCCGTCCAGCCGGCCTGGAACTCCTTGATCCGCTCCACCGGCACGTCGTCCACGTAGCCGTTCTGGACCGCCCAAATCACGCCGACCTGGACCTCGACCCCGATCGGGCTGTACTGGGGCTGCTTGAAGAGTTCGACGATGCGCTTCCCGCGGTCGATTTTCGCCTGCGTCGCCGCATCGAGTTCCGACCCGAATTGAGCGAAGGCCGCCAGTTCACGGAACTGGGCCAGGTCGCCCTTGAGTTGTCCGGCGACCTGCTTCATGGCCTTGAGCTGCGCCGCCGAGCCTACGCGGGACACCGAGATGCCGACCGAGATCGCCGGACGAATGCCCTGGTAGAACAGGTCGGTCTCGAGAAAGATCTGCCCGTCGGTGATCGAGATGACGTTGGTCGGAATGTAGGCGGAGACGTCTCCGGCCTGCGTTTCGATGATGGGGAGTGCCGTGAGCGAACCGTTGCCGTACTGTTCGCCGACCCGGGCCGCCCGCTCGAGCAGCCGGCTGTGCAGATAGAACACGTCGCCGGGGTACGCTTCCCGGCCCGATGGCCGTTTCAACACCAGCGAGACCTGGCGATACGCCACCGCGTGCTTGGACAGGTCGTCATAGACGATCAACGCGTCCATGCCGTTGTCCATGAACCATTCGCCCATCGCCGCCCCGGCAAACGGGGCGAGGTACTGACTCGTGGCGGAATCGGCGGCCGGCGACGCCACGATGATGCTGTACGGCAGTGCGCCTGCGTCCTCGAGCACGCTGACGATCCGCGCGATCGTCGACTGCTTCTGCCCGATCGCCACGTAGATGCTGTAGAGCGGCCGGTAACTCGTGTCGCCTGCGTCTTCGGCGGCCCGGTTGAGGCGGGCCTGGCTGATGATCGTGTCGATGCAGATCGTCGTCTTGCCCGTCGATCGATCTCCGATGATCAACTCGCGCTGGCCACGGCCGATCGGGATCATGGCGTCAATCGGCATGATGCCGGTCTGGACCGGCTGGCCCACCGGACGGCGCCGGATGATGCCCGGCGCGAGCTTCTCCACCGGATACGAGACGTCGCTCGTGATCGGGCCCTTCCCGTCCAGCGGTTCGCCGAGGGTATTGACAACGCGGCCCAACAACCCCTTGCCCACGGGTACCTGCAGGAGCTTTCCCGTCGCACGGACTTCAGCACCCTCCTGGAGCTTCGTGTAATCGCCGAGGATGATGACGCCGACCTCCGTCTCGTCCAGGTTCAACGCCAGGCCCGTGATCCCCTGACCGAAGTCGAGCATCTCGTTGAGCATGACGTCGGCGAGGCCCTCGACCTTGGCGACACCGTCGCCAATTTCGCGGACGACGCCCACGCTCTGCTTGGCGGCTGCAGCTTTGGCGCCCGCAATCTGCGCCTCGATTTCCTGCACCAGATCAGCCATTGGTCATCTCACTCGTAAGGGTGTTCACAGCCGCGCCTCGAGCGCCGCCAGGCGGGCCTGCACGCTGTCGTCGTAGACATCGCTGCCGACTTTGATCCGCATTCCGCCGATGAGCGCCGGGTTCAGCGCAAAGGACGCGTCGATCCCCGCCTCGTACACACGGGCGAGATCGGCCTCGACGCTTTCCCGCAGCGCGGGGTCCAGCGGCGTGGCGCTCTCGACGAGGGCCGTGTGCCGGTCGCTATCGAGTCGCAGCAGCCGCTGGAAATCCGACAGGACGGACAGCGCGCCGCGCCGCCGCGACGCGGCGAGACTCTGCGCCACCTGGCGCGCGCGGTCCTCGTCGAGCCGACCGGCGACGAGACAGAGCCGATAGAGCTGCCGCGCCGCGCGCTTGACCTTCCTGTTCGCCTTCATGGTTCGACCTTCGCTAGGGTGCGAGGTGGCTGGCCGTGTCCGCCGCCAGGCGCCGGTGATCCTCCGGCGTCAGGATCTTCCCGGTCACCGACGCCGTCATCTGCACCACGAGCCGTCCGACCTCGTGTTTGAGGTCCTCGCGCATGCTTGCGCGGTCGCGCTCGGTGGCCTCCCGCGCCCTGACCAGAATCTGTTCGGCGGCGGCGATGGCCTTCCGGGTTTCCTCTGCCCCGACACGAGCGGCCGCGGCGCGAGCCTCCTCGATCAATTGCTTCCCCTCGGCGTCGGCCTTCGCCAGCACGGCGAGGCGCTCGGCCTCGATGCGGGCCAGTTCGGCCTTGATCTTCTCGGCGTTGGCCAGACCGCTCGCGATCTGCGCGCGCCGTGCCTCCAGCATCTTCAGGATGGGCTTGTAGGCGAGCGCGTACAGCACCGCACACACGATGCCGAAGCTCACGATCTGTGCGACGAGATGCGGCCAGTCGACGCCGAAGGTGCTGGCGACCTTCTCGATCCGTCCAGCGCCCTCGGTTACGGTCTGCATCGCGAGAACACGCATGATGGTGCACCCTCTTCATAGGACGACCGAGGCAGCGCCCGTGCCAGGCGCCGCCTGGGTCTGTCGGCTCTACTGCACCAGGAAGAGAGCGTAGAACACGATGGCTTCCGCGAAGGCGATGGCCAGAATGGACTGAACCATGATCTTCGTGGACGCACCGGGATTCCGCCCTACCGCTGCCGACGCCGCGCCGCCAATCAAACCCACGCCGATCGCTGCGCCCAGCGCGGCCAGGCCGACATGAATACTTCCGGTCATCGGAATAGTCCTTTCTGTTTCGACGTCCACCACCGCGCGACGCACCGACGCCGACGGCACTCGCTCTCAGCCGTGCGCGTCTCCCGGCGCGGCTTCCTCATGCTGGCAAATCAGGAGCGTGAAGACGGCGGTCAACAGCATGAAGACCAACGCCTGCACCAGACCCACCAGCAACTCCATGAAGTAAAACGGGATCGGCAGCAGCCACCCGAGTCCCGGGACGATCGTGGCCATCGTCTCCAGCATGTTCTCGCCTGCAAACGCGTTGCCGTAGAGGCGAAAGCTCAGCGACACCGGGCGGAACATGATCGAGATGATCTCCAGGCAGCCGGCGGCGAAGAACACGACGATCATCAGGAGGCGCAGGGCCCCCGTGGTATCGCCCTTCGGCGCGAACAGCTCTTTCAGGGCCCCTATCGGACCGACCTCCTGGAGGGCCCACACGATCCAGCACGCGAAGAACACCAGGGCCATGGCCAGCGTCATGTTGAGATCGGCGTTGGCTCCCCTGAACAACGGCTCCGAGACTCTGAATCCATCGGCGGTGTGATGCCCCCAGCCGATCGTCCCGACGCCTGGCAGCAGGCCGATCCAGTTGGCGGCGAGGATGAAGATGAAGATGGTGGCGAAGAACCAGAACGTCCGCTCGACCAGATGCCGGCCGATGATGCTCTCCAGCAGGCCGTAGAGACCTTCCACGAGCCATTCCAGGAAGTTCTGCGCGCCGCCCGGGACCTGGGCCATGCGTCGCGTCGCGATCTGAGCGAACACGATGAGGCCGATGGCGACGATCCACGTCACCACCATCGAGTTGGAGATCGGAAACCCGAAGGGACGCGCGATCTCGACGGCTTTCTGCGACAGGCCGTGTTCCACAGGTTCGACGAGGGCGAGAGAGATGATGTCGAGCACGCTTGCTCCGCTACGACACAGGCAGCACGGCGCGTGCCACCCTCGCCGCCGGGGCAAATCTGCGACTCC
>CAYMAG010000079.1:14537-22805 GCA_964388335.1 uncultured Vicinamibacteraceae bacterium | reverse complement strand
CAGCCGTGAAGCGGCGATCCGTACGGCACTTGGCGCGAGTCGTGGACGCCAGGTTCGCCTCGTGTTGACCGAGAGCCTGCTGCTGGCCGTCGCGGGAGGCGCGCTCGCATTGCTCCTGGCACACTGGAGCGTCAGCCTCCTCGTGGCGATGACCACGCTTGGCATGCCCAGGCTCGACGAGGTTCGCCTGGACACCGGGGTCGTCGCGTTCGTCTGCGGCCTCACGCTGCTGACCGGAGTGATCGTCGGAGCATTGCCGGCATGGCGATTCACTCGTGCCCATCCGCAGGACTCGTTGCGCTCCGGCGGTCGCACCGTCACCGAAGGACGCCAGGGCCTGCGGCTGCGCGAGGCGCTGATCGGCGTCGAAGTCGGTCTGAGCGCCGCGTTGCTGATCGTGGCGGGCCTGCTCGCGGGCAGCCTCGTGCGGCTCCTGCACGTCGACAAGGGCTTCGACGTCGACCACGTGCTCACCGTGGATGTCACGCTCGCCAGCAGCCGCTATGCCGAACCCGCCAGCCGAGCACAGTTCGTCGACCGACTGCTCGCGTCGGTCGCTACCATTCCCGGAGTTCAGGCGTCTGGTGTCGTCACCAGACTGCCCACGCTCGGTCAGACGTGGATGGACCCGATCTACCTCGAAGGTGCGCCGCGTGAAGCGCAGTACGTCGTCAACAATCGCTATACGAGCCCCGACTACTTCCGCGCGATGAGCATTGCCGTCCGTGGCGGCCGCATGTTCGAGGACCGCGATCGGGAGCAGGGCGTCGCGGTGCTCTCGGAGAAGGCCGCACAGCTGCTCTGGCCGGGCGACCCCGACCCGATCGGCCGCCGCTTCATGGGCGAGCAGGAAATGGTCACGCTGGTGGGCATCGTCGCCGACGTACGCGCCGTGCTTCACAACGAGCCGCCGCCGACTGCGTACTACCCCTACTGGCAGCGCCCACCGGCGGCCGTAGCCCTGGTGGCTCGCACGGCGTTCGACCCAGACACGGTGGCCGGTGCGCTTCGCGACGCGCTACGCAACGAGGACGCGGGGCTGCCGATCCAGTCCGTCAACACGATGGCGGAGGTCGTCGACCGCACGGTGGCCGGACGCACGTTCCAGGCGACGCTCCTGGCGGCGTTTGCCGCCTCCGCGCTCCTGGTCGCCAGCCTCGGCATCTACGGCGTCGTCGCCTACGCGGTGGCTCGCCGCCGAAATGAGATCGGTGTCCGGATCGCGCTCGGCGCCCGGCCCCGCCAGGTGCTGTGGCTCGTCCTCCGCCAGGGCATGGTGCCGGTCGTCGCCGGCCTGGTCGCCGGCGTGGTCGTCGCGCTCTTCCTGGGCCGAGCCATCCGCGGCTTGCTGTTCGAAGTGCAGGCCATCGACCCGCTGACGATCGCCGCGGTCACGGTCGTGCTGCTCGGTGTCGGGACGCTGGCCTGCCTCGTCCCGGCCCGCCAGGCGGCCATCACGGATGCGGTCTCAGCCCTCCGACTCGAATGATGCGGTGGAGACAGCGCGATCGTGCTCGACGGCTCGGCGCAGACGTCGGCACGACGTAGAAGTCGCGCGAGCCAGCGGGCATCCTCACATCTGCGCCTTGGGCCCGAGCGCAGCCCCTCGCCCGTACAATGCCTGGCGGTGGACTCCTCGCGACTCTTCCGCATCTCGCCCGGCCTGCCCGCCGGCATCCGCCGTCCGCTGGCAGCGGTGCTGCTGCTCGTGGCGGCCTTCGGTCTGGCGAGCTTTGCCAGTCTTGCCGGCTGGCCGCGCGAGCAGGTGCTGATGACCGGCATCCTCGTGGCGACGGTCCTCCTGTGGATCACCGAGACGCTGCCGCTCTTCGCCACGGCGTTCATCTCCATCGCGCTGCAGGTGCTGCTGCTCGGCAACCCGGGCGGCTGGAGTTGGCTCGGCGACCCCGGCGACGCCATGGCGCTGCACGCGTACCTTGCGGCCGCCGCCGACCCGGTGCTCGTACTGTTTCTCAGCGGTCTGATGCTGTCGCGGGCCGTCACCAAGACCGGCGTCGACCGCTGGCTGGCCGCGCGCGTGCTGCGGCCGATGGCCGACACGCCCGGGCGCCTGCTGCTGGCCATCATGCTCGTGACGTCGTGCTTCTCGGTGGGCATGAGCAACACGGCGACCACGGCGCTGATGCTCGCGCTCATCGTGCCGATCCTCCGGCAGGTGCCCGACGGCCATCCGTTCCGCAAGGCCCTGATCCTGTCGGTTCCCGTGTCAGCCAACATCGCGGGCATGAGCACGCCGATTGCATCGCCGCCCAACGCGCTGGCGATCAGCTATCTCGGCCGTGCGGACATCGAGGTGAGCTTCGTCCGGTGGATGGTGCTGGCCTGCCCCCTCGTCATCGTGCTGCTCGCCGCCACCTGGTGGTGGCTGCGGCGGCAGTATCCGGCGGCCGGACTGACCTGGACGCTCGAGTTTCCCGATGCCAGCCTCACTCGGCGTGGCCGGTGGGTGGTCTTCGTGGCACTCCTCACCTTCGGTGTCTGGCTCACCGAGCCGTGGCACGGTGTTCCGGCACCCGCCGCGTCGGTGCTGCCGATCACGCTGTTCCTCGTGACCGACATCATCACGCGCCGTGACGTCAACACGCTCGAGTGGGACGTGCTGATCCTGATTGCCGGCGGCCTGGCGCTGGGCTTCGGCCTGCAGGCGACGGGCCTCGATCAGCGGGTCGCGGCGCTCGTGCCGATGGGCGCGAGCACCACCATGCGGCTGATGGCGCTGGCGGCCGGCACGCTGGCGCTCGGCACGTTCTTCTCGAATACGGCGATTGCCAGCATGCTCATGCCCGTGGCGGTGATCGCCGCTGGCGCGGCGGGCAGTTCGAATGTCACGAGCTTCGCGCTTACCGTCGCGCTCGTCGCGTCGATGAGCATGGCATTGCCCGTCAGCACGCCGCCAAACGCCCTGGCGCATGGCACCGGTGAGCTGACTGCCCGCGACTTCATCCGCACGGGCGGTCTCATCGGCGCGCTCGGCGCCCTCATCATCGTCGTCGTGATGACGGCCCTGCTGCCGTGGCTGACGGGCACGTGACGACCTGCGCCGCGAGCAGGCTGACCAGGCGCCGCCAGGACTTCGGCGGTCCGCCGTCGCCTCGGCGGTCTCGACGCAGCGACCTCAGGCTACCGCGGGCAACGCAGCTCGCGCCTCGCGCCTACGTCGCCAGCAGCCTGGCGTTGGCGGCACAACACCGTCTGAGACCGTCCGCCAGACGAGTAACGTCGCCTGCGTGCTCCCAGAACTCGCGCGCCGCCCGGCGCGCCTCGTCCCAGACGTCCAGTGTGTCGGACGTGGCATACGGCACGGCCAGTACACGAGACGGCAACTGCCCGTCTGCTGAAGGCGCGTAGCGCGTGGGCACCTGATCGAAGGCCGGCGCCAGACGAACGCTGGACCCGTCAACGAAGAGGACGATGTTGTACTGGCGCAATATGGAATGATTTCACATCATATTTCTGAGCCACATCAGCCATATCCTGTTGGCTACGCCATCACGTCAGACACGATACATGAAATCATTCCCGTGCTTCGACCGTCGCCTCCGGCTCCGCTCGACAGTCATGACCTGTCGTGACTAGAATATGGTCATGAAGGGCGTCGGTATCGCTGATCTCAAGGCGCGGCTGAGCGAGCACCTCCGCGCCGTACGCAAGGGACGCACGCTCACGATCCTGGATCGCGAGACGCCAGTCGCGCGGATCGTTCCCTATCGATCGGCCGAGCCGCTGGAGGTGCGACGCGCCACTCGGCGCCTGAAAGACGTCAGGCTGGCGAGTGCTCCCGCCGCACGAACAGACAGCCTGGCCGTGCTCCTCGACGATCGCCGTCGCCGATGACCGCGTACGTCGACACGTCCGTACTGCTGCGGCACGTCCTTCGCGAGCCAGGCGCGCTCGACGCCATCCATCTTGCCACCGCTCTCACATGGCGGGATCAGATCGATGCCTCGCTCATCGTGGCTACACACGACGGGGCGCTGGCGCTCGCCGCACGGGCGTTCGGATTCGAGGTGCGCGGCAGCTGACACTCTGTCCCCCCGCCCTTCCGCCATGTGCCTTGACATCCTAGGCATGACCGTGTTCAGATGCCTCGAATGCCTGGGCATGCTGACCGATCGTCTCATGAAGCGGCGCTCCTGCAGGGCACGCTCGACATGCTCGTGCTGAAGGTGCTGGCGCTCGAGCCCCTGCACGGCTACGGCATCGTCCAGCGCTTGCAGCAGATCTCGAAGGACGCGCTCCAGGTTCGTCAGGGATCGCTCTACCCCGCGTTGTACCGGCTCGAGAACAAGGGCTGGCTGCGCGCGGATTGGCGGACAACCGATGAGGGCCGCGACGCGAAGTACTACCGGCTGACGGCCGCGGGGCGACGCCGGCTCCACGAAGAACAGGCGAGTTGGAAGCGCCTCACCGACGCCATCGCCCTGGTGCTCTCCATGCATGAGTCCTGAGTGCTGCCTGTCCACCGACCTGTCCGCTGTAGCTCGCAGAGCGGAGGTGGAAGCCTTGGCGCAGGTGAAGACAGCCCTCCGATGACGATCTTGTGAAGGCCGGGCGTGCCCGGCGCCGCGATGACGCCGTGAAACAGGGAGATTCGTATGGCGTGGCGCAACTGGTTCGGACGGCGTGCATGGGAGCGCAAGATGGAGACCGAACTGAGGTTCCATCTCGAAGCCCAGGTGCGCGCGTACGTGGACCAGGGCATGAGCGTCGATGACGCTCGCAGGCGGGCACACCGCGAGTTCGGCCCGCTCGAGTTGACCAAGGACGAGTGCCGCGACGGACGTCCGCTGGCCTGGGCGGATCGCCTGTGGCGCGACGTGCGCCTCGCCGTCCGCTCCCTGCGCCGCGCGCCCGGATTCGCGGCAGCGGCCATCGCCACGGCGGCGCTCGGCATCGGCATGAACACGGCGATCTTCAGCGCCGTCCACGCTGTGCTCCTGAAGCCACTGCCCTACGAGGATCCCGAGCGGCTCTACACGGTCGAGATCACGATTCCGCCGCTCGCGGAACGGATCGGAGCGCTTGGAGGACGCGTCCAGGACTATCTGGAGTGGCGCGATGCGGACACGGTGTTCTCGGGCGTCGCCGCCGTCTCGCCCCAGGAGTGGATCCTGACGGGAACCGGCGAGCCCGAACGCGTACGCGGCGCAAAGGTGTCGGCGGGCTTCTTCACTGTCCTCGGTGTCCCGCCAGTGCACGGCCGCGGGTTCACCGCCGAGGAGGAACACGCGGGGCGCGATCGTGTCGTCGTCATCAGCCATGGCCTGTGGGTGAGGCGATACGGCAGCGATCCGTCGATTGTCGGCACGTCCATCGACATCGAGGGCCACAGCCACGTCGTCGTGGGCGTCGCGTCGCCGTCGTTGCTCGTCCCCACCGGCACGGTGCTCGTCCTGGACTTCGGCCCGCGCATCGACGTGTACAAACCGCTGGCGCCAACGGCGGCCGAACTCGCAGGCGAGAACTGGGACCAGCTTCTGCTGCTCCGCCTCGCCGCGGGTGAACACCCGGAACGCGGCCAGCAGCAGCTTCACGCGCTGCTCAACGCGCCAGACAAGGCCGAATGGTTTTCTCCCGGCATAGAGTTCGTGCCGCGCCTGAAGCCGATTCGCGAGGTGTATGCCGGCGATCTGCGCCCGCGTCTGCTCGTGCTGCTCGGCGCGTCGGTGCTTCTCCTCTTGATTGCCTGCACGAACATCGCGAGCCTCGTGCTCGCCCGCGTGGCGCAGCGGTCGACCGAACTCGCCACGCGCATGGCCATCGGCGCGGGACGAGCCGCGCTCGTCGTCCAACTCGTCGCGGAAAGCGTCGTGCTCGCGCTCGCGGGCGGCGCCGCCGGCACACTCGTGGCGTACGTCGGCGTGCGCGCGCTCGTCGCATACGGGCCTCATGCGACCCTCCTCCAGGGCGCGAGCGTCAACGCGCCGGTCCTACTCTTCGCCCTGCTGACGAGCGTGCTGACAGGTGTTGCCTGCGGCGTGCTGCCGGCCATGCACGCATCGCGGGGAGACTGCGGACGCATGCTCCAGGAAGGATCCAGGGGCGCCATCGGCGGCGGCCGCGCCGCCAGGGCCGGCCAGACACTCGTCGGCATCGAGACGGCGCTCGGCACCGCGCTGCTCGCGTCGGCGGTGCTGCTGTTGCACAGCTTCGCGAACGTGATGAGCGCCGACCGCGGCTACGACGTACAGCAGACGCTTGCGGTCGACCTCGCGTTGCCGACGGACCGCTACACCACCGGGTCGCAGCGCGTGGAGTTTTATCGCGCCGTGACCGAGCACATCGCTGCGCTGCCGGGCGTTGCTGCGGCTGGAGCGATCAGCAACGCGCCGGCGGCTGCCTCGTCGGACATCCACGCGATCTTCCTCGACACCGATACCGACATGGCGGCCGTCGTCGAACGGCCGTTGGCGGGAGTGCGATATGTGACGTCCGGCTACTTCTCCGCCAGCAGGACGAGGTTGCGGGCCGGCCGCTTCTTCGAGGCCCAGGACGGGGCGACGACCGCGATCGTCGGCGAGTCGCTGGCGAGGGCGCTCTGGCCTGGCGAGCCGCCCGCCGGGATTCCCGGCCGCCGGATTCGGTCTGGCGGTGTCGTCGAGAAGGACGCCCCGCTGCTGACCATCGTCGGCGTCGTCGAGGACATCCGTGCCGGCGCGGTCGATCGCGCGATGCTGCCACAGCTCTACCAGCCGCATCTGCCTGCTCGCAGCCGCGCGAACATGACCGTGATGGCGAGGACCGCGTCGACGTCCGAGGCCCTGGCCCCCGCGATACGGGACGTCATCCGCCGCATGGACGCGACGATACCTGTTCCTGCGGTGCAGACGATGGCCGAGATCGTGAGGTCGGCGGTGGCGGAACGTCGATTCCAGATGCTGCTCACCGGTCTGTTCGCGCTCGTCGCTCTCCTGCTCGGCGCTGTCGGCGTTTATGGCGTCGTCAGCTACGGCGTCGCATGCCGGACGCGCGACATCGGCCTGCGCCTGGCATTGGGCGCGATGCGTCGAGACATCGTGCGTGGCGTACTCTCGACGGGCCTGCGGCCTGTCGTCGCCGGCCTCGTGGTTGGCGCAGCATGCGCGGTCGCGCTCTGGACCGCTCTCGAGAGCATGCTCTACGGCGTCGAGCCGACCGACCCTCTCGTGATCGGCGGTGTCGCCGGATTGCTGCTCGCCACGGCCATCGTTGCGTGTGCGATTCCGGCGCTGCGCGCCGCGCGTCTGGATCCCGTGACCGCCCTCAGGAACGAGTAGGGGCTGGGCTTGCGGAGGGGCTGGGCTTGCCCAGCCCTCCGCCTTGCCCAGCCCTCCGACCTGTCCGGCCCCACAAGTGCGGTCAAGAGGCGGGCAGAAGCAGCGCGTTCATCTCCGACATCGGTCGCATCGTCTGTGATATCCGCGGTTCGGTCCGGGCCGACACCGCCAAACCGCCGACCAGCGCGAAACGGACACCGGCGTCCGTGAGGTCGGTGCGAATCCCGCGCAGCGCAGCTTCGAGCGAGGTCACGCCCGTCGGGCTTCCAAGTCGACGACCCGACCGGGGCAATCGCCAGACTCTGCACCAGGACGATCCAGCAGCCACTCGTGCAGCAGACGCTCGATCGCTTCGTGGTCGGCCTCTGGATGACGCCGTCGCAGGTTCTGGCGCATCAGGTCGAGTCCTGTCTCGAACAACTCGAGGGTCGTCTGGAACGCATCGACAACTGAAGGAGGCATGGAGGAGTCGCGATCCGACCTGTAAGCCGAACCGCCGATGCAGATACTGTAAGGGTTCACCCGACACCAGGCAAGGCGTGCGCTCCCGTTGCCTGGCCAGGGTCAGTATCATCACGCTGCGCGACCAGGATGGAAACCGCCTCGGCGTGAGCTACTGAGAGCGCGGCTCCCTTGTGTGACGAACGCGGCGGGCATGTCCCTACCCTGACTCGCGGTACGGGTCGATGGTGCGATCGTGCCGTCGGGCCGATGCGTGAGCGCACGACCTTGATGTTGCGTAGGTGCGTCCCCCGCCCCCCCGCATGATCCCATGGCCCGTTCCGCGTCCTCCGCGCCTCCGCGTGATCCCCACCTGCCCCTTCCGCGCCCTCCGCGCCTCCGCGTGATCCCCTGGCCCGTTCCGCCCTCCGCGCCTCCGCGTGATCCCCTGGCCCGTTCCGCGCCCTCCGCGCCTCCGCGTGATCCCCTGGCCCGTTCCGCGCCCTCCGCGCCTCCGCGTGATCCCCTGGCCCGTTCCGCCCTCCGCGCC
>CAYMAG010000079.1:0-14437 GCA_964388335.1 uncultured Vicinamibacteraceae bacterium | reverse complement strand
TCCGCGTGATCCCCTGGCCCGTTCCGCCCTCCGCGCCTCCGCGTGATCCCCTGGCTCCTTCCGCGCCCTCCGCGCCTCCGCGTGATCCCCTGGCTCCTTCCGCGTCCCCCGCCCCCCCGCATGATCCCATGGCCCGTTCCGCGCCCTCCCTGTCTGGACACCACGATGCACCGACGCTACACGCACGCTGTCAACGGGGGCGACGGATGGAAACGGGTGCACAACAAAGCAGCGGAGCAGCGGAGTCCTCTGCTGCTCTGCGGCTCTGTTGTGCACCCGTTACCTCCGTGATCTCCGTTCCCTGTCTGCACACCACGATCTGTCCAGTTCGAGGATGTAGCACACGATACCGGCTGCGTGCTACATTGACTGCATGAAGCGCTACGTGCACGCCCGTCTCGATCCACGGGACAGGGCCACCCTCGAAGAGCTGAAGAGGAAGACGGGAGAGACCGAGTCCGAGCTGGTCCGCCGCGGCCTGCAGCTCGTGGCACAGGAGGAGCGACCGCGGCGGAGCGCCCTCGACCTGGCCGGCCCCAGCGTCGGACGATTCACGAAGGGTCCGCGCGACCTCTCCACCAACGCGAAGCGACTGGAAGGATTCGGCGAGTGAATCCGCCCGGCGTCCTGCTCGACACGGGTCCCCTCGTAGCGCTGCTGTCGAAGCACGACGCGCATCACGAGCGAGCCCGGCAGATGTTCGCCGCGTGCGCACCGCCCTTCCGGTGCTGCGAAGCCGTCGTCGCCGAAGCGTGCTTCCTGATGCGGAAGGTGCACGCCGCCGGCCCCGCCGAGGTCGTGCGGCTCGGCACGCGGGGCGTCTACACCATCGCCGTCGCCGCGAGCGAGCACTGGACCAGCATCGACGCACTCCTGACGAAGTACGCCAACCGGCCGATCTCGCTCGCCGACGCCTGTCTCATCCGCTGCGCTGAGATTCACGACGAGGCCAGAGTCGCCACGTTCGACGCCGACTTCGGCGTCTACCGCTGGGCGCGGAACCGGAAGTTCGAGATCCTGTGACACGCGCCTGGCGCCGCATGCACGTTCGCGAGGAACGTCTGGCAGGGAGGCATCTCCGAGGCGTCCGGCAGACCGTCTCGGACGGATCGGAGAGCCGTCCCTACGATGACGGCCGTTGTTCGCGGTACGGGTCGATCGTCTCGATCGTGCCGTCGGCGCGGTGCGTAAGCGGCACGACCTTGATGTTGCGCAGGTGCGTCTGCCCGCCCGAGAGCTGCGAGTCGTGGTAGAAGAGGTACCACTGGCCTTCGTGCTCGACGATCGAGTGGTGGTTGGTCCAGCCGAGCACCGGCGCGAGGATCCTCCCGCGATAGGTGAACGGCCCGTACGGTGAGTCGCCCGTCGCGTAGACGATGAAGTGCGTGTCGCCGGTCGAGTACGAGAAGTAGTACGTGTCACCGTACCGGTGCATCCACGCGGCTTCGAAGAAGCGCCGCGCGTTGTCGCCCGCGGTCAGCGGCTTCCTCTCTTCGTCGAGGATCACCACGTCGCGCACGGGCTCGGCAAACCCGAGCATGTCGTCGCGCATGCGCCCAATCTTCGGCGTCAGCGCCGGCTGATCCGGCTCGGGATAGCGGTCCTCCGCCACGTACGTGCCGGTGGCCCACCGCTGCAACTGTCCGCCCCAGATGCCGCCGAAGTACATGTAGTACGCGTCGTCGCGATCCTTGTACACGGCCGGGTCCATGCTGTAGCTGCCCTCGATGGGCTCCGGCTGGGCCTTGAAGGGCCCCGCGGGATTGTCGCCGACCGCGACGCCGATCCGGAAGACGTCCGCCTTGTCCTTCGCCGGGAAGTACAAGTAGTACGTCCCGTCCTTCTCAGCCGCGTCGGGCGCCCACATCTGTCGGCCCGCCCACGGTACGCCCGCGATGTCGAGCGCGACACCGTGGTCAGCAACCTCGCCACCGACACGGTCCATCGAGAACACGTGGTAGTCACGCATCGCGAAGTGGCTGCCGAGGTCGTCTGCCGGCACGCCTGCCTCGACGTCATGCGATGGGTAGACGTAGATCCTCCCGTCGAAGACGTGCGCCGACGGGTCGGCCGTGTAGACGTGCGAGACGAGCGGCTGGGTCAGGAAGCGCGAGGCGTCGGCAGGGCCAGGCGCCTGAGCCGCCGAGGACGCCTCGTTGGCCGGAGGGGCGCTCCCCCCGCAGCCGCCCACCGCTATCGACAGTGTCGCTACCACCACCAACGTGCCTCGATGCATGACCTCTCGCCTCCGAGCGTGCGTGTCCGGCCGGCCGTCCATTGTCGTGCGCCTCGCCTGGCCGGCTCGACTCGAGCGCGATGCCGGCGTCGGACGCGTGCGTGATCGCGCCCAGCATACCCGCTTCATGGGGCCACCTCCCCGTGCGGCCTCTGCCGGCCCTCGCGATGACGCGCCTGAGTCACCGGCTGCCGTCGTGAGCGTGCGCCGCAGCGCGACGCAGCCGCAGGATCTGCCGCATGTGATGGCGCGTGTGGATCCAGTGAAATCGGCGCCACTGTTGCACGGTCAGCCCGCCGAGGATGGGATGGTTGGCGATTCTCGCGCGCGCACCGAATCGCTCCGCGCACTGCGCCGCAACAGCGTCGAGCGCCGCGAGCCGCGTTCGCGCGGCGTCGAGCGCCTCGAACGGCGCGAGACCATCAGGGAGCGTCATGGCGGGCGCCTTGATGCCGGACGGAAAGTAGCCGAGCCGCAGGAGGACGAACGCGCGCAGACCCTCGCCGACCGACGGCGGACGGCCTTTGGGTCCATCGTCTGCGAGGCACTTGCGGAAGATGTACGCCGTGCCCCCGTACGTCTTCGCGAGATGGTCGAGGATCTCGGCCGTCGACCAACGACCGTCCTCGTGCCAGGCCAGCGCCTCATGCGCCAAGCCAGCGACGGTGTCGTCGATGAGCGCGCGAGCGCGCCGGAGATGCGGGTCGCCGATGGGAGGCATGGCAGGGCTCAGTGAACGCTGTAGATCGGACGCAGAACGCTGAGACGGTTGCCGGCCTGCCTTCGAGGGTTCCCCCTGAGCCTGGCGCCCTCAGCCGGTAGCCGGTAGCCGGTAGCCGGTAGACTATGTCCTATCGCGATGGCGTCAGCGTCACCTTACGGAATTCGATACGACCGTGGTCGCCCTGCAGCATGATCGGCCCAGGCGCCCCCTCGTCGCTGTCGAGCGCGCCGCCCGTGATCCCGGGGATCTCAGCGTCACGCACGATCGTCGTACCGTTGAGCACCACGGTCGCGCGACGGCCGACGAGCGTGATCTCGAACGTCTGCCACTCGCCGGGCTTCTTCGCGGCAAGCGACGCCGGACGCAGAAACCCGTACACACCGCCCATGCGCAGCGGATCGAGCGCCGGATGGTCGCGGTCGTCCTGAATCTGCACTTCGTACCGACCGCGCAGGTAGATGCCGCTGTTGCTGCCCTCCGGATACCGGAACTCGACACGCAACTGGAAATCGCTGAAGGCCCGTTCGCTGATGAGGTCGATGCAGGGCGTCGCGTTGACGAGCAGTCCGTCTTCGACGCCCCAGCAGGCGCCGTGCGCGTTGCTGCGGAGCCGCCACCCCGAGAGGTCGCGCCCGTTGAACAACTCGATGGGCGTGCCCCATGCAGGTGCCGTCTCGCGATCCATCGCGGGCGCACGGACGGCCGTCCATGTCAGCGTCTCGCCCGCCGGCCCGTGGGTCGTCCCCTCGAGGCGCGCGCCAACGAGCCGGCCGCTGAACACGAGGTCGGCCTTGTGCGACTCGTACTGCACGGGCACCACGAACGTCAGCCTGCCCCCGGTGTATTCCACGCGCGTCGCGGGCCGCTGACTGCCGAACTGCCCGACGAACCGGCCCATCAGCTCGGTTTCCTTGCGAAGCTGGATCTCCATCCACGACGGATATGTGCCGTCAGGGCCCTGGACCGTCACGTCCCAGCGGCCGAGCACCGCGTCGGCAAACCCCATCGCGGGCTGCTGCGCCCGCGCGCCTCCGGCAACGGCAACGCTCACACAGACGACCAGGGCACGACAAACGTGGTGAACGTATCTCTGCATGGCGCCGATCATCTCACGGCCCGCCCGGGGCTTGCCCGGCACGTCGCGACACTGTCGCCGCGGACAGCCCCGAACCCCCGCCGTGGCCTTGGAGCCAATCGCGCTCCCGGCATGAAGCATGAGTCATGAAGCATGAACTATGGCCGTCCCCTGTGCACCGTGGAGATAGACTACTCATCGCCATGCGATCGACGCGCCTCCTGCTGACCACCCTCGTCCTTGTCACAGCCGCCGCACCGGCCACCGCGCAGCCCGACTACGTGGCTGCCGTGATGGCCGACTACGCCGCGTCGCTCGGCGCATTGTGGGACCACTTCCACCGCAACCCGGAACTCAGCTTCAGAGAGGACAAGACGGCGGCGCGCATGGCCCAGGAGCTGCGAGCGATCGGTGGCATCGATGTCACCGAGAAGGTCGGCGGCACCGGTGTGGTCGGCGTGTTGCGCAACGGCGCCGGACCGACGGTGCTCGTGCGCGCCGACATGGACGGCCTGCCGGTCGAAGAGAAGTCGGGACTGCCCAATGCCTCGACCGTCCGCCAGGCCGGTATCGACGGCATCGAGTCGCCGGTGATGCACGCCTGCGGACACGACGTGCACATGACGTCTCTCGTCGGCACGGCCCGCCAGCTCGCTGCGCGGCGTGACCGCTGGAGCGGCACGGTCGTGTTCGTCCTCCAGCCGGCCGAAGAGCGTGTCGGCGGCGCGAAGGCCATGCTCGACGATGGGCTCTACACGCGCTTTCCCAAGCCCGACTACGCCCTGGCGCTGCATGTCTCGTCGATGCTGGCCACCGGCAAGGTCTCGGCCTCAGAGGGCATTCAGTATTCCTCGGCCGACAGCGTCGACATCGTCGTACACGGCGTGGGCGCGCACGGCGCCGCGCCGCACAGCGGCAAGGACCCGGTCTATATCGGCGCGCAGATCGTCGTTGCACTGCAGGGGATCATCAGCCGCGAGCGATCGCCGCTGTCGCCGGGCGTGATCACGGTCGGCGCATTCCACGCGGGGAGCAAGCACAACATCATCTCGGATCGCGCGGAACTCCAGGTCACCGTGCGCGCCAACGACGAAGAGACTCGTGCGTTTCTCCTGAAGGCGATCGAGCGCGTGGCCCATGGCGTGGCGCGGACCAACGGCATCGCGGAGGACCGGCTCCCGACGGTCACGGTCAGCGAGGGCACGCCGACCACGATCAACGACACGGCGCTGGCGCAGCGCCTCAACGCGGCGATTCAGCGTGAACTGGGTGCGGACGTGTTCGCGCCGTTCGAGCAGATGGGGATGGGCGCGGAGGATTTCGCGTACTTCGTGCAGCCCGAACTCGGCGTGCCCGGTTACTACTTCACGGTTGGCGGCACGCCGCAGGCGGCGTTCGACGCGGCGAAGGCCGGCGGCCCGCCCGTGCCGTCGCACCACAGCCCGCTGTTCCGCATCGATCCGGAACCGTCCGTCGTCACCGGCACGACCGCCATGATCGCCGCGGTGCTCGACCTGCTGGGATCCAGCGCCGGCCGTCAGCCGTAGGCGCGCTCCGCACGCACGCCGCGACTGTGGTGCAGGTGTGGGGGCCGGGCTTGCTCGGCCCTCCGCCCCGGCACAGACCTCGCGTGCCCGCAACCGTGCGCGAACCGTACATTCCTGCACCCCTTGACAGACTAGGAGAACATGGCCCACACTCCTAGCCTGACTAGGGAGGTCGCCACATGACCAGGACCGCAGACCTGCTGCCCGGCACGCTCGACATGCTGATCCTGAAGGCGGTTTCGCTGAAGCCGCTCCATGGGTATGGCGTGCTGGTGCGGATCCGGCAGATCTCGCACGACGCGTTGGAGGTGCCGCAGGGATCGCTGTATCCCGCGCTGTATCGGCTCGAGCATCAAGGCCTCATCACCGCCGAGTGGGGCGAAAGCGAGAACAAGCGCAAGGCGAAGTACTACACGCTCACCGCCGCGGGGCGTCGTCGTCTGCGCGACGAAGCCGCGAGCTGGAACCGGCTCGCGACGGCCATTGCCGCGGCGCTCAGCGCCACGTCCGACGAGGTGTGATCGTGCTCGCACGCCTTCGATCGCTTGCACGCGCGCTCACCGGCAGACGCCGGTTCGAGGACACGATGTCCGACGAACTGCGCTTCCACATCGACCAGTACACCGAGGAACTGGTCCGCTCAGGTATCCCGCATCCGGACGCGGCGCGGCGCGCACGCATGGAACTGGGCGGGCTCGACGCGGTCAAGCAGCACTGCCGCGAGTCGCGCGGCCTCCGTCCGTTCGACGAACTGCGGCAAGACCTGCGCTACGCCCTACGCCGCATGTGGCAGGCCCCGCTCTTCACGAGCGCCGTCGTCCTCTCGCTCGGGCTCGGGATTGGCGCCAATACCGCCATCTTCAGTCTGATGGACGCCATCCTGTTCAGGACGCTCGCGGTTGCCGACCCGCAGGCGCTCTACTTCCTCGCGCACGGCGATGGAGAACGACCCAGTACCAGCTCGAACTACCCGCTGCTCGAGCGCTATCGTGACCAGACGGCGGCGTTCAGCGGTATCGCGGCGTACTCGCCCGCGACGTTCCGCGTGGAGACGGCAGGCGACGTCGAGCTGGTCGGCGGACAATTCGTCAGCGGGAACTATCACACGGTGGTCGGCGCGCCATTCCTCCTCGGTCGTGGCTTCGCGTCGGAGCCGGATCGCGTACCGGGCGGCAGCCCTATCGCGGTCATCAGCGAGCGGTACTGGGCAGATCGGTTCGGCCGCGACCCGCACGTGCTCGGACGGCCGCTGGTCGTGCAGGGCGTCACCGTGACGGTCGTCGGCGTCACGGCGCAGGCGTTTGCGGGGCTCGCCCCAGGCTCACGCGTCGACGTCACGCTCCCGCTGTCGATCCGCGGTTTGGAGAACCCTGAGTTCTTCAGCCGGCACGATAGTTGGACGAGCATGCCGCTGGTGGCGCGGCTGCGCGCGGGAGTCGGCGAGGCGCAGGCCGCAGCGGATCTCGACCGCGTGTTCCAGCAGTACATGAGCGAGCCCGAGAACCAGTGGGCCCGGGAAAACACGCCCGATGCGTTCAGAACGGCTCGCCTCCTTCCGGCCGGCCGCGGCACCGATCAGCTCCGTGCCCTGTACGCCACACCGCTGCGCGTGCTGCTCCTCCTCGTCGGCGTGGTGCTGCTCATCGCGACAACCAACGTCGCCAGCCTGCTGCTCGCCCGCGCGACGGCGCGCGCGCGTGAGGTCGCCATACGCCTCTGCATCGGCGGCGGCCGGGCGCGGCTCGTCCGGCAGTTCCTGGTCGAGAGCACGCTACTGGCCGCATGCGGTGGCGTGCTCGGCGTGGCAATCGCCATGTGGGGCACCAACGCCCTCGTCTCCCTGTTTCGAGGCGGACCTCAGTCGTTGCTGCTCGACGTCACTCCGAGCCTTCGGGTGATCGGCGTCACCGCACTCGTGTCGCTCACGGTCGGCATCGTCTCGGGCTTGGTCCCGGCGCTGCGATCGGCGCGAGCCGACCTCACGCCAGCGCTCAGAGGGACGCCGGATATGCGGACCCGGCATGGCTACGCCAGCGGCATGGGCAGGACCTTGGTGGTCGGACAGCTTGCGCTGGCCGTCGTGGTAGTGGCCACGGCGGGGCTCCTGGGCCGCAGCCTCTACAACCTGCGCTCGCTCGATGCAGGCTTCCACGCCGACAACGTGCTGCTGTTTGCGGTCACCACGGCCGGCACGACCCTGTCATCGGAGCGACTGCCGGCCTTCCATGCCGAGCTGGCCGAGCGTCTCAGCGCGCTGCCTGGCGCGACATCGGTGTCGCTGTCCCTGTCGAGTCCGATCGACACGAGCGGCACCATCCGCGGGATCGAGATGCCAGGCCTTCCAAGGACGCCGGAGGCCCGCGGCGTGTGGGCGAACACCATCACGCCGGAGTTTTTCGAGACGTTCGGGATCGCGCTCGTGCGCGGCCGGCCGTTCACGGCGCACGATGCACAAGGCACGAGCAACGTCGCGATCGTGAACGAGACCATGGCCCGCTACTACTTCGGGGACGCCGACCCCGTCGGCCGCGAGATCAGCTTCATGAGCGCGCCAACAGAGATGTTCACCATCGTCGGCCTGGTCCGCGACGCACATCAGGAGAGCCTCAAGCAGGATCCACCGCGCATGGTCTACACGCCACTGGCGCAGGCGCGGCAGATCGAAGCGCAGATGACAGCCGCCGTACGGACGGCGCAGGATCCCATGCCCCTCAGCGGCGACGTGCGCAGCGTCGTGGCGTCGCTCGGCGGCAACGCCACGGTCTCACGCGTACGGACCCTGGAGCAGCAAATCGACGCGTCGCTCGTGCGTGAGCGTGCGCTGGCGCTGTTGTCGTCGAGCCTTGGCGGGCTCGCGCTGCTGTTGGCCTGCGTCGGCCTCTACGCGCTCGTGGCGTACGACGTGACACGCAGGGCGCGCGAGATTGGCATTCGGATAGCGCTCGGTGCGACCCGTGGCTCGGTGGTGACGCGAATCCTTCGCGAGGCCCTGAGCCTGTCTGCCGCTGGCGTCGTGCTCGGCATCCTCGGCGCGCTGGGAGCGACGCGAGTGGTCTCGACGCTGCTCTTCGGGCTGACGCCACGAGACCCGATGACGCTGGCGACGGTCGCGACGACGCTCATCGCGACGACGTTCGTGGCGGCGTGGCTGCCCGCGCGCCGCGCAGCGCGCATCGATCCGGCACGCACGCTCCGCGCTGAGTAGCTCGTCGTTGTTCGTGCACGGTGTCTCCCGGATGTCTGACGCCACCGCTCACACCAGCGACGGCGAATCGTCAGGTCTGTAGGCAGATCGGCGCCGCGCGGGCAGCCTGGCTCTGAGCCAGCGCTCGGCACCCTGCAGCAGCAGGGCCGCCGCCGTCGAGAACAGCAGGCTGATCACGGCGCACGCCAGCGTGAACCACCAGAGGTCGACCGCCTTTGCCGGCTGTGCGAACGGGCTGCGAAGGAAGCCGTTGACCAGGAACAGCGGCAGCGAGATCGTGCCGAAGAACAGCAGCACGCGGTACACGACGCGGCCGCGCATCACCGGATGCGTCAGGAACGGATACGGCAGAACCATGAGCAGCACGACGGCCGCCACATCGGCCAGCAGCCAGAGCGTGGCATCGAGGTTGGCCGCGACGAACAGGCCCGCCACGGCCGCCGTGGCCACCCACCCGATCCTGATCTCCGGTCGCGTCGCCGCATACAGACCCAGACACAGCACAGGCAGGTGCCCGATCGCGGTGTGATTGAGATTCAGCCCCAGGGGCCACAGCAGCGGGTTGAACGCCCACTCGAGCACCACGGATCCGCCCGCGACCCACGCGAGCGCTCGTGGACCAGCGTGCGCCAGCAGACGAGCCAGCACTGGGAACAGCAGGTAGCACTGAAAGATGAACGAGGCGAACCACCAGGGTCCGACCGGGCGCATGGCTTCGCCTGGCACCACGTTCGAAATCAGGAGCGCCTTGAGCAGCAGGCTCCGCAACGCCAGCGGCTCGGTGTCACCCAGGATGATCGCGCGTGGGTACCAGAGGCTCGCGTAGGCGAGCATTGCCAGAAGGAACGGGATGTAAGTCTTCTCGAACCGGTCGGCCAGGAACGTCCGGTACGACGGCGGCCGGCCGCCATAGCGCCGCCACAGTCCGTAGGCGCTCGCGAACACGAAGATCTGGACACCATAGTGGCCGAGATAGCTGAAGAGCGCGCGCGGCCAGTCCTGTGGCGCGGACGCCATGACCCCGACGAAGCGTTGGACGACGTCCCACTTGAAGGTGAACTGGTTCTCGCCGATCACCGGCGGCATGCTGTGGAGGAAGTTGTGCAGGACGATCAGCAGGATGCCGATCCCCTTGTACAGCGTCGTCAGCTCGGTGGACAGGGGGAGGACTCGTATCCGCGCAGCCATGGTCACGTTGGTACGCGGAAGACATCGCCCTCGGGTCACGGCGCGGGCGCGGCCGGCCGCGATCGGCGCTGGTGCCGTCACAGTCGGATCGCGTTCGCGCTACACGTACCGCGCCATTGTCCGCACCGCGTCGACCGCCCTGTCAAGCTGAGCAGGGCGCGAAGCTGAGCAGGACTGGCCGTCCGGCGTCGGTGTGTCATAGCCTCGCGTGGCAGGGGCGTGCCGCCCGAGGCGAGAGCGGCGCACGGAGGCGCTCCCCGGCAAGCGTGCCCGCACGCGCGGCGCTCCAGGTCACGGCGCGCCGTTGACGAGAAGGCGCGCGGGTTCCCCGATATCGACAGCCATGACACATCGGCCGCACGAGTGGACCGACGCCCGATGGCGGGCCAAGCAGGACTGGCACGAACGCGAGCGTGCCCGCTCCACGCGTGACAACGTGGCGATCCTGATCGCGCTTCAACAACGGCAGCTTGCGACCAATCGCGGGAAGGTCGCACTGGGCCTCCCGCCGTGCCGACGCATCTGGAACACCAGGCCGTGAGGCCCGGCCTCGGTCGGCTTCTGCTACGATCGATCGGAGTGCGCCCGTAGCTCAGGTGGATAGAGCATCGGCCTTCTAAGCCGAGGGTCGCAGGTTCGAATCCTGCCGGGCGTACCAACTCGCATTGCGAATTGGTAGGCACCGGCAGGCTTACAGGCCCGTGCCTCCGCCCTCCGGGCGCGGCATCGGGCGCGAATCCTGCCGGGCGTACCAACTCGCATTGCGAATTGGTAGGCACCGGCAGGCTTACAGGCCCGTGCCTCCGCCCTCCGGGCGCGGCATCGGGCGCGAATCCTGCCGGGCCACAATGCCCCGCCCCGCACACACAGGTTGCTCGACGGCGCCGCCCTCCGGGCTCGACATCGGACGTGAATCCTGCCGGCGTCCCGCCGAGCAGGAAGACGAGACAGACGGTGAACCGCACGACAACCAGCCAGCTCTCGCACGAGTGTTCGCCGTGCCAAACGCAGGTCGTGAAGCATCGTCGACTCCGTCGCTTCGCAGTGTTTCCGGCCTCAGACGGCGGATGTGCGCGTCGGACGTGGCCGCGTCAGGACACGCGCGGTGGCCGCCCGAAGGCTGGAGGCTCAGGCCGGCATGTGGGCATCCGCGATGTCGGCGCGATGGCACCAGCGAAGCATCTATGTCAGCGACAAATGTAGAATATGGCCATATTAGTTACACCAACGCTCATGTACAACTGGAATAGCTGTTATTACGCATATATCGACCAATTCGGGCTAAGATAATGGCATCATGCCTCGAACAGTGTCTGCGTTGTTGCCGTCGACCAGCGAGCGGCTGCGCCAGTTCGGGGAGCGGTTGCGCCTGGCCAGACTCCGCCGCCGGCTGACGGCCAGGCAGGTCGCCGCACGCGCCGGCATGGCGCCGATGACGCTGCGCAGCGTCGAGCGTGGCGGCGCTGGCGTGACCATCGGCGCGTACGCGGCGGTCATGCAGATCCTCGGCGTCGAGCAGGACTTCGACCTCATCGTCGCGGCCGACCCGACGGGCCGTGCCCTGCAGGACGCGCGATTGTCCGCGCCGCGCCGCGCCGCATGGCCGGAGCGTTCGATGCCGCCGTCGGAGGTCCGCGACATGCCCGACACACCGTTCGGGACGCATGACGCACCCGTGACCCCGTCGCGCCCTGCGCCGGCGCGCCCGGCCGGACGAGCGGCGGGAACGCCGCCTGGCAAGGCCGCGAAGCACTCGCGCGTGCAGGCTGCGCAGGGCTTCATCAGCGCGCGCGAACTGGCCTCCGTGATCGACGCGCCTTCGGCGCCGCGATCCAACGCCAGGCGTCGCTGAGTCATGGCGGTCACCATTGCCGTGTACGTCCATTGGCACGGCCTGCCCGGCCCGCGGCGGCTTGGGATGCTCCATGCCCACCGCACGCGCGGCCGCGAAGTCTTCGAGTTCGAGTTCGATACGGCGGCCCTGCAAGACCCGGCGTTGACCGGCGCCGCGCTCGACCCCCGTCTCGGGCTCCACGAGGGTCGTCAATACCCCGCGCAGGGACACGACACCTTCGGTCTTCTCGCCGACGCCAGTCCCGACCGGTGGGGGCGCCTCCTGATGCGTCGTCGCCTGGAGCGCGACCAGCGGGCCGGACGCGCGGAACGAGCGGACCGGCTCTACGAGTCGGACTACCTGCTCGGCGTGCACGATACGTTTCGTGTCGGGGCATTGCGTTTCCGGCGGGATGACCGCGGTGCCTTTCTGGACAACCGGCATGATGTGGCGCCACCGTCCTTCGTGAAGCTGCGCGCCCTCGAGGCCGCCAGCCTCGCCATCGAGCGCGACGAGGACAACACTGCCGACGAGGCCGACGAGTGGCTGCGCATGCTGATTGCTCCCGGCGGCTCGCTTGGCGGCGCACGACCCAAGGCCAGCGTGCTCGATCCGGCCGGCCGTCTCTGGATCGCGAAGTTTCCGAGCGTGCGCGATGAGCACGACATGGGCGGATGGGAACTCGTCGTCCAGACGCTTGCTCTTCGGTGCGGGCTGCGCGTGCCGGAGAGCCAGGCCCGCCGCTTCGCCCATCGGCACCACACCTTTCTCGTGAAGCGCTTCGATCGCAGCGGCACGGGGACGCGGTTGCACTTCGCGTCGGCGATGACGCTCACGGGGCATACCGATGGCGACGATGCGTCAACAGGGGTGAGTTACCTCGAACTCGCGCGCGTCCTCATGGACCACGGTGACCAGACCAACAAGGATCTCCGCGAGTTGTGGTCCCGCATCGTCTTCAACGTGCTCGTGTCGAACACGGACGATCACCTGCGGAACCACGGCTTCATACTGGAGCCGGGCAAGGGGTGGCGACTCTCGGATGCATTCGACATGAATCCGGTTCCCGACGCGTACGGCCTGCGGCTCAACATCAGCGAGACGGACAATGCCCTCGACCTCGACCTGGTGCGCTCCGTCGCGCCGTACTTCCGGGTGGGCTCGCGCGCGGCCGCCGAGATCATCGAGCGAAATCAGGCGGTCGTGCGGCAATGGCGCAAGGTCGCCGCGGCGCTCGCGTTGTCGGCTCGCGCGTGCGACCAGATGGCCCCGGCCTTTCGTCTCGCGGGCTGAGAGCCTTCGCGGCGGGCGCGCCGAGGCTTGGACTCGCTGACTGCCGCCGACGGACACGCACTCGCCGGCGCGAGGAGCCTTGAGCGGCCCCCATGGCATCAAATATTGGAATCAATCAACGAATTGATTTACCCTATGGACCGTGATGCATGAGCCGGCCGACCTCCTTCGGCAACGGGGCATTCAGGTGACAGCCCAGCGATTGGCCGTCCTGCGGGCGGTCGCGGGTCAGCCCCATGCCACGGCCGACGGCGTGGCCGAGGTCGTCAGGGCCGACATCGGGGCCATCTCGCTGCAGTCCGTGTACGACGCCCTTGGCCTCCTGGTAGCCGAGGGCCTCATCCGGCGCATTCAGCCCGCCGGGTCACCGGCGCGCTTCGAGGATCGCGTCGGCGACAACCATCACCATTTGATCTGTCGACGCTGTGGCCGCATGGTCGACATCGAGTGCGCGGTCGGCTCCGCGCCCTGTCTGACGCCGTCCGACGACATGGGCTACGAGATCGACGTGGCCGAGGTCACGTACTGGGGCCTGTGCCCCGAGTGTTCCACTACCCGGACGTCCTGACGTCCTGCTTCTCACTTGTCCACCGGAGCCTCGCCGAAGCTGTGGAGCACAGAAACGAGCGAAGGCGGGCGAACGTGGACCGACGCCCGAAAGGATGCCCATGTCCACCGACGCAACCGGCTGTCCCGTCCCGCACGGCAGCGCCCCTCACCCGACCAGCGGCTTCGCCAACCGCATGTGGTGGCCGAACCAGCTCAACCTGAAGATCCTGGCGAAGAACCCCGCCGTGGCGAACCCCATGGGCGAGGACTTCGACTACGCCGCGGAGTTCACGAGCCTCGACCTCGCCGCCGTGAAGAAGGACATCGAGGCGGTGCTCACCACCTCGCAGGACTGGTGGCCGGCCGACTTCGGCCACTACGGCCCGTTCATCATCCGGATGGCATGGCACAGCGCGGGCACCTACCGCATCTGGGACGGCCGCGGCGGCGGGGGAACCGGCCAGCAGCGGTTTGCGCCGCTCAACAGTTGGCCGGACAACGTGAGCCTCGACAAGGCCCGCCGGCTCCTGTGGCCGGTCAAGAAGACATACGGCCGGAAGATCTCGTGGGCCGACCTGATGATTCTCGCCGGCAACGTGGCCCTGGAGTCGATGGGCTTCAAGACGTTCGGCTTCGCGGGCGGCCGCGTCGACGTGTGGGAGCCGGACGAGGACGTCTACTGGGGGCCGGAGAGCACGTGGCTCGACGACAAGCGCTACTCCGGCGACCGGGAACTCGAGACGCCGCTGGCCGCGGTCCAGATGGGCCTCATCTACGTGAACCCCG
>CAYMAG010000078.1:3460-23870 GCA_964388335.1 uncultured Vicinamibacteraceae bacterium | reverse complement strand
TGGCCTGCCAGCCGTAGCCCGAGGCGAAACCGAGAGCTGACCTGCCAACCCGTAGCCCCCCCAGCTGGCTTGCCAGCCGTAGCCCGAGGCGCAGCCGAGGGCGGAGGCTGGTGGCGAGGGAAGGATTCGAACCTTCGAAGGCGCTTGGCCGACAGATTTACAGTCTGCTGCGTTTGACCGCTCCGCAACCTCGCCGCACCACTGGTCGGGCTGAGCCCGCTTGTGACCTGGATTCGGGTTGCCGGTGTCGACAGAACCCGTGAGAATCGTCCGCGCGTTCGTCCTTCGAAAACTGGAGCTGGCGAAGGGATTTGAACCCCCGACCCGCTGATTACAAATCAGCCGCTCTACCGGACTGAGCTACGCCAGCCGGACAAAGAGGAGAGGTTAGCACACGTCGGGGCGCCCCAGCAAGACACACGCCAACCTGCACGCACCCGGCTGCCTGACGGAACCTGCGCCCGGTCATGCCGACGCCGTCCATCCCCGCAACAGGTGACTATAGCACGCCGGCTCGAAGCCAGGCCACGACGCGAGGCGTTGAGGGCGCACGTCACGCCGCGCGTTGCCGCAGCGCCTCGTACAGCACGACCCCCGCGGCCACCGACACGTTCAGGCTCGACACGCGCCCGTGCATCGGAATGCGGACGAGAAAATCGCACCGCTCCCGCACGAGCCGGCGCAGGCCCTCGCCTTCCGACCCCAGCACAACGGCCGTCGGGGGCCGGTAATCGACCGCATCGTACGCGTGCGTCGCGTCACCAGCCAACCCGACCGTCCACACGCCGCGCCCCTTCAGATCTTCGAGCGCGCGCGCGATGTTGACCACGTCCACGACCCGCGCATGCGCCAGCGCGCCGGCAGAGGCCCTGGCCGCCGCCGCGTTCAGGGCGGCCGACCGCCGCTCCTGCCGCACGATGCCGGTCACGCCAGCCGCGTCCGCGGTCCGGACGATGGCGCCGACGTTCTGGGGATCCTCGACCCCGTCGAGAACCACGATGAGCGGAGCGGTCACGCCCTCCGTGAGATCGTTCAGGGTCCACCGGCGCCGGGGCGGGTCGAGGCGCGCGGCCACGCCCTGGTGCTGCGAGACCCCGGTGAGCGCGGCCAATGCCTCGGGCGACGTGCGCACGATCCGCGCACCGCAGGCCTCCGCCAACCGCTCGACGTCAGCGAGACGCCCCTCCGAACGGCGGACGAGGTGCACTTCTCCAACCGTGCCCGCACGAAGCGCCTCGATGACCGGGTTGATGCCGTGGATGACCATCAAACCGGCCCTGGCGCTGCAGCACCCCCGGCGACAACGGCCTGGTGAAAGCGCGCGGCGCGCTCTCGACAGCCGGGGATGGGACGGAGGCCGACCCCGGCCTCTGCGCCTGCCTCGATGGCCGGCACCAGCAGATCGAACTCCGGGCCGCTGTCGAGCCCCGTGAGGACGACCCGGATGGTGTGGAAGAGCGGGCGCCCCTTGGTGCCTGTCTGCTCCCGCACCAGTTGCGCGACCTCCCGGAAGGATTCCCGCGTCAGCCGGGCATGCCCGCTGAGTGCCCGCGCCAGCGACGTGACGACGTCGACGGCCTGCGGCGTCTCGCTCACCAGGTGCGCCGCCACCTGCCGCAGCGCATCGTTCTGCGGATACTCGAAGATTCCACGCAGGCGTTCGGGAGCGTCGGCCAGCCGATCCACCGCCCCCGAGACGACGGGCAGCAACCCGGCCACGAACGCGCGCGCGGCCTCTGTCGGCGCCGTGACGTACCCGGCGCGCTCGAGCACGGGCATCAGGAGCGCCGTCAGGCGTGCCGGATCCGCCACGCGCTGGTAGTGGCGATTCATCCAGGCCAGCTTGGCCGGATCGAAGACCCCCGCGCTGCGGTTGACCGCCCCAACGCGGAACCGTCGCGCCAGTTCCTCAATCGGCAGCAACTCCTCGTCGTTCCCCGGAGACCAGCCAATGAGCGCCAGGTAATTCACCAGCGCCTCGGGCAACACACCCTGCTCGCGGAACTCGCTCACCGACGTGGCGCCGTGCCTCTTCGACAAGGGCGCGTGGTCCGGTCCCATCACGAGCGACACGTGCGCGAACCTGGGCGGTTGGTAGCCCAGCGCCTCATACAGCAGGACCTGCCGAGGCGTGTTGGACACGTGGTCTTCACCCCGGATGACATCGGATATCGCCATCAGGGCATCATCCACGACGACCGCGAAGTTGTAGGCGGGCAGGCCGTTCTGCCGCAGCAGCACGAAGTCGCCCAGCAGCGCGGCGTCGACCGTGATCGAGCCACGAACCTGGTCGTCGAAGGTCACCGACGGCACGTCGGGCACGCGAAAGCGGACGGCGCAGGGCTCTCCCGCGACAGCGCGTGCCGTGGCCTCATCGGACGTGAGCGTGCGGCACGTCCCCGCATACCTGGACACCTGTCCAGCGGCAACGGCGCGTTCGCGGCCCGCGTCCAGGTCCGCCGACGTGCAGAAGCACCGATAGGCCGCCCCGCTGTCCAACAGGCGCGCCGCATGCTCCCGATACAAGGCAAGCCGCTCACTCTGCCGATACGGACCGTAGGGCCCGCCTGTGTCCGGCCCTTCATCCCAGTCCAGTCCGAGCCAGCGCAGGTCGTCCAGGATCGCGGTCGCCGACGCCTCGGTCGACCGCTCGGCGTCCGTGTCTTCGATGCGCAGGACGAAGCGCCCGCCGGTGCCGCGGGCGAGCAACCAGTTGAACAACGCCGTCCGCGCGTTCCCCACGTGCAGCAGGCCGGTCGGACTGGGAGCAAATCGGACGCGAATCACGAGGGAAAGGATGACAGGAAGAGGGGGAGGAGGGAAGACAGGAAGACAGGAACCAAGGAACTAAGGAACTAAGGAAGGAAGGAAGGAAGGAAGGAAGGAAGGAACGAAGGAACCAAGGAAGGGAAGGAAGGAAGGAAGGAGGACAGGAGCACGGCCCCGGTAGTCCCCGGCTCGCCGAGCCGGGGAGGCGCAGGACCGACATGCGGTTACACGCGTTCGATCAGGGCCACGACGTGGACGACGAGCGCATCGGCGAGGGCGGGGGTCCCTTCTGGCGTCTTTCCCTTGATGGAAACGGCCTCCGCGGGGCAGCTCAGCGCCGCGGCGAGTGAGGCGCGCAGCGCCGGGGCCAGCGGGCCGATCTTCGGGCGCTGGCAGATGACGGTGACGTCGACGTTGCCGATGCGGTAGCCGGCCGCCTCGACCTGCCGCCAGGCCCGACGCAGCAGATCGAGGCTGTCGGCATCCTTCCACGCGGGATCGGTGTCCGGGAACAACCCGCCGATGTCGCCCAGCCCGGCGGCGCCGAGCACCGCATCCGTCACGGCGTGGCACACGGCGTCGCCGTCGGAGTGACCCGCGAGCCCATGGACGCCAGGCACCGCGACCCCGCCGAGCGTCAGGGAGCGCGCCGCGTCGAAGCGATGCGAGTCGTAGCCCACGCCCACACGCACTGCCGGCACTCGGTGGCCTCCGGTCGCCTGCGTCATCCGCTGGAGCGCGGCGTCGAAATCCCGCGGCGTCGTGATCTTCACGTTTGCCGGGTCGCCAGTCACGACCTGCACCCGGTATCCCGCGCGTTCGGCGAGCGTGGCTTCGTCGGTGGCATCCGCGGCGTTTCGTCCAAGCGCGACGACGGCATCGAAGATGGGCCGCTGGAATCCCTGGGGCGTCTGGGCGAGATGAATCCGCTCGCGCGGCAGCGTCTCGGCGCACCACAGGATCTCGTCTCCGTCGACGCGCTTGACCGTATCGTGTACCGGGATCGCGGCAATCGCGGCACCGGCGGCGCGCGCGCCCTCGATGACGGCCGTGACGACGGCAGCGGTCACGAAGGGGCGCGCAGCATCGTGCACCAGCACGAGCGACGCGTCGGACGGCAGGGCGGCCGCACCATTGGCAACCGAGTCCTGACGTCGCGCACCGCCGGCCAGCACCGTCCACCGTTTGTTGCCCGCGGAGGCTGCGACTTCTGCCTCCGCTGCGGCCACGCGGTCCGCCGGCACGACCACCACCAGGCCGTCGACTTCAGCCACGGCGGCACATGCCGCCACGCTGTGCGCGAGCATGGAACGCCCGGCGAACTGCAGCCATTGCTTCGGGGTCGTGCCGCCCATGCGGGTGCCCTGCCCGCCGGCGGCGACGATGACGTACACGCTCACTGTCTCATTCCCATGCCGATGGTAAGGTAGCACCGCCATGCACCGCGTCAGGCGGCACATCCTCGCGCCGGCGTGTGTTGTCGGACTGCTGGTCGCTGGAGCATGGACGGCCACCACCCTTCGTGCGCCGGATCCGAGAGCGCGCGGTTCGTGGGGCGCCCAGCCGCTGACCATCGGCGCAACACCGGTGGACGTGGAACTCTACCTCCCCGGTTGCTCGATCGCGGCGGTCATCGTGCGCGCTCAGTCGAGCGAAGCACGCGCAGGCACGCTGCTGGCCAGCGTGACGAGTGGCGAAGGGATCGACCGGCGTCCCCTGACCCACGACCGGCGCGTGACGTTCGACGCGGCCGGTCGAGCGATCATCCCGCTGGACCGGTCGCCTCGGCGGGAGCGGGTCGTGGTGCGCCTGACGGCAGAAACGATGCCCGTGCCGCTCGACCCGGCGCGCCCGTTCGAGCTGAGCCGCTCGTCCCCCTCGATGCTCGGACTGCTGCCATGCGTCGCGGACGAACGGAGTTCGACGCTCATGGCCCTGGCCGGCGTGGTGGGCCTGGGGCTGCTCGGCTTCGGCTGGATCGCCGCACGGCTGATCGCGGACCGCCCGGCGGTCCCCGCACTCACCCGACATCCGGCCGTTGCGGCGACCCTCGCGGCGACCGTCGGCATGACGTCCGTCCTGACCTATCTCATCGTCGTGCCGCCGTTCGAGCCCCCGGACGAACTCGCGCACATGGAGTACGCACGGTTCGTGGCCGCGACGGGCGCGCTGCCCGACGCCGTCCCCTCCGCCGACAGCGAGTGGCGCGGATCCGCCTACGAGTGGGTGCAGCAACCCCTGTACTACCTGGTCGCCGGGGGTATGCTCCGCATCGCCGGCGAGCCTTCCGCGGCTCCGGCGCCGTTGCTCCATCCACAATCGCGCCTGTCGGGGGGCCCGGACGTCAACATCTACCGTCATCCAGACGGGTCGTCTCCTCCGGCCGCCCTCGCGAACCTGTGGCTGCTCCGTTGGCTGTCCGTCGCCATGGCCTTCGCCACGCTCTGGTGCGCAGCCCGCGCGGTGGCGCTGGCGACGGGCGACGTCTGGCTGGGCATGGCGGCGACGGCAGCGGTTGGCCTGGTCCCGCAGTGGGGTGCCGTCATGGGCATCGTCTCGACCGATCCGCCGGCGACGCTCGCGGCCGCGGTCGCCACCGTGCTCGTGTTCAGAACCATCGAGGCGCCCGTCTCCTGGCGCGTGTCTGCACTCGCTGGCCTGGTCATCGGGCTCGCGTACGCGACGAAGGTGACCTCCGTGTTCCTCGTCCCGATGATGGCGATCGCGCTGTGGAGCGTGACGCGCACGACCGGCATCCAGCATGCGGGCCGGCATGCGTCCGGGTTCACTGGCGGTCTCGTGGTGGGGGCCGCGTGGGTCCCGCTGCGCGCGTGGTTCGTGTTCGGTGATCCCCTGGCGCGGGAATTCAAACGCGACGTGCTCGCCCTTGGAGGATTTCAGGTGACCGATGGCCCGCCCGTCCTGAGCCGGGAGTTCGCCGCCCAGATGCAGACGATGGTGTTCGAGCCGTTCTGGGCGCGGTTCGGCTCGCTTGGAGCGGGCCCGCTGCCCGGCACGAGGCTCTGGTGGATCTACGCGGCGGCGACGTGCGGTCTGCTCATCGCGTTCGCCGTCGGCGCGGCGTGGTCATGGCGTGCCGTGACGCGTCGGGCGTCGCTGGCGAACTGGATGGTGCTGGCCAGCGCGGTGGGCGTCCTGGTTGGCGTGGGCCTGTGGGGGTGGGTCAACCTGGTGCCGCAGGCCGACGTCATCGTGCACTGGACCCCGCGGCACGTGCTCCCCCTGACCGTGCCACTCCTGGTCGTGGTCGCCAGCGGTACGCAGCACATCGGCGCGGCGATGTCCGCGACGGTTCGACGGTGGTTCAGATGTGCGCTCGCCTGTGGACTGCTGATGCTGGCCCTGACCGGGCTGGCCGTCCTGCGCAGCGTCGTGCTCGGCTTCCACTTCGGCTATTGAGACGGCCCCCGGCCGTACGTTTCGAGCCGCTCCCGGGTGAGCCGGACCACATCGTCGGTAACGGCCACCTGAGTGCCGGCAGGAAAGAACAGCACGACGAGTACCTCCCGGGTTGCCGCCGTCACCATGGCGCGCGCGGAGTCGGACGTGGGATTGCCGAACGCGCCATGCCCGTCGGCGACCACGAGCCGACCCGCCACGTTGACCCAATCCTTGCGAATGCCCTCGTAGCCCTCGCCGGCCTCGCCGAGACGCACGACGACATCGGCGCCGACGGCCCCGCTGTCGTACAGGCCGAACGGCACCTGCGACTCCACCGAGCACCAGTTGACGACGTCCACCAGGTTGTTGATGGACGGCAGGCGTTCGCCCTTGCGCAGCCGCCGCAGCAGGGCCTCGGACGACGGGCGCGTGCGCGTCGGGTCCACTCCGAACGCGCGGTACATGGCACGAGTGCGAGCCGTCGCCGCGTCGCGCGCCGCGTCAGGCATCCGCAGGCGGGCTTCGGCATCGGCCAGTGCCGCGTCGAGCGCCTCGCTGCGCGGGGTCACGACCATCCCGCCGGCGATGAGGGTGCGTGGATCCGTCACCGTGCGCGTGGCATCCGCCACCCGCAACGTCATGCGGACGCCTCCGCCTGCCAGCCGTCCACGGCGTCACGGACGGTTGCCTCGACGCGCGTGGCAATCTCGCGCGCGTGCGACCGATCGAGTCCGGCCGTGACGATCGGCGGGTGCACACGCAGGCGCACGTGGCCGGGACACGTCATCAGCCTGCCCTTTCGCATCACGTGGCGTGTCCCTTCGATGGCGACCGGCACGATCGGAATGCCGGAATCGATCGCGAGCAGGATGGTACCGGCCTTGAAGCGGAGCAGCTTGCCGTCTCGACTGCGCGTCCCCTCGGGGAAGACCAGCAGTGACAGGCGCTCGCGCATGAGCCTCGAGACCTGGTTCAGCGTCGACTTGCCGGGACTGTCACGATCGACGAGCACGTGCCCCGTCCGTCGCAGGTGCCAGCCGAGGAACGGGAATCGCCCGAGGGAGTCCTTGGCGATGATGCGCAGCTCGTACGGCAGGTGCCAGAACAGCACGGGGATGTCGTAGATGCTCTGGTGGTTCGAGAGGAACAGGTAGGACTGCGCCGGATCGAGGTCCATGTCCCCCGAGACCTGCACCGTCACGCCGGTCGTCGTCAGAATCAGCCGGGCCCACCAGCGGGCACAGCGGTGCGCGAAGGTGCCCCGCCTGTCGACGAGCGCGGAGCCGAGCGACAGGGTGCCGAGGACGATGGTGTAGACGCTGATTGCGGGGATGAGAAAGAAGACCGTCCGCCACCAGTGGTACGGGGGAATCGCCACGGAAGCGGATCAGGTCTGTGACACCGCGCGGGGACGCCGGAAGGCCGACGTGTCGGCCCGCTCGGGCGACGGGGTGTTCTGGTCGCCCTTCTCGCCGGCCGGGTCGATGTAGCGGCCGAAGATCATCTTGCCCGCGGTCGTCTGCAGGACGCTCGTCACCACCACGTCGATGTTCTTGCTGATCATGCGGCGGCCGTTGTCCACGACCACCATGGTCCCATCGTCCAGGTAGGCCACGCCCTGGTTGTACTCGCGCCCTTCCTTGATGATGAAGACCTTCATCAGCTCGCCGGGCAGCACGACGGGCTTGAGCGAGTTCGCAAGTTCGTTGATGTTCAACACGCTGACGCCACGGAGTTCGGCGACCTTGTTGAGGTTGAGATCGTTGGTGACGATCTTGCCTTCGAGGGAACGCGCCAGCTCGATCAGCTTCAGATCGACTTCCTTCACGTCGGGGAAATCGAGGTCTGAAATCACCACGTCGAGGTGGGTCATCTTCTGGACCTTCTGCAGGATGTCGAGGCCGCGGCGTCCGCGATTGCGCTTGAGCGCATCGGAGGAGTCGGCCACGAACTGCAGTTCCTTGAGGACGAACTGCGGGATCACGAGCGTGCCGTCGAGGAAACCGGTCTCGCAGATGTCGGCGATGCGGCCGTCGATGATGACGCTCGTGTCGAGAATCTTGTAGTGCTTCTTGGGCGCGGTCGCCCGGCAGAGGCTGATCAGGCGGGCCGGTTCGAGCCACTCACCCTTGCGTCCCCCGATGACGAGTCCGAGGTAGGGCAGCGTGAGCAGGGTGGCGGTGTGCAGGAAGGCGACGCGGCGATCGGCGGTGTCGGCCCAAAAGAGCGTGGTCGCGATCGTCTTGGCGATCGCGAGCCCGATGGTGCCACCCAGCACCGCCCCGATCATCGACGAGACGGCGGTCTCGCGCAGCTGCGTCTCGAAGAGGACGAGGAGGCCGGCAAGCGCGCAGCCGAACACCAGATTGATTGCCGCCACGTCGTGGACCGGCCGCAACAGGAACGCCGAGTAGGCGACCGCGGCGACGAACAGCACGCGGGCGAAGACGAACCACGTCATGCATACCCCGAGGAAGGAAGTTGTGAAGTCTGGCCAGCCCGGCCACCGCCCGTCCCTGCGCAATGCGTCCCGCCCGGCTCGGGGGCGTGGCGTCTCAGCCGTATCATACGCTTCAATCCCACCCGATGATCTCGTCGAGTGCATCGGCGACTGTGGTCACGCCAATCACCTCGCACCCGGGGTCGCCGGTGTCGGGCCCCGCGTTCCCGGCCGGCACGATACACCTGGTGAAGGCCATCTGCGCCGCCTCGCGGATGCGCAACAGGGCCTGGCCGGTTGCGCGCACCTCACCGGCGAGTCCAACCTCGCCGAAGAGCGCCGTCCCCGGCCGCACCGGGCGGTTGCGCATGCTCGACACCACGGCCGCCACGATGCCGAGGTCTGCCGCGCGCTCGTCCACCGTGAACCCTCCGGCCACATTGACGAACACGTCCTCGCCGGCCAGGTTGAGACCCGCGCGCTTCTCGAGCACGGCCAGCAGCAGGGCCAGCCGCTGCTGGTCCACGCCGTTGGTCATGCGCCGTGCGCTGCCGTACACGCTGCTCGAGACGAGCGCCTGCACTTCCACCAGGATCGGCCGCGAGCCCTCCATGCAGCAAAGCACCGCCGATCCGGGCGCGCCCGGCTTGCGCTCGGCGAGAAACAGGGCTGAGGGATTGGGGACGGCCTGGAGGCCTGTGCCGGTCATCTCGAAGACGCCGAGTTCGCTGACCGCGCCGAACCGGTTCTTCACGGCCCGCACGACCCGGTGCGTGTGGTGGCGCTCGCCCTCGAAGTAGAGCACCGTGTCCACCACGTGCTCGAGTACCTTCGGGCCTGCCAGTGAACCGTCCTTGGTGACGTGTCCGACGAGAATCGTCGGCAGGTTCTGCGCCTTCGCCATGAAGAGCAGCTGCGTTGCCGTCTGCCGAATCTGGCCGACACTGCCCGGGGCCGACTGCAGCGCGAGGGAGAACACGGTCTGAATGGAGTCGACGATGAGGAGCGCCGGCTTCAGCCGGGCCACCTCCTCGAGGATGCGTTCGGTGCAGGTCTCGGCGAGCAGATAGAGGGGCGCGCGGCCGACCCCGAGACGTTCACCGCGTGCCTTCACCTGGTGCTCCGACTCTTCGCCCGAGCAGTACAGGACCGGACCGACGGTCTGGGCGAACAGCGCGGCGGCCTGCAGCAGCAACGTGCTCTTGCCGATCCCCGGCTCGCCCCCGAGCAGTACCAGCGAACCTGGCACGAGTCCCCCGCCAAGCACGCGGTCGAACTCGCCGATGCCGGTCGTCAGGCGTTCGGCCTGCACCATGTCGATGTCGGCGTAGAGCCGCGCCGCTGCGCCCGTGGTCGAGAGACTGCCGTAGCGGGGTGCCGATGCCGCGGGATCCGCCGACACCGCCTCCTCGACGAACGAGTTCCACGCGCTGCAGTCGGGACAGCGCCCGAGCCACTTCGGAGACTGGGCACCGCATGCCGTGCAGGCGAACACGAACTTGGGCGGCTTCATGTCATGCCTCATGCTTCATGCTTCATGTCATGTTTCGTGCTTCATGCCTGATGCTTCACCGATGACCTGGCGCTCGATCCGGGCGCCAAGCCTGCACAGCAGCTCCCAGGGGATCGATCCGATCGTCGCGGCCACCTCGCGGACGTCGATGCGCTCGTCACCCTGGCGCCCTATGAGCGCGACGTCGTCGCCCGGTGAGACCTCCAGTCCCGTGACGTCGACCGTGAGACTGTCCATCGACACCCGTCCGACGATGGGCACGCGCCGACCCCGCACGAGCGCCACGCCGCGGTTGCCCAGGCGCCAGTCCAGGCCGTCGGCGTACCCCGCAGGTACCACGGCGATGGTACGCGGCGCATCCAGCGGGGCGGTCAGCCCATAGCCGAGACACTCGCCGGCGCGCACGCCCTTGACCGCCACGACCTGGCTGCGCAGCGACAGGGCCGGCTCGATGGGCAGCGTGGTCATCAGCGGGGGCGGTACGACGCCGTACAGCAGCAGCCCCGGGCGTACCGCGTCGAGCCACGTTCGCTCGTCGCGCAGCGTCGCGGCACTGTTGGCGGCGTGCCACATGACGCCGCCGATTCCCATCGACGTCAGTTGTCGGCGGGCCTCCGCGAAATGCGCCTGCTGGGCAGCGAACGCCGGATGCTCCGGTTCGTCAGCGGTCGCAAAGTGCGTGTACACCCCGGTGACCCGCAGCGACCGGGCCGACAGGACGTCCGGCAGGGTCCGCCGGACGTTGTCGTGGCGAAACCCCAGTCGGTTCATGCCCGTGTCGATCTTGAGGTGGCAATCGAGCACGACGCCACGATGGGCCGCCGCAGCGGCCAGCGCGCGCGCGGCCCAGGGCGACGACACGGTGGGTGTCAACCGATGGGCGAACACGCCCTCCAGGTCCGAGACGCCGAGCGCACCGAACACGAGGATCGGCGCGCCCACGCCCGCCTGCCGAAGGGCGACCCCCTCGTCGATGTCTGCGCAGGCCAGCATCGAGATGCCCGCCGACTCGAGCGCCCGGGCAACCGCGACGGCGCCGTGTCCGTAGGCGTTCGCCTTGACGACCCCGATGACCTGCGGCGGTCTACCCCTCTCGACAGCGGCCGTGCCGGAGGCGAGCAGCGACCTGATGGCGCGCAGGTTGCCCGCCAGCGCCGCGAGGTCGACCGTTGCCGCGGTGTGTCTCACGATCCGTAGTCGCCGCCGCTGTGCTCGAGATTCTCGAAGCGCGTGTACTCGTCGATGAACGCCAGCCTCACGGTGCCGATGGGACCGTTGCGCTGCTTGGCGATGATGATCTCGGCCTGGCCGGTCATCTCTTCGTCCGGTCCGCGGTAGCGATCCTCGCGGTAGATGAACATCACCACGTCCGCGTCCTGCTCGAGTGCCCCGGATTCACGGAGGTCGGACAGGATCGGCCGATGATCGGCGCGGGTTTCTGACGCGCGGCTCAACTGCGACAGCGCCACGATGGGCACGTTGAGTTCCTTGGCCAACGCCTTCAGGGAGCGCGAGATACTGGTCAACTCCTGCTGACGGTTCTCGAAACGCCCGCGCCCCTGCATCAACTGGAGGTAGTCGACGATGAGCAGGTCGAGGCCGTGCTCGGCCTTCAGCCGGCGCGCTTTCGCGCGCATCTCGAGGACCCCGATGGACGCATTGTCATCGATGAAGACGGGCGCCGCGGAGAGCCGCTCCGCGGCCTGCGCGATGGCGGGCAGATCGCGCTCGAGAAGCATGCCCTGCCGCAGCCGCTGACTGCTCACCCGCGCCTCGGACGTGAGCATGCGCATGAACAACTGCTCGCGGGACATCTCGAGGCTGAACACCCCGACGACCTTGCCGTGATCGAGCGCGGCATGCTGCGCCATGTTGAGGACGAGGCTGGTCTTGCCCATCGAAGGGCGTGCCGCGACGATCAGCAGGTCGGTCTTCTGCAGGCCGGAGGTCCGGTGATCGAGATCGACGAATCCCGTGGGCACGCCGGTGACGAGGCTCTTGAACTGCTGCAGTCGCTCGACGGTGTCGAGCGCGCTGTCCACGAGGTCGGCCAGCGGGACGAAGCCCTGCCCGATGCGCGCGTCCGCGATACCGAAGATGGCCCGCTCCGCGTCGTCGAGAATCTCGCTGGCATCGCGATCGGCGTCGTAGGCACCCGACATGATGCGCCCGGCCTGCTCGATCAGGCTGCGCAGCGTGGCCTTCTCCTTCACGATGCGCGCGTAGTACTCGACGTTGGTCGACCGCGGGACGCCATCGATGAGGCGTGTGATGTAGGTCAGCCCGCCAACCGCCTCGAGTTGCGCGGCTTTGTCGAGTTCGTCGGCCAGCGTCACGAGGTCGATGGCCTGCCCGCGTTCGCTGAGCAGGATCATCTTGTCGAACAGCTGCCGATGCGCTTCACGAAAGAAGTCTTCGGGCCGGATGACCTCGACCGCCGAGTTGATGGCTTCGTTGCGGATCAGCACGGCGCCGAGCACGGAGCGTTCGGCATCGAGATTGTGAGGGAGCGTGCGATCGTTCACGGCGTGCGGGCTTCGGGGATCGGGGATCGGGGATCGGGGATCGGGCTGCGTCGGGCTTCGGGCTTCGGGCTTCGGGGATCGGGGATCGGGGATCGGGCTGCGTCAGGCTTCGGGCTTCAGGCTTCAGGCTGCGCCAGGCTTCAGCGTCGGGCTTCGGGCTTCGGGCTTCGAACATGAAGCATGAGGCATGAAGCATGAAAAGGGCCGGCATGGGTGACAGCCCACACCGGCCCTTCAGTCTACTCCCGTCGTCCACGTGTGGGACGCCGGACGCTCAGGCGTCGGCCGGTGCGGCCTGGGCGGCCGGCGCGGCTGGCGGATTCTCCGGCGCCACGACGACCTTGACCTGAGCCGTGACGTCGCGATGGAGACGAATCGGCACCTGGGTCTCGCCGAGTTCCTTGAGCGGATCGCCGAGTTGCACGCGCCGCTTGTCGACCTCGTAGCCCTGTGCGGCGAGCGCGTCGGCGATGTCGGCCGATGTCACCGAGCCGTACAGGTGGCCGTTCTCGCCCACCTTGCGCTTGACGACCACCTCGACCTGCGCGAAGCGCGTCGCGAGGGCCTGCGCCACGGCGCGCTCTTCGTTCGCCCTGGCCGCCGCGGCCTTCTTCTCGAACTCGATCTGCTTCTTGTTGCCGGCCGTCACCGCGAGGGCGAGCTTGCGCGGCAGCAGGTAGTTGCGCGCGTATCCCGGCGCCACCTTGACGATGTCGCCACGCTCGCCGAGGTGCTCGACCTCCTGTTTGAGGATCACTTCAATCATGTCGGCCTCGCCTCTCAGTCGGTCGCGTAGGGAAGCAGCGCGAGGAAGCGGGCCCGCTTGATGGCGACCTGCAGCTTGCGCTGGTACTTGGCGCTCGTGCCCGTCAGGCGCCGCGGCTGGATCTTGCCGCGCTCCGGAACGAACTGCGCGAGCAGCCGCGCGTCCTTGTAGTCGATGTAGTCGATTTTCTCCGTGCGGAACTTGCAGACGCGCTTGCGCCGGAACCCGCCACGACGCGGCGTGCGCTCGGTCTTCTTGTCGCCGCCACGTCCGCGACCACCCGGGCCGCGCCCGCCGCCGCCTTCTTCACGATCGGTGCTCATCGGTCTCCTCCTTCATCGTCGGCACGGCTCTCGGCCTGGGCCTGCTTGGCAGCCAGTTCCTCGGGCGTCGGCTCGGGCGGCAGACCGCGCGCCACGCGACGACGGACCGTCTCTTCGGCACGCTTGGTCTTCGCGCGCTCCGCCTTCTTGATCTCGTCGTCCACGCGGACGATGAGGTGGCGGATGACCAGGTCGCTCACCTTGAGCCGGCGATCGAGTTCCTTGACGAGGTCACCGGCGCCGCTGAACAGCACGACGGTGTAGAGGCCCTCGGCGTGCGGTCCGATCTTGTAGGCGAGCTTCCGGCGGCCCCAGACGTCGACGTTGTCGACCGTCCCTTCCGCCTTGGTGACATTCGACTCGATGAGCGTGGTGAGCTCGGCGAGCTGCTCGTCGGTCGTCTCGGGTGAGGCGATGTAGACGAGTTCGTACTGCTTGAGCGACGTTGCCATAAGTCTCCTTGTGGCCTGAACGGCCACCCCAGTCAGGGCTTACCCCTGCTCCTGTGGTGGCAAGGAGTGAGAATCCCGCGCCGTTGCCGGCGCGTTGAAGACGGTCATCGTCTTCTCGATGCCTTCAGTGGCGAACGACTCGACCGCGTCGGCCGCGCGCCCCACCATCTCGTCGAAGGCCGCCCGCATCGTCGGGTCGATCTTCGCCAGCACGTGATCCGCCAGGTCCCGGCGCGGATCCCCCCGGCCGACGCCGACCCGCAACCGCGGGAAGGCATCCGAACCGAGATGCCCGATGATCGACTTGAGGCCGTTGTGGCCTCCGGCGGATCCCCGGACGCGCACCCGCAGCTGGCCTGCAGGCAACGCCACCTCGTCGACGACCACGAGCAGGTCGTCGAGGGCGATCTTGTAGAACCTCACGAGGTCGGCAACGGCCTGCCCGCTGAGGTTCATGAACGTCAGCGGCCTGGCGAGCAACACCGTGTCGCCGCCCAACCCTCGAATCGTCGCCGTCAGCGCATTGGCCGGCGAACTCTGGAACGTCACCGCGTGGCGCGCAGCGAGTTCGTCCACGACCCTGAAGCCCACGTTGTGCAGCGTGTCCCGATAACGCGGCCCGGGATTGCCGAGCCCGACGACGAGTTTCACTACTTCTCTTCGGGCTTGCCCTTCTTGGCCACTTCCGGCTCCGCGACGGCTTCGTCGGCAGTCGTTTCCTCGACACGCGGCGCGACCACGTGGACGAGGAGCAGATCCGCCGGGCTGATGGCCGTCCAGGCCTTGCCCTCGGCGATGTCTCGCACGTGGACGCTGTCGCCGATCATCATCTCGCGCACGTCGATGTCGATGTGCTCGGGGATGTCGCCGGGCAGCGACTCGATCTCGACGTCACGATGGACGAAGTCGAGCACCCCGCCCTGCTGCTTCACGCCCCGCGACTCACCGTGCAGCATCACCGGAACCTTCACCGTGATGCGCTTGCTCATGTCCACGCGGTAGAAGTCGGCGTGCAGCAGGGCTTGCGTCACGGGCTGGAGCAGGTAGTCCTTGACGAGCACCGTGGTGCTGGTGCCGTCCACCTGCAGCGTGATGAGGCTGTTCAGGCCCGAGCCCGAGTGGAGAATCTTCGACAGCGCCTTGGGGCTCACCGCGACGGCGAGCGGGCCTTCCGAGGTGCCGCCGTAGACGATGGCCGGTATCTGACCGGCGGCGCGCAGCCGACGGGCGTCATTCTTGCCGCGGGTGTCGCGGGTGACCGCTTCGAGCGTGGCTTCCATGATTGCCTTCCTGACTCCTAGACGAACAACGACGAGACCGACGTCTCGTCATGGATGCTGCGAATCGCCTGGCCGAGCAGCCGTCCCACCGGCAGGCACGTAATCTTCGGCGAACCGGCACACGCATCACTCAGCGGCACCGTGTTGGTCACGACGAGCTGCTCGAGCGCCGACGTCTCGATGCGGTCGAGCGCCGGACCAGACAGGACGCCGTGCACACAGCAGGCGATGATGCTGGCCGCGCCGTTGTCACGCAGCGCCTGTGCGGCCTTGACGATCGTGCCCGCCGTGTCGATGATGTCGTCCTGCAGCACACAGGTGCGGCCGCGCACATCGCCGATGACGTTCATGATCTCGGCGATGCCCGTCTCCGAGCTGCGCCGCTTGTCGATGATGGCCAGGTCCGCGCCGAGGCGCTTGGCATACGCCCGCGCCCGCTCGGCCCCCCCCGCATCGGGTGACACCACCGTCATGTTCGGCACGTGCTGCCGCGACAGGTAATCGATGATCACGGGGGCCGCGAACAGATGGTCCACCGGGATGTCGAAAAATCCCTGAATCTGCGCCTTGTGCAGATCCATCGTCAAGATACGGTTGGCGCCCGCCGCACTGAGCAGGTTCGCCACCAGCTTCGCCGAAATCGGGACACGCGGCTTGTCCTTGCGGTCCTGCCGCGCGTACCCGTAGTACGGAATCACCGCCGTGATGCGGGCGGCTGACGACCGGCGGAAGGCGTCAATCATGACGCACAGTTCCATGATGTTGTCGTCGACCGGCCGCGAGGTCGGCTGCACGATGAACACGTCCGTCCCCCGGATGTTCTCGTCGATCTGAAACGAGACCTCCGTGTCCGGAAACCGGTGCAGGCGCGCCTGCCCAAGGGGCACGCACAGGAAATCGGCAATCTCCTGCGCGAGCACGGGGTGCGCACTCCCCGAGAACACTTTCAAACTCGATCGCGCCATGACCGTCCGTCGTACCAGGTGCTCAGATCGGGAAGAGTCCGCCAGCCCTCCTCGCCCGCCGCGGCGCGCTCGAGATGGCTGGGGCGGAAGGATTCGAACCTTCGAATGCGGGATTCAAAGTCCCGTGCCTTACCGCTTGGCGACGCCCCACTGTCGGCCAACGGGCGCCAGCTGGCCCAGTGGCCTCCCCGCCAGCGTCCTTGCGCACACCAACCCCCTGAAGCGGCGGATAAGCCACGCGCAAACCCATAGCCTACACGACGGCGCGGGTGTCCGACAAGGGGTGCGCACTTCTGTGCGGGCTCGTCACGTTGGCCCGGGGACGTCCGTGGGGACCTCCGTGGCGACCTTCGTGGCGCGCCGGTACGCCTCTGCCGACAACGTGTGGGTTACCCACGTGCGCCATGTCGCCGGCCAGCCGGTCGCCGCCAGCCGGGCCGCCTCGGCGTCCGTGAAGAGGCCGAACACGGCCGAGCCGCTGCCCGACATCAGGGTGAGGACAGCGCCTGCGGCGCGCAGGCGGGTCACCGCCGCGGCTATCGCCGGGAGGCGGGCCTCGACGGCCGGCTGAAGGTCGTTGACGCAACGGGGCCACATCAACCGCCAGTCCCCCGGGTCGGCGGGAGCTTCCAGCATCGACGCCGGCTGGACAGGCGGCGCAGCGTCGAACCAGCCATAGGCCTCGCGGGTGGACACGCCGGCGTCTGGACGCACGATCGTCACCGGCAACCGCGGGACGTCCGCCAGCGCCTCGAGTCGATCACCCCGGCCCCTTCCCCGCGCCGTGCCCCCGGACACGAAGTACGCCACGTCCGCGCCGAGCGGAGCGAGCACGTCACGCAGACGCTGGTCGTCCCAGGTCTCGCCCCAGGCCGCGAGCAGGAGACGAGCGGCGGCGACGGCATCCGCGCTGCCGCCACCGAGTCCGGCCTCGGACGGTACGTGCTTGGTGAGCACCAACCGCCAGCCATCGAGCGACCGCCCGGTGGCGTTGGCCACGGCAGCCGCGCCCTGCCAGGCGAGATTCGAGCGATCGGCCGGCACGCCGGGGCTTGCGCACGCGAGGTCGAAGCCCCCCTCCCACGGGACGAGCGCGAGCACGTCGGCGAGCGCCAGCGACTGGAACACCGTGACGAGTTCGTGGTACCCGTCGGCCCGCGTGGCGAGGATGCGCAGGTCGAGGTTGATCTTCGCAGGCGCCTGCGTGGTGTACATGCCGGCGCTCACGACTCTGCCAGGGCCCGGTGACGCCTGAGCTGCTCGAGCGGCAGCGCCCGTGCGTCCGGGGGGATGTGCACGTCGAACGCTGCCTCCGGCAGGGCCGGCAACTGCTCGGGCGCCGACACCTCGAAGGAGAGGGCCGTCGCGGCACCTCCCTTACGGGTCAGCACGCCGCGGAGCGCCTGGGCGGCGCGACGTGCCTCGTAGTCGACCCGCCACTCGCGCGTTTCGACGACACGCAGTGAGGGCACCCCCTGCGGCTCCGAGCGGAGCCACGCGCTGACGTCATCCGAAAAGGCGAGCTGCACCCATCCGGAGCCGAAGGATCGGCCGCCGTTGGGGCTGCCAGCGGGAACGCCGCAGCCTCCCAGCAGGGCCAGAAGGTCTGGCGGCGTCAGCGCCACGCCCACCACGGCGTCCATGAGCGCCGCCACGGGGACGCCGCTGACGAAGACGCCGTCTCGCGAGAAGAGCAGGGTGGCCGCCTCGGATCGACCCGCCAGGACGAACACCGGCGCGCCGAACGGCGGAACCCCCTCCATCCGGACGCCGCCAGCCTCGACGCCAACCTGCAACGTGCCGCGCACCCGGTCGCCGTCCACGCGTCCGGCAACGCGCAGATCGGCGGTCAACGCACGCAGGTCGCGGCACGGGCCGGTCATGGCCTCGACGGACGCGGCGATGTCCGCGTCGGTCATTGGCGCGCCCTGCCCGCTCGGCAGCGCCACCGGCGCCGTTCGAGACGCGCACGATACCGTGCCGGCGATCAGGACGGCCAGGACGACACGCGCGGGCCAGGCCTCAGCGTTCGCGCGTCCGCTCAATCTTTCTCCGGATGGCTTCGGCGTCGACGGATTCCCCGTCGCCGGCGAGCGCCCGCTCCCACGCGGCGATGGCCCCGGCCTGATCGTTCACCGCGAACAGGACGTCGCCGAGATGGTCCTGGATGACCGAGTTGGTCGCCAGCAGCCCCGCTGCGCGTTCCAGATACTTGCGCGCCTCGTCGTAGTTCCCCTGCTTGAAGAACGCCCAGCCCAGACTGTCGAGGTAGGAACCGTTCTCGGGGTCGATGGCCAGCGCCTGACGGACGAGTCGAACCGCTTCGTCCAACCGATCCCCCCGCTCGGCGAGCATGTACCCGAGGTAGTTCAGCGTGGGTGCGTGCTGTGCGTCGATGGACAAGGCCCGGCGGAAGGCCACTTCAGCAGGGTCGACCTGGCCGGCCTGCTCGTACACGGCGCCACGCTGGAACCAGTACGTCACATCGTCCGCGAACCGCTCCTCGCCGCTGGCCATGACCGCGATGGCCTGGTCGTGCCGCTCGGCCGACGACAGGGTGTTGGCCAGCGCTGCCAGCGCCAGTGCGTCGCCTGGGCGCGCGTCACGCTGCTCGGTCAGCAGGTCGACGGCAGCGTCCGTCCGGCCCAGACCCTGAAGCGCCTGCGCGAGCAGCCGCACCGGCTGCGGGTCGGCCGGCCGGGCCGCGTGAAGCTGCTCACCCACCTCCACGGCACGGTCGAACTTCCGCGCCGCGACGAGCGCCTGCAGGTAGTACGCCTCGAGCAATGCGTCGCTCCGGCCCTCACGGGCCTCCTCGAGCAAGCGCACCGTCTCGTCGTACTGCCCGAGCGCGAGGTGCGCACTGGCCAGCCGCAGCACGAGCCCGAGCGTGGCCGCGGGCGCCAGCGTGGTGGACCTGGAGGCCAGGAGCGGCGTCAACACCTCGATCACCTTGTCGTGCTCGCGCCGGTCGGCATAGACCTGCGACAACACGACGGGTCCCCGCGAGTCGTTGGGAGCGAGGTCGCGCAGTGCCCTGCCGGTCTGCTCGGCGGCGTCGAGGTCGCCGAGGCTGCGCTGTGCCTGCGCCAGAAGGTAGCGCGACTGCAGGTCGCCGGGTCGCGCGGCGATCACCGCCTGCAGCAGGTCGCGGGCATCGGCTGTCCGATCGGCGTTCAGCAGCGCCGACGCCTGCCGCACCTGGAGTTCGATGGCCGTCGGGTTCTCGGCGGCGGCAAGACCGTACGACTCCGCCGCATCCGCCCAGCGGCGTTCCTTCTCGTAGAGGTCGGCCTCCACCAGGCGGGCTCGGAAGAAGCGAGGCTCGGTGTCGAGGACGGTCCCGATCACGTCGATGGCCCGGGCACGGTTGCCGACCCGTTCGTTGGCCTGTGCCAGCAGCAATCCCGCCTCGAGCGCCCCGGCATCGCGCCCATACGCCGTGGAGAGGGGTTCCAGCGCCTGCTCGGGCTGATCGGCCTGCAGGTAGAGCCGGCCCAGGGTGACGTAGACGTTGAGATCGTAGGACCGCGCCGGCAGTGTCCGTTCGAAGTGCCCGATGGCGCGCAGCAGGTTCGCGCGATCGACCGTGCCGGTCTCGCTCTGGGCACCGACCGCGGCCACCTCGAGCATGCCCAGCACCCAGTGCGCGTCCGCCTGCGCCGCGTCGACCTCCAGCGCGCGCTCGGCCGTCGCGCGTGCATCCTCGACACGCTCCTGCCGGGCATACAACTGCGCGAGTTCAGAGAGGGCAGCACCGCTGGAAGGATCGAGGCGGGCCGCGCGCTCGTACGCGGCAATCGCGCCGGCCACGTCGCCGGACGACTCCAGTCGACGTGCTTCGAGGAAGGCCTGATACGACTCCGACCTGACACTGACGGGCGCCGGCGGTGGCGGCGCCGCCGTCTGCGGCACCCCGGCCAACACCCCGGTGAGGACGACCATGAACACCATCTCCCGATTATGGCGCGGATC
>CAYMAG010000078.1:0-3360 GCA_964388335.1 uncultured Vicinamibacteraceae bacterium | reverse complement strand
ACCGCAGACGCCTGTAGTCTCGCGCCGTGCGTATCCTCGTCATCCGCCTGCGACTCGTCGGGGACGTGGTCTTCACCACGCCCGTGTTGCGGGCCTTGCGACGCGCGTGGCCGGACGCTCACCTGACCTACCTCGTCGAGGAGGCCGCGGCGCCGATCGTCGCGCACAACCCGCACCTGGACGATGTCATCGTCCTGCCGCGGGAGCGAGGCCTGGCGCGCATGCGGGCCGATCTGAGGATGGGGCGCCGGCTCCGCCAGGCGCGCTTCGATGTCGTGATCGATCTGCACGGCGGGCCTCGCGCCGCGCTGCTCACCTGGCTGAGCCGGGCACCTCGACGGATCGGCTACAGCGGACAGGGCCGCTCGTGGGCGTACACCGAGGACGTGCATCGGCCGACCGAACTCCGGCCCAGGCACTCCGTCCTGAACCAGTGGGACATCCTGTCCCCGCTCCTGCCAGACCTCCCGCCACCCGACCCGTGCGACGATGCGGTCGAGATGGCCGAGGACGCAGAATCGGCGGCCCGCATCACCGAATGGATGACCTCGTCGGGCCTGGCACCGCCTCGCGTGCCCATCGTCATCCACGTCAGCGCCGGCAATGCCTTTCGCCGGTGGCCCTTGACGTCGTTCGTCGACCTGGCCGTCCGGCTCTCGTCATCCTCTCCGGAACGTCGTATCATCCTGACGTCAGGGCCGTCGGAAGCCGAGGCGGCCGACATGGTCGAACGGCAGGCGCAGGATCGCCTGGCGGGCCCTCCGGATGCTGTACGGACGTGCGGGCACACGACGCTCGACGAATTGCGTGCGTTGACCGTTCGCTCGGCGTTGTACATCGGAGGAGACAGCGGGCCGTTGCACATGGCGGCGACCACGTGCACGCCCATCGTCGGCCTGTTCGGTCCAACGCTTCCGGCGAGGTCGGCGCCGTGGCGCGATCCGGCCTGCGTGACCGAAGTGGTCGAGATCGAAGGGCTGGCGTGTCGGCCGTGCGACCAGCGCGTCTGCGTGCCGGGAGATTTCCGCTGTCTGACGCAGATCGGCGTCGACGCGGTGGTGGCAGCGTCCGAGCGCGCCCTGGTCCGGGCGGCACGGCCGCCAACATGAGAGGATGACGAGCACCACGATGACCGCACCGGCGCTGCGCACGGGACGGATGGACCGCCTGGAAACACTTTCCTTGTCGGTCCTTCTGTGCTTCGTGGCCGCGCTGCAGTTGTCGGTGGCCGCGTCGGGCATCCTGCTGGCGCTCACCATGCTCTGCTGGGGCGCCCTCCTCGGGCTGCGCCACGAGCGCTTCGAGGCGCCCCCCATCTTCTGGCCGCTGATGGCCTATGCGGGGGTGACGCTGCTCTCGGCCACGATGTCGGTCAACCCGCGCCTGAGCCTGGTCGATTCGAAGCAGCTGGTGCTGTTTCTCATCGTGCCGCTGGTCTACCGGCTGGCGCGGGGGCAACGCGCGCACACGTTCGCGTCGGTCATCATCGCGGTCGGTGCCGCCAGCGCGCTCGTCGGCCTCTTCCAGTACGGCTTCCTGCAGTTCGACAACCTGGGTCGACGACCTCAGGGCGTGTTGACGCACTACATGACCTATTCGGGTGCGTTGATGCTGGTGGCGTGCGCCGCGGCGGCCCGGCTTCTCTTCGACAACCGCGACCGGGCCTGGCCGTCCATCGTTCTGCCGGCCGTCCTCGTGGCGCTCGGGTTGACGTTCACACGCAGCGCGTGGGTCGGCGTGAGTCTCGGGTTGTCGGTGCTGCTCATGCTGCGCGACCGGCGGCTCGTGGCCCTGCTGCCCGCGGCGTTCGCACTTGCCGTCGTGCTGGCACCGCCCGCGGTCACCGATCGGGTGTACTCGATCTTCGATCTCAAGGACCCCACCAACCGCGACCGGGTCGCCATGCTCAAGTCGGGCGCTGCGATGGTGGAGGATCATCCCCTGACCGGTGTCGGTCCGGACCAGGTCAAGCAGGTCTACACACAGTACCGGGTGCCCGAGGCCGTGCAGGACCTCAACGTCCACCTGCACAACGTGCCGATGCAGATCGCGGCCGAGCGCGGGTTGCTGGCGCTGCTGGTGTGGTGCTGGTTCGTCTGGACTGCCGGACGCGAACTGTACGGCCGGTTCACGCGCGGCAGCCGACAGACGCGCACCCTGGCCGCGAGCGGGCTCGCCAGCCTGGCCGCCATGCTGGCCGCCGGCCTCTTCGAGTACAACTTCGGCGACTCCGAGTTCCTCATGCTGTTCCTGGTGCTGCTGACGCTGCCGTTTGCCTCCGAACGCAGCGAGGCGCAGACGCTCCGCCCCTGATGTCCGCCATCCCGGCCGGGCGGGCCCTCGAACTCATCGACGGCTTCGCCGGCCGCACCGTGCTCGTCGTCGGTGACATCATGCTCGACCACTTTCTGGTCGGGCGCGTCCACCGGCTCTCGCCCGAAGCCCCCGTCCCGGTCGTCGAGCACACCCACGACGAGTATCGTGCCGGCGGCGCCGCCAACGTCGCCCTCAATCTGGTCGCGCTCGGTGCCCACGTGGTGCTGGTCAGCGTCATCGGAGCGGACGAACACGGCGCACGCTTGCGCGTCCTGCTGGAGGCCGCCGGCATCGACCTCGAGGGTCTCGTCGTCGACGAAGGGCGGCCGACGACACGGAAGATGCGCGTGGTCACCGACCGCCTGCAACAGGTCGCGCGGGTCGATTACGAGTCTGACGAAGACGTCAGCGGCCGCGTCGCGGCGCAGGTGCGGGCCAGGGTGGCGTGGCTCGGCGAGGCCGCGGAGGTGGTCGTCGTCTCGGACTATCTGAAAGGCTGCGTGACCTCCGAGACGATGGACGGCGCGAGAGAGGCGGCGGCACGCCGCGGCGTCCCCCTGCTCGTCGACCCCAAGATCGCCCACCTCGATCGCTACCAGGGCGTGTCGCTGGTCACCCCGAATCAGACGGAGGCGGAGGCGGCGACGCACATCCGGATTCGGTCGGACGCCGATGCCCGGAGGGCGGCGCGACTGTTCAGGCAACAGCTCGGCTGCACGTCGGTGGTGATCACTCGAGGCGAGCACGGCATGTGCGTGCTGGACGGGACCGTCTCGGACTCGCCCGTCGAGGCGCGCCTCGCGGCCGTCGCGCATGAAGTGGCCGATGTCACCGGCGCGGGCGATACGGTCATCGGCACCCTCGCGCTGGCGCTCGCGGCCGGGGCCAGCCTCGCCGAGGCGGCCGCCCTCGCCACGGAGGCCGCAGGCCTGGCGGTGACGCGCTTCGGACCGGTCGCGGTCACGGCGAGCGAACTCCGGGAACGCGTCGCAAGCGTGTAGCCGGGCTACTCATGCTTCATGCTTCATGCTTCATGCTTCATGC
>CAYMAG010000077.1:20663-24074 GCA_964388335.1 uncultured Vicinamibacteraceae bacterium | reverse complement strand
CGCGTGACGGTGTGCACCCGTGTCCTCCGCGATCCTCTGTTCACGCCGGAAAACGGGTGCACCCATCAGAACTGGAAGCGGAGGCCGAGCTGCACCGTGCGCGGCGACCGGGCGAGGCTGCGAATGCGCATGAAGTTCGGGTCGGTGATGCCGGTCACCGGGTTGCCGAACTGCGCGTGGTTGAACACGTTGCTCGACTCGGCGCGCACCTCGATACGACGGCTGCCGATCGGGAACGCACGGAAGATCGAGAAGTCGAGGTTCCAGTTGCCGGGCCCACGCAGCGAGCGGATCCCCTGGTTGCCCCAGGCGTTTCCCGGCTGGCTGAACACCGACGGGTCGTACCACTGCTCGTCGGGACCCGCCTTGCCGAAGCCGCCCTTCGGCTCGCCCTGCACGTTCGCCGTCTGCGTGCCGCCGACCTGCTGGAGCAGGCCGTTGTCGCCGCCCACCGTGAACGGGGTGCCCGACAGCCACGACCCGATGCCGTTGATCTGCCAGTTCTTGACGATCTGCGCGAGCACGCCTGACGACTCACGGGCGAACGGCAGCTCGTACACGAACCCGAGCTGCAGCATGTGCGGCCGGTCGTATCCCGCGCGGGCGTAATTGCGATCGAACTGCGATGGCTGGTTGAACGACATGCCGCCGGCCTCGTCGTCGGTCAGGTTGAGGGACTTGCTGAACGTGTAGGCGCCCTTCAGCATCAGGCCGTTCTTGAAGGGCCGGTTGAGCGCCATCTGCAGCGAGTGGTAGTTCGAGTAGGCGAACGACGCCATCTCGTTGATGCCGGCGTTGCCGGCCTGCGCGAAGAGCGTGCGGTTCGCGTTGCCGCCGCTCTCGGCGTAGTTCAGGTTCACCAGCCCGTAGCCGTCACGCGTCGCCGTGGCCACGTACCCCGTGCTGAGGGCGAGGTCGAGGGGCAGCCGCCGCTCGAGGAACACGTTCCACGAGTGAATCGACCCGCGCTGCGAGTTGGTCGGGCTGGGCCAGTTCATCTGCACGCCCCGCTCCAGCAGGATGTTGCCGCTCTGGATGTCCGGGTTCGGCGCTGGCGGGATGCCCCCTGTGAGGTCGCCGTACGGGATGAACCCGTTCGGTCCGGCGTCCGAGTAGGCGATGGTGGCCGGGTAGCGGCCGCGCATCGGGCGCGACCACGGCAGGGGATTGAAGGTGCGGCCGTAGCCGGCGCGGAACACCGTGTCGTCATCGATGCGATAGGCCACGCCGAGACGCGGCGCGAACAGCGTGTTGCTCGTCTGGATGCCGAGATCCTGCGGGTTGCCGCCCAGGCCGCCGAGCCGGATGTTGAAGGTGTCGAGGTCGAGCACCTCGAGGCCGCGGCCGACGCGCGTCATCAACGGGTAGTTCTCGTACCGCAGCCCGAGGTTGACCGTCAGCTTCTCGTTCACCTGCCAGCGGTCCGAGACGTACAGGCCGAACTGATTCTCGCGACCCGTGAGTTCCTCGAACTGGACGCTCTTGCCGAAGCTGCTGATCTGGCCCAGGAGGAACGTGGAGTAGCCGTTCCACCCGCCGACGCCGGCATACCCGGGCACGCCGGTGATTCCGCCGCCGAAGGTGAACTGCCCGCGCGGGTTGTCGACCTCGGGCTGCCAGTGGGTGAGTTCGAGGCGGACGAAGTCGAACCCGGTCCGCACTTCGTGACGGCCGGCCACCTTGGTCAGGTTGATCGAGGCCGTGTAGCTGCGCTCGTCGCGTATGACCGGCGTCCAGGTCGAGTTGTTGCCCAGCACGCCCAGGCCGGTCGTGAACACCGGCATGCCGCTGTGGAGTTCGGGGTTCTGTGCGCTGTTTCCGGTCACGCCCTGGGCGTTCGTTCCCGGAATGCCGAACAGGTCACTGCCGTAGTTCGTCCCGAAGTCCGGCCCCTGCGACTCGTGCTTCATGATGTTGAAGCCGGCGTTGCCGTCGAGAATGAGCGTCGGACTCAGCGTCCAGGTCTGGCCGACCGTCCCGAGGTAGATCTTCGTGTCGCCGCCGCCGGCCTCTTCGAAGGGCAGGTAGAAGAGATCCTGCACCGAGGCGTCCATCATCGAGTACTTCCCCCAGATCTGGTGCGCCGACGTGCGGTTCCAGTTGATCTTGCCGTCGTAGTTGTCGCGAATCGCCTCGGGGAACCGGCCGACGAAGAGGTTGTTCTGCAGGCCGTTGTTCGTGCCGGGGTCGTTGGGGGCCGGGTACAGGGCCTGGATCTGCTGCGAGATGGGGCTGATGCGGTCGGCGGGAATCACGGCGTCCGGGAACGCGGTGCGGCCCGCGCCCGTCGCCGGATTGCCGGTGGCCGGGTCGTAGATACGGAAGTTCGGGTTGAACGCCAGCACTTCGCCGAAGTCGCCGTTGCGCATGCGTGCGGTGGGCACGGTGTAGGTGTCGAAGCGGCTGCGCCGCTCGAAGTTGCGCTCCCACGCCCCGAAGTAGAACAGCTGATTCCTGCGGATGGGGCCGCCAACGGTCCCTCCCATCACCGACGTCGCGGCGTCGAGCTTGTCAGGGTCGAAATAGCCGGGACGTGCGTTCCACTCGTCCTGCTGCCGGAACAGGAACGCCGACCCGCGGATGTTGTTCGTGCCCGACTTGGTGGCCACCGACATCGCGGCGCCCCCCGCCATGCCCGTGGCGGCATCGAAGCTGTTGGTCGCGACGTTGACGTTCTCCACGGTCTCGGCCGGCGCGATGTAGCCGGCGTGATGCGGCAGCCACACGTTGATGCTCGCCGCGCCGTCGATGCGTGTGGTGTTGGTGTTGCGCGACGTGCCGTTGACGTTGGTCGTCAGCGCGCGGCCGGGCGTATCGGTCTGCGCGTTCTGCAGCTGCGGCGGCGTGGCGCCAGGCACGAGGTTCAGCAGCGCCTGGTAGTTGCGGTACTGGTTGAGCGGCAGATTGACGATTTCTTCGGGCCGCAGGTCGACGCTGACGTCGGCCTTGTCGGTCTTGAGCAGGCCGGCCTCGGTCGTGACGGTGACCGACTCACTCAGCGCGCCGACTTCGAGGCGCGCATTGAGGCGGACGATGCCGCCGGGCGTGACGGGAACGCCGGTCTGCACGAACTCCTTGAAGCCCTGGAGGGCCGCCCGCAGCGTGTACGGTCCGGCGGTGACGTTGCGCACGGTGTACGTGCCGGTGTCATCGGAGACGACGTCCAGCTGCAGGCCGGTGCTCTCGTTGACCAGCGTGACGGTGGCGCCAGGGATGGCGGCGCCCGAGTCATCGACGACCGTCCCGGTGACGGTCCCGTAAATGGCCTGGGCCAGGGTGGGTGAAGGAGCCAGCCACATCGCCGCCGCGATGGCGAGAGCCAGCCCACTGCGGCGCATGAAACGCGGGGAGGACGTCATGAGCACCTCGTCTACAGGACAGGGGGTTGGAAAGGTCCTGCACAGTTGCTCG
>CAYMAG010000077.1:13756-20563 GCA_964388335.1 uncultured Vicinamibacteraceae bacterium | reverse complement strand
AGCCCGAGTTCCTCAGGCCCGCGCTGATCCCGGCAATCGTGCGGACGAGCGGCCGCGCCGCGCTGCCGTCACCCGCCCGATAGCGCCGCAGCAACTCCACCTGCACGGCGTTGATCGGGTTCACGTACGGGTTGCGCAGGTGGATCGTCCGCTGCACGACCGGATGGCGATCCAGCAGCTGCTTCGCCTCGACGATGTCGAGCACGACCTGCGTGGTGCGGGCGTGTTCCGCCTCGATGAGGCGGAAATGGCGATCGGGCTCCGCCTCCGCCGGCACGAGCGAGAGATACCGGCGCGCGATGTCGAAGCTGGTCTTGGCCAGCGTCATCTCGAGGTTCTCGACGATCGATCGGAAGAACGGCCACTCGCGATAGAGCCGCCGCAGCGTCTCGAGGCCGGCACGCGACTCGGCGAGCGGCGCGAGCCCGCTGCCGCAGCCGTACCAGGCGGGGAGCAGCGACCGATTCTGCGTCCACGCGAACACCCATGGGATGGCTCGGAGCGGCTGCAGGTACGCCGCGTCTTCGGCCGGGCGGCGCGCGGGACGCGAGCCGATCTCGAGCAGCGACAGTTCGTCGACCGGCGTGAACGCGCGGAAGAACGGGACGAACGCGGGGTTGGTCCACACCAGCGACCGGTAGGTCCGCTCCGACTGCCGGGCCGCGTCGGTCATCACGTCGCGGCCGAAGGCCGGGGCCGCCGAGCGCGCGACGTCCGGGAAGGCCGAGAGCAGCGTCGCCGACAGCGCGGCTTCGAGGTTGCGATAGGCGAGCCCGGGCAGGCCGTACTTGAACGAGATCGTTTCGCCCTGCTCGGTCAGCTTCAGACGCCCGGGCGGGTGGCCGGCGGGCTGCGCCAGGATGGCCGCGTGCGTCGGTCCGCCGCCGCGTCCGGTGCTTCCGCCGCGGCCGTGGAAGATGGTGAGTTCGACGTCGTGGCGCGCCGCGACTGCCGCAAGGTCCTCCTGCGCGCGGTAGATCGCCCACTGTGCCGACAAATACCCGCCGTCCTTGGCCGAGTCGGAGTAGCCGACCATCACCTCGATCCGGCGACCCCGCCGATCGAGGAGGTCGGCGAACGCGGGCTCGCGGAGCAGGGTATCGACGACGTCGCCGGAGTGCTGGAGGTCGTCGATGGTCTCGAACAGCGGCACGACGGCAAGCGTGAGGCCGGCGTCCCTGGTCATCTGCAGCGCCCGCAGGACGGGCGCGGTTCCTGTCGTCCCCGACAGAATCAGGGTGTCGCAGACGGCCGGTCCGTGCGACGCGTGGAGATCGGCGACGGTCTGCAGCGTCGCGGCGACGCGATCCGCCGACGCCTCGAGGTCGCGCGCGTGCACCCGCACGTCCACCTTGGCGACGTGGAAGCCGAAGATCTCGACCCGGCGGCGCAGCGCCGCGAGGCGGCCGTTGGCGATGCGGTCGCCCCGATGGGCGCGCAGGCTGTGGTCGATGAGGTCGAGGTCGGCGCGGAACTCGTCGGCCGACGCGTAGGCGTGCGGTCCGTCGGCGGTCAGCGTGCGCCGCAGGCGGTGCCACATCATCCACAGCTTCCGGCGATACGGCTCCTCGTCGAGCGACGCCCCGATGTCTGCGTTGACTTTCGGCATCTTCGCCGCGTCGGCTTCCGTCGTCGTCAGCAGCGCCTCGTCCACGTCGACGACCGAACTCGACACGCCCAGCGACCTGGCGAGCGCGTGGAGTTCGTCGAGGTAGCGGCCGATGACGAGTCGCCGCGCCCGATCGACGGCCTGGGTGAGGGTGTCGGGGCCGGCGTTGGGGTTGCCGTCCTGGTCGCCGCCGATCCACGACCCGAAGCGAATCGGCAGCGGCGCGTCCGGCATCCACCGCCGGTAGTCGCCCACCAGCGCGGGCGCGACGTCGAAGAGGCTCTGCTCGAAGAACCACAGCCCGTGGCGAATCTCGTCGACGACGCGCGGTCGCTTGGCGCGTGTCTCGTCGGTCTGCCAGAGCGTCGTGATGAGTTCCGCCAGCGTGTCCTCGACGTCGCGACGGCCGGCGTCCGACAACTGCGGGTCGTCGAGCTGATGCAACAGGGCGCTGACGCCGAGCTGGGCGGTGAGCACGGTGCGACGCGTGGCTTCCGTGGGATGGGCCGTCAGCACGAGTTCGAGCGACACGTGCCGCGCCGCGTGCTGCAGGGCCTCGTCGCCGATGCCGGCGTCTCTCAACTGGCGGAACGCGGCGTCGAGCGATTCGGCACCCACGCGCCGCTCGACCGCGTACTGCCGCCGCCGCCGGATGCGGTGGTGCTGCTCGGCGAGGTTGGTGAGCTGGAAGTAGAGCGAGAACGCCCGTACGAGGCGCGCCTGCTCGTCGAGTGAGAGCGCGGCGACGATCGTCTGGACCGCCCCGAAGTCGCCCCGGCGTGATGTCTGGCGCACCCGCTCCTCGATGTCGAAGAGCGCCTGACCCTCCTGCTCGAGAATCACCTGCCCAAGGAGTTCGCCGAGGAGCCGGATGTCGCGTCGCAGAGGACGCTGGGCGTCCGGAGCCTGAGCCGAAGTGGGCATCCTCGCATTGTAGGCTGCGGCACCTGTGCTATTTGTGTCGGTGATGCCGACCCATGATCAGGGCTTCTTCGGACACCCGCGGGGCTTGTCCACGTTGTTCTTCACCGAGTTGTGGGAGCGGTTCAGCTACTACGGGATGCGGGCGCTGCTCATCCTGTTCATGACCGCGGCGCCCGCCGCGGGCGGGCTCGGCTTCGACACGGGGACGGCCGGCGCCGTGTACGGCCTCTACACCTCGATGGTCTACATGATGAGCCTGCCCGGCGGATGGGTCGCCGATCGGCTGATTGGTCAGCAGGCCGCGGTGCTGTGGGGGGGCGTGCTCATCATGCTCGGCCACTTCAGCATGGCGGTGCCGAGCCTCACCACGTTCTACCTGGGTCTGCTGCTCATCGTGCTGGGCACCGGGCTGCTCAAGCCGAACGTCAGCGCGATCGTCGGACAGATCTACGCGCCAGACGACGTGCGGCGCGACGCCGGGTTCTCGATCTTCTACATGGGGATCAACATCGGCGGCTTCACGGCCCCGCTCGTCTGCGGGTACCTCGGCCAGCGGGTCGACTGGCACCTCGGCTTCGGCGCGGCCGGCATCGGCATGGCCTTCGGCCTGATCCAGTACCAGCTCGGCCGCAAGCACCTCGGCGATGCGGGCCGCCGTCCGGCGCCAGCGGCCTCCGCCGAGGCGTCTGCGCAACTGCGCTCGCGCACGCTGGCGATCGCCGCCGGCATCTTCGGGCTGCTGGCGCTCGTGGCGGCGGGCGGGGCGCTCGGCTGGTGGACGGTGAGCCCGACCGGTGTGGCCGATGCGGCCGGGTATGCACTGCTGCTCACGGTGGTCGTGTTCTTCGGGTGGCTGTACTTCGTCGCCGACTGGACGCCGCAGGAGCGCTATCGCCTCTACGCGGTCGGCGTGTTCTTCCTCGCGGCATCCCTGTTCTGGTCGCTCTTCGAACAGGCCGGGTCGACACTCAACCTGTTCGCCGAGCGGGCCACCGATTCCACGCTGTTCGGCATCGGCTTCCCATCGAGCTACTTCCAGTCGCTCAACTCGCTCTACATCATCGCGCTGGCGCCGGTGTTCGCCTGGCTGTGGATCTGGCTGGGGCCGCGTGAGCCGTCGAGCACCGTCAAGTTCGCGCTCGGCCTGATCCAGGTGGGCCTCGGGTTCGCGGTGCTGGTCGTCGCCGCGCAGTTGTCGGCGCAGGGGGTGCGCGTGAGTCCGATGTGGCTCGCCGTCACGTACCTGCTGCACACCAGCGGGGAACTCTGCCTGAGCCCGGTGGGGCTCAGCGTGATGACCAAGCTCGCCCCCGCCCGCATCGTCGGCCTGATGATGGGCATCTGGTTCCTGGCGGCGTCGGTGGGCAACTACATCGGCGGACGGCTCGCCTCGTTCTACGAGACGCTGCCGCTTCCGGCGCTCTTCGGGGTCGTGGGTGCGCTCGGTGTTGCCTTCGGCCTGCTGCTGTGGGCGTTCACGCGGCCGATGCGGAAGCTGATGGGAGGGGTGAATTAGGTGGGAGGACGGGGAGTCATGCTTCATGCTTCATGCCTCATGCCTCATGCCTCATGCCTCATGCCTCATGCCTCATGCCTCATGCTTCATGCCTCATGCCTCGGGCTTCAGGCTTCGGGCCTCAATGCCTCATGCCTCATGCTTCATGCCTCCAGGCTTCGGGCTTGGGGCGCCACCGATCCCGCGACGCAAGTGCGCTTCTCGGCCAAACTGATTGGCGACCGGCCCGGAGGCGAAACCGCGTCTTCCGCGCGGATTGTGCAGGCGGCCGTGAGGTCCATCGTCGGCGCCGGTAAGGGTCCGGTAGAACCGTCGGATACAGCACTGATGCGAACGTCCCGATCTCGCTCGGTATTCCGGCGACTACCCTTGGCAGCGGCGGAACGTCCAGCGGCTCTCACACGCGCGATGAATGGTGGGACCCGACGAACGCCTGCGAAGGGGCGCAGATCGCGCTGACGACTGTGCTCGGGCTGGTCGGCGTTCAGGGCGTTACTGAACCGGTGCTCACCACACGACCACGTTGATGAACGATCGTGCGGAGACCGCAAGTCCCTGTCTCTCGAGCAGATGTCGGGCGACGCCCGTCACGCCGGCTGTCGCGCGCAGGCTCATGGCCGACCTCGGAACCGGCGTGGCTCTCCTTCACCGCGCGCGCTTCATCCGCAGTGGGTCCGCGAACGCGTAGCGGGCTGACATGAAGCATGAGTCATGAAGCATGACTACACCCACACCGGCTCAGGCGTGATCTCGGCCGCCGGTGGTCCGCCGGCATCGGCACGGCCCGATCCCTCGAGGCGGCTGATGGCGCGGACGGTCATGTCGTGGTCGCACACGATCTGGCACGAGAGGCGGACGCCTGTGAGTTCGCGCTGCTCGAGCTTGTCCTTCTCGGCCTGCGTCATCCGCGCCGGCTCTCCAGCGATGAACTCCACCCGGCAGGTCGTGCAGCGGGCATTCCCTCCACACGCGTGCAGGATGTCGACGCCCGCGTCCTCGATGGCGAGGACGAGGCGCTTGTCGGCCGGAACGTCGAACGTCCCGAAGGATTCGATGGTCAGTGTGGGCATGGGAGGAACGAAGGAACGAAGGAGTCAAGGAACGAAGGAGCGAAGGAGCGAAGGAAGACAGGAACGAAGGAGTCAAGGAACCAAGGAACGAAGGAGCCAAGGAACGAAGGAGTCAAGGAACGAAGGAAGTCAGGAACGAAGGAACGGGCCGGTCAGAACAAGCGCTTCAGGAGTCCCAGCGCGCCTTGCTTCCATGGCACGCGGTGCGACACGCCCGAGGCGTCGGCGAACTGGTGACGATGGGCAATGTACCACTCGAAGTTGCGCAACAGGGCATCGCGGTTCGAGAACGCCGGCGTGAAGCCCAGTTGGCGCTCGGCCTTGTCGATGGCGACGAACGAGTCCTTCGAGGCCGTCTCGTAGACCCACTTGTACAACGGGGAAATGCCAAGTGCCTCGAGCGCGCGGAGGCCCCAGATGGCCGGCGCAGCCGGGAAGCCGATGATGCGGCGCCCCTTTCCGGCGTGGTCGAGCACGATCTGGTAGTCCTCGCGCATCGTGAGGAACTCCTTCGCCCCGATGTTGAACGTGTCGTTCACCGCCGCCTCGGGCAGCGTGAGGCACCGATGGATCGCCGTGCAGAGGTCCTCGACGTCGAGCAGCTGATAGCGGTTGTGGCCGTTCCCGATCATGGGGAAGTGGCGGCCGTCGAGCGCCCAGTCGTACAGCAGCGCGAATACGCCCAGCCGCTCCGGCCCGATGAACGACTTGGGGCGGAGGATGGGCACCACCAGGCCGGCCCCACGGAACTCCTGCGCGACGCCTTCGGCCTCCACCTTTGCGATGCCGTACGGGCCAACGCCGTGCAGACGGTCGTCCTCGCGCAGCGGATGATGATCCGGAATGCCGTAGACCGCGGTCGACGAGATGTGGACGAAGCGCTTCACGCCGTGGCGCCGCGCGGCGTCGAGCATCATGCGCGTACCGACGACGTCGGTGGTGTGGATGTCGTCGGGTGAGTAGAGCGGCAGCGCGGCCGCGCAATGCACGACGAAGTCGGCGCCCGCGATCGCCCGTTCCACATCGTCCACCTTGCGGATGTCCCCCAGCACGATGTCGCAGTGCGGTGCGATGTCGGGGTAGGTGAACTCGGCGATGTCGAGCGAGGCGAGGTCGTAGCCGCGCGCGTGCAGGTAGCGGAGCAGGTTGATGCCGAGGAAGCCGGCGCCTCCGGTGACGAGCACGCGCTGGCGGCGCGCAGGAGCATTCTCAACGGTCATGTCGGTACGCAAACCCTCCAAGTGTAGCGCACGGGCCCCGGCAGACTGGCCCGCCAGACTGGGCGCGTCGACGCCCCGGCGCGGCGAGCCGCGGCCTACCGGGATGTTCGGGCTCGAGGGTGCTTCAGCCCTGCTCGGGGACGAAGCCGGGCGGCGGCGTGGACTGCTTGCCGAAGAAGTACTCCTCCATGTGCCGGGCGACGAGATCCTGTGCCTCCTTCTGCCATGGCATCAGGCGGTACTCGTTCAGGATCATCTTCATCTGCTCTTCCCACATCGCCCACGCGTCGGCGGACACCTCGTTCAGGATGCGCTCACCGAGCGGGCCGGGCCACGGCGCCTCGTCGAGGGCGGGCAGGTCGCGTCCCAGCTTCACGCAGTGCACGGTCTTCATCCTGCCATCGTACAACGGCCGGTAGACTATTACGGGCTTCGGGCCGCGGCGGGCGATGGGTCGTGGCGCCCCCC
>CAYMAG010000077.1:0-13656 GCA_964388335.1 uncultured Vicinamibacteraceae bacterium | reverse complement strand
CCTCTTTCCTTTCCCCATGTCGATGTTCGATCGCCTCCGCCACTCGCACCGCGCCCTGATCACGCTCGGCGTCCTCGGGGGCAGCTTTCTGGGTGCGATCGAAGCCACCATCGTGGCGACCGCCATGCCCACGGTCGTCGATCAGCTTGGAGGCCTGTCGCACTACAGCTGGGTGTTCTCGGCCTACCTGCTCACCGCAACCGTGACGACGCCCATCTGGGGCCGCCTGTCCGACATCTACGGACGTCGCCGCTTCTATGTGGCGGCCATCGCCGTGTTCGTGATCGGGTCGGTGCTGTCCGGGTTCGCCCAGTCGATGGAACAGCTGATCGCGTTTCGTGCCCTCCAGGGCATCGGAGCCGGCGGCCTCCTGCCCCTGGGCATGACGATTCTCGGCGAGATCTTCACGCTGGAAGAGCGGGCGCGCGCCCAGGCGCTGTTCGCGGGCGTGTGGGGCATCGCCTCGGTTCTCGGGCCGCTGGCCGGCGCGGTGATCACGGAGGGCCTGTCGTGGCGCTGGGTCTTCTTCGTCAACGTCCCCTTCGGCATCGCGGCAGGGGCGCTGGTCGCGGCATACCTGCGCGACACGACCGCCCAGGAAGGCCGCCCTCGCGTCGACTACGCGGGTGCCCTGCTGCTGATGGGCACGGTCACGGCCCTGATGGTCGCGCTGAATCAGTCGTCCACCAGCGACGCGACCCTGTCCCCGGGGACGGTCCGTGTGCTCTACGGTGGTGCGATCGTGCTGGGGTCGCTGTTTGTCGTCTCTCAGCGGCGAGCCGCGGACCCGATTCTGCCGCTCGACATCCTGGCCAAGCGACTCGTGGCCGTTACGACGCTGAGCAACATGCTCCTGGGCATCGGCATTTTCGGCGCGCTCACCTACGTCCCTCTGTATGTGCAATCGGCGCTGGGCCGATCGGCCAGCGAGGCCGGTGGCGTGTTGACGCCGCTACTCCTCGGGTGGGTGGTGATGTCGGTCGTGACCGGTCGCATGCTGCCGCGCGTCGGATATCGTCCGTTCGTGCTCATGGGCCTCAGCTGCGTCACGCTCGGCTTCTTCGGACTGGTCACGGTACGTCAGGGCACGCCATTCTGGCGGATGTACGTCGATCTGGGGCTGATGGGTATGGGCATGGGCATGACGATGCTCTCGCTGCTGCTTGCCGTGCAGGCGTCGGTGCCCAGGTCGCAGTTGGGCGTGGCCACCTCGCTCGGAGCCTTCGCGCGGAGCATAGGTGGTGCCATCGGTGTCGCCGTCATGGGCGCCATCGTGACCGCGTCGCTTCCGTCCACGGGGCTGCCGTCGCCGGAGGCGCTCGAACTCGGTCTGCACCGGGCGTTCGTGGCAGGAGCGGTTGTCTCCGTGGCCGCCCTGGTCTCCGGGCTGTTCCTTCCGCGGGGGCTGCCAGAACGGCCCACCGTGTAACCTTTTCCGTTCAGCTTCCGGACACGGTTGAGCTGTTGCCCACAATCGCCCACCGTTCGTGGTGTGGAAATCGGGTCCACTCCTTGTGGTCCGCGCAGCAAGGCCGTGCATCCGGTTGTGGTGCGTCGAGCTGGCACGGTTGTTGTAAGTCCTGATGTGGTCTGTCTTGACGAGCAACGACCGGGTCGGCCCCGCTGGATGGCGGGCCGTCCCATAACGCGACCAATGGAGGCACGCACCATGAACGACGACACGATGACCAACGCCATACCGGGACTGCCCATCGACCAGCCGCGTCGCAAGGAACGGCGCGGATTCGCGTCCATGTCTGCCGAGAAGCAGCGCGAGATCGCCAGCAAGGGCGGACGAGCGGCGCACACCAAGGGCACGGCCCATGAGTGGACGTCGGAGGAAGCGCGCGCTGCGGGCCGCAAGGGCGGTCAAGCCAGCCGCGGGGGCCGTGGCCGTCTGCCCGAGTCCGTCGATGCCCCAAAGTCGGAAGTCTGAGACCCACATGAGATAGCGCGCCACCCCCCGGCGCGCCAGTTCGGATCGGAGACGAAGGGCGCCCACGCGGCGCCCTTCGTGCGTCCCGGGCGCTTGTGGATCGCTGTCCAAGAAAGGCAACATGCCCGGGTGGTCGTCCCGTCCTGTCGGCGCGTGCTGGCTGTCGTCCTGCTGGGAACACTGATCGGATCGTCCGCGGCGGGAGCCCAGACGACCGACGAGGACACCCCGCGTCCGCGCCTGGTCCGCAGCCTCACCATCGAAGGCGTCACCGACGTCGACGTGGAGGCGATCGTCGGCGTCCTCGGGACGCGCGTCAGCGGCCGCCTGCCGTTCTTCGGCCGCGATCACGCGTTCGTCCGCGAAGAGTTCCAGCGGGATCTGTATCGCATCGTCGCCTTCCTGTCGGACAACGGTTTTCCACGCGCCCGCGTGACCCACGTCGACATCGACGAGCCCGCCGACTCCGACGCCGTCCACCTGACGGTGCACGTCCAGCAGGGACGGCCCGTCGTCGTGGACCGGGTCGAGACCTTCGGGTTCGACGTGCTGAACGAGGAGGATCAGGCGGTCGTGGCCAGTCGGATCTCCGTCGTCGCCGGCCGGCGCCGTGTACAGGACGACGTCCGCAGGACGCAGGCAGGCACGCTCGCCGTCCTGCAGGAACGAGGCTACGCCCGATCGACCGTGACCGTGCTCGAAGGCGAGGGACGTACGCCCGGAACGGTGCTGCTCGTCGTCGTCGCCGACGCCGGTCCGCTCACGACCTTCGGCACCGTCACCGTCCGCGGCAACGGCACCGTGAGCGACGGGCGTGTCAAGTCGCTGCTGGCCTTCAAGGAAGGCGAGTCGTTCAAGCTGTCGAAAGTGCTCGAGAGCCAGCGGCGCCTGTACGCGCGCGAGATCTTTCAGTTCGTCAGTATCACGACCGAGGACGACGGTGCATCCACGGCCGTCCCCGTGAACGTGACCCTCACGCAGGGCCAGCCCCGTCGCGTCTCCGTGGCGCCAGGATTCGGCAGTGAGGAACGCGCCCGAGTCGTCGGTACCTTGCGGCATCTGAACTTCTTCGGGGGCGCGCGTACCGCACAGGTGCAGACCAAGTGGTCGTCGCTCGATCGAGGCGCCCGGGCGAGCTTCGAAGAGCCGTCGCTGTTTCGGCGCGGCATCTCGATGAGTACGGGCCTTCAGTACTGGTACGCCGACGAGCCGGCATACTCCCTCCTGACCAGCGGTGGGCGAGTGACACTCGCCAGGGAACTGTCACGCAGTGATCCGATCGCCCGCCGGCAGGCCCTGACAACGGCATCGGTCACCTTCGTGAACGAGTACGAGGACTACACGATCTCCGACTTCGCGCTCGAGGATCTGTCGTTCCGCGACGAGTTGATCGCCCTTGGACTCAACCCCACACGCGGCGCGGCGCACGGGACGCTGGTGGCCCTCGGGTTCGACCTTCAGCGCAACACGACGCCCAGCCTCATCGACGCGCGCAGCGGGTACCTCGCACAGGTGCACGTGGAGCAGGCGGGACAGTGGCTGCCGGGTGACTTCAATTACCGCGAGTACCTCGGGGAACTGCGCAGCTACGCCACGGTGGCACGGCGCGCGGTGCTGGCGGGGCGCGTGCGGACGGGCACGCTCAGTTCGTCCGGCCCGCTGGTCGTCGACGTCCCCTTCTTCAAGCGGTATTTCCTCGGGGGGGCGTCGAGCCTGCGTGGGTGGGGCCGGTTCGACGTGAGCCCACTGAGCGGCTCGGGGCTGCCGATTGGCGGGCATTCGTTCTTCGAGGCCTCCGCCGAGGCGCGCGTGCCCGTGCGCGGTAACCTGTCGGCGGTCATGTTCCTCGATGCGGGCAACGTGTGGGCTCGGAGCTTTGAACTGCACGTCGACGATCTGCGCTACACGCTCGGCGTGGGGGCGCGCTACCTGACACCCGTCGGTCCCGTCCGCTTCGATTTCGGCCATCAGCTGAACCCCATTCCCGGGCTGCTCGTCGACGGCGTGCCCGAAGAACGCCGTTGGCGGATGCACTTCAGCATCGGGCAGGCGTTCTAGCGTGGCTGTCAGACGCCGCTGGCTTCGTGTCGCGACCCGGTTGTCGGTACTGCTGATCGGGCTGCTCGTGGCGGTGCTGGTCGTGTCGCAGACGCCCTGGTTCCGCGACTGGCTGCGCCGGACCGCCATGCGTCAGGCCGAGCGCTTCGTCGAGGGACAACTGGTGATCGGCCGGCTGGACGGCCGGCTGTTCGACGGCGTCACGCTCACCGACGTCGCGATCGTCCAGGACGGCGCTCCCGTGGTGTCCATCGACCGGGTCTCGGTGACCTACGGCCTGGGTGAGCTGCTGTCGGACGGCCGCGTCATCGCGCACCTGGACGTGCAGCGACCGGTGGTGCGCGCCGTACAGACACCCACGGGCTGGAATGTCGCGAGGCTGCTGAAGCCGCGGGCGCCCGCCAGACCCGACGCACCGCGGGCAACGTTCTGGCTGCCCGACATCGCCGTCTCGGACGGGCTGGTGTCGGTCGCGGGTGTGGGCGTCGAGCCGTCGGCGACCATACCGCGCAGCATCGAGGGGCTGGCCTTTCGCGGTGCCGTGCGCAGTTCGCCCGAGGCGCTGCGCATCGAGGTGAACGCTCTGTCGCTGCGGGCGACCGAGCCGGACCTGACCCTGCAGTCGTTCAGCGGCAGCCTCGTCAACTCTGCCGAGGGCTGGCAGTTCGAGGCCCTCGACGTGACGACCGGCGCGTCGAGCGTTCAGGTGGACGGCAGGCTCACGCGCGCCGAGCCAGACGCGCCGCTGACGTACGCACTCGACGTGGTGAGCCCGGGCCTGTCGCTGCCAGAGATCGGCCGGTTCATCCCGGCGATCGCGTATCTCGACCTGCGTCCGTCCCTGCGCACCGGCATCACCGGGACGCTGAACGCGCTGCGCCTCGACCTCGAACTCACCTCGACGGTCGGCAACGTCCGGGGACCGCTCACCCTCGATCTGACAGGCCCGACGCGCGCCGTCGCGGGCTCGCTGGCGATTCAGGGCATCGATCTCGCCCCGTGGGTCGGCCAGCCTGCCGCGACAGGACGCATCACCGGCGACGCGACCTTCGACCTGCGCTTCCCGTCGGCCACGCCGGGGGTCGCGATGGACGGCACGTTCGCCTTTCGCGGCCCTGAGGCATCGGCGTACGGCTATGCCGCGACGGCCGTCGTCGCCGAGGGACGGCTCCGCGGTCGCCGCATCGAACTCACGGCACGTGCGGCTGCCTACGGTGGCCGCGCCACGACTCGGGGGTACATCGACCGTCCAGGGCCGTCCAGCCGCGAACTCGCGCTCTCTCTCGCCGGCCGCATCGAGCAGGTCGACCTCCGGCAGCTGCCCGCGTCAGTGCCCGCGCCCGAACTCGAGACGTCGCTCGCCGGCGCCTACACGGTGGATGGCCCCTTGTCGCGCCTTCGCGCCACAGGTGTCCTCGACGCCTCGACGGTCGAGGGTGCGTCGCTGGCACCGGGGTTCGCCGGGTCGTTCGAGCGTGACGGCGGCGGGTTTCGCTTCGACGCGCAGGGCGACGTCGAGGGGCTCGACCTTCCGCGGCTCGGACGTGCGCTCGACGTTGCGGCGTTGCAGCACGAACGCTACGAGGGCGTGGTCAACGGCACGTTCACCGTGGAGGGCGCGCGCCAGACAGCAGAACCGATTCGGCTGGCCGCTTCAGCCACCCTCCGCGACACCAGCGTGATGGGTGGACGCGTCCCGGAGATGGCTGTCGAGGCCGTGCTCGGCGGTGACCAACTGGACGTGACGGCGAAGGGGCGTGTTGACGACTACGACCTCGCCACCCTCACGGGAGTGTCGGCCCTCACGGGCACCCTGTCCGGCGATGTCGACGCGGTCGTGAGCTTCACCACACTGGACGATGTCGGCCTCGACACCGTCAACGTCGACGGGTCGTTCACGCTCGTGCACCCGACATTGCTCGACGTGCCTTTTCGCGAGGTGACCGCCGGCGTCAGGCTCGACGGTGGCGTGCTGGACGTGCGGGCGCTGCAGGGAACCGGCGACGGCTTCACGCTGACCGGTAAGGGTCCGCTCGCGCTCGGCGATGCGGGTTCGTCGAACTTCACGTATCGCCTCGACGCGACATCGCTCGTCGACCCGGCGCGTGTCGCGAAGCTGCCGCTCACCGGTGCCGCCGTCACCGAGGGCACGATATCGGGAACCCGCGCCGCCTTCCAGGCCGCCGGCACGCTGACGGGCACCGCCCTCGCCTACGACGACACGGCCAGCGCAGCCAACGTCACGACCCGGTACACCGTCCGCGTGCCCGACCTCGCACCCGACCGACTGGACGTAGAGGCGACCGTCGAGGCGTCCGGCGTGGTCGTGGCGGGACTGCCCCTCGAGGCTGTCGCCGGCGACATCGGCTACGTACCTGGCGCCGTGTCGTTCAACGTGACCGCACGCGATGCAATGCGGACCGCACGGGGCACGGGCACCCTGGTCCTGGAGGATGCGCAGCAGGTGCTGACCGTCCGCGAGCTGGCGATCGAGCGCGACACCGTGCGATGGACGCTCGCCCCGGGCAGCGAGGCGGTGCTGACCCTCTCGCCCCAGGCGATCGACATCGCGCCCCTGTCCCTGGCCAGCGGCGCACAGTCGCTCGACGTCGCGGGACGCGTCGCCATGGACGAGACCGCGGTGCACGCGCTCACCGTGACGGCCTCCGCCCTGGACGTCGGCGATGCGCTCCTTCTTGCAGGCCAGGACATCGATGCCGACGGAACGCTGTCGCTGACCGCGCGCATCGGCGGAACGCGGGCGGTGCCGACGGCTGCAGGTCGGCTCGAGGCCCGCGACGGCCGGTATCGCGACATGGCGATCGCGCTCGTCCAGGCGCAGGTGGATGACGATGGCCGGCAGGCGGAGGTCGACGCGATCGTCCGCCAGAGCGACTCCGCCTACGTGACCGCGAAGGGCGTTGTCCCGCACACCCTGTTCCTGCCGCCCGAGTGGATCCCGGCGACGACGGCCGATGGCAGCGACCGGCTCGACGTCGCCATCCGATCGACGTCGGTCGACCTGAGGTTGGCCGAGGGGTTCACGACGCAGCTTCGCGAGCTGACGGGGCGGGCTCAGCTCGATGTTCGGCTGACCAATACCGGTCGCGAGCCCGTCGTCGCCGGCGACGTGCGCCTCGTGGATGCGGGATTTTTCGTGACGGCGACGGGCGTCACCTATCGCAACATCAACGGCACGCTCGACTTCGCCGACGACCGCCTGCTCGTACGGCAGCTCACCGCCGAGTCGGGAGACGGGCGCACGCTGGCGGTGGCAGGCGAGGTGGGGCTGCGCAACGCGAGCAGGGGCAACCTCGCGCTGACGCTCTCGGGTAATGGCGTCCGTGTGGTCGACAACGAGCTGGGCCAACTGGATATCCACAGCACGCTGAAGCTGGCCGGCACGCTGGCCGCGCCAGTCATCGAGGGCGACCTCGTGCTTGCCTCCGGACGGCTCGACGTGGGTGCAGTGCTGGCTCGGTTCGCGACGGGCTCGTACGATACCGAGCGGACCTATCACGGCATTCCGACCTACGCCGACGAGGACGCCTTCCCGGTGGTTCCGAACATCCTGCGCGAGGCCGGCGACCCGCTCGACCCGACGGCTCCGCCGCCGGAATCCCGCGCGGCATTCGTCTACGAGGACCTGGCGCTGAACGTGCGGGTTCGCATTCCCGACAATCTGCTGCTTCGCGGGCGCGACCTGCAGCTTGGCCGCAACAGCATCGGTGACGTCAACGTCACGATGGGCGGCGATTTCCGCGTCGCCAAGACGGCGGGCGAGGCACTGGTGCTGATCGGGGCGGTCAACACGGTGCGCGGCACGTACTCCTATCAGGGCCGGCGGTTCGACATCGCGCGCGATGGGCAGGTGCTCTTCCACGGTGCCGGGACGACGAACCCGTCACTCGACATCACCGCCGAGCGCGTGATTCAGGGCGTGGAAGCACGCGTCCGCATTCAGGGGACGGCCCAGGAGCCGACCTTGAGTCTGTCGAGCGACCCGCCGCTCGACGAAGCGGACGTGCTCGCGCTCATCGTCTTCAACCAGCCGTTGAACCAGCTGGGCACCGGGCAACAGACCAGCCTCATGCAGAGTGCAGGCGGCGTGGCCGCGGGTTTCGCGGTCTCGCCCATTGCGCAGGCCCTCGGCAACTCGCTCGACCTCGACGTCTTCGACGTCGAAACCACCGACCCGTCCGGACGGGTGAACCCCGCGGTCGTCGTCGGCCAGCAGCTTCGCCAGGACCTGTTCGTGAAGTTCCGGCAGCAGTTCGGCAGTCAGCAGGTATCGCAGTTCCTGCTCGAGTACCGCCTGGCGGATTTTCTGCGTCTGCAGGGGAGTTTCGCCGATGGCGCGGGACTGTCAGCCGGCAACCGTTCGCTGACCCAGCGCATCGAGCGCTACGGCGCGGACCTGGTGTTCTATTTTGCGTTCTGACGGCCGAGAGCGGGGCTGATCCGATGACGCGCCGAGCACGGACGTGCCTGGCCTTCGGTTCCCGCCGCGGGTCACTCGTAGTGCAGCGCCTTGACGGGATCGAGTCGCGCGGCCTTGCGTGCAGGATAGACGCCGAAAATCAGGCCAATCGCCACCGAGACGGTGAACGCCAGGATGACCGACGTCGGTGTGATGACCGTGGTCCACCCGGCGAAGTACGCCACGACCCGCGACAGCGCAACGCCCACGACCACGCCGATCAGGCCTCCCGCCCCGGAGATGATCGTGGCTTCAATCAGGAACTGCCGCACCACTTCGGCCTGCGTCGCACCCACCGCGCGGCGCACACCGACCTCGCGCGTACGCTCGAGAACGCTGGCCAGCATGATGTTCATGATGCCGATGCCGCCGACGAGCAGCGAGATGGACGCGATGGCCACCATCACCATCTGGAAGATGCGCTGCGTGCGCCGCTGCTCTGCCAGGAGTTCGGCGGGCACGATCACGCTGAAGTCGCCCGCCTGGCGGTGGGTTTCGTCGAGCAGGCCGCGTACCGTGCGCGACGACGCCACCGACTGGTCGGCGGACTGCAACTGCAGGTACATGCCGTCGATCTCGTCACGGAAGCGGCTGGTCGTGTCCTCCAGGCGCAGGATCGCCGCCCACAGCGGCACGTAGATGAGGTTGTTGCGGTCTTCCGCCGGCACGCCATCGACGCCGCCGGGCGCGCTCATCTGCGGGCCCGTCACGCCAACCACGCGGAACCACTGCTCGTTCACCTTCACGAACTCGCCGATCGCCGAACGTCCGGCGAACAACCGGTCGGCGACACCTTCACCCAGCACGCACACCGCCGCGGCACGCCGCGCATCGTCGTCGTCGAAGAAGCGGCCCGCGGCGACGTGGACGCCGGAGATGTCGGCATATGACGGCGACACGCCGTACACGACGGGCATCTCGCGGCCGGGACGCGGCAGCAGGCTGGTGGGCGTGAAGCGCTTGCGCGCCGACGTCCGCTGTACGCCGCTGACGTTGGCCTCGATGAGCCGCAGGTCGTTGAGCGTGAGGCCGGGCGACAGCGCCCGCACCTTCTGCAACGACTGCCAGTCGGTGGACTCGCGGGCCTCGATGATCAGATTGCGGACGCCAAGGTTCTCGATGAAGGCCATCACCTGCTGCTGGGCGCCGGCACCAATCGAGAGCATGGCCACGACGGCCGAGACCCCGCAGATCATCCCGAGCATCGTCAGCATCGAGCGGAGCTTGTTGACGAACAGGTTGTCGAGCCCCATGCGCATGTCGGGCACGAGCCTGACGAAGAGGCCGGTGCGTCGCCGGCGCGCCGTGTTGGCGAACGTCGTCACCGGACCGCTCCCGCGGCGGCCGCCGGTGGCTGGGCCTGACCCTTCGCGGCGCTTCCAGTGGCCTCGGGATCGGCAAGGGCCACCAGCGTGCCCTCTTCGAGGCCGTCGATGACGACCCGGGTCTGGGTGCGCGCGACGATGCTGAGCGGCGTGGCCGTGAAACGACCGTCGCGCCGCACGAAGGCGGTCGGCTCGCCGTTGCGATCGAAGATGGCCTGCCTGGGGACTGAGAGGACGTCGCTCAGCGGCGTGCCACTGATGCGGATGCGGGCACTGCGTCCTGGCTCCACGTCCGTCGCCTCGTCGGTCAGCGCGATGACCACCTCGAACTCGCGCTGCGCCGAGGGCATGCGGAAGCCGCCACGGTCGGCCATCCCCGACACCGCGAGCACCCTGGCCGGCAACGGTGGCCGGGTCGTGCCATCGAGTTGGACCTCCGTCACCTGGTCGGGTGAGAGCCCGGTGGCGAGCGACTCGGCGACGCGTGCCCGCAACTGGAGTTCCGCCGGGTCGAGAATGCTCAGCACCGGCCGGCCAGGGAAGACGACATCGCCTTCACGGAAGTCGGGTAAGGTCATCCCCGGGACGGAGAAGCCAGCATCCTGGTTCTGGCGCACCGCGACGATCCCGTCGAACGGCGCGCGCACTTCCATCTGCGCAATCGCCCGCAGTGCGTTGTCACGCGCCAGCGCGGCCTTCTGACGCTTCTCCTGCAGGACGGCCAGCGATGCCTTGTTCGTCTCGCCGCGCGACTTGATGTCCTCGTCGAGCTGGGCCAGCTTGCGTCGCGCCTCTTCGAGCGACAGCTCGTTCTTGCGCGCGTCCACCGCGCTGAGCAATTCGTTCGTCGTCACGTCCAGTTCGGCCTTGCGGACCTCGAAGCGGGCCTTCAGCAGGTTCACCTCGTCCTGCGCGGCCTGCACGGCGCGGTCGGCATCCTGCTTTGCCAACTCCTGCTCGGCCTCGGCCACCTCTGATTCGGCCTGCTCGAGGTTGAACATCTGCTCGGCCGGGTCGAAGCGCATGATCACCTCGCCAGCCGTGACGGCGGTGCCGGACGTTGCCAGCTGGATGAGCCGCAACGAGCCGGGGACGGCGGGCGCGGAAATGAGCTGGTTCCTGCTGGCCGTGAACTCTCCGCTGGTGTAGAGGTCGGCGACGACATCCCCTCGTACAACCGGCGCCGTTGGGACGGCGGTCGACGATGATGCCGCCGTGGTGCACCCGGCGAAGACCAGGGCGGTCGCAGACACGAATGCCGTGCCCGCGGCGCGTGCGATGACTTTGGCGACGGTCATGAACTCACGACCTGGTCGGCGGACGGCTCGACGAGTGCGACCTCGTCATCGACCGCGAGTCCGTCCGACACGGCGACCTGCTCGTCGCTGCGGTGTGCCACCGTCAACACCCGCCGCTCGAAGCGTCGTCCCTTGCGCACGTACGCGACCGTGGCGCCCTCACGCACGAAGACCGCGCGGGCGGGAACCAGGCGCTGCCCCGGAACGCGACTGAGGACGATGCGGGCGCTGGCGCTCATGCCGGGCCGAAGCTTGGGATCGGCGTCCCCGAGCGCGACCACGATCTCGAACCCACGCTTCGGAGGCCACGTGCTCATGTCCATCTTCGCCAGCGTGCTGATGCGCTCGATCTGCCCGTCCATCGACGTGCCCCCCAGCGCGTCCACCGTGAGGGAGGCTTCCTGCCCGACCGCGAGTCGGCTTCGATCGACTTCGTCCACGGTGGCCACCATGCGGGCGCTGCTCAGGTCGGGGAGTTCGGCAATCTGCGCGCCGGGCCAGGCACTGTCGCCCACCTGAAAGGGGCGTGCCCCCTGGCCCATCTGGCCGGCCCGCCAGTTGTCGAGCACGACCATGACGCCGTCCGACGGCGCCCGTACCTCGAGCGCCGAGACGCCACGGGCCGTGCGCGTCACTTCAGCCTCGGCACGGGCCTGCCTGCCTTCGAGTCCACGGACGGTGGCCTGCGTCACCTGCCGACCGGTGTCGACGGTCGTGTCCGACTCCACGAGCTTCTGTTCGGCATCCGAGAGTGACAGCCGCGCCTTCTGCTCGTCGAAGCGCGACGACAACTCCCCGGCCGTGACGTCGAGGCGTGCGCGCTCGACGTCGTACTCCGCCGTCAGGCGGGCCGTCGTGAACTCCTCGAGCGAGATGCGTCCCTCCGCGTACGCCCTGGCGATCTCGGCCTCGGCTTCGCGAAGCGACGACGACTTCTCCTCCAGCTTGGCGGCGAGTCCCGTGCGGTCGAACGCGACGACGACGTCGCCCTGCTTCACCGGGGCGCCATTGGTCGCCATCTCGATGATGCGCAGGTCGCCGGCATCGGAAGGCGCGGTGAGCAGGATCGACTTGCGGGCCTGCACCTCACCGCGGACCACGAGCCGATCGACGAACTCGCCCTCCGTCACCCTGGCGGTTTCGATGGCCGCCTCGACGCCCGTCAGCCGCGAGAGCGCCCACCAGCCGACGATCGCGGCGAGGACGACCCCGGTGACCGTCCACCACCGCCGCCTCACGACGCCTGCCTTTCGCGGATGCGCGCCACCTGCTCACCCTCGCGCACCCCGTCCTCAATCACCGCGTCGAGGTCGGTCATCCCGGCCAGGGTGACGGCGCGCCAGGCGCTGCCGACCTGCACGCCCGGCGTACCGTCGCGCCACGTCACCGCATCGCGAGGCACGGCGAGCGCGTCGGGCCACGCCGCGAGCTGCACGTCCACAGCGGCCGACAGGTCGGGCGTGAGCACGTCATCACGGCCATCGATGGTGAACACGGCGGCGAGTCCGCGCACCTTCTCGGACATCGAGCTGGCAATCGCGACCGGCGAGATCCGGTCGAGGCGCGCGCGATACTGGCGCGTCGGGTAGGCGTCGAGCGTGACGGTTGCCTGCTGTCCGACCTCCAGGCCATCGAGGTCGGCCTGATTCAGCCGCACGCGGACCTGCATGGTCGTTTCGCCGACGACGTCGAGCAGGCCGAGGCCGCCGCGCACCTCTTCGCCTTCCTGTGGATCACCCATGCGCCCCGACTTCCAGATGGAGCGCAAGACCACCATGCCCGCGAGCGGGGAGCGCACCGACAGCAGCTCGGCGTTGCGCTCCGCGTGCTGCAGGGCGTTCAGGGCGCGGTCGCGCCGAATCTCGAGCGTGCGTCGTTCGGCGCGGGCGGCCACCTGCTTCAGCGCGTTGGTCCGGCGGACCTGCGCCGCCTCCGCTTCCGCCGCCTCCAGCGACAACAGGTTCTTCTCGGCGTCGATGCGGGGCAACAGCGGGTTCTTGTCCACTTCGAGACGCGCCAGCTCCAGCGCGTTTTCGGTGGTCTTGAGCAGCGTCTCGTCTTTCACCGCCGCTTCGACGTGCTGGGCCTCGAGACGCTTGACCTGCTCCTCGAGGTCACGCCACTCGGCACGCTTCTCGAGCGCCGTATCCAGTTGCGCCTGCCGGTCGAATTCGACGAGCAGGTCGCCGGGCTCGACCCGCGTGCCGTTGGCCACCAGGCGGGTAATCACGAGGTTGCCCGACGATTGCCCCGCGAGCCGCGGCACGACGATGGCCAACGACGACGTGGCTTCGACGTTGCCGTGCAGTCGCGTGACGCGCACGACGTCCCGTCGCTGCACGCTGGCGACCGGGGCGCTCATGGCGGACGACGACGCAGGGGGGCCGTCGGCAGACGAGGCACACCCTGACAGCAGAAGGCTTGTGATGATGACAGCGCGGCTGGTCACGGATTCCAGACCCTGAGACGAGAGTGGCGTCGCAAAAGTTTGCAGATCTGGCCGGGCGCGCCTCTCCGGTCCGGCGTCAGCATCGCACGACATGGTCGTCGGCCATGCCA
>CAYMAG010000076.1:8699-24333 GCA_964388335.1 uncultured Vicinamibacteraceae bacterium | reverse complement strand
TCAATGGCAGGAGCCGCCATGTTCGACCGTCAACGGCTGCGTCTGATGACGCGCGCCACCTGGCCGGGGTCTATCGCCCTTGCTGCCGTCCTCTCCGCGCTGGTCGCGAGCGTGCCCGGCAGGGTCGCCGCGCAGGCACCGTCCCCGTCAGCCACGCTCGACCTTCGCCAGGGCGATCGCATCGCGCTCGTCGGCAACACCCTGGCCGAGCGCCAGCAGCTGTTCAACCACTTCGAGACACAGCTGCTCACGAGGTTCGCCGATCTCGATCTGATCGTGCGCAACCTCGGGTGGAGCGCCGACACGCTGACCCTGCAGCCGCGTCCCCTGAACTTCGGGGACGCGACCACGCACCTCACCCGACAGCAGGCCGATGTCGTCATGGCGTTCTTCGGGGTGAACGAGTCGTTCGAGGGCGAGGCAGGCCTGCCGCAGTTCGAGCGCGATCTCGACGCCTATCTCCGCGTGCACCAAGCCGCCCGCTACAACGGCGAAACGGCGCCCCAGGTGCTGCTCGTCTCGCCCATTGCGCACGAGCGACTGGCGCACCTCGTCCACGTGGACGTCGAGGCACGGAATCGCGACATCGCGCGCTACACGGAGACCATGCGTCGGGTGGCCGCCCAGCGGGGCGTGCCGTTCGTCGACCTGTTCACGCCGACACGGACGCTCATGGCGCACGCGGCAGTTCCCCTCACGATCAACGGCATCCACCTGACCGAAGCCGGCGACCGCATGGTGTCGGGGTTGCTGCTCGCCGGAATTGGCGCCGCGCCCGCGGCCATGCGCCCGGCAGGGCCCGCCGAGGTCGCGAAGCTCGACACGCTGCGCGAGGCGATTCGTGACAAGAACCAGCAGTTCTTCTATCGCTGGCGTCCGGTGAACGCAGAGTACATCGTGGGACGCCGCGTCGAGCCGTTCGGCGCCGTCAACTTCCCGGGCGAGATGCAGCAGCTCGACGAGATGGTGGCCGAGCGCGAGCGGACGATCTGGACCCTCGCGAAGGGGTTGAGGGGCGTGCGGTATCCGGACGTCACGGACGCCGAGGCCAGTGCCGCGGTCAGCCGGAGGTCGCGATGAGCAGGCAGGTCGTGGCGCGCGTGGCGCTCGCCGTGGCGTTGGTTGTCGCGCTCGCGTGGACGGGCGGAGTGTCCCAGGCCCAGGAGGCACCGCAGGAGCCGAATCGAGGCGGCGAACTGGACCTGTCGTCGCAGGATGCCGACGTCGCATTGCAGCGGATCAACGTGCAGGACGGCTACGAGGTCAACCTGTTCGCGTCCGAAGAGCAGTTCCCCGAGCTGGGCAACCCGCTCGCGATGACGTGGGATTACCGCGGGCGCCTGTGGGTGCTCACCTCGCCGACATATCCGCACTACTTTCCGGGCGAGGAGCCGGACGACAAGCTCGTCATCCTCGAAGACACGGATGAGGACGGCAAGGCCGACAAGCTCACCGTCTTCGCTGACAGGCTGTACGTGCCGATGGGCTTCGAACTCGGCGACGGTGGCGTGTACGTGTCGCAGCAGCCGAACCTGATGTTCCTGCGCGACACCGACGGCGACGACCGCGCCGACGAGCGTCGCATCGTCCTGCACGGCTTCGGCACCGAGGACAGCCACCACGCCCTCAGCGCATTCAACTGGGGGCCGGGCGGCGGGCTGTACTTCCAGGAGGGCACGTTCCTGCACTCGCAGGTTGAAACGCCGTACGGTCCGGTGCGCGTCGACAACGCCGCGGTGTTCCGTTACGAGCCCAGGACGGAGAAGCTCAGCGTGTTCGTCTCGTACCCCTTCGCGAACCCGTGGGGACACACGGTCGATCGCTGGGGGCAGAACTTCATTTCCGACGCGTCGGGCGGCAGCAACTACTTCGGGACGGCGTTCTCGGGGCACGTGGACTACCCGCGCAAGCAACGGTCGATGAAAGAGTGGACGCTGACGAAGGTGCGGCCCACGTCCGGGGTCGAGTTCGTCAGCAGCCGGCACTTCCCGGAGAGCGCGCAGGGCAACTTCCTCATCAACAACGTCATCGGGTTTCACGGGACGAAGCAGTACCGCACCGTGGAGGACGGATCGGGCTTCGTCGGCATCGAGACCGACCCCCTGCTGCAATCGTCCGACGTGAACTTCCGTCCGGTGGCGCTGCAGTTCGGCCCGGACGGCGCGCTGTACGTGGTGGACTGGTTCAATCCGCTCATCGGGCACATGCAGTTCTCGATTCGCGACCCGCGCCGGGACAAGACGCACGGGCGCGTCTGGCGCGTGACGGCGAAGGGGCGTCCGTTGTTGACGCGGCCGCGAATCCACGGGCAACCGATTGCGGCGCAGCTCGAGTACCTGAAGGCCTACGAAGACCGCACGCGCTACTGGGCGCGCCTGGCACTGCGCGAACAGCCAACCGAGGCCGTCGTCGCCGCGTTGCGCACGTGGGTGGCCGCGCTCGACGCGTCGGACGCCGGTTACGAACACCACCTGCTCGAAGCACTCTGGGTGTTCCAGCACCACGACGTGGTGGAGTCGTCGCTCCTGAAGACACTCCTCGATGCGAAGGAGTTCCGCGCGCGTGCCGCGGCCGTGCGCGTGCTGCAGCACTGGTTCGATCGCGTGGACGGGGCGATGGATCTCCTCGCCGCGCGTGTGCAGGACGCCGAACCACGCGTGCGTCTCGAAGCGGTGCGGGCGGCCAGCTTCGTCCCAACCGCGCAGGCCGCGGAGGTGGCCCTGGAGTCGCTGCGCCATCCCACGGACTACTACCTGCAGTACGCGCTCGACTCGACGATCACGACCCTCGCGAAGGCCTGGAAGCCGGCGCTGACGGCTGGACGGCCGCTGGCCGCCGACAACCCGGCGGGGCTGACGTATCTGCTCGCGCGCCTCGAGCCGACGGAGTTGACGGCGCTGCCGCCCAGTACGCCCGTGCTGCACGAGCTGCTGAGCCGCCCGGGCATTGCCGTCGCCGATCGGCGCAAGGCCGCGGAAGCGCTCGCCAGCGCATCGCGATCGACGCCGTTGGCGGAACTCCTCGCGGCAATCGGACGCATCGACGGGCAGCCTGGCAGCAGTGCCGTCAGCCGCGACCTCATGCAGGTGCTGCTCCAGTACGAGCCATCCGTCTTGCGGGGCGAGCGTGACGATCTGCTCCGTCTCGCGCGTACGGCCAGCAACGATGCCGTGCGGGAAGGCGCGTGGGCCGGGCTCATTCGCGCGGACGGCGCGCCCGACGCCGTGTGGACGCAGGCGGCATCGAGCCCGCGCGGGCCGCTCGACATCGTGAACGCTGTGGGGCTCGTGCAGGACCCTGCCCATCGTGCCGCACTGTATCCGCGGCTGGTGGCGTTGCTCGAGGCGGCGGCGCCGATGCGCACGGCCGGGGCGGGGATGGCGTCGGTTCCAGGGCGTTTCGTGCGGATCACGGCCCCCGGACGCGATCGCACGCTCACGCTCGCCGAAGTCGAGGTGACGAGCGGGGGCGCCAACGTCGCGCCTCGCGGAACGGCGACGCAGTCGAGCACCGTGTCGAGCGGCGCCATCGGCGGACATGCGCCGAATGCCATCGACGGCAAACTGGCCAGCGTGCAGGAAGGCTCGAACGTGCCGACCGGCATCATGTTCACCAGCCAGGAAGCCGACCCCTGGTGGGAACTGGATCTCGGCCGGGAGTTGCCCATCGAACGCATCGACGTGCGTCTGCCTGACGGCACGCAGGGCGGACGCGACGCCGTGCTGCACGTCAGCGTGTTGTCCGCGGCGCGCGCGCCGGTGTTCGCGCGCGACGGGCTCTCGATGCGCCGGGAGGCGCACGCGCTGGACGTGGGTGGCGACGACGCGCAGGGCACACGTCGGGCCGCGATGCTGGCGCTGACGCAGGTGCCCGGGCGCGAGAGCGAGACCGTCGCGCTGTTGTCCCGGCTGTTCATTGCGGGCGAGCCTGGTCCCGATGTGCTGGCAGCGCTGCGCGCCGTCCCGCTGGCATCGTGGCCACCTGCGAGCATCGCGCCGGTGGCCGAGCGTGTCGTGGCGTACGCACGCGACCTGCCGGCCGCCGAACGCACCGGGGCGGGCTTTCGCGAAGCCGTGGCGTTCGGACGAACCTTGTCCGCCGCACTGCCGTCCACCGAGCGCGCGCGCATCGACGCCGACCTCGACGCGCTCACCGTCCGCCAGATCACGATCACCGCGGTGGCCGCGCAGATGCGTTTCGACCTCGCGCAGTTCACCGTCTATGCCGGGGAAGACGTCGAGATCGTCTTCGTCAACGCGGACGAGATGCCGCACAACGTCCTGATCACCGCACAGGGGGCTCTCGAGACAGTGGCCCTCGAGGCCGAGGCGATGGCCGCTGCGCCGGACGGCTTCGCGAAGCAGTTCGTCCCGGACACGGCGCTGGTGCTCGCGGCTACGAAGCTCATCGGGCAGGGTGAGACGGCGCGGCTGCGCTTCACCGCGCCGAAGGAAACCGGCGGCTATCCCTTCGTCTGCACCTTCCCCGGTCACTGGCGCACGATGAACGGCACCATGAACGTCATCCGCGACGTACCGGGCACGGAGTCACGCTGACCATGGTCGTCCGAACGTTCACGCTCGGTGGGCTCGGTGGAGTCAGGTCTGCGGTGGCGGTCCTTGCCGTTGGCCTCGGCCTCGCCGCCGCGCTGGTGGCTCGCGTCGCGGCGCAGACGGCGCCAGCCCCCGCCGCCCCCCACGTCGTCTTCGTCACGGGCGACGACGAGTATCGGTCCGAAATCACGATGCCGATGATCGCCGGCATCCTCGAGGCGCAGGGCATCCGGACGTCGGTCGCGTACGCGCGGCCCATCCCCCAGACGAAGGACAACATCGAAGGCCTCGAGGCGCTCGAGACGGCTGACCTCATGGTCATGTTCACGCGCTTCCGTGCGTTGCCCGACGACCAGGTGGCGCGGATCCTCCGCTTCGTGGAGTCGGGGAAGCCGCTGATCGGCCTGCGCACGACGACGCACGCGTTCCTGTATCCGGACGGCCACGCGCGCCAGGCGCTCAACGACGGGTTCGGACGCGACGTCTTCGGTCAGAAGTGGATTACGCATCACGGCAGCCGGTCGCGGACCGATGTCAGCATCGACGCGTCGAGCGCGCCGCACACCATCCTCAACGGCGTGACGCCCTTCCAGGCGCGGTCGTGGCTCTATCACGTCGCGCCGCTGCACGATGTCGACATGGTCCTGCTGCACGGCACCAGCGTGAACTCGAACAAGTCCGAGGAGCAGTTGAAGAACTATCCGCCGGTGCAGCCGGTCGCCTGGACGCGCCTGCACGAGGGCGCGCCGGTGTTCTTCACGACGCTGGGACATCCCGAAGACTTCGCTCACGAGTCGATGCGCAGGCTCGTCGTCAATGCAGTCCTCTGGGCGCTGCGGCGCCCCGTTCCGGAGGGCGGCGCGAACGTCGACGTGCCTGGTGGCTACACACCTCCCGAGACGTTCGACCTGTCGAAGGTTCCGTAATCCATGCCCGTGTCCATGCCCGTGACGCCCGTGAGCCGAGCCGTCTTCCTGCGCAGTCTTCTGGCGGGCACCGGTGTGCTCGCCGCGGGACGATGGTCCGGCGTCGCGGCACAGACGGAGGGCGCGGGGATGATGACCCGGGCGATACCGTCCACGGGGGAGGCCCTGCCCGTGATTGGCGTCGGCACGTGGCGGGGGTTCGACGTCGGGCAGAACGCCGACTCGCGGGCGCGCCTGACCCACGTGCTGCAGGAGCTGTTCGACGCCGGCGGGACGGTGATTGACAGCTCGCCGATGTACGGCACGTCGGAGGAGGTGACTGGCGATCTCCTGGCGGCGATGGGCGCCCAGCAGAAGGCGTTCGTCGCCACGAAGGTGTGGACGTCCGGCCGCGACGCGGGCATCGCGCAGATGGAGGCCTCGAGCCGTCTGCTGCGCGACGACCGCATCGAGCTGATGCAGATTCACAACCTCATGGACTGGAAGACGCATCTGCCGACCTTGCGGGCCTGGAAGAAGGAGGGCCGCCTGCAGTACCTGGGCGTGACGCACTACCGGCGGCATGCCCACGCTGAACTGGCGCGGGTGATTGCGGCCCAGCCCTTCGACTTCATCCAGCTGAACTACTCGGTGGACGACCGCGCGGCGGAAGAGCGGCTGCTGCCGCTGGCACAGGAGCGCGGCGTGGCGGTCATGGTGAACCTGCCCTTCGGCGGCGGAGGGCTGCTGCGCAAGGTGGGCGCGCGTCCGCTGCCGGCCTGGGCCGCCGAGATCGGGTGCGAGACGTGGTCGCAGGTGTTGCTGAAGTTCGTGCTCTCGCATCCGGCGGTGACGTGTGTCATTCCGGGGACGGGGCGTCCGCAGCACATGCGCGAGAACGCGCGGGCCGGGTTCGGCGTCCTGCCGGATGAGGCGATGCGGCAGCGGATGATTACCGAGATCTCGGGCTGAGCGCGGCGCCTGACCTGGCACCCAGGCGAGCCACCTCAGACCTGACCCCCAGACAGGCCACGAGAGACCTGACCCCCTGACCCCCCTGACCCCATGCGCCCGCGATGCCACGTCGGACGTTGCCTGCTGGCCCTGTGCGCGGCGCTGCCGACGGCAGATCTTGCGACAGCCCAGGAGCCGGAGACACCCCCGCCCGTCCCCACCCCCGCGGGACCGATGTCGCCGCTGCTGCGGCCACGACCCGTCGGTACGGCGCACCCCGTCGCCGAGGCCCCCCTGCTCGACGGGGACGTCCTGTCCGATCACGCCTGGGCGGGGGCGGTGCCCATGTCGGGGTTCTGGCAGGAGCAGCCGTTCGAGGGGCAGCCATCGACTGAACGGACGGAAGTACGCGTGGTCTACACGGCCGACGCGCTGTACATCGGTGTGGTCTGCTACGACAGCACGCCCGACGGCATCATCGTGTCCGACGCGCGGCGGGACGCACCTCTCGACGAGACCGACTCGTTCCGCGTCATCCTCGACACCTACCAGGACCGCCAGAACGGCTTCGTCTTCGGCACCAACCCGTCGGGCCTCGAGTACGACGGACAGGTCACCAACGAAGGGCAGGGCGGCGGCGGGCTCGCCAACGCGCAGATGCAGATGGGCGGGTCGGGCAGCGGCTTCAACCTGAACTGGGATGGAGCCTGGCGCGTGCAGGCGCGCATCACCGACGTCGGCTGGACCGCGGAGTTCGAGATTCCGTTCAAGACGCTGCGCTACCCGTCGGGCAGTCCCCAGACATGGGGCGTCAACTTCCAGCGCAACATCCGGCGCCGCAACGAGCGGACGTTCTGGGCCGCCATTCCGCGGCAGTTCAACCTGAATCGCGTGTCGCTGGCGGGCAGCGTGCAGGGCATCGAGGTGCCGGCCTTCAGGAACCTCAAGGCGACGCCGTACGTGCTCGGACAAGCCATCACGTCCGGCGTGCGCCCCGTGCCGACCGACTGGGTGGGCGACGTGGGCCTCGACGTCAAGTACAACCTCACGCCCAGCCTCACGCTGGATGCGTCCGTCAACACCGACTTCGCGCAGGTCGAAGTGGACGATCAGCAGGTGAATCTCGACCGCTTCAACCTCTTCTTTCCGGAGAAGCGCCCCTTCTTCCTCGAGAATGCGGGCTTCTTCGCGGTGGGGAACCCCGGGGAGGTGGACCTGTTCTTCAGTCGCCGCATCGGCATCGACGACAGCGGGCAGCAGATTCCCATCATCGGCGGCGGCCGCGTGTCGGGAAAGGCCGGCGCCTACAACGTCGGCTTGCTCAACATGCAGACCGATGAGGCGGGGCCTGGCTCTCCGGCCAACAACTTCTCGGTGGTGCGCGTCAGCCGGGAGTTGCCGAATCGTTCGCTGGTGGGCGGACTGTTCGTGAATCGGCAGGGCTCGGGGCAGTTCGCCCGCTCGAACGACTACAACCGGACGTACGCCGTCGATGGCCGCTGGGGCATCGGCCTGCATACGTTCCTCTCGGGCTTTCTCGCGCGGACGCAGACGCCCGGCCTGACGGGTGACGACCACTCGTTCAACGTGCGGTCGCGCACCAACACGCGCAACGTCGACTTCGACATCGGCTACCAGGAGGTGGGTGACCAGTTCAACCCCGAGGTCGGCTTCCTGACGCGCAGCGGCTACCGCAAGCCCGACGTGCGGGTGTTCACGCGGCTGCGTCCGCAGAACGGGCTCGGCCTGCGCCTGCAGGAGATCCGTCCGCACGCGTCGTATCGGTCGTTCTGGGGCTTCGACGGCTTCCAGGAGACGATGTACACGCATCTCGATACGCACTGGCAGTTCCGCAACGCGTACGAGATACACACCGGCATGAACCTGACGACCGAGGGCGTGCGGACGCCGTTCCAGATATATCCCGGCATCTTCGTCCCGCCTGGCACCTACAACCACCAGGAGGCCCAACTGGTCTTCCGTACCAATCAGGGCGCGCCGACCAGTTACGAGGTCACGACCTACATCGGCGGCTTCTTCGGTGGTGAGCGCGTCACCGTCAACCAGACGCTGCGGTTCCGCATCGGAGAAGCGTTCACGACCGAGACGACCTACAGCCGCAACGACGTCGACCTGCCCTGGGGGCGGTTCAACACCAACCTCGTACGCTCGCGCGTCAACTACTCGTTCACGCCGCGCGTGTTCGTGCAGTCGCTGCTGCAGTACAACGACCGTGCGGACATCTGGTCGATGAACGTGCGGTTCGGATGGCTGCAGGCCGCCAACACCGGACTGTTCATCGTCGTCAACGACACGCGCGGGCTGTACGATCTCGGCGAGCGTCCGGTGCGGACGGATCGGAGCGTGACGGTGAAGTACAGTCGCATGTTCGATCTGCTTCGCTGAGGGGGCGCTGAGGGGGGTCAGGTCTGAAGTGGCCTGGCTGGGGGGCAGGTCTGCCGATGCACACGCGAGGTGCCAGGTCACCTGAGGTTGTCGTCATGTATCCACGTTTCGCGCTCATACTGGCCGTGCTCGCCGCCGCCGTCCCACTCGCAGACACGCTGCCACCGCGTCCCTGGGTGATCGCGCACCGCGGCGCGTCCGCCTACGCTCCCGAGAACACCGTCCCGGCCTTCACCAGGGCCATCGCACAGGGCGCGACCTTCGTCGAGATCGACGTCCAGCGGACGAAGGACGGCGTCATTGTCTGCCTGCACGATCTGACGCTCGACCGTACGACCGATGTCGCACAGCGTTTCCCCGATCGCGCGCGTCCATCGGCGAGCGGCACGGCTCCGCGCTTCTGGCTGGAGGACTTCCTCTACGACGAGGTGCGGCAGCTCGACGCCGGCCGCTGGTTCGACGAGGACTTCGTCGACACCCGCATCCCCACGTTGGCCGAGACGATTGCCGCCGTGCGGGGGAAGACGGGACTCTACATCGAGTTGAAGGCGCCCGAGCGTTATCCGGGCATCGAGCGCCAGATCCTCGACGAGTTGAAGGCCCGGGGCCTCGACCGCCCGAACGCCGATCCGTCCACGCCCATCCTCATCCAGTCGTTCACGCACGAGAGCCTCGAGCGGTTCGCGGCACTCGACAGCGGACTCCCGATCCACCTGCTGTTCCCGGCGCGCGATGCCGACCTGTGGCTGTCGCCCGCTGGCCTGGCGCGCGTCCGCCGGTTCTCGACCGGACTGAGTCCGGAGAAGTCGGTGTTCGCGACGCATGCCGCGCAGTTGCGCGAGGCCAGGCGCAGCGGCCTGCCCCTCACGCCGTGGACGTTCCGCGCGACGCAGCCTGGCGCCGGGCACGCGTCCGTCGTCGAAGAGATGGCGCACTTCCTGCGCGTGCACGAGGTGGACGGCCTGATCACCGACAACCCGGACATGGCACCGCCGGCGAAGTAGACGCGCCGCTGCCGACCTGGCACCAGGCGTGTGCATCGCCAGACCTGACCCCCAGCCAGGCCACCGCAGACCTGACCCCACGGTATCCCGCGGTATCCTCTTCCTCATGCCGCATGTCCTCGACACCCGCCCCGACCGCCGCGCCTTTCTCTCGCTCGCCGGAACCGCCCTGGCCGGTCTCGCCACCACGGCCTCCGCACGCGCCGCACACCTCGCGCAGACCGCAGGCCCCGTGCGTCTCGCCCTGCTGTCCGACACCCACATCCCCGCAGACGCCACCGATACCTACCGCGGCTTCCGTCCCTCGGACAACCTCGGACGCATCGCCCCCCAGGTGGCGGCGGCGGACGTCGACGGCACCATCATCGCCGGCGACCTCGCACGCCTCGTCGGCACCGCGGACGACTACGCCTCGCTGCTGCACCTGCTCCGTCCCGTCAGCGACCGCATGCCCGTCGGCCTGCTGCTCGGCAACCACGACAACCGCGCGCACTTCCTCGAGACGTTCCCTTCGTCGGCGGGCGCCGCCCAGGAGGTGCGCGGAAAGCACGTGATGGTCATCGAGCGGAGTGGACTCCGCTTCATCCTGCTCGACTCGCTGCTCTCGCCGAACGTCACGCCGGGCCAGCTCGGGAACGCCCAACGCACCTGGCTGCGCGAGTTCCTCGCGGCGTCGCCGGCCGTACCGACCGCCGTGTTCGTCCACCACACGCTCGACGGCAACGACGGCTCCCTCGTCGACAGCGACCGCCTGTTCGAGGTATTGCGGCCGTTCGCACAGGTCAAGGCCATCCTCTACGGCCACTCGCACCGCTATCACGTGGACAGCCGCGACGGCATCCAGCAGATCAACCTGCCGGCGGTCGGCTACAACTTCGCCGACACCGAACCTGTGGGGTGGACCGAGTCGGTGTGGACGCCGGATGGCGTCGACCTGACGCTGCGCGCCATCGGCGGCAATCAGGCGGAGCACGGGCGGACGCGCGAGGTGCGCTGGCTGCGCTGAGGGCGTGCGTGCCGGGTGCGGGCGACGCCTGCGCCACCTCAGTGATCGAGATAGCGTGCCCGGACGGCGTCCGCCTCGGCGTGCAGCAGCGAGAACGTGAGGCGGCTCTCGAACACCAGCGACAGTGAGCCATACACGAGCGAGGCCACGCCGACGAGCACGGCGGCGATCGTCGTGCGGACGACCACGGGCAGCCAGGGCGTCTGCTCGGGTGTGAGCAGTCCTGCGCCGAGCAGGGCCACCATGGTGCTGAAGGCGAACGCCGCCACCGCCACGTAGAACGCCGTCAGGGCGCCCACGATGACGCGCACCCGCCGTTCCGCGCGCACCAGCTGGTCGAAATCCTGTCTCGCGGCCGGGTGATTCGTGTCGGTGTGACGACCCAGCTCGTCGGCCATGAACCGCACTCGATCGACCGCGCGAGCCAGCCGATTGCTCGTGCCCAGCAGCAGCACGCTCGTGGCGTTGGTCAGCAGCGCCGGCGCGGCGATGAAGGTGAGGGCCGCGAACGGGCTCGCGGTGAGTGATTGCGTGACGGATGGATCCATCGTGGATGGCAGGGCCGACCGCACGAGCGGTTCAGCGTCCAGCCAGTATCGCATCACGCGCAACCGCGATGGCGCAGCCGCGATGGCGCGGCCGCCTTGGCGCGACCGCCCTGGCCCAACCGCCCTGGTTGACGCGCCACCGGCGCGATGACAGCATCGGCCGGTCAGAAGAGCGCCCGCGCACACGTCCACCCACTGAGTCCTGGCACAGCGACCCGGGACATGAGGAGTTCGCGCGCATGTCCACGCCATACCTTCCCTGGGATGACGACCCGCCGGACGATCGTTCCGGCGCCGGCGACGCTCCCGATGCCGCGCGCCCGCCGGACGCCGCGGCGCCACGCGTCCGTATCGTGTGCGCGCCATCTGCCGCCGCCCGCCTGGCGCTCGTCCGCGCGGCGTTGACGACCGCGCCCGTCGACGACTGGCTGGTGCTCGCCCCGTCGCACGCCCAGGCCGACGCCATCGTCCGCGACGCCTGCGCCTCGCTCGCCGCCACCGCCGGGCGCTATCGGCTGGGTCTCCCCGAGGCCGCGCTCAGACTCGCCATGCCACGCCTGGCCGCCGACGGTCTGACGCCCTGCTCACCGCTCGGATTCGAGGCCGTCGTGGCCCGCGCGCTGAGCACGCTGCGCGAGACCGCACAGCTCGGCCGCCTGACGGTTGCCGACACCCATCCGGGCTTTCTGGGTGCCCTGGTGTCCACGCTTCAGGAACTGCGGCTCGCGGACGTCCCGGCGTCCGAACTCGCCAGTGCCGGGGGAGTCGCCATCGACCTGGCCCGCTGTGCCGATGCCGTCTCGACGACCCTGCGCGATCTGCGCCAGGCGGATCGTGCGCTGGTGCTCCGGTACGCGTGGGCAGCCCTCGAGGACGGCGCGACAGTCGTACCGGCCCGTCCGCACCTGCCGCTGATCGTGGTCGACCCTTCCTGCGTCTCGCGCCTCGAGACGCAGTTGCTCGCCTCGCTCGCCGCGCGGGCTCCACAGGTGCTGATCGTCGGCCCTGTCGGCGACGTGGGACTCGCGGCACTGGCCGGGCTCGTCGGCTCAGACCTCGAGCGAATGACGGACCCCGAGGAGCCGGCCCGTCCATCAGCGCTCTGGCGAGCCCAGCGCCTGCTGTTCGTGCCCGCCGATCCGCCGCCTGCCGCGCCTGACGAGGAGACATCCGTCGAGCTGCTGTCGGCTCCAGGCGAAGGACGCGAGTGCCTGGAGATCGTCCGGCGGCTCGTCGACGCCGCGGCGCGCGGCGTGCCCTGGGATCAGATGGCCGTGGCCGTGCGAACGCCTCACCTCTACGCGAGTCATCTCGAGACGGCGCTGCGCCGAGCGGACGTGCCCGCCTGGTTCTCACGCGGCACGCGACGCCCCGACCCGTCAGGCCGCGCCCTGCTCGCGCTGCTGGCCTGCGCGCTCGACGACCTCTCGGCACGCCGGTTCGCCGAGTACCTGTCGCTCGGCCAGGTGCCCGCCTCGTCGACGTCGCATGAGATGCAGGCTACGGACCCGCCTGCCCTTCCGGTGGCACCTCGCCGATCGCCGTGGCGCTGGGAGGCCCTGCTCAACGATGCGTCGGTCATCGGGGGACAGGACCGCTGGCGGCGGCGACTCGAGGGCTTTCGTGAGGAGTTGCTGACGCGTGCGGAGGTCATCGCTTCAGACGAGCCGGAGTCGCCACGGGCGGAATCGCTCCGTCGCCGGGCGGCCCTGACGGACGAGCTGATTGCCTTCGCCGTGCCGATCATCGATCAGCTCGGGGCGTGGACGTCCGAGGCGGTGACATGGCGCGCCTGGATGGAACGGCTCGCCGAACTGTCCCGCGCGACCATCAGACGTCCCGAGCACGTGCTCGAGGTGTTCGCCGAACTGCAGCCGCTGGCCGACGTCGCCGACGTGCGCCTCTCGGACGTCTTCGACGTGCTGCGTGACAGGCTGACGCACGTCGCGGTGCCGCCGCCCGAGAGTCCATACGGTCAGGTCTTCGTCGGCAGCCCCGACGACCTCAGGGGCCGCGCGTTCAGGCTCGTGTGCGTCCTCGGGTTGTCCGAACGCGTGTTTCCTCAGAGGAGCCGCCAGGACCCTCTGCTGCTCGACGAGGCTCGCACGCGGCTTTCCCCCTGGCTCGCGACCGACGACCGTCGCGTGGCCGACGAGCGGCTGCGGCTGCACCTCGCGGTCGGTGCCGCCAGCGACCGCCTCGTGACCTCGTTCTCGTCCTTCGACGCGGCGCAGTCGAGGCCGCGCGTGCCTTCGTTCTACGCGCTCGACATCCAGCGCGCCTGTGGCGGCCGGTTGCCGGGCTACGAGCAGGTCCTGCGTGAGGCACAACGGGCCTCGGGCGCGCGCCTCGCCTGGCCGGCACCGGCGGACGCGGACCGCGCCATCGACCGCCTCGAACACGACCTGTCGGTGATGCAGCGCTACCTGCGCGGACCCGACGAGGACATCCGGGGCCGCGCCCGCTACCTCTTCGAGGGCGTACCATCGCTGCGGCGTTCGCTCGTCGTTCGGCACGACCGTACGCGCCGGACGTGGACCTCGAGTGACGGCCTGGTGGCCGACGCCGGCTCGGCGGCCAGCATCGCGGCCTCGCTGGCTCGCCACCGCCTCGACGCGCGCGCCTATTCCGTGTCGGCACTCCAGCGGTTCGCGGTCTGCCCCTACCAGTTCTACCTCTCGACGATCGTCCGCCTCGCGCCGCGCGACGAGGCCGCTCCCGTGACGTCGATGGATCCGCTCACGCGAGGGTCGATTGTCCACGAGGTGCTGGCCGGGGTGATGCGCGCCCTGCAGGCGCAGGGCTGGTTGCCGCTGACGGCGGAGCATCTGGCGGACGCCCAGGCCGCCGCGGATCGGATCGTCGACGAGGTCGTCACCGCGCATCGCGACCGCCTCGTGCCGCCCATCGAGCGCATCTGGCTGGACGAGGTCGAGGCCATCCGCCGTGACACACGCGAGTGGGTGCACCGGCTGCCGGACGACCAGCGTGGATGGACGCCGGCGCTCGTCGAGTTCGGTTTCGGCTTCGGGCGTGGCGATGGTCGAGACAGCGCGAGCGTGAGGGAGGACGTCGTGCTCGAGCAGGGCTGGCGCCTGCACGGCGTGATCGATCTGGTGGAACAGGGGCCCGACGACACATGGCGCATCACCGACTACAAGACCGGCCGCAACCGGCTCGCCGAGTCGGTGCTCATCAATCGAGGCGAAACGCTGCAGCCGGCGCTCTACGCCCTGGCGCTCGAGCAGGCCCGTGGCGGCCGGGTCGTGGCATCGCGTCTCTGGTTCTGCACCGCCGATGGCGGCTACGTGCAGCAGGACATACCGGTGGACACGACCCGCAACGGTCAGGCCCGCGAACGTGCCCTCGACGTCATGGGGGCCGTCGATCGGGCAGTGGCGTCGGGCTTCCTGCCGGCCGCGCCGAAGCAGGACGCCTGCACGTGGTGCGACTTCACGACGGTCTGTGGCCCGGACGCGCAGACGCAGACCCGGGCCAAGCCGCGCGCTCCGCTCGGCGACCTGCTGCTGATTCGGAGTCAGCGATGAGCACGGCGCCCGCGTCCCGGTCATTCCGCCTGCCCGACCAGGGCGATCGCGATCTGATTCGCGACGCCCTGGACGAGACCCTCATCGTCGAGGCAGCAGCCGGCACCGGCAAGACCACGGCGCTCGTCTCGCGGGTCATCTCGACGCTGGCCGCGGGGCGCGTCCGCATTCACGAGATCGTCGCCGTGACGTTCACCGAGAAGGCTGCCGGCGAACTCAAGCTGCGTCTTCGCGAAGACCTCGAGCGCGAGTATGCCCGCGCCACCGACGCCGCGCGGCGCGACCGTCTGGCCGACGCCCTCGCGCATCTCGAAGAAGCGCACATCAGCACCATCCACGGGTTCTGCGCCGACCTGCTGCGTGAGCGTCCACTCGAGGCCAACGTCGATCCCCGGTTCGAAGTGCTGATGGACACGGGCGGCATGCTGCTGCTCGATCAGGCCTTCGACGCCTGGCTGCGCGAAGCGCTCGAGACCCCGGGCGAAGGTCTGCGCCGCATCCTCCGCCGCCGGCATCGCTTCTCCGGGGACGAGGGGCCGACAGCACAACTGCGCCGGGGCCTTGCCGCGCTGGCCGACTGGCGAGACTTTCCGGCACCGTGGCGGCGCGACCCGTTCGATCGTGCCGCGGCGATCGATGCCGTCCTGCGGGCCCTCCGGAGCTTCGAGGCCATCAGCGCCGCGCCTGCCTCGCCGCGTGACAACCTGTAC
>CAYMAG010000076.1:0-8599 GCA_964388335.1 uncultured Vicinamibacteraceae bacterium | reverse complement strand
CGGTCAGGCGCGGATCTCGCAGCCTGCCTGCACCAGGAATTGCAGCCCTGTCTCGCGCTGTACGAAGCGCTCAAGCGCGAGCGCGGTGCGCTCGACTTCGTCGACCTCCTTGTCAGGGCCCGCGACCTGCTGGTGACGCACGCGTCGGTCCGGGCCGACTTTCAGCGGTGCTTCGCCCGCATCTTCGTGGACGAGTTCCAGGACACCGATCCGATACAGGCCGAGATCCTGCTGCTGCTCTCGGCCGACGACCCGACCGTCACCGATTGGCAGCAGGTCACGCCCGTGCCCGGCACGCTCTTCATCGTCGGCGATCCGAAACAGGCGATTTACCGGTTCCGGCGGGCCGATGTCGGTACCTACTGGGCGGTGAAGGCGCAGCTGCTCGCGCAGCCGGCGACCCGCGCCTGTCATCTGCGCGCCTGCTTCCGCCTCGTGCCGTCGCTGCAGCACGCCGTGAACGCCGCATTCAGCGTGGTGATGACCGGACAACAGGCCGAGGAGCAGGCCGACTACGTGGCGCTCGAGCCGGTCAGGACCGAGACGGCCACGCAGCCTTCCCTCGTGGCGCTCTCGGTGCCGCGTCCCTATGCGACGCGCAACGTCAGCGGACGCGCGATCGACCAATGCCTGCCCGACACGGTCGGAGCGTTCGTCGCGTGGCTCGTGCAGGAGAGCGGCTGGACGGTCGCCGAAACCGGTGCGGACGGCATCGAGCACCGCGTGCCCATCCAGGCCCGGCACGTCGCGCTGCTGTTCCGGCGCTTCGTGTCGTGGGAGACCGACATCACGCGCCCGTACCTGCACGCACTCGAGGCACGCGGCGTGCCGCACCTGCTGGTCGGTGGACGCTCGTTCCATGCGCGCGAGGAGGTCGAGGCGATTCGCGCGGCCGTCTCGGCGATCGAGTGGCCGGACGACGAACTCTCGGTCTACGCGACGCTGCGCGGACTGCTGTTTGCCATTCCCGACCACGTGCTGCTGGCCTATCGCGACGCCGCGCCGTCGAAGCGTCTCGACCCGTATCGCCGGCTCGAACGCCCGGAAGACGTTGGCCTGTCCGGTGGCGCGGGGGAGACGCTCGCAGACGGTGTCGCCGGGGGATCGTTCCGCGATGTCGTGGGTGCGCTGGCGCTGCTGCAGCGGCTGCACGAGGAGCGCAATCGCGTGCCGGCGCACGAGACGCTGCAGGCGCTGCTGACCGAGACCCGCGGGCACGCCGCGCTGGCCCTGCGTCCGGGAGGCGAGCAGGCGCTCGCCAACGTGCTGCACATCACCGAGATGGCCAGGCAGTACGAGATGGGCGGGGGCCTGTCGTTTCGCGGGTTCGTGTCGCAGCTGCAGGACGAGCGCGTGACGGACGTCGCCGAAGCGCCGCTGCTCGAGGAAGGCAGTGACGGCGTGCGGCTGATGACGGTGCACAAGGCGAAGGGTCTCGAGTTCCCTGTCGTCATTCTGGCCGACATCACCTGCGGCCTGACGAGCCGCACCGCGAGCCGCCATCTCGACGCGGTTCGGGGGCTCTGCGCCCAGAAGCTCGCCGGCTGCTCGCCCATCGAACTGCTCGAACAGGGCCCCCTGGAACTCGCGCGGGACCGGGCCGAGTCGCACCGGCTGGCGTACGTCGCGGCGACGCGCGCCCGCGACCTGCTGGTGGTACCGGCCGTGGGCGACGCGCCCTATCCCGGCGAAGCCCACGGTGAGCGCTGGGTCGACGTCCTCAACGGCGTGCTCTATCCGCCGGTGGATGTGCGCACGCGTCCGGACCCGGCCCCCGGCTGCCCGCCGTTCGGTCGGGATTCGGTGCTCGAGCGCCCCGACGGAGCCCTGCCCGGACCGACCACGGTGCGGCCCGGCGCGTACACCCTCGGCCCGGATGCCGCGCGATATCCGGTCGTGTGGTGGGACCCTCAGCGGCTGCACCTCGAGGCGGAACTCACGTTCGGCGCCCGTCAGCTCGCGCTGGTCGAGCGCCATGCGCCGGAGTCGCGTGTCAGGGAGGGATTGCAGGAAGAGGCCGCCTGGCAGGCACGGCGCGACACCACCCGGCTGGCGGCAAGGACGCCGGCGCATCGCGTCGTCCGGGTCACTGCGGCCACCGCGCAGGTCGCGGAGGCGGACGCGGAAGCAGTCGTCGCCGTCGACCAGGTGGAGTCGCGCGCGTTCGACCGTCCGAGAGGCCGTGCGTTCGGCACGCTCGTGCACGAGGTGCTGGCGAACGTGCCGCTCGATGCTGCGGGGGACGTGGTCGAGGCCCAGGCGCTCCTGCAGGGGCGTCTGCTCGATGCGCCATCCGACGACTGCCGCGCTGCCGCTCTCGCCGTCACGACCCTGCTGCGGCACCCGCTGCTCGCGCGTGCACGGCAGGCCGAGACCGACGGACGGTGCCGGCGCGAGTGGCCGGTCATGACACGACTGCCGGACGGGCAACTGGTCGAGGGGCAACTCGACCTGGCGTTCGAAGACGCCGACGGCTGGACGGTCGTCGATTTCAAGACCGATGCGCCGACCGACGACAGCCGCGCGGCGTACCGTCGGCAGGTGGCGCTGTACTGTCGCGCGTTGCGCGACGGCACGGGACGCCCCGTGTCTGGAGTCATACTGCAGGTCTGAGCGCGTGCCACACGGCACGGCACGGAGGTTCGAGGTGTCAGAGTCGCAGGAAGAGTCCAGGCCTGCCGTTCACGGCGTGCCGATGGTGGCGAGTTCTTCTTCGACGACCCGTACGAACGCGTCCAGCGGCTGCGCGCCGGTCAACTCACGTCCGTTGATGAAGAACCCCGGGGTTCCGGTCAGCCCGAGCGCTGTGCCCTGTTGCACGTCGCGGTCCACGACGCCCGCGGCCTGCGGCCCGGAGAGGCACGTGAGAAACGCGCCGCTGTCGAGGCCGACCTGACTCGCGAGGGTCGACATCGCCGCGTCGCTCGCGTCGCTGCTTCCCGACGCGTACACCGCGTCGTGGAATTCCCAGAACTTGCCCTGGGACCCCGCGCACCACGACGCCTGCGACGCCCGCCGGGCCTGCGGGTGCAGGCTGTCGAGCGGCAGGTGCTTGTAGACCAGACGCACCTTGCCGTGGTACCGCTTCAGCAACTCGGCGAGCGTCGGCTGCACCGACCGGCAGAACGGGCAGTGGAAGTCCGAGAACTCGACAATCGTCACCGGCGCGTCCTCCGCGCCGCGAACGGGCGCTCCTTCGAGGTCGAGCGTTGCGCGGAACAGGGCTGGCGCGGGGAGCGTCACCTCGACGCGCGCGTCGGCCCGAAGGGACTCGACGAACGCCGCTCGCCGTTCGCCCGACTTCCGGCCTTCGAGGAACGCCAGAATCTGCGGACGCAGGGCCTCGGCATTGCCGCCGATCCGCGCGCGGTTCGCCGCGATGAAGTCGTTCAGTTCCTCGTCGGTCACGGGCGTGACCTTCGCGGCCACTTCCTCCGACTCGAGCGCCTCACGCGTCACGCCACGCCGCGCCGCCTCGGCCTCGAGCAGTCGTTCGGCAATCAGCGCCTCGAGCTGGCCCCGCTTGAGGTCGTACACCTGTTCCTCGAGCCGCGCCAGTTCGCCGCCAACCCGTGCGCGCACGTCGGCCTCGGTGATTGCCGTGCCGTTGACCGTCGCGAGCACGGCCCCGTCTGTCGGCGAGGGCGATTGCGCTGCGGACGGTCGGGTCTCGGCACAGCCGGTGACCAGGAGGACACTCAACAGCACGGCACTTCGCACGGTCATCTCTCCGAATCGGGGAATCGCGAGACGCGATAGCCGCGTGCCTCGAGAAGTTGGGGCAGGCTCGCGTCGCCCACCAGATGCAGGGTGCCGACGGCGACAAACAGCACGTCGGTCGGGTGTTCGGACCGCAAGGCCTCGAACCGGTCGGCCATCCGTACGTTGCGATCGCGCAGCAACACCTGTTCGAACTTCCGGGCAAGGGCCTCGTCGGTCGGCGCCTGGTCCCGCAGGGCGGCCACGAGCCGGGCGGCATCACCACTCAGGTAGTGTTCGACGAGCGCACGTCCGGGGAATGTCCCGGTACGGGCGCTGACCTCGGCCTGTTCCAGCGCGGCATCCATCAGGGCCAGCTGCTCGTCGAGCGTGAAGCTGTCGAAGACGCTCGCCTGTTCGTCGACCGTTTCAAGTGCGCTGAGGGACTTGCCCGCGGCCTGCGCGTCGGCGTGGAGCCGGGCGTCGAGCGACGGCCGGCCGCTGAGCAGGTCGGGCAGGTACTCCACGAGTGCCAGCTGCGCCATCGCGGCCCACGGCTTCAGGCGATCGAGCGCGGCGACCACCACGGCCGCCACCATCGGCGCATCATCGCCGAGCGCCGCGTTGATGGCGGACGCGAGGCGTGCGAACCGCGCCTCGCCCAGCACGGTGCGCAACTGCTGGTCGGATGGCAGCAGCAGCGCCCGTGTCACGCCCAGTTGAGCCTCCGCGTCGAGCGGAATCTCGGTGACCACATGGTCTGCAGCCGAGAAGCTGCGCGCGACGGCCGGCGGCAGGGTCTGCAGGCGCGCGTCCGGTACGTGAATCGTGCCGAACAGGAACGCGGTCGGGAAGCCGGTACGTTCCACCTTCCAGAGAAACGGCCGCGACGGTTCGGCGGAGGATGGCGCGGCCACCAGCAGCATCACGCCGGCAAGCAGCACGACACCCACGACGAGGCCGCATACGGCGGGAGAGAGCGGGCCTCGAGGGCGTTGGAAGGACAGGAAGCTGGCAGTCACGAGCGCCCGGGTATCGTGACACAGTTCGGCGCGGCAGGTGCGCTGGAAAGGGCCTGCGCGGCGCCTCGTCCGGCGACAAGACCGCTGGCCCACGCCCACTGGAAGTTGAAGCCTCCCAGCCGTCCGTCCACGTCGCAGATTTCACCGCAGAGATGGAGCCCCGGGCGCGCCCGGGCCTCCAGACGGTCGAGGCGGAGAGCCGACAGCGGCACCCCTCCTGCCGTCACTTCGGCCACCGCGAACCCGCGCGTGCCGGTCACCGGCAGCACCTCCTCGTGGATCAGTCGGACGAGACGACGCCGCGCGTCCCGCGACAGGGTGGCGCCTGTGACGTCGGCCGCGATCCCAGCCTGTTCCAGCAGCCCCGCGGCGAGGCGCTCGGGCAGGGGAGGAGACAGCGCGTGCTGACACGTGCGGCGTCCGAGCGCTGCCAGCGCGCGATCCGACTCGGCCGGGGTCGTGTCCGGCCGCCAGTCCGCGACCAGCGCGACGTCCGGGTCGTCGGCCCGGGCCGCCTGCCAGTGCCGGCTGACGTCGAGGGCTGCCGGTCCAGAGATGCCCACGTGGGTGCAGAGCAGCGCGCCGTTCACGCGTCTGATGTGGCGGCCGGTTCCCGATCGCACGGTCAGCGTCACGGGTGCGCTGATACCGCTCCTGGCCCGTACCCAATGCCCGTCCGCCAGTGTGAGGGGGACCAGGGCCGGATACAGAGCCGGCGTGAGGGGCAGACCCAGGCTGGCGGCCATGTCGTGACCCTGGCCGTCGGAGCCTGTCTTCGGCACGCTGCGCCCGCCGGTGGCCAGCACGACTCGCCGTGCGTGCAGCGTACCGGTCGAGGTCGTCAACGAGAAACCCGAGTCGTCCGCGTTCACGCGCTCGACCCGACAGGGATGGCGCAGGTCGACACCCGCGGTCCTTGCGGCCCCGATCAGCGCGTCGGCGACGGTCGCGGCGCGATTCGTCGTCGGGAAGAGCTTGCCGGAGGGCTCTTCGTGGAGCCTCACGCCGAGGTCGGCGAACCACGCGATCGTCTCGGCGACCCCGAAGCGCTGCAGCACCCGGCGGATGGCCGCAGGCGTCGAGCCGTTGAAGTCGTCGGCCGTGACCACTCGATTCGTGACGTTGCAGCGCCCGCCACCCGAGATGAGGATCTTGGCGCCCAGCCTCTGCGCTCCGTCGAGAGCGACCACGCGCAGCGCCGGCGACGCGCGGGCGGCCTGCAGCGCCGCCATCAGACCCGCAGCGCCGGCACCGACAACGATGATGTCCGCGTCAGGCATCGGCAGCTACGAAGGAGGACGGCGGTAGTCGCCGCGCGACAGCACCTTCTCGAGCCACACGTAGAGCACGATGAACAGGTAGCGGCTGCCCATCTCCTTGATCTTGAGCTTCGAGACGCCGGTGGTGCGGTTGTACCAGTTGATGGGCACGACCGCGTAGGAGTAGCCACGCACGATGGCCTTCAGCGGCAGCTCGACCGTCAGGTTGAAGTGCTTGCTCAACAGGGGCGCGCAGCCCTGAATCACGTGCCGGCGATAGCACTTGAAGGCGTTGGTCGTGTCGTTGAGTCGCAGCCCGAACAGGACGCGGATGAACAGGTTCGCGAGGCGGTTGAGCAGCAGCTTGTGCCAGGGATAGTCCACGACGCGGCTGCCGCGCATGAAGCGCGAGCCGAAGACGCAGTCGTAGCCCTCGCCCCTGGTCAGCGTGCGGTAGTAAGTGACGATGTCGGCGGGGTCGTCCGAGGCGTCCGCCATGACGATGCAGACGGCGTCGCCTGCGAAGGCGTCGAGGCCCGCGAGCACGGCGTGACCGAAGCCGCCCGAGCGCGGGTTCTCGACGCGGCGCACTTCCGGGTACGCGTCGGCGAGGGCAGCGAGCACGTCCGCGGTGTCGTCGGTGCTGTGGTCGTCGACCACCACGACTTCGAACGGGATGTGTTCGGCGCGCAGGCGGTCGGCGATGGCCGTGACGGTCGGCGTCAGACCGTCCGCTTCGTTGTGCGCCGGCATGACGACCGACAGGACGGGGAGCGGGTCACCCACGGGGCGTCGCGATGAAGAAACTCTGCTGCCCGAAGATGCGCCAGGCCGGACGCAGCTTCAGATAGAGCTTGAGCAGGCCGATCGAGTTGGGCAAGCGACCTTGTGTCGTGAAGGGCAGGAAGCGTCCCAGGCAGTAGATGACCTCGAACCCCGTGGTTTCGAGCGCCTCGGTGAGGCTGCGCTCGCACAGCGGGGTGATGTGGTCGAAGAACTGCCAGTAGTCTTCCCTGCAGTACCGGATGTTGGGCTGCAGGATGAGAAACCGCCCGCCCGGCTTCAGCAGCCGGTGCACCTCACGCAGCGTGGCCAGGATGTCCTCGCGGCTGAGATGCTCGAGGAAGTTGCTGGCGAAGACGATGTCGGCCGTGCCGTCGGCGAGCGACTCGACGCGCGCCGTGGACGAGGTGATGACCGTCACGTCGGGTCCCGCGTGCACCTGCGTGTCGGGGTTGAGGTCCACGGCAATCTTGCGGCCGGCGCGAATGTGGTTGATGAACTCGCAGTACCCGGCGCCGATCTCGACGACCGTGGCATCGGTGGGCACGTGGCGCTGGAAGAACTCGCGGCACAACACGTCCCACATGCGGCGGCGGAAGGCGAGCATGTCGGCGAATCGCCGCTGGTAGATCGTCTGAACGTCCATGCCTACGACGCCGTCGTCGTCGCGAGCCAGCGCTCGACGTTGTGGTCGTGAATGTCCTGCAGCAGCGCGCGGAGGTCGTACTGCTGCGCCCATGCCGGGTAGTGGGCCTTGAACTTGCCGATGTCGCTCACGTACCAGATGTGGTCGCCCACGCGGTTGGCCTCCTCGTAGGTCCAGGCAAGCGGCCGCCCCGCAATCTCACCGCAGAGCGCAATGGCCTCGAGCATCGAGCAATGCGAGTGGCGCGACCCGCCGATGTTGTAGACCTCGCCGGCGCGTGGCGCCTCGGCGAACGCATGGAACGCGCTGACCAGGTCGGCGCTGTGGATGTTGTCGCGCACCTGCTTGCCCTTGTATCCGAACACCCGATACGGCGTGCCGGTCACCGTGCACTTCATCAGGTAGGCGAGAAAGCCGTGCAGCATGGTGCCCGAGTGGTGCGGGCCGGTGAGGCACCCGCCACGGAAGACGCCCGTCCGCATGCCGAAGTAGCGACCGTATTCCTGCACGAGCACGTCGGCCGCGACCTTCGAGGCGCCAAACAGCGAGTGCGTCGACTGGTCGATGGTCATCGACTCGTCGATGCCGACGGTGAACGCGTGCGCCGGATCGATCTCCCAGCGCGTCTCCTGCTCGACGAGCGGCAACTGGTTCGGCGTGTCACCGTACACCTTGTTGGTGGACGTGAAGATGAACACGGCCTCCGGGGCGTGCTGGCGACTGGCCTCCAGCAGGTTCAGCGTGCCGACGGCGTTGACGCCGAAGTCGGTGAACGGCTCGCGGGCCGCCCAGTCGTGCGACGGCTGTGCGGCTGTGTGGACGACGAGGGTGACGCTGTCGCCATGGCGTCGGAACACCTGCGCGACACGGTCGGCGTCACGAATGTCGACATCCTCGTGAGCGTACCGCCGGCCGTGGCGGCGCTCGAGTTCCGTCCGCTGCCACGCCGTCGAGGCGTCGTCGCCGAAGAAGCGGCGCCGCATGTCGTTGTCGAGGCCCACGACGTCATAACCGCGGGCGATGCAGGAATCAACGGCTTCCGACCCGATCAGGCCAGCGGAGCCGGTAATGAGGGCCACGGACACGGGAGAGAGTGTAACTCGGGCTACAGGCTTCAGGCTTCAGGCTTCGGGCACGGACCACGGGCAGGCATCAGGCATGAAGCATGAGGCATGAAGCATGAAGCATGA
>CAYMAG010000075.1:20783-24451 GCA_964388335.1 uncultured Vicinamibacteraceae bacterium | reverse complement strand
TCGCCTCTCGCGTGCCGCGTGCCCAACTTGACACCCGCCTCCGGGCGATTGCACCATTTGGCTGCTCAGCCGCAGCCGTCCAGCCATGGCAGACCTCGACGCGATCGCCTCGGCAAGCCTCTCGCGCTACGACGCCCTGCTGCGTATCTCGAACACGCTGACCGGCCACAAGAGCATGGCCGAGCTGTTCGCGGTGCTGGCCGACCAACTCCACGCGATCGTCCCCTTCGACTACCTGGCGCTTCTGCTCCACGACGAACCGACCAGCGAAATGCGGCTCGTCGTCCTCGAGCCGCTCGACATCATGCCTCCCTTCGCCTCGGTGCCAGTTGCCGAGCAGGGTCCGGCCGCAACGGTCTGGGAGACGCAGCAGGGGACCGTCATGGTCATCCCCGAGGACGGCCCACTTCCCCCCGGGCCCTCGTTCCTCCGCAGCCAGGGACGGAAGGTGGCGTGCTGGCTGCCACTGACGACCGCGCACAAACGCCTCGGCGTGCTGGCGTTCGGCAGCTGTTCGCCGGTGCCCTATACCGACGACATCGCGGCGTTCATGGGCCAGATCGCCGCGGTCGTGGCCATCGCCGTGGACAACGGCATCAACTGGGAACAGGCACAGCGGTACCAGCACGAGCTGCGCGACGAGCGCGATCGCCTCCGGTTCCTGCTCGACGTCAACAACCTGCTCGTTTCACATCTCGACCATCGGTCGCTGCTCGAAGCCATCTGTGAAGCCGTCAAGCGTGTGATCGATGCCGACCACATCGGCGTCGGGCTGTACGCCAGGGAATCCGGTGAGGTGCGGCTCGATTTCGTCTACGGCAAGGCGCGCGGTTTCAGCAGGCCCGATGTCGCGTTTCCACGGGATCGATCGATCGCGGGCCTGACCATCGAGCGAGGCGTGGCCGGCGTATTCCGCCGGTCGGAACTCGAAGACCGCGGCTGGGACGGTGCGCCGCTGATGAAGGAGTACGGGATCGAATCGCTGTGCTGCGTGCCGCTCGTCACCCGCAATGGCCCGCTGGGGGTGCTGTATGTGGGCAGCGGCGGGCCGGACGCATTCGCCGACGCTGACGTCACGCTGCTCGGGCAGGCGTCGGCGCAGATCGCCATTGCCCTCGAGAATGCCCGCACGTACGAGGACGTCATCGATCGAAACGCGCAGTTGATCGACGAGAAGCAGTACCTCGAACGTGAGCTGCACAACGAGTTCGCCGAGATCATCGGCACGAGTGTCGCCCTGCGCAGAGTGCTGGCGTCGGTCAAGACCGTCGCGCCAACGGACAGCACGGTCTTGCTGCTTGGCGAGACGGGCACCGGTAAGGAACTGATCGCGCACGCGATTCACAACCGGAGTCAGCGCCGCGACCGGACGTTCGTCCGGATGAACGCCGCGGCGATGCCGCCTGGTCTGCTCGAGAGCGAGCTGTTCGGGCACGAGAAGGGCGCGTTCACTGGCGCGACGGCCAGGCGGACCGGTCGTCTCGAACTCGCGCACAACGGCACGCTGTTCCTGGACGAGGTCGGCGACATCCCGCCCGACATCCAACCCAAGCTGCTGCGCGTGCTCCAGGAGCGCGAGTTCGAACGCCTCGGGAGCACGCGAACGCAGCGCGTGGACGTGCGGATTGTGGCGGCAACGAACCGCGACCTCGTGCAGATGGTCGAGGATGGATCGTTCAGATCCGATCTCTACTATCGCCTGAATGTCTTTCCGATGACGATTCCGCCGCTGCGCGAGCGTATCGACGACATTCCTGCGCTCGCGATCCATTTCGCGCGGCAGTGTTCGCGGCGCATGGGCCGTGAGGTGCCGTCCATCCCGGAGACGGTGATGGACGCGCTGCAGCGGTGGAACTGGCCAGGTAACATCCGGGAACTGCAGAACGTCATCGAGCGGGCGGTGATCCTGTCGGGGCCCACCCTCGTGCTCCCGCCGCAGGACGTGCAGCCGATGGCCCGGCGTGTCGTCTCGAGCGCGAAACCTGCCACGACGTTCCACCAGGCCGAACGAGACGCGATTCTTCGCGCGTTGCGGGAGTCCGACGGCGTCATCGCCGGGCCGACTGGCGCCGCCGCGCGGCTTGGTCTCAACCGGACCACGCTGCACTCGAAGATGCAGCGGCTGGGCATTCAGCGACCCTCCTACTGAACGCGCGAACGCCACTCCACATTCCTGCGCCGCCAGGAAGTTCATGACGCGCCGATAGTCCCACGCCAGCAACACGGGAGCGCCTGAAGCGCATCGTCCGTGAAGGTCGGAGGCCGCGCCGGCCCGGGCGCGGTGTACGGGTGGCCGACCAACCCTCCTCGGGAACCTCGACGAACGGCGCATCGAGCACCGCGGTGAGCGGCTCGCGCGGTGCGCGACGCGAGCCACCGTGCTCGGTCGATTTCCCGGCTCGCAGGTTGGCTCGTGAGCCGGAGCAGGCGACCGCGGCAACTCTGGTTCTGAGCCGACGGCCTGTCTTGCCGGGACCAGACATTCTGTGTCCAAGCGGGCGAGTTCGGTTCCGGGACGTGGGCTGATTGGCTGTAAGTGTCTGAATTCACAGCAGTACGCCGGCACTCCAGACACGGGTGCCCGTTGGTACGGCCGCTGCAATCTGCCAGGCACGGGCAAGTCGGCTCACCGACAGCTCGAAAAGTTCGCCGACGGGCGTTGGCGACATCGCCGGACTTCCGCGCGGGCGGGTCCGGTGCAACTCAACAGACCCGCGCATGGAGTAGCACATGAAGAATCTGTTCGCTCGTTTCGTTCGTGAGGACGCCGGCCAGGACCTGATCGAGTACGCGCTTCTCGCGTCGTTCATTGCAGTCGCTTCAACCGCGTTCCTGACTCCCCTCAGCACCGCGATCAACGGCGTGTTCACTACGGTCACAGGCGCACTCAACGCTCCTGCTGCTCCGTAGTTGGCTGTCCGGCGCGATCGGGAGCGCAGCTCCAATCGCGCCGGCCTGTTTCGCTGCCGATGTCGGAGCGCCTTCTATGAGTACCTCCCAAATTTTTGTCGGCGCGTTGTTGATCGTCGCGTGCACCACGGACCTGCGCACGCGACGCATTCCAAACGTGCTGACGTTTTCGGCGGCCGCCGGCGCGCTCGTGTTTCACCTCCTGACGGGTGGATGGAGTGCGGCGGGCTGGAGCATCGGCGGCTGGGTGCTCGGCGCCCTCCTCTTCTTTCCGATGTTCGCCCTGCGTGGCATGGGCGCCGGAGACGTGAAATTGCTGGCAGCCGTGGGCGCCTGGCTCGGACCATCGCAGGTCGCGACGGCCGCGCTCATCACGAGCATCGCCGGCGGCGTGATCGCCCTCGCCGTGGCACTCGGTCACGGGTATCTCACGACCGCCGGCCGCAATCTCTGGATGCTCCTGACCAGTTGGCGGGTCATGGGGCTCCGCCCGGTAGACGAATTGACCCTCGAGGGGGCGCGCGGCCCACGCCTCGCGTACGCGGTACCGATCGCCATCGGCACGCTGGTGACGCTCTGGCTCGAGTCGGGTTCCTAGAGCAACGAAGGACGAATGCAATGGACAGGAACACACGGACGGCAGTCGTCGTCGTCGTCGCGGTACTGCTGGCCAGCGTGGCCAGTCTCGGCATCTATCGGGTGGTGGCGGCGCGTCCGGTGAGCGCGGCCGCCGCCGTCAAGACCGTTGACGTCGTCGT
>CAYMAG010000075.1:15986-20683 GCA_964388335.1 uncultured Vicinamibacteraceae bacterium | reverse complement strand
GGCACGCGCGTCGACGTCATGGTCACGCTGACGAACCGTCAGGCGCAGCAGGATAGCGTGGCCCGCGTGGTCGTCAGCAATGTCCAGGTACTCACCGCGGGCACCCGCTACGACCAGGAGAACGCGAAGGACGGCAAGCCGATTCCCTCGACGGTGGTGACCCTGCTGGTGTCGCCGGAAGACGGCGAGCGCGTCGCCCTGGCGGCCTCCGAGGGCCAGATCATGCTGACGCTCCGCAACCCGCTGGATACGTCATCGACCACGACCGTGGGTACCCGCACCACCGCGCTGCTCGGGCAGCCGGACGTGGCCGCCCCGGCGATGCCGCACGCCCCGCGTGCGTCCGGTCCGGCAAAGCCGGTACAACCCGCGCCGGTCGCGGCTCCGGCGCCGCAGATCTACATGGTCGAGGCCATCCGTGGGGCCAAGCGAAGTGAGGAGAAGGTTCGATGAAGGCGTCGAAGGTCGTTTCGAACAGGGCACCGCGCACCACACGTGCGGGCCTGGCCGCGCTGCTGGCGCTGTCGTGCAGCATGAGCGGGTTGGCGCAGCAACCGGCACCGCCAGTGACGGCGGCAACGCCGCGGCCGCAGCACGAGCGCGTCGTCGTCACGTCCGGCCGATCGACCGTGGTGCCCACGGACTTCGACGTCACGCGCATCGCCATCACCGATCCCGAGATCGCCGACGCGGTGGTCGTGCAGCCGCGCGAGATCCTCGTCGACGGCAAGAAGTCCGGCACGGTGAGCCTGATCGTCTGGGGGGGCGACACGCGCCGCCAGTACGACATCGTGGTCGAACCGGCCATCACCGCCCTCGAGTTGCACATGCAGGCGCTCTTCCCGGGCGAGGCGATCGCGGTCAGCATCAGCGACGAAGCCATCATCCTGTCGGGCCTCGTGTCGAGCACCGCCGTCATGCTCCGCGCCGCCGAGATCGCCGCTTCGTCGTCGGCCAAGAGCAAGGTCATCAACATGCTTCAGGTGCCCGGCGGCAGCGAGAGCCAGCAGGTCATGCTGCAGGTGCGGTTTGCGGAAGTGAATCGCAAGACGCTGACCGAACTCGGCATCAACCTGTTCGCCAATCGCAGCGAGTTCGCCGCGCGATCCACGACGCAGCAGTTCGCCGCGCCGGTCTTCGACGATGAGAAACCCGGCGGCATGGTGTTCAGCGATTTCCTGAATCTGTTCTTCTTCCATCGCCAGGAGGGCATCGGGGCCATCGTCAAGGCGCTCGAAGGCCGGGGCGGGTTCCAGAGTCTGGCCGAGCCGAACCTGATTGCCTACAACGGCCAGGAAGCCAGCTTCCTCGCCGGGGGTGAGTTCCCGGTGCCAATCGTGCAGAGCGGCGCGTCCAACAACGCCGTCACGGTGATCTTCAAGGAGTTCGGCATCCGCCTGAACTTCACGCCGACGATTGCCGGCGATGTGATTCGCCTGAAAGTGCGGCCGGAGGTCAGCGCGCTCGACTTCGCCAACGGCATTACGCTCGAGGGCTTCCGGATTCCGGCGCTCACGACGCGGCGCGCGGAAACGGATGTCGAGCTGCGCGACGGGCAATCGTTCGCGATTGCCGGCCTTCTCGACAACGTCAGCCAGGACGACTCGTCGGCGATTCCGATCCTGAGCAAGCTGCCGATCATCGGGGCGCTGTTCAAGAGCAAGGCGGAGCGCCGCGAAGAGACGGAATTGATGGTGCTCATCACCCCGCGGCTCGTGCGGCCGCTGAACCCCGACGAAGTGCCGGCGCTCCCGACGCAGATCCGGCCCCTGATCAGCAAGGGCGACCTCGGGCAGCAGCTCGACGGGGCCGCCGGCATCGCCGACGCGCCGGCCGGCACGAAGAACGCGCCTGTGTCAGGCAAGCCGTAGTTGGTGTGGCACCGACTGGTCGAAGTGAGGGATTGACGTGGCTGCTTCTCTGACGGTACTTGGCTCACGCGACGCGCAACTCGAGGAACTCGTGCGCGCGGCCGGCCGAATCTCGACGCTGGCCTGGCTGCCGGATCTCGGCACGCTCACGGATCCGAGAGCGGCGCAGCCGGATGTTCTGCTGGTGGATGTCCGCCGCAGCGGTCAATTGCCTTCCAGCCTGACGGCACTGAAGCGTCAGCACCCGGCAACCAACGTCATGCTGCTCGTCTCGTCGGTCGAGCCGGCGTTGATGCTCGAGGCGATGCGCGCGGGTGTCAACGAAGTGCTCGGCGAGCCGCTTCGTCAGACCGACTTCGATGCGGCGATCACCCGCCTCCTTGGCCAGCGCAAGCCGGCCCTTGGCGGTCCGGTCTTCGCCTTCGTCGGTGCGAAAGGCGGCGTGGGCACGACCACGACAGCGGTCAACGTCGCGACGGTGCTGGCCAGGCTCTCGAAGGGCCCGACGCTGCTGGTCGATCTGCACCTGGCCTACGGCGATGCGGCAGTCTTCCTCGGCGCCGATGCGCGATTCTCGCTGCTCGACGCGCTCGAGAACATGGATCGGCTCGACGCCGAGTTCCTGAAGAGCCTGGTCGTCAAGACCAGCGCCGGCCTCGACCTGCTGGCGTCCGCGGATCGCCCGGCCAACCGCGCGGTCGACATGCGACGGATCGGTTCGGTCGTGCAGCTCGCCGCCTCTCAGCACGCCTACACCGTCCTGGACGTCCCCCGCTCCGACGCGACCGTGCTCGACAGTCTCGACCAGGTCACCAATCTCGTGGTGGTCGCCAACCAGGAACTCGCCACCGTCCGCAATGCAGGACGCATGGCGGCGGCGCTCCGGTCGCGGTATCCGAACACGGCGATCTCGACGGTCATCAACCGGCGCGATGGCAAAGCCGAGATCAGCCAGCGTGACGTCGAGAAAGCGGTAGGCGGCACCATCGCGCATCAGTTTCCCAGTGACTACCCTCGCGCGCTCTCGGCGATGCACAAGGGCCGTCCCCTGGCGCTCGACAATCACAACAAGCTCTCCGCCTCCCTGACCGCGCTCGCTCGCGATCTCGCCGGCGTGAAGGGCGAGAAGGTCGAACGGACGTCGAGCGGATTCAGGGGCTTCCTCTCGGGTCGCCGGTAATCGGGAACACTTCGCAGCGAACAGGACCCATCAATGAGCAGCTTGTCCAGCGTCATCGAACCGCGCGCATCGGTCGCCGATACCAGGAACGTCGCCTATCAGGACCTCAAGAGCCGCATCCACCAGGATCTGCTCAACCGGCTCAACCTCGATCGACTGACCCAGGTCAGGCGCGAGGACGCCGAGCCGGAGATTCGCTCGCTGATCGGCGGCATGCTCGACCGGGAGCGCGACAAGACGCCGCTCAGTCTGTACGAGCGCGAAAGCATCGTGGCCGACGTGCTGCACGAGCTGTTCGGCCTCGGACCGCTCGAGAGCCTGCTCGCAGACCCGACGATCTCCGACATCCTGGTCAATCGATTCGACCAGGTCTACATCGAACGAAACGGCCGGCTCGAGCCCACCGCGATCACGTTCAAGGACGAACGGCACCTGCAGCAGATCATCGAACGCATCGTCAGCGCGATCGGCCGGCGCATCGACGAGTCGAGCCCGATGGTCGACGCCAGGCTCGCCGACGGATCGCGTGTGAACGCGATCATCCCGCCGCTGGCGCTCGACGGCTCGGCGATGTCCATTCGCCGCTTCCGCACCGACAAGCTCGGTGCCGGCGACCTGGTCGGCCGCGAGTCGTGGACGACCCCGATGAAGGACTTCCTCGAGGCAGCCGTCTCGTGCCGGCTGAACGCCGTCGTCTCCGGCGGCACCGGCGCGGGCAAGACGACGCTGCTCAACATCCTGTCCGGCTTCATCGGCGAGCACGAACGCGTGATCACGATCGAGGACGCCGCCGAACTCAAGCTTCGCCAGCGCCACGTCGTGCGGCTGGAGACGCGGCCGGCCAACATCGAAGGCAAGGGCGCAGTACGCCAGCGTGATCTCGTGGTCAATGCCCTGCGTATGCGTCCCGACCGCATCGTCGTCGGCGAGGTCCGCGGCGAAGAGGCGCTGGACATGCTCCAGGCCATGAACACCGGCCACGACGGCAGCTTGACGACGATCCACGCCAACTCGACGCGCGACGCGCTCTATCGTCTGGACACCATGGTCGCGATGGCCAACCTCAATATTCCGGAGAAGGCGATCCGCCAGCAGATCGCCTCGGCGGTGCAGCTCATCGTTCAAGCGTCCCGGATGCTGGATGGCACGAGAAAAGTCACGGCGATCTCCGAGATCACCGGGATGGAGGGTGGGGTCATCACCATGCAGGACATCTTCGTGTTCGAGCGCACGGGTATCAACCAGGAGGGCCGGGTGTGCGGGCGATTCCGGGCGACCGGGATCAGGCCGAAGTGCGCCGATCGGCTTGCCGCATCAGGCGTTCACCTTCCCATGGACATGTTCGAGCACGTCCAGGTCGTGGGATGAGCGAGGCGACATGCTGATCGTCCCTGTGACGTTCGTTCTGATCCTGAGCATCGTCCTCGGCGCGTACTACGCGTTCGTGGTACGGCCCGAGCGCGGCGAGAAGTCGAAGCTGCTCGGCCGGCTCGCCACACCGACGGTCACCAGCCAGCTGCTGAAGCCGGGTGACCTCGAACGCCGCGCCGACAGGTTGAGCGATGTGCAGGCGATTCAGGCGATGTTGTCGCGCGCGAGGGGGCTCTCCGGCCGGATCGAGCGGCTGATCAATCAGTCAGCCCTGC
>CAYMAG010000075.1:0-15886 GCA_964388335.1 uncultured Vicinamibacteraceae bacterium | reverse complement strand
TTTCCGACGGGGATTCAGATGGTCGCCGATGAAATCCCGAACCCGGTGGGTGCGGAATTCAAGCTCCTCTACGACCGCCAGAGCTTCGGCATGCCGCTCGGCGACGCGCTGAAAGGCCTGGCCGAACGGGTGCCGATTCTCGACGCCCGGTTCTTCACGACGGCCGTCCTGACCCAGCGTGAGACGGGCGGGAATCTCTCCGAGATTCTCGACAATCTTGCGGCTGTCGTGCGCGAACGCTTCAAGGTGAAGCGCCAGGTCCGCGCCGTCACCGCGCACGGCCGCATGACCGGGTGGGTCCTTGCCGGCCTGCCCGTCGCGCTCGCGTTGGCTTTCAGCGTGAAATCACCCGAGCACATGCAGACGATGTTCACCGATCCGCTCGGGATCAAGATGATTGCCGTCGGCGGCACGATGCAGGTGATTGGGTCGTTGATCATCCGCAAGCTGGTCGACATTCGCTACTAGGAGTCCTGGTCATGGCGTTGGATCTACTCGTGGCCCTGGTGGCCGGCTTTCTCGCGGTTGCGCTCGTCGCCGGCTACGGGACGTCCGCCATCCTGTCGGCGCTCTCACCAGAGCGGCGGCGGCTGCGTCATCTGGCCACGCCCGGAAGGCCTGGCGACAGCGCGGACGACGCGTTCACCCTCGTCGATCGTATCGATCCCCGGTTCTCGCGCGTGCCTGGAGTCCCCAGGTCCCCGAAGGAAATGGGGCGCCTGCGCCGCCGGCTGGCGATGGCCGGATACACGAGCCCGACAGCCGTGGTCCTGTACGCGGTGGCCAATCTGGCGACGCCCGTCCTGTTCGGACTCGTCGCGTTGGCCGCGTTCGGCGTCGGCAGCGGTTGGCTCCTCGCGGTGTTCGCGGCTGCAATGGGGTACCTCCTGCCGGGAGTGCTCCTGGCGCGGAAAATCGAGCGGCGCAAGCGTGAGATTCGCGAGGGGCTCCCGGACGCACTCGATCTCTTCGTGGTCTGCGTCGAGGCAGGCTGCGGGCTGGACCAGGCGATCGTCAAGGCCTCGGATGAACTCGGCATCACCTACCCGGCGCTCGCCTACGAGCTGGGGTTGATTACGACGGAAATCCGCGCCGGCAAGCGACGCGTCGAGGCGTTCAGGAACTTCGCCGCGCGAACGAAAGTGGACGACGTGCAGTCGCTGGTCGCGCTCCTGGTGCAGACCGACAAGTTCGGCACCAGCCTTTCCCAGGCGCTGCGCACGCACGCCGACACGTCGAGAACCAAGCGCCGCCAGCATGCCGAGGAGCGCGCGGCGAAACTCGGTGTGAAGCTCGTGTTCCCGCTCGTGCTGTTCCTCTTTCCGCCCCTCTACATCGTCATCCTCGGACCCGTGGTGATTGGGTTCATTCGCGACTTCCCCAACTGACGTCTGCATTCTTCAGGAGAACACTGATGGACACCAAGACTCTCGTGCTGCTCGCCATTGCCGCCGTTCTCGCTGTGCTCTACATGGCCCGCCGCCGCAACCGGCTGAAGAACGAGGACTGAAGGTCGTGCGGCCACTCTATCGGGGGGTATCGCTTGCACTGGCGGTAGCGGTGCTCTCGGGGTGTGCGATTCGTCAATCGCGCGCGCCCCAGCCGCCGTCACCGCTGGTGAACGCGGCGCCGCCCGAGGCGATGCCGGAATCGCTGTCCGAGTACATGCAGAAAGTTCGGCATCTCAGCGCCAACGCTCGTCCGCTCAGCAGGAACGAGGCGGCCGAAACGTTGGAGGCGCGGGATCCCGCGATTGCCGCGGAGCTGCTTCTGGCCGCGAGCCAGCCGACCGCGGAACGCTACCGGAACCTCGCAGAGCGTTATCGCGCGCGCGGAGTGCTTGACGCCGCGCACCGCAATTTCAATCGCGCGATCGCGCTCAACCCGCGCGACGCCGGGGCCTATGAAGGCCTGGCGCGTGTCTGGCGGGACTGGGGGTTGCCAAGGCTCGCGCTCGGCGACGCGCACCGCGCGACCTATTACGCGCCGCAGTCGGCGTCCGCCCGGAACACCTACGGCACGGTCATGCAGGCGCTTGGCCGGTACGAGCATGCGCGCGCGGCCTACGAAGCGGCAAGTCGGCTCGAGCCGCAGGCGGCGTATGCCATCAACAATCTCTGCTATCTCGCGTTTGTCGAAGGGCGACTCGACACAGCCATCGAGACCTGCCGGAAGGCACTCGAGATCGACCCGACGATGACGGCTGCGCGCAACAATCTGGCGCTCGTACTTGCGGCGACAGGGCGTATGGATCTCGCGCGCGCCGAGTTCGCGGATGCCGCCGATGACGCAAGCGCGCTCTACAACAGCGGCATCGTTCACCTTGCGGCCGGCGACGACCGCAGTGCGCTGGACGCGTTCGACGAAGCCAGCAAGGCACGGCCGACGTTCCAGTTGGCGCGCGAGCGCGCGCGCCAGATCCGCGCACAGATCTTCCTGGCCGATCGGCAGGAGCGTCTGAGCGGCACCGCCAACGCAACCGGGCGACCGAACGGCGCTCCTCCACAGCAGGGCCATGACCACTATCGCTGAACATCGGGAGGTCGTTCCCTTTCCTGCGCCGGCACACACGCTGGCGGAGTCTGGGCTCTCGCTCGACCTCATCGTGCAGCTGACGTTGAAGTCGCTGCACTTTGCCGGCGAGCTGACCGGCAGCGACCTGTCGCGCCGGCTCGGGCTGGAGTTCCCGGTCATGGCTCCGGCGCTCGAACTCCTGAAGGGACAACAACTGATTGCGATCGTTGGCGGCGGCTTCGTCGGCGGCGCTTCGTACCGCTACTGCATCACCGACGCCGGCCGCAGCCGCGCGGCGCTGTTCCTGGCGACCAGCCACTACGCCGGCGCCGCGCCAGTGCCGCTCGCGCAATATCAGGCCTACCTCGATGCGTACCGCGCGGCGACCCCGCGAGGCGCCACGCGAGAGCGCGTTCGGCGAGCGTTCTCCCATCTCGTCATCAGCGACCAGGTCGTCGACCAGCTCGGACCGGCGATCAATGCCGGCCACTCGATGTTCGTCTACGGCCCTCCGGGAAACGGCAAGACCGTCATCTCGCAGGGCATCCACACCCTGCTCGAAGGCGACATCGCCATCCCGCACGCGATCGAGGTCGAAGGCCACATCATCCGGTTGTTCGATCCCGTCAATCACGAAGTCATCGCGGGCGATCACGACGGCGAGGGCCTCGCGGCCGTGACATCAGGCGATCGCCGCTGGGTCCGGTGCCGTCGTCCCAGGGTGATGGTGGGAGGCGAACTCACCCTCGAGGCCCTCGAGTTGAGCTACGACCCGGCGACCGGTTGTTACCGTGCGCCCGTGCAGGCGATCGCCAATGGCGGAGTGCTGGTGATCGACGACTTCGGCCGCCAACGCTGCTCGCCTCGCGACCTGCTGAACCGGTGGATCGTGCCGCTCGACAGCCGGGTGGACTTCCTGACGCTGCAAGGCGGCCAGAAGTTCGAGCTGCCGATCATGACGCTGATTGTCTTTGCGACGAATATCCGGCCGGCGGAACTCGTGGACGAGGCGTTCCTCCGGCGGATTCCGTACAAGATCTTCGCCGAGAGTCCGACCGTCGACGACTTCACGTCGATCTTCGCCGCCTGCTGCCGCGACCACGGCGCGACCGCCGAGAGCGGACTCGTCGAGCGGCTCCTGATCGACTACTACCGCCCCCGGAAGATCGCGCTGCGAGGGTGCCATCCCGGCGACCTGATCAGGCAGGCGTTGTCGCTGGCCTCGTATCTGAATCGACCGCCGCATCTGACCATGGAGCTGCTCGAAGCGGCGTGCACCAGCTATTTCGTCGACGACCGTGAGGACGTGGCCGTCTACGCCTGATTCGGCATGCCGGGGTAGAGAACGTGCGTACTTCAGGCGGACGCGGCGCGGACGGATGGATCGCGGCGATTCCGATCGTCGCGCTGATCGTCGCCTCCACGATGTCCGCTGGAGGCATCGACGCCATGCTCATGACCGTCGACGGTCTCATGCGCGCCACCTTCACCGCGGTCGTCGATTTCGTCAGGGCGCTTTTTTGAGCAATTGCGGCAGCAGCGGATCATATCCATGACACACGATCAGATCAGGCTTGACGACGTGCTGGCGAGGGACGTCAGCGTGCAGTGGTTCGAGGGAGTGGCGCTGGTCCGGGCACTGTGCCGGCAGCTCTCGGCGCGGAGCGGGGCCGACGGCATGTTTCCCGTCGCCTCACAGATCACGCTCGCGTCCGACGGCGTGGTGACGTTCGGAGGCGCGGAGGCGACGAGCGCCGTGCCGGCGGCCGGACACCTCCTGGCCCGCATGCTCAGCGACGATGTCCCGGTGCGCCTCCGCCTGCTGGTCACCCAGGCCACAGCGGAGGACGCCACATCCGGAAGCCTGCACGAGTTCTCCGAATCGCTGGCCTACTTCGAGCGGCCGAATCCCGAGGCCATCCTGAGCGCGCTCCACGCCCGAGCGGCAGTGGCGCCTCCGGCGCAGCGCCAGGACGCGGAGATCGCCGAGCCCGTGGCCGGACCTGCGAGCCGAGCGTCTTCACCTGAACCCCGGGCCCGGAAACGGCGGCGCCCGGTCGTCTTCGTCGCCGCAGCGATCCTGCTGATCGCGGTCACGGGCTTGTTCGTGCGCGCCGCGTTACGCACTGGCCGCCTGGCGTCGGTGGTCGAGGGCATCAGGAGTGCCGTCGCCACGCCCGCCAACGCCACGATCGACACCCGCCAGGACGAGGACACCGAGGGAGCAGCCGCGGCGCCGGCCGCAGCCGCCGCGACCACGACGGCATCACGCCGACCGGCGGTTGCCGTGGCGCCGGCCAGCGACATCACGCGTCCGCCCGCGTCAGGGTCCGCGTCAGAGATGGAGATGCCGCAGCAGGTGCCCCTGGATGTTGCGCCGGCGGACGCGTCCGACGCGTCCGAGGCGACGTCTGTGCAGGGCAGCGACAGGATCTACTCGAGATCGGATGCAGCGGTCACGCCGCCGCGGCAGGTCTACCCGGCGCTGCCCGCCCGTCCTTCACCGGGAAGGCGGCCAGAGGACTTGACCGTCCTCGATCTTCTGGTCACCGCCGACGGACGGGTCGAGCACGTGCGATTGCGCACGACGCCGCGCGACGTCCATGAGTTCATGCTGGTCAGCGCCGCGAAGGCGTGGCGGTTCGAACCTGCGACGATGCACGGCCACCCCGTCCGCTTCCGGCTCAGCGTGGCGATTACCTCTGCTCACTGAAACGGACATGCCTACCTCAGGCGGCGGGAACAAGGGCTGGATCATGCCGCGCCGAAAGAGATACTCGCAATGATTTCCTCCCAGACCTTCGTCGGTGACGCCACCACTGCGACGCCGCGAGCGGCCGTCCATCGCCTCGCATCGGGCGTCGTGCCGATGGCTGGAGCGAGCCTCATCTGCCAGCTAGGGTTGCTGGCCGTCACGGTGCCGCTGTATCAGTGGCTCGGACTCTCGCTCGCGTGGGGGACGACGGCCGTCCCGCATGTGGTGACTCTTGCCATACTCCTGGTAGTCTGGGCCAACCTGCGGCTGGTGCCTGAGCGGCGCCAGAGTGCGGTGCTCCCGGATCTCATCCTCGCCGTGTTCCTGTTGATCCTCCTCACGAATATCTTGTCGCCTGCGCAGTACGCCGCCGTTGCTCTGAAGCGTCCCTTGATCGACCGCTGGCTCGCCTCCGCGGATGCAGCACTTGGGATCCATGTCCCAAGTCTCGTCGAGTGGACGCGTGCGCATCCAAAGGTCAATCTGCTGCTCACGTTGTCTTACCACTCATTACTCTTGCAGTTCGTTCTGACTCCAGTCGCCGCGGCGCTCCTACTCAGGGACCGCGGACGGCTGTGGGAGTACGTCTTCCATTTTCATTGTTGTTTGATCGTGACGCTGGCGGCCCTCGCGGCATTTCCAGCCGCCTGCGCGTTCACGTACTACGGGTTCGAATCGACGCTGAATCAGACGCGATTCATCAATCAGTTTCAGGCGCTGCGGGACGGATCACTTTCGGTGATTCGCTTCGACGATCTCGAGGGCCTCATCTCGATGCCCTCGTTCCATGCGGCGGGGGCGATGATGGTTACCTGGACCTTCCGCGGCCATCGGCGATGGCTCCTGCCCGTCGCCGTGCTGAACGTCGGCCTTCTGGCCGCCACGGTGATGTCGGGGGCCCACTACTTCGTTGACGTTCTCGCCGCCGGTGTCGTATTCGTTGCGAGCCTCAGTGTGTACCGTCTCTTTGGCTCGCGTCTGATACCAAGCGGCGAGTAGCGCGCGAACTCACGCCTCACGTATGGAAGCGATGCGGACGAGCGGATATCGCAACGGCGCGCGGATGATTCTGGTTCCGACCGGCAATCGGACGCCGTCGTAGACGCCGTGACGAGCGTCACCCTCGACGCATCCAGAGAAGCGCTAATCGCTGTATCTGCCGCCGGCAGCGACGGCGTTCGCGCTCATGGCTTTACGTGGGGCCTGCTGCGACCAAATGCACTGTCCATGCTGCTGCGGAAACGACGATGCCTGCTCGACACAGCCCTGCAGAAGATGAATACCACCGACCACAGTTCGTCTTCCGTCGCTCATCCTGCAACGGCGTCATCTGCGCGGCCTGCAGAAGATGAATACCACCGAGCACAGTTCGTCGGCGCGCAACCACAGGTCCGCATCATCACTGCGCTCGAACTCTGCGGCCCCCGCGGAGCAGACACGGGCTGCTGGTGCCACGGATTCTGATGGCGCAGCCGGTGCTTGATGGTGTTCTGCCGGCGGACTCGTCCACGTCATCGACGCGGCATCCGCGGAGGGCAGCGACACGAATTGCTCGAGATCCGATGCGTCGGTCACGCCGCCGCGGCAAGTCTACCCGGCGCTGCCCGCCCGTCCTTCACCGGGAAGGCGGCCAGAGGACTTGACCGTCCTCGATCTTCTGGTCACCGCCGACGGACGGGTCGAGCACGTGCGATTGCGCACGACGCCGCGCGACGTCCATGAGTTCATGCTGGTCAGCGCCGCGAAGGCGTGGCGGTTCGAACCTGCGACGATGCACGGCCACCCCGTCCGCTTCCGGCTCAGCGTGGCGATTACCTCTGCTCACTGAAGGGGCTGGTGCCGGAGCCTTCGGGTGTCCGCGACTCGTCAGATGACGACACTTCGTCGTCTGACCGGTGGTTCCTGCAGACGTGTGCCTTATTTCCCAACAACTTACGGACAGATTCCGGTGGCAGCTGACTTGCGATCGTCAAGGACGGTTAGCGTTCGCATCGTCAACAACTGACGTTTGCATTCAGTCTGGAGAAGAACCGATGACCACCATGAATCTCGTGCTGCTCGCCGCCGCTGCCGTTGTCGCTGTCCTCTACATGGCCCGCCGCCGCAACCGGCTGAGCCAGGAAGACTAGTCGCGGCGAAGCCACCGTACCGGTGGCATCGGTTGCACTCGCAGCCAGGCCGCTGTCGGGGTGCGCGATTCGACAATCGCGCACTCCCCGCCTGGCGTCCTCACCGGCGAAGACCGCCGTCCGGGACTACCAGGCCAGAGCGACAGACTTCCACGGCGTTCCGCCGAACGCGCTGCAGTCGTTGTTGATGGTCGCGTTGTTCTTCATCTCGAGGCTCTTCGCCACGAAGAGCGTGCAGTTGCTCGACCAGGCCAGGTTGTTCTTCACGGAGACGACGGCCGCGGGGAAGTAGCTCGCTCCCGAGAACGTGAAGTCGCCGTTGTTCTTCGAGAACCTGGCCGCGGACGTGTTGGCGCGGTCCTGATAGAAGAGGATGCCGCTGTAGAGTCCCGAGGTCGGCGCTGACAGATCCATGGAGACGTGGTTGGCGTCCAGGTCGATGGACCCGCCCGGGGCCAGGTAGATCATGACACCGGACCCGACGATGTTCACGTCCTTGCCGGGCGTCCTGGACGTGATCGGACCGGTCATGTAGTACGTGCCCGGGTTCAGCGTCAACGTATTGCCGTTACCGTCGAATCTCCAGCCGCAGTACTTGCCGGGGTTCAACGTGATGCTGGTGCCAATCGTCAACGGGTTCGGGCAATTCGAACCGGCAGCAGGGCCGGGATCGGACGGCGGGGGCAGGCCTGCGAGCGGATCGGCCGGTATTGGAATCTTGACCCAGGCGGGCGTCACGCCGCCACAGCCGGAGCATTGATCGCCCACTCCGACCGACGCTGCGTGAATCCATGAGTTGTTTCCAAGCGCGATGTCGTCGCCGACGCTCACGCCGCAGCCGTTCATCGTGATCTTGTCGTTGTTCTGGGTGGTCAGGTCGTCGAAGAGCACCCAGCAATCGGCCGCTTCGGCACTGCCGGCGACCGCCCGTGCCTGCGGCGTCAGGCTCGTCACGCCCAGGACCCGTCCGAAGAAGGTGGACTGCGTCGAGGCCAGGAACACTTCGACGAACTTCGCCGTGTTGTAGGGGGCCACGCAGGTGGCGCCCTCCGCCGTGCAGAGGTGCGCGTCGACCGAGACGCCGGAAGGAATCAGACCCGCGGCGGCGTGCTTGTCCACCGCCTTCTGAGCGAAGGCGGTGAAGTTCGCGGTGTTGCCGCGCTCCACTTCGAGCGCGGCGGACTTCGCCGCGGCGTCAGCGGCGGCAGCCAACCTGTTCCGGAGGTCGAATCCGAAGGAGACATCGACCGAGAAAGCCGCGACGCCCAACAGCACGGTCATCATCAGTGCCGTCAGGATCAGGATGCTCCCTCGCTCCGAACGTCCTGGCGTCGGGCCGCGCCTCGCTGTCATCTGCATAGCTGTCATCCTCATCGATCCATCGGACGCAGGCGCCCTACCGCGCGATCACCATGCGCGCGGTGCTTGTAAGCGTCAAGGTGCCGAGCGGACTGAATGGCACGATCGGCGTGAACGTCTTGGTCACGACGACTTGCACCTGCTTGCCAGCCGCGTTCGCCGGGCTTCCGCCCTCGGGCCACGTGGTCGTGACGTTCAGATCCACAGCGGTCATGCCCGGGGCACGACTCAGCACGTACGTGCTGACGGTGCCATTGGTTGCCTGTGCCGGAGTCGAGGATCCGCGTACCGCCGCCCACCTCGCGCCTTCCTGCGCGAGATTGGCCACCATGTTGTACTGCCACACGGCGACGCCAAGGCCCAGCACGCCGAAGGTCGTCATGAAGAAGACAGCCGACGCCAGCGCGAACTCGACCAGTTGTGCGCCGCACTCGTCACGCCAAGCTCTCCGCTCCCGCATCGATGGCCTCGTCATGGCATCCTCGTCGTTGGACGCCTACCGGGACCGAAGGCTTGCGGACCGAGTCATGGTCAGCGTATGGGGGATCCCCGGAAACTGGCTGATCGTGTTGAACGTGCTCGTGGTGGTCACCGTGACCTGGATGGCGAGGTGGCCGCCGGCGCAGGTCGCAGAGCAGTTGTTGGCCGGGGACGTCGCCGTGAATGTTCCGGCGTCGGTCGCGCACTCACAGAGGTACGACGCGACGGCTGTGATCGGCACGGTGCCGGCCGCAGCGGTCGCTGTCGTGACCATGTTGGCCGTATCGGTGTGCTTGTTGTTCTGACTGCCATATTGGGCGCCGGCTCTCGCCGCATTCGTCAGCGCCATCGAGACGTGGAAGACGCGCGCGAAATCTGCGACGCCGACAACCAGCAACACGAGCAACGGAAGCGTCACGGCGAGCTCGACCAGCGCACTGCCGCGATCCGCTGCGTGAAGGATCGACAGTTGCCCCCGCACCGATGTCACCGCTGACGTCACGGCCCTGACCAGCACCTGACCACGAACTCCAAGACGCTTGCCCGCCATGCTGCGCCAATGTGCAACGCCCGTGCCGGAAGCACTCACGCTCGTCAATCGACCGGCGTGGAAGGCGCTGGACGGCTGCAGGAAGAGAATCGTCAGGAAATGCGGGGGGTTTTGGCTGCGCGTTGCGACAGGGAGACTGGGACACCGGCGTCGTTCGGCGTTGATCGCTGCCGATCCTCCTCGCCGAGTTCTGCCTCTGGTCAGACTTTTTGTGTGGCGCAGGGTAGACGTCCACGGCAGTCGCGTGCGCTCATTCCTGGCACGACTGACGGTAGGGGGCCAGCGAAAAGTCCGGTCCCAGCCATAGGGATCGACTGCCCATGCTCAGACAAGGTTCCCGTCCCATCCGATCGCGCCGCGTGTTGGCGGTGCTCGGCACGCAGGACCACGTGGCATGGCCATTGCTCATTTCGGCGACGTGGTCCGATCGCCGAAGCTACGCACCTGCGCCGCTGGGCAGGCGAGCGCGGGAACTCGCATGCGAGGTCCGGCGTTGCGCGCGCTCTTCGCCGCCTGCCTTGCCGCAGCGGTGCTGATCGCCAACGGCTCACGCACGCTCGCGGGGCCGGCACGCCTCGACGCTGCAGGCGAACCCGAGAAGCCCCTGCTGTCGGTGCGCATCACGTCGCCACTCGGCCGACTCGGCCTGCCTGGCGCCATCCGCATCGTCGCGCATGTCAGTCATCCCTCGCAGCACGCAGTCGAATCGGTCAGGTTCTACGTGAACGACGTCCTGGTTGGCGATGACCGGGACGGTCCGCCGTATGCGGTCGAGTGGACGGACGCCAACCCGTTCGAGCCGACCCGCATCCGTGTCGACGCGACGGACGCGCGCGGCAACGCGGCGTCGGATGCCATCGACCTGGCCCCGTTCGAGATTCTCGAGACCATGGGCGTGTCGCGAGTGCTGCTCGACGCGACCGTGCTGGACAAGGCCGGCCGGTTCGTCGGCGGGCTCGACGCCGCGTCGTTCCGCGTCCTCGAGAACGACGAACCGCAGACGATCGACATGGCCAGCATCGAATCGCTGCCGGTCACCTACACGCTGCTCGTGGATGCAAGCCAGAGCATGCACGCCAGGATGGAGTTCGTTCGGAGGGCTGCCGGCCGACTGGCCGACTTCCTGCGGCCCGACGACCGCATCATCGTGGCGCCGTTCGCGAACGCGCTTGGACCGATCACCGGCCCGACCGGCGATCGCGACACGGTCGCGGGCGCCGTGCAGGCGATCTCGTCGCGTGGAGGCACGGCGATCTCCGATGGTCTGATCGAAGCGTCGCGGCTCGTGCCGGGCGGCGATCGGCGGCACGTGATCGTGCTCATCACCGACGGCTACGACGAACACAGCCAGGCGAAGGCCGAAGACGCGCTCCTCGCGCTGAAGGCGGCGCGCGCCGAGGTCTACGTGATCGGCGTCGGCGGCATCGCTGGCATCTCGCTCAAAGGCGAGCGCGCTCTCAGGCAGATCGCACAGCAGACCGGTGGGCGGGTGTTCTTTCCCTCCCGGGATCAGGAGCTGCCTGCCGTGCACGAGCAAGTGGCGGGGGACGTCCGGCAGCGCTACCTGCTCAGTTTCTCGCCGACGAATCAGGCCGCCGATGGTGCGTGGCGGCGCATCACGGTCGTGACGACCGATGGGTCGCACCGAATCCGCACGCGTGCCGGATACTTCGCGCCGAAGCCGCCGCCGGTCAGGCCTTCGCTCGAGTTCACGGTGACGCGCGCCAATGGCGAGTTCGTCGATCTGACGCGCGATGATCTCGTGGTCATCGAAGACGGCGTCGCCCAGCAGGTGGACACGTTCCAGGAGGCCGTGGCGCCGGTCTCGGTCGTGCTCGCGCTCGATGCCAGCGGCAGCATGATCAAGGTCGCCGACGGGGTGAGGACCGCGGCGCTGTCGTTCGTCGAGGCGCTGAGGCCGGACGATGCCCTCAGCGTGCTGCTCTTCGCCGACTCGGCCGCGTTCGCGCACGGCCTGACCACCGATCGGCAGCAGAGCATTGCGGCCGTCAACGCCTACATCGCCCGCGGTGGGACCGCGCTCTACGACGGCCTGACCGATGCGCTGATGCGTGTGAAGCAGACCACGGGCAGGAAGGTCGTGGTCCTGCTGTCAGATGGACGCGATGAGGACAATGCCGGTACGGGTCCTGGAAGCGCCCGGACGCAGAACGAGGTCCTGCTCGCGCTTGGGCAGACCGACGCGACGATCTACCCCATCGGCCTCGGACCTCGCGTCGATCGCGATTTTCTCGAGCGGCTGGCGGCCGAATCCGGGGGCGCAGCGTTCTTTCCCGAGGACGTCTCGAACCTGCGCGACGACTACAGGCGCATCGTGGAGGAGCTGCGGCGACGCTACGTTGTCAGCTACACCTCCACGAACGGCGCTCGCGACGGCGCATGGCGCGCCGTCGAGATCAGGACGCGGCAGGACGGGCTGACGGTCAGGAGTCGGGGCGGCTATGCGGCGCCGGACCAGTGAACAATCGAGCGAGCACATGAAACTTGTCTGGTCGAAGCCACCGTCGGATGCCGGTGCTCATGCGGAAGGCACCAGCTTCGTTGTCGCCAGCCAGGCGATGACACGACTGTTGGCCATGGCCGAGAGCGCGGCGAAGAGTCCTGCCACGGTACTGCTCACCGGCGAGAGCGGTGTCGGCAAGGATCTGGTTGCGCGATACATCCATGACCACTCCAGCCGAAGTCTCGCGCCCTTCGTGGCAGTGAACTGCGCGGGCCTCACCGAGGTGCTCCTCGAATCGGAACTCTTCGGACACCTCGGTGACGACATGCCCGGCGTGTGGGCCGAGAAACGCGGCAAGCTCCAGCTCGCGCATCGCGGCACGCTGTTTCTCGACGAAATCGGCGACATGATCCAGCGCATGCAGGGCTGGCTGCTGCAGTTTCTCGAGAACGGCGACCGGGCGGTCAGCTCGCACCAATCACCTGTCGACGTTCGCGTGGTCGCCGCCACCAACCGCAACCTGAATGAACTCGTCGCCACCGGTCAGTTCCGCGAAGATCTCCTGTACCGGCTGCGGGTCATCCACCTTCACGTGCCTCCCCTCCGAGAGAGGGCCGAGGACGTTCACGCCCTGATCAGACACTTCCTTGCGCCCACTGGGCGCGATCTGCGTTTCACTGCCGATGCGCTTCGATCGCTTTCGCTCTACGAATGGCCGGGCAACGTTCGCGAACTCCAGAACGTCGTCGAGCAGCTGGTCTGGTTGTCGGCGGGGGGCGTCGTAGGGGTCGAGCACCTTCCCCCCTCGATCCGGAACGAGCCGGCCGATTGACGCCGTCTTCCCTGACGACGTCTGGGCGGGAAGAAGACACGGCGTGATGGAAATCGCGCGCTTCCCTACGACACGAACGACGACGGCGAGGCCGAACCCCTCGTCGCGGCAACGCTCCGGGAGCTGGACTGACTCGTCACGTGACGACATGACGTCATATGGCAAGTGGGATTCCACTCAACAGACGTATTCGTTTCAATGATTTACAGGCTTTTTCTGGTCGGCACCAGACTTGCGTTGTCAGGCACCGTGAGCACGGGCGCCGCGTGGTGCGGTTTGCCAGGCTTACGGAGGCAAGACGCAAACCATGCACGCCATGTTGTCGCCGTCCCCGTCCCGCGCAACCGCTCCTGAGGCGCAGCCAGCCTTCGTCATCGCCAGCACGGCCATGACGGCATTGCTCGCCATGGCCGCGCGTGCGGCGGAGAGTCCTGCCAAGGTGCTGATTACCGGCGAGAGCGGCGTGGGCAAGGACGTGCTCGCGCGATACATCCACAGCCACTCCACCCGCAGACTGGCGCCGTTCGTGGCGGTGAACTGCGCCGGCGTTACCGAAACGCTCCTCGAGTCGGAACTCTTCGGCCACGTCAAAGGGAGCTTCACCGGCGCCTACCGAGACAAGCGCGGCAAGCTCCAGCTCGCGCATCGCGGCACGCTCTTTCTCGACGAAGTCGGCGAGATGAGCCTGCGGATGCAGGCCCTGCTGCTGCGGTTTCTCGAGAACGGCGAAATCCAGGCGGTCGGGGCCGACCACTCGCAAGCCCGGGTCGACGTTCGCGTGGTCGCCGCCACCAATCGCAATCTGGACGAACTCGTCGCCGCCGGCCAGTTCCGCGAGGACCTCCTCTATCGGTTGCGCGTCATCCACCTCCACGTGCCTGCCCTCCGGGACAGGGCCGATGACGTCCAAGCGCTGTTGCAGCACTTCCTCGCGCTCTCCGAGCGCGAGCTGAGCTTCACGGACGAAGCACTTCGGGCGTTGCTGCGATACCGGTGGCCAGGCAACGTCCGCGAACTCCGGAACGTCGTCGAACAGCTGGTCTGGTTGTCGGCGGGAGGAGTCGTCGAGGTCGAGCACCTTCCCGTCTCGATGCGCAGCGGACCCGGGCTCGTCAAGCCTGGCGCCGAACGACGCCGCCGCGTCGCCGACGAGTTGTACGACGCGCTCGTCAAGCAAGGCGCATCGTTCTGGGAGCACGTCTATCCGATGTTTCTGGCTCGCGACATCACGCGCCACGATCTTCGCGAACTCGTTCGGCGCGGCTTGCGCCAGTCGGAGGGTCGCTACAAGTCAGTGCTGACGCTGTTCGGCATGCCGAGCCGGGACTATCGCCGCTTCATGAACTTCCTGGCGGCCCATGACTGCGGAGTGCGCGTCCGCGAATTTCGGCAGACTGCGTCGTCGCCCACGGATCCTGCGGACACGCGCCCCGTGTACGCCGTTCCCGCTGATGTGCGTCTTCAGTAGCGCGGCCCGAATGCCCAGCCGCTGCATCCAGCGTCTGCATTCGTCAGCATCTGCGCCGGGCCCATCGATTCGTCTGGCTTCGACCAGACGGTCCTGGCGCTAGCTTCTTTTCGCGGACGTGTCGATATCCTCGACCTGCAGCCTGTCCCCGACCCTGGTGTCGCTCGCTTCGAGCGCCCCGGCCGGCAGCTCGATGACCGCAAAGGCGCGCAAGGCCACCGCAATGCGCCGGGCCGGTACCGCATGGCGTACCTTGAGCACCACGCCGTCCTTCGAGACGAACGCCACGTCGATGGCAAAGCGCATCGAGAACGTGTGAATGGCCTGGCTCGGGGCGATGATGAGCGCGCTGCCTTCGGGCAGGGAGTCGCGTCCGAGCAACCCTTGCCGGCGACTCTTCGAGTCGAACGCTGTCAGAAGCGTTCGCGCCACGACGCCGTGATGACGCGCATTCGTGAGTGCGAGCGACGTTCCACCCGATCGAAGCAGGGGCGAGAGAAAGGACTTCACGGCCGTCGCACCACGTGAGTACCGGTCACCGCGACGTGACGCAACGCCGCGGTGTCGTCGAAGGACCCCGCGCCAGCGCGCCCCCAGGCGAGCGTTCGAGCGGTGGCGACCATGATTGGCTCCTTGCGGTCGTCGACGAAGACAGCGATCCGCCCGGTGGCTGCCGCCAGTTCCATTCCCGCACCCGGGATCCTCGTCAGTCGCCGCATCGCCGCATTATCATCCGCCTTCGCCCCACGGGGCAGCGTTGGTGCGTGGCTCGACCTGGACTCGTGGCTGTACCGGGCCCCGTGGCTGTACCGGGCCCCGGGCCTCGTCGCCGATTGATCGAGCGCCCGAGCGAAGTCCTCGTTGCGACGCCCTCGCCGTTCCTGCCGGCGGCACCGCCACCTTCGCGTCACGCGCACTCGCGGCCTCATGGAACGCCACCGTGCGGTCCCTTGGTCGGGATCTCGTGTACAGCGACGCTCGACTTGACCAGGCCGCGGGCACCGTCGGTACGCCAGTGGTCCCTGCCCTCTACCGACCAGCGGCAACCAGCCGTGCACCAACGCGTCATCGACCGCCACGGGTCACGGCCTGACGCGGCGTGATGCCTGATGCCTGACTCAGGCACCAGGCATGAGCATCACCTCCCCGTCATCCAAACACTCTGATGAACACCTGGCGGCACCCGCACGCCGCGCCGGGCGACACGCGACGGTTCAGCATCGAGCACCTGCGGCTGCCGTGACGCGGCGCGTCTGAGGCCGGGGCGAGTCAGCGGAGGCCTACGGAGGAAACGGGTGCACAACGAAGCAGCAGAGCAGCGGAGCAGCGGAGTTC
>CAYMAG010000074.1:0-24595 GCA_964388335.1 uncultured Vicinamibacteraceae bacterium | reverse complement strand
GGGAGCTCGAGTTTCCGGACGTGTTCCGTGACCGCGGCTCAGGCTTCGACACCGTGCTGGGCAACCCGCCTTGGGACATCGCCAAGGCCAACTCGAAGGAATTCTTCAGCAATCTCGATCCGCTGTACCGCGGGCTTGGCAACCCGGAGGCGCGACAGGCCGAGCTCTTCAGCGACGCCGCCGTCGAGCGAGCTTGGCTGAACTACTGCGAGCGGTTCGTTGCGTGGTCCAACTTCGTAAAGTACACGAGTAACCCGTTCGGCGACCCCGAGCGTGCCGCCGCGGCGGATGACAGCTTCAGCATAGTCAGGGGCGGGGCGAACGCTGCGCTGCACGCGACCTGGAGAGTCGAGCGCAGCCGTGCCCCCGGCTTCAGCGATCCGTCCCACCCGTTCCAATACCAGGGCGGGTCGGACCTGAGCCTATACAAGCTCTTTGTGGAATTGATGGTGCAGCTGCTTAGGCCCGACGGTAGCTTGGGCGTGATTGCGCCCGCGTCGATCTACAACGACAACGGTGCTGGTCCCCTGCGCCGAAAGCTGCTCACGCAGTGTCAACTTAAGTGGTTGTTCAGCTTCGAGAATAGATCGGGGATCTTCCCCATACATCGCAGCTTCCGGTTTTGCTGCCTGATTGCCTGCCGTGGCTTACGGACGCGCTCCGTCCGCATGGCTTTCGGTCGGCGGGCACTGTCGGACTGGGCCGAGGCCGAGCGCTTTGCCATCGAAGTGCCCAGTGAGGACCTGCACCTGTTCAGCCCGATAAGCAGTTCGATACTTGAAGTTGAGACTGCGCGCGACCTTGAGGTGCTTCGGACTCTCTTCGCACACGGGACCGTGCTCGGTGGCCAGAAGGCTGCTGCCTGGGGTGTGAAGTACAACTCAAATACTGCCGATTACCATATGACAAGAGGGAGGCTGGCTGGGCGATTCCTGCCTGCGGATACCGCTCTTGCTGGTGCGACCCGCGTGGCCCCTGGGCACTGGAAGTTTGGCGAGAAAACGTTCGTCGCTTTCTACACCGGGAAGATGGTGGCCCCATTCGACTTCGCGTTTCAGCGATGGGTATCTGGTCACGGCGTGAGGGCGACGTGGGAATCCCTCGACTTTTCGGCGAAGGATTGGTGTCCCGAGTTCGTGGCGCCCGTAGACGGAATCCGGCACCGATGGCAGGGCGGAACACGTCTGGTGTTCCGTGATATTACGAACGCGACGAACGAGCGCACGATGCTTGCGTCCGTGATTCCGGCCTGGCCTTGTGGCAACAAGGTTCCGCTCTTGGCAGAAGAAGGGCAGATGTCGGTGGCACGCCAGCTCGCCCTGGGCTGCGTGCTCAACTCGTTCGCCTACGACTTCGTGGTGCGCAATCGGATCACCGGAGTCAACCTGAACAAGTTCATCGTCGACGAGACCCCGGTTCCCGACTTGGACATCGTGCCGCTGGAGCTGAGCGTGATCGGTGCGCGCCTGTGCATGGTCCACGAAGTGTTCGCTGGTGCCTGGCTCGAACTGCTCCACGCCTGCCCCGCGTTGGGCGACAGGCCCTGGAAGGAGCACTGGGTCGTCGACCCGGCGGACCGCGTGGAACTGCGCGCCATGTCGGAGGCGATCGTGGCGCACCTCTTCGGACTGACCGAACCGCAGTTCAGGTGGATTCTGAGGAACTGCGACCACCCAAAGGACCGGCTTGCGGAGCTCTCCTTCAGGGCCCAGCTTCCTGCCAAGGGCTTCTGGCGCACGGGCATCGGCTCCGCCGAGCACCCATGGCGCCAGGCCTGGGCCTGTGACCCCGAGGTCCGCCTGACCAACCTCGCCATCGTCGCTTTCATCGAACTCGCCCGACTGAAGGCGAGTTCGGATGGAGACCTGGCCACTGCGGTGCGCGCATTCGCGCCGGCCAGCGGACGTGGGGGCTGGACACTGCCGGGGCGGCTGCGGCTGCGGGACTACGGCCTTGGGCAAGACGAACGAGCCGACGAGGCGCAGGTGCTCCGACCGGCTCTGCCGCGCGAAGGTGCGAGACGAGACGGCGACGCGCAGAACTCGTGGAGGGAGTGTCAACGAGTAGCCGAGCACCTCCGAACCCTCTGGGGAGGCACGAGTAATGAGCCGCCTGATCCGCGGAGTGTGGCGGCCCGGCCGGGCCGTCGCAGCGCGCGTGCTTCAGTTGCCGGGCAAGGGGCTCTCTTCGGGAGCGACGAGTGAGCCGACTCACCTGCATGGACCTGTTCGCGGGCTGCGGCGGGCTCACGATCGGGCTCGGTCAGGCCGGTGTCGACGTTCGTTGGGCCAACGAGATCGACGCCCACGCTGCCGAGACCCATCGTCAATCTCACCCAGGGTGCTCGGTCTTCGAGGAGGACGTGAACCTCCTGTACCGCCGTCTGCTCGACGCCGACGCGGGTCTGCCGCGCCCGGGTGACGTCGACCTGGTCGCCGGCGGGCCGCCGTGCCAGGGGTTCAGCGGCTACAACCGGCATCGGCATGCCGAGGACCCGCGCAACTCGCTGGTCGAGTCGTTCCTCGACGTCGTCGCGCACCTCAAGCCGCGGTACGTGCTGATGGAGAACGTGCCGGGCATGCTCTCGCTGGACAAGGGCCGTGTGCCTGCGCTGCTGCTCGCGGCCCTCGAGTCGCTCGGTTACCAGGCCCGGCTCGGGATTCTGCAGGCGGGCTACTACGGGGTCCCACAGAACCGCTGGCGCGTCTTCATCGTCGCCGCTGCCGCGGATTTGCCCCTTCCCTCGTTTCCGCTGCCCGTCCACGCCTTTCCGCGAACCACGATCTTCGGTGCGACGGCCTTCCGAGCGAATGTGGTGAAGCCACCTGACGGAGATGCGGACTTGTTCTGGCAGCCCGCGCCTATGGTGACGGTTTGGGATGCGATCTCAGATTTGCCCGAGATTCCTAACGGCGGCGGCGGTGATGAGTGTGGGTACGCCACTTCGCCACGATGCACGTATCAGCAAGTGCTCCGGGGAAGCGGTACCAGCGTATGGAACCACAGGTGTACGCGATTAGGCGAACTCATGCTCGCGAGGTGCAAGGCTGTTCCGAAGCGGCCTGGCGCGGGCTGGCTGGACCTCCCGGAGCATTTGAAGCCCAAGAACCTCCTACGTCATGGGGACCGCCGCTATGACAATCGTTTTGGACGCCTGCATTGGGAGGGAACCTTCAACACTATCCTCACTCAGGCTCTTCCTTACTGGAGCCGAGTCATTCACCCCGAGCAGGATCGGGTGATCTCAGTTCGGGAGAGCGCACGCGCGCAAGGGTTCAGCGACGCTGTTAGGTTCTTTGGGCCTCAGACGAGTTGCTACGAACAGGTCGGGAACGCCGTTCCACCGGTTCTGGGCAAAGCGCTTGGCCGGGAGATCCTGCGCGCCGCTGGGCTCGTGGCTTCGAAAGAGCCAGAGGTCGCGTAGTGGGACGCCTGAACAGCCTGGAAGAGCAAAGGGCCACACTTGACTGGGCAGCCGGGTACGCATGCTCTCGAACGAGTGCTGGCGGGATCGCGTCCGTATCGGACTCGCGCGCGTTCTTTGCGGATGACCTCCGGCGCTACTTCGCCCTCGCGGCACTGAGCAGGAGCACCACCGCCCCTGGCTCGATGGTCAGCGACGCGCTCTCGCTGGTGTTCCGCGTGCGGGTGGTCCTTGAGCAGGCCATCGCGGGTTCGCTCACCGATCTCGCAGCGCGCGCGGGAATCGGTGCGTTCGACCTGGCTCGCGCGCCGCTGCACGGGTACAGCAAGAAGCAGGGCGTGAGCATCCGGATGCCACTGTCCAGCTGCGTGCCCTCGAAGATCTGCGGCTCGGCTTGCTACGCGCACGACGTGCTCGACGCCGCACCCGCTTCGGTGGTGCGCGGGGCGGTCAACGGCGCCGTGGCGACCTGGTACGAACGCGGTGACGGCCGGCAACGCGACGCACTGCGCGCTGCGCTGGAGCGACCGGTGCGGCGCATGGTGGAGGCCGCCCGGAAGGACGCTCGTGCTGCCTCGAGCACCTTCGTGCGCCGTCCGAGGGTGCGGTTCGCGCACGTCGGGGAGTTCGCGCCATTCCCCGAGTTCGCCAACGCGCTGGCTCGGCTCGTTCGCCAGAGCTCCAACGGGGAAGTGGACTGCGTGGCCTACACGCGTCATCCGGACGCGAGGCTGCTGGACCCGGAGTTGTTCGTGGTGCTGTTCTCCCTCGACGAGTCCAGCGAGGACCGCCGCCGCTTTGTGCCGGCCACGGCCCGGGTGGTGCGATCGGCGTTCGGTGGACGCGTCACCGACTCGGTGGACGTCAACTTCCTCGAGCACCACCGCTGGGTTCACATCAAGCCGGTCGGAACGGGCAAGGTGTGCCCGGCTACCGCTCCGGAGACAAAGGTGCGCACCTGCGACGCGTGCAAGTGCGACTTCTGCTTCACGCCGAAGACGCGTGGTCGCGCAAGCGCGGCTTCCGCCGACGAATCTGCTTCCCACAATCCCGTCGCCGCGGGGCTGGCCAAGTGAACCACGCGAGCGGCTTCGCTCCCAGTGCCGGGCGCCCGCGCGGGGCTGGCCGAAGGCTCGACGTCGCCGAGAGTGCGCTGCACGTCGTCGAGCCCGGTGCGGCCGACATCAAGCGGTGGCGGCGTCGAGTGGTGGCAGTGGCGGACCGCCTGGCGCAGGTGTACGGAAGCCCCCGCCTGGGCAACGTGAAGGACCCGACGAGCGAGTTGTTCTACATCCTGCTGAGCAACCGCAGCGACCCGAGGCGCTGCGCGACGGCGTTCCGGGAGCTGAAGGCGCGCTTCCATCCGTGGCGCCAACTGCTCGAAGCCCCGGTCGCGGACGTTCAGGTCGTCCTGCGCGCGCTGGGTATGGACCGCGTCCGCGCCGAGCGGATTCTTGGCATCGCGGAGCGGCTACACGCCGACTTCGGCGCGGTGTCGCTCGCGCGGCTGCACACCTGGCCGGTCAGGGAGGCGCTCGGGTATCTCACGGCGCTGCCCGGCGTCGGCGAGAAGTCGGCGCGGTGCGTGCTGATGTACAGCCTGGGCCACGACGTTTCGCCGGTCGACGCGCACCAGCTCCGCATCATGAAGCGCACGGGCCTGCTGGCCGAGGGCGTGACCGTCGACCAGGCGCACCGCATTCTCGATCGGTGGTTGCCGCCGGGTTGTGCGCGCCGGCTTCACGTCAACCTGGTGGCGCACGGCCGCGCCGTCTGCACGGCGCGCGCGCCGGAGTGCGGCCGCTGTGTGTTGCTCGACCGCTGTCCCACTGGCCGTCGCACTGTTCACTAGGAGGTTCCCGAGGTGGCGCTGAACCCGATCGTCTTCACCGAGAAGGTGGTTCGCAGTTTTCTGCGCTACCAGTTGACTGCGTACCCCTTCGCCGACGACCGCCTGCTTCGGCAGATGCGCTCGCTGCTGTCGCTGGACGAGACGCGGCAGTCGCCGCTGCTGAAGGGGCCGTACGTCAGCGTGTCGCGCCCGTTCCGGCGCGGCGCAGCGGTGGACGACCTGATTGCCGAAGGCGTGTTTCACCCGCACATGCGGCAGCGGATTCCGACCGAGATCAGCCACGTCTACGGTCACCAGGAAGAGGCCATCCGCGCCGTGCACGCCGGCCGCACGACGCTGGTCTCCACGGGCACCGGCTCGGGCAAGACGGAGTGCTTCCTCTACCCGATCGTCAGCAAGTGCCTGGAGCTGCGGGACCAGGGCGCCGAGCCCGGCATCTCGGCGGTGATCGTCTACCCGATGAACGCGCTGGCGGAGGACCAGTTGGGCCGGTTGCGCTCGCTGCTGGCGGGCACGGGCATCAGCTTCGGCATGTACGTGGGCAAGACACCCGAGAAGGCTGCCGAGGTGGCTGGCATCCGGCTGCCGCAAGGATCGTCGCGGGCGGACTACGAGGCCAAGCTCGCTGCGGTGCGCGCCGAACGCCGCAGCGACACGGTCTATCCGCCGGAGGAGGCCTGCTCGCGTGAGGAGATGCGGCGTCCCGGAGGTCAGCCGCGCATCCTTCTGACCAACGTGAAGCAGCTCGAGCTGCTGCTCACGCGCCAGCGCGACGTAGAGCTGTTCACCGGTGCGCGGCTGGACTTCCTGGTGTTCGACGAGGCGCACACGTTCACCGGTGCGCAGGGCGCGGAGACGGCGTGCCTGATTCGGCGCCTACGCGCGTACTGCGGACGAACGACGCAGGACACCGTCTGCGTCGCCACGTCGGCGACGATCGTCGACAGGGAGAAGCCCGAGGCGGCGCGCGAGTTCGCGTCGCGCTTCTTCGGCGTGCCAGGGGGGGATGTGACGACCGTCGGCGAGGCCTACGAGCGAGAGACGTGGGCACCGTCCCGCGCCGTGCCGCCGGCGCCGAAGGACGATCCGGCGAAGCTGCTGGCAGATGCGGTGAAAGCCGTGGAGGACCCGTCGGGCGAGCTGGTACGCGAGGTCTACCGCTGGCTGGCGGGCGCGGGGCTGCAAGACGGTGACTGGGCCGCGCGGCTGTACGACGCCCTGTCGCACAACGAGCTTGTCTACCAGCTCGCCGAGATGCTGGCTGCGCCGACGGCACTGGACGTGCTGCCCGAGCGCCTTCGCGAGGTGCTCGGCCGACCGGTGACCGAGGCCGAGATCCTGGCCTGGCTGACCCTGGGGGCTGCGGCGCGCAACGAGAATCGGCCGTTGCTGCGCCCAGTGGTCCACGCCTTCGTGCGCGGCATCAGCGGCGCCGTCGTCACCTTTCCGGCAGAGAAGGACGGACCCAAGCTCTGGCTCGCCGCCGAGGACGAACTGCACGAGAGCGGGGAAGGGCCTCGGCACGCGCACTTTCCGGTGACGACGTGCACGACCTGTGGCCAACACTACTTCACCTCTTTCCTGAAGGACTTCGAGTTCACGCGCAAGCTGCCCGGCGGCGGCGAGGCGGCAGGCGAGAGCTCGTTCTGGGAGCCGTTGGCCGAGGCGCAGGGTGGCAAGCGCGTCGTGCTGCTCGACCGCATCATCGGCGGCAGCGGCGACGACGACGGCAGCGACGAGCTCGACGACCACGAGCGCACGGCGCCGCTGTACTTCTGCCGCAGCTGCGGCGCAGCCCACCCGGAGGCCGCGAACCGCTGCCTGCACTGCGGAGCGGCGGGCGAGTCGGTGGCGCTGTACGCGGTGCGCCAGAACCCCGAGAACCCGGGCTACCTGTCCAGCTGCCTGTCGTGCGGCGCGGGCGGGCGCCGCATCGGCAGCAACTACCGCGAGCCGGCGCGCCCGGTGCGCGCGACCAATGTGGCCGACGTGCACGTGCTGGCGCAAGACATGGTGCACCACTCCGAGCGGCCGCGGCTGCTGGTGTTCTGCGACAACCGGCAGGACGCCGCCTTTCAGGCCGGGTGGATGAAGGACCACGCCCGGCGCTTCCGGCTGCGGGCGCTGATGGCCGACGGGCTGAAGAGCGGGGCGGTATCGGTGGGCGACTTGGCGCGTTTCGTGGACGACGCCTTGGAGCAGGACGAGTCTCTCTCGCGAGCCTTGGTCCCGGAGGTGTGGCAGGTTCAGCGCAAGGAGGGCGGCGGCGGCCGTCACGAGCAGGAGCGGCGCAAGTTCCTGCGCATCCAGGTGCTGCGTGAGGTGACGCTGTCGTCACGGCAGTCGATCGGCCTGGAGCCGTGGGGCCGGATGAAAGTGGAGTACGAGGGGCTGGAGACCGGGTTGCCCTGGATCCAGCGGACGGCCCTCGCACTCGGCATGCCGCCGGAGGACATGCGCGACGGTGTGGCAAGCGTGCTGGACTACTTCCGCCGCAAGCGCGTGCTCTACGACCCGGACCGCGAGATCTTCAGCAGGTACTGGCAGGACGGCGACCTGGAGATCCAGCAGGGCTACCTGCCCCAACTGGGCGCGCCGACCGGCACCAAGCTCAAGCGCGAGGCGCAAGAAAAGGCCGATCTCGTCACGCAGTGGTTCAGCGAGCGCGGCGACACCGTGCTCAAGCAGGTGGCGAAGAAGTGGGGCGTGCAGAACGACCACGTCGAGCCCTTTCTCCAGGGCCTGTTCGACTTCCTGGTCGACCGCAAACTGCTGCGGCCGGTGCGCCTGAAGGGTTCGAAGGGCAATGCTCTGCCCAACGTCAGCGGCATCTATCAGGTCGACGCCGACCGGCTGCGCCTGCAGGCCAACCGCGGCGTGTGGCGCTGCCGCAGCTGCCGGCGGCGCATCACCCGCCGCACGCCCCACAACGCCTGCCCGGCGTGGCGCTGCACCGGGACGCTGGAGTACGTGCGCGAGGACCCGGACAATTACGACCTGCAGCTCTTGGACCAGGGCTACTCGATGCTGCGCCCGGAGGAGCACACGGCCATGGTGCCGCACGACGAGCGCGAGCGCCTGGAGAACCTTTTCAAGGGCGAGTCCGACGCGATCAACACCTTCGTCTGCACGCCGACGCTGGAGCTGGGGGTGGACATCGGCCAGCTGGACGCGGTGCTCATGCGCAACGTGCCTCCGCTGCCTGCCAACTACTGGCAGCGCGCCGGACGGGCCGGGCGGCGCCACCGGATGGCGGTGGACGTCACTTACTGCCGGCCGGTGTCGCACGACCGAGCCTACTTCGCCGAGCCGCCCAAGCTGCTGGCCGGCAGGGTCGACCCGCCGGCCTTCAACCTGCGCAACGAGCTGATGGTGGCCAAGCACGTGCACGCGACCGTGATCACGCGGCTGCACCAGTACACGCGTGACCTTGGACGCACGCCAGGCGAGCGCACTGCGGTCGACGACGTTCTGAAGACCTGCCTGCCCGACCGCGTGTCGTCGTACCTGTTCGACGCCGGTGTGGTGCGCACCACGCCGTTCGACCTGACGCCGCTGAGACAACTTCTTGCCGCCAACGTGGATGACTTGTGCCGCTACGTCGAGAGCGCTTTCCGGCAGGGATGGCCCGAGCGCGACGGCGAGGTGGTCACTCCGCAGGCGTTGCGTGGCCACGTCGAGCAAATGGTGCCGGCCATGGAGGGCGTGCTGGCACGACTGAACCGGCGGCTGCGCTGGGCGATGGAGCAGATCAAGCGGCTCAACGCCGTGCGCGAGCAGCAGGGCACCCTGGAGCCGGAGGATGACGCGCTCTTCAGGCGGTGCGACGCGCTGGTCAAGCGCCTCAAGGGCACGGCGCGACGCGCGCGACGCGAGGCAGAGGGCTACGACGACGTGAACACGTTCGGAGTGCTGGCTGCGGAGGGGTTCCTGCCGGGTTACGGCCTGGAGGTGGGTTCAGTACTCGGCACCGCGGAGATTCCGTTCTGGCGGACAGGCGCGATGGAGTTCACGCTGCCACGTCCGCCGAGCGTGGCGCTGCGTGAGTACGTTCCCGGGAACCTCATCTACGCGAACGGCAACCGCTTCGTCGCCCGGCGCTTTCACCGCGACGCCGACGAACAGACGGCCGAGGTGCCTGTGTTCGAGGTCGCCACAGAGCGGCAGGCAGTCAAGCCGACGAATCTGGCGGCCAACCCCACCAGCCTGGGCGCCAAGGTGGTGCAGGCCATCTCGGTTTGTGACGTCGACCTGGTCCACCAGTCGCACATCTCCGACGAGGAGGAGTTGCGATTCCAGATGGGCGTGGCGGTCTACGGGCTCGAGCGGGACCAGCACAACGGCGGCAAGGCCTGGCGCTGGGGCGAGCAGACCGTGCAGCACCGGCGCGGCGTTCGGCTGCGCCTGGTGAACGTCGGTGCGTCGAGTGCGATCGATCGCTTCGACCGCTTCGGCTACCCGGTGTGCACTGTCTGCGGGCAGAGCGTGTCGCCGCTGTCGTCGGACCGCCAGCGCGAGCAGTTCGAGGAGTCGCACGAGGAGCGCTGTGGCCGCAAGGTGCTGCCGCTCGGGTTCTACGCCGACGTGGTGGCCGACACGCTGTCGCTGCCGGGGTGTCCGGACCAGAAGACGGCATACAGCGTGCTCGAGGCGCTGCGGTTCGCTGCGACCCGCGTGCTCGACATGACCATGGACGACCTGCAGGTGCTCGTCCTGGGGCACGTCGACCGCGACGACGTCGACGCCGTGCTGTGGGACCCGATGCCCGGTGGCTCGGGACTGCTGGACCAGATCTGCGACCGCTTCGACGAGATCGTCGCAGCGGCCACGGCCGTGGTGAACGACTGCCCGTCGGTGTGCGAGTCGTCCTGCATCGACTGCCTGCAGACCTTCCGCAACGGCTTCTATCACAAGCACCTAGACCGCAAGGTTGCGGCGCAGCGCCTGGCGGCGTGGGGTGGCCGGCTCGCGTTCGCGCACGACGTGCCAGCGAAGCAGCCTTCGCAGGCGCCCGGCGAAGGTACTCACCCGGTCAATGAGGCCGAGCGTCGCCTGCGCCACCTGCTGCTGGCGGCGGGCTTCGAGGAGGGGACGCGCGGTCAGCAGATCCAGCTGGATCGAGCCATCGGCACGACGACGCCGGACGTCATCTACCGGGCGCCGCACCACGGGGAAGACGAAGGCGTCTGCGTCTATCTGGACGGGTTGAGCGGACACCTGCACGGCAACCCCGCCACTGCTGAGCGTGACACCCGCATCCGCTCCTGGCTGCGAAACAACGGCTACGAGGTCATCGAAATTGCCGTCAGTGACCTCTACGACGAAGGTGCGATGACGAGGCACTTCAGGAAGCTGGCGGGCTACCTGAACGCTGCGGAGTTGCGGGAGAAGGTTCGCTCGGACCCCGGCTGGTTCCGGCGCACCGGCTCAGGTGAGGCAGCGAACGAACGCTTCACGTTGCGGCTGTTGCGGCCCAAGCCGGAGGAGCGGTACGTCGGCTGCGTGCCCCTCGTGCCGCTCAAGGCTGCGGCGGGTGCTTTCGGTGACCCGCAGACCGTCCGCGACGAGGCCGACTGGGAGAACTGGGTTGTTGTCGAGAGCGCCAGGAAACTGCGCCCGGGGATGTTTGTGGCCCAAGTCGTGGGCCGCTCCATGGAGCCGACGATTCCAGACGGTTCGTACTGCCTCTTCGCAGCTCCGGTCCAGGGTAGCCGGCACGGCAAGAACGTTCTCGTACAACTGCGGGACGCGGCCGACCCCGAGACGGCCGAGCGATACACGGTCAAGCGCTACGAGAGCCAGAAGGAGAGCGGTGAGGACGGCACCTGGCGGCACCTGACCGTGACACTGAAGCCCTTGAACCCTGCATATCAGCCGATCGTGCTGACCGTCGAGGAAGAGGGTGCCGTGCAGGTCGTCGCGGAGCTCGTCGAGGTTCTCGGGTAGCAATGGCCGCTGCGGCGGATGCGATAGATCAGGTTCAGTTGCCTGCGCGTGGATCGGCCGCTCGACGACGATCAGCGCGGTCCGCGCATTGCCAGGGCCGCGTCGTACTCGCGCTGCAGATCGATCCCGGAATCCATCTTCGGGTCGATCTGCTTGAAGGCGGTGTACATGATCGACACGAGCTGCAGGCCGGAGAACTGCCCCGGCATCGACTTCAGCGTGTACTTGGGTTCAGGATCGTTGATGTCCAGCCCGCTCTGACCCTTCAACGCGATCTCGAGGGCGATCTCCTGGCGGCGCTTCGGCCCGAGCTTGTCGAAGGTCTCCAGCGCGCCCGCGATGTACATCATCGCGTCCGGGCGAAGCCCGCCGGCCACGTTGCCCCGCATGCTCCGCTGGGCGAGGCGCGTGCGCGCTTGGCGGGCGTGCTCGGCGACGGGCGACGCCGGGAACCGTTCGATGACCACCAGGTAGAGTTCGTCGGCCTCCTCCAGGTTGGTATCGCCGCCGACGGCCTCCAGTGCCGAGGCGAGGCCGTGCAGGGTCTGCGGATCGTGCGGGAGGGCGGCTCGCGCGCGCCGGAAGTGTTCCAGCGCTTCCTCCTCGTGGCCGAGGCCCAGCAGCATCGCGCCCAGGTTGCGCCTCGCGTATCCGTCCGCGGGGTCGGCCTCGACCGCCTTCTTCATCGGCTCGAGCGCGAGCTCGCGCTTTCCCATGCGCTGGTACGCGACGCCTATCGCGGTCCACGCGTGGGCGTGGGTTGGCTGCAACTGCACGGCCTTCTTGAGCCGGATGACGGCCTGGTCGTACTCGCCCAGTTCGCTGTAGGCGACGCCGAGGTTGTAGAGCACGTCCACGCTGTCGGGCGGCACCTTGGCGAGTGCCTCGAGGTACGGTACCGCCTCGCGAATCCGGCCCGCCTGCAGCATGTCCAGTACGAATGCCAGCGGATCGTGGTCCGCCGGCACCGTGAACACGCTGATCTCGTCGTCGTCGACGGCCACGACAGCCTGTTCGCCCTTCGAGGCGTACTGGCCGGCGAAGTAGGCGGCGACCGCCGTCTTGAAGCGCTCCGTGCCCGGCACCCTGGAGCCTTCCGGCAAGAGCGTCGCGTCGAAGCGGTCCAGCGGCAGCTTGAAGAAGAAGGGCTTGTCGCTCATCGGGCGTTCAGAGTTCAAATGGAATCCAACGGTACCAGCCACCCAAGCCGAGCTCGGACGCCCAACGATCCACGAGTGTCCGGTCGTGCCCCGGATCCGAGGGGACCTCGTCCCAGATCCGGAGCAAGCCGGCGCCGTGCCCACTCAGCCCTGCCGCCACGTACGGGATTTCGAAACGCTCGTTGCCGAGCAGGCGGTCCGCGAACAGCGCGTAGGCTGCGTTCATCGCCAGTAGGCGCGGCGGCACCGAGAGGCCGCCAATCTTCCGCGACAGGATGTCGGCGTTCTGTTGCTGCTGCAAGGCGATGCCTGTCCGCTGGAGTTCCTTCAGTTCGGGCATTTCGACTGCGATCCAGCGATCGATGCGCATGCCGATCGGCAGAGATCGGAGCGTCATCAGCGCCCACTGGGCCGTGAAGTCCGCAAAGCGCGCCAGCGCGGGTTCGTCTTCCGCGGAAATCGTCTGCGCGTCGCGGACGACGCGTTCCATGCGTCGGCCCGCATCGTCACCGGGCACGAAGTCGAAACGGTCGGTATCCACGCACTGGAACAGCCTGATGAGGAAGCCGGCCTGGTAGACGATGAAGTAGTCCAGGGGCTCGTTGCTCGGGCGGTACCTCACTACGTGGTACGGCGCGCCACGCCTGGCGGTCTGCATCGTCGTCAGGACCGGCAGATCGTCCTCGCGCATGAACTCGACGCCCTTGCCCGACAAGTCCTCGACTTGTCTGAGCACTTTCCTGGTGACCGCGCGCAGATCCTTCATCAAGGGAGTGTCCGTGGGGGTGTTCGTCGATCCGCCGTGTCGATGGACCCGGCGGGGGCGCCGCCGCCATCCAACGGCATCTCCCTGTCGTCCGCTGCCGCCTGGGTCCTGTGTCTCTGCCCGGGATCATCGCGACGCGAATTCCCCGCACTCCACACCCCGGCAGCCAGCTTGGCTGGTTCGCCACGAGGGATTATCCCGCCACCGTCGCCCAAATGAAAGAAAACGGCCGAGGTACTACAGGCGCTTCCGGCCCCAGTAGCGGATGAGATGCCTCTCGGACTGGTTGGCAATCCCTTCGCTTGTTGCCGGTGTTGCTCTGGCAATTCGGTGGGAAGCGCCGGCGTGCGGCCCTTGCGCGTCATACGGCGGCCCCCTCTGCGACTGCGGGTGCAGGACGTCCTGCGCGGCGGAATCGCGGCTCCCACCACGATCCGACGGTGCCGAGGTGACCCCACCGCGCCAGCTGCCCCGAGGTCAGCGGAAGGAAGCCCGCGCCGGCCAGTTCCGCGATCATCGATCGCGCGGCGTCGCGCGTGGGAACCGGTCGCACCGCGGGGGGCAGCGTCACGGGCAGGCCATCCGCCCAGACCGCGACCGACTCCGGCAGCGCCGAGTTGGGTCGGTACTCGAGTTGCACACGAACGCGGCGGCCGACGCCGGCCTGCACGCACTGCAGCGCAAGCCGGCGTGCGAGCAGCCCGCCGACGCGGTCGGGTTTGTGGAAGTCCTTCCCGCTCCAGGCGCCGCCGCCGATGGGCACGCCAGGCCCGTAGGCGTCCATCACGAGCTTCTTGCCGGTGGTGCCGTTGTCGCCAGTCGGCCCGCCGCACAGGAACATGCCCGCGGCGTTGACGGCGAGGTCGGGTAGCGGCCCTTCGCCGAGAGCGTCGCGCAGCGCGCTCTGCGCGTGCCGTCGTAGCTCGAGCCAGTCCGCGTCCTCGACGTGGTGCAGCGACACCGACACCGAGTGCGGCCGGAAGCTTCCGTCGTCGCGCTCCTCGCCGCGCACGATCACCTTGCCGTCCGGGCCGATCGCCCCTTGCGCTGCCGCCTGCTGGCGGGCGTGCAAGGCCTGGGCGATGCGCCGTGCCGTCCACAGTGCGCCGGGCAGGTAGTCGGACTGCGGCGTGTCCTGCGCGTAGCCGACGCAGATGCACTGGTCGTCCGACAGGTGCCGCAGTTCCTGCCACTCGCTGCCGCGTTGCTCGATGCGCAAGGCCCGAGTGTCGATCCGCAGCGATTCGGGCAGGGGATCCCAGCGCCCGCCGTAGCCGGCCGAGCGGTAGGTCTCGCGGGCCCAGTCGACCAGGCGCTTCTCGATGTCCGGCAGCGTGCCGCGGTCGAAACCGATCAGGCCGGTCACGAAGACGTGGTCGAAGGCGCACGCGGCCTCGATGCCGCACTGACCGTAGGCGTCCGCGCGCATCACCTCGCCGACGATGCGGTCGGCCAGGGCGTCGCAGAGCTTGTCGGGGTGGCCGGGGAGAACCCACTCCGCCACCATCGTGTTCGCTTCGGTCATGTCGTTCTCCATCTGCTTCGATCTCGGTGCGGTGCTCATGGGGTCGGTCTGTCGAGTGCGGGCATCCGCGTGATAGGCCAGCCCAGGCGGGCGCAGAAGCTCCCGTTGCAGCCGTCCAGCAGGCCGACGCGCACGTGCGGCTTGGCGCGACGAAGGCGCTCCGCGAGCGCCGAGGGGATCTCCTGCACGTCCCCGTCGGTGATCACCACCGCCCGCGGCACGCGCGACTCGACGAGGTGCCGTGCCACGCAGGAGATGTGGGTGCCGCCCGTGGAGAGGAAGCGGCCGGCGGCGAGGTCGGCGCGGGTGACGGGGTGCACCTCGGTCGAGAAGCCGAAGAGCGGCCACCGCACCAGCGCGGCGGATTCCGTCAATGCCTCGAGCAGCACTGGCAGCCAGGAAGCCATCGAACCCGAGACATCGAGGTAGACCGCCACCTGGCCCGCCGTCTGCCGGCCCTCCTGGAGGAGAAGTCCTTGCCACCAGAGCGGCTCCGTGCCCATCAGGCGCTGCAGGTGCGCACGGCGGTCTCCCGCTTGCGGCAGCGGCGTGAAGGCCTCGGTTTCGACCGGGCTGCGGACCCACGGCCCGCCGTCGGTGCCGAACGCCGCGGCCCGCAGCAGTTCGCGCACGGCGCGGCGGGCCGCACCGTGCCGGCGCAAGTCGCTTCGTTCGCAAGTGGGAACTCCGCCGTCGTCGACGCCGCCCCGCCGTTCGACCATGGGCCACCGCGCGACGATGCGCCGTGCCTCCGCCATCAGGTCGGGGTCGGCGTGCAGCGGGTCGCCACCCTCCGCCTCGTCGTCGTGGTTGCCGAGCAGGCGGCCGGCGCCGTCGACGTCGAGCGCCACGGCCACCCGGTCCAGCAGCGCGAACAGGTCCGCCGTGGTGGCGCCCGCATCGTCGTACAGGCGGCGGTGTACGTCCCCCAGCGCACCAGGCGCGTATCGTGGAGAGGCGGGCCATCCGGCCGGCGGGCCGATCAGGCTCCAGAGCCCCTTGGGGGCCGCACCGGCCGAGAAGAACGACGTGAATTCGACGTCCGGGTGCAGCCGGCACAGTTGCGCGTTGATGATGCAGTCGAAGGCCCAGTTGGCCGCCAGGGTAGGTCGCCGGTACATCCGGGTGTGGCCGAGCAGCACGTGGTAGAGCTCGTGCATCACCAGCATCGACAGGTGCGCGTCGGTGCGGCAGCGCTCCGCGACGAACGCGGGGTTGATCAGCATCCGCGAGCGCGCACCGACGGTCACCGCCGCGGTGGGCACCGCGTCGGTGGCCTCGATCGAGAGCAACTGCAGCAGCTTGCCGAACGCCGGGTGACGCAGCGGCACGCACTGCCGGATCCGGTCGGCGAGAAGTCGCTCCTGAAGCGCGGAGATCGAGGCTGCGGCCGTGCCGCGGAAGGTCGGCTTCTCGGTCGGTGGTGCAATGGCTTGCGTCATGAGCTCTCTTCCGTGTTCGAGGAGGTGGCGGCCGGCACGGGCTGCGCTTGGCCGGGCCGGATCGGAAGCCAGATTTCCCAGGTGCCCGACGGGGTGGCACCGCCCCAGAGATTGAGCAGGTTCGAAAGGGCCGGCGCCGCATCGCGCAGGAAGACCGGCCCGCGGATGGCGGAGACCAACCGGGCGGCGAGCAGCGGGCAACCGATGCCCTTCGGTGCGTCGGGCGGCCTTCTCCGGTCGATGCCGGCGGCGATGTCGCTGCCGAAGGGCATGGCGAAGGCCACGCGCGGCACCCAGTCGGGCCACTCGGTCGACTCCAGCCGGGAGGAAAGTTCGTGTACCAAAGCTCCCTCCGACAGTTCGGCGACTCGGTCGAGCTCCAGTCGTGCGGCACGGCCGGACGTGCGCGAGCCGTTGCCGCGGCTTGCCCGCCGGGCAATCGCGACGAGTGCGCGCGCCAGGCCGAGATGTGCCGTCAGGAGCGGCGCCGCGAAAGGCATGCGCAGATGGGCACATACCGCTGTCGGGAGCTCGGCGCGGGCCACGCAGAGCGCGTTCGACAGCAACTTGCCGCCGCCAGGCCCCACTGGTACTTGGCGAGAGGTCTGGACGCCGGCGCCGGCGCCCATTGCCGACCCGTCGCAGCGCGCGTCCGACGCGGCAGCGCTCGACGCAAGTCGGGGAAGCGTCACGGTCGAGCGCGGCGGCGCACTCATGTTCGCCAGGGTCGGGGCAGGCGATTCAGACCGCATGGTCGTCCGCGACGTCGAGCTGGGCGCGCAGGGCCGATTGCTGACGCGTCAGCGACGCCGGCTCGGAAGCGCCTTCGTCGTGCGCGTAGAGTGCCGCGCCGAGGTTGCCCAGTGCCACTTGAGCGGGGTCGCCGGCGTCGAGCGCTCCCATCGCGGCGACCAGCGCATTGAAGGGACCGACGCGACTGCGCGGGACCTCGTGCCGCAGGTTCGGCCGCTCCTCGAACGACACCTGTGACGTGAACGGTTCGGCGAGCAGTTCCAGCGTCGGCGCGTCGACGCAGTCCAGTTCGACGAGCGCCGGCAGCAACTCCTGCGTCAGGATCCAGCGGGCCTGCTTGTCCTGCGAAGCCAGCGCGTCGGCCACGAGCAGCGACATCGTGTGCCGCGGAACCCGACCGGCGCTCGTCTTCAGGGCAGCCAGCGCCAGGCCGACGCGCCGCACTGGGTGCGCCTCGTCGAGGATGCCTGCCAGTACGGCATCTCCTTCCGCTTGGGATGCCGCGTCGACCGCCTGACGGTGGATGGAAGCGATGACGCCGGCATCGACCGGCTTGCCCTGCGCCCGGTGCGGCAACGAGTGGCGGAGCGCGACGAGCGCGGAGTCGGCGATCGCGCTGCACTCGCCCCCCGAGTTGTCCTCTCCAAGCGTCCTGCGCGCGCCGTGCACCGCCGCGATGTTCGCCGCCAGCATGGCAGCGCGTCGCCCCGAGATCGCCAGGCCCGCCTGGCGCAGCGGCACCACCAACGCCGACGCGTAGGCCGTGATCCAGTCGCCGTGCAGCGACGCGCACAGCGCGGTGCCGTGTCCGCACCGGACCACCAGGGCCGGGAAGTCGATCGCCGCGGTCTCCGGGTGGGCTGGGCCGAGGCCGCTGCGGATCACGCAGCGGCGCGCCTCGGGAGACAGGTCGTCGAGTGCCGGCAGGTGCAGCACGAAGCCGAACCGATCCGCCAGCGCAGGGTCCAGCGGGAGCGACCCGACATAGACGTCCAGCTCGTCGGGTGTGTCCGGCGCCGCTGGCGGGTTCATCGCCGCCCAGCGGTACCGCAGCGTGTCGAGTGCGATGCCCTGCACGCGCTTCTCGTGCACGATCGAGAAGAGCTTGCTCTGCACCTCGGGCCGGCAGCGACTGATCTCGTCGAGGAAAACGCTCTGCGCGCCCCAGAGCGTGGCCGGCGTGCGCAGGTACCGCAGGCCGTCGCCGTCCGGAACGGGGAATCCCACCAGGTCGTCGAAGGAGATCAGGCTGGCGTTGTAGTGCCGGTGCTCCAGCCGCAAGGCAGTCGCCAGGCGCTCGAGCAGCGCGCTCTTGGCGCTTCCGTGCGGACCGATCAGCAGCATCGGCGTCTCGGACGCCAGTGCGGCAAGGACCGGTGCGTCGAGGTGCGACAGGCCGTGAAGGCCGAGGCTCGAGAGCAACCCCGTCGCACGGCTCGATGCAGAGACCGACTCTGCAGCGGGCGCCGCCGACTCGCCGGCGGTTTCGACGCGAGATGCGCGCTTCTTCATGCTCCTGCTCCTCACCGTCCACGCAAGCGGCGCAGGCGGCGCCGGACGGGGCAGGGCGCAGCCGACGCTTTAGCGGCATTTGTGAATCGCCCCCGCAAGTTGTCGATTAACTGGGCGATGAAAACAAAACGGCCCTCGAGAACGAGGGCCGCGTGCCTGCTGTTGTTGCGCTCGTCCTGAAGGACTACGCCTCATCCCCGATCTCGTCGGGTGCCACCTTGCCGCAGGACGGCAGGTTGGCGACAGGCAGGCGGCCTGTGCTCTTGATGACAAGTTGAATCTTACTGCTGCGTGGCTTCGGGCGCAATCCACTCGGTGTCGCGCAGGCGTTCGATGCGCCACTCGAGCGAGTCGCGCTTAGGGTACATGCGGGGCTCGACGGGCAGGAGCAATTCGCGGCCATCGAGGTCGCACAAGTTCCTGAAGTCCGGGATGCGGCGATCGAGCAGCTTGCTCACGTGCCACCGGAAGTCCGGGCCCGGCGCGATGAGGTTGCGGTCCATCGCCCAGTGCATGTCCGGCGAGAGCGCGAGCCCGTTGCGCGGGTCGTCGTCGCCCGCCTCGCTGAAGGGGTGGATGTGCGCGGCCTCGACCATTGCTTCGCCGCTGGGCAGCAGGATGCGCACGCCCGTGGCTGCGCACCGGTAGTCGTAGACCTGGGTCACGACGCGCCGGAACGCTGGGTCGCGGACGTAGGCTGGAGGTGGCGCCTCTTCTGCCGAAGGCGGTGCAGCTCCTGCACGCAATGCACGCTCGTAGCGGCTGACCTGCGAACTGCGCTCGACCACGGCCACGAGGTCCTGCAGCCCGCGCCCGAGCCACTGGTCCCCCAGCGCCGCAGTCAACGCGTCGATGGCCCTGGAGTCTTGCAGCAACTGGTGCAGGTCGGGGTCCAGCTTGGCGAAGGCGACGTTGGCGGTGATGTCCGAGGGGCTGCGCGCCGTGCTCATCGAGGCGAGGACTGCTTCGCGTCCGGGTAGGGGCTCGAGGTGCCAGAAGCTCTCGCCGCCGCCCCTGAGCTTGCCGCTCAGGTGGAAGAACGGGAAGTACGGATTGGGGTGGTCGCCCGGGGCGCGGACCGCATCGAAGAACCGGCGGTAGCGCTCCAGCAGGGGCGGTCCGTAGATGATGCGGTTCTCGGCGAGGCCTCCCGCCCTCGCGAGGTCGAGTACCGCCAGCAGCATGCAGATCTTGTGCGGGCTCGCGCGACCGTGGCTGACGTTGACGACGAGCCGCGAGAACCGGTCGACGTAGGCCTGCAGCGTCATGGCCAGTACTTCGCCTTGGCGGGAAGAACCCAGCGGATTCCTCCCCTCGGATCGTCCACGTCGCCCCGGTGGCGGGGAATCAGATGCAGGTGCACGTGGGGCACGGTCTGCCCTGCCGCGGCGCCATCGTTGATGCCGATGGTGTATCCGTCAGGAGCGAACTCGCGTTCGAGATCGGCCCGCGCCTGATCGAGCAGCGACAGCATTGCAGCCTGCTCGGAGGGGTGGAGCTCGAAGAACGACCCGGCGTGCCGCCGCGGGATCACCAGCGTGTGCCCGGGCGCGACCGGGTAGGCGTCGCGAACGACGACGGCCAGGTCATGCCCGTGAACGATCCGGGTTTCGGGCAGGGAGCAGAAGGGACAGTCCACGGTCGGCACGATGCACGAAGTCTGCCATCACGGTCTATGACTCCGGTCAGGATCCCGGTGAGGCTGCGACCCGTTGGAACCCGTCCCGCGATCGCGCAGCCGCGCGCGCGCGGCGTCCACCTTGTCCGATGCGGACATGCTGTCGCCGTAGAGATAGAGCCAACTGGCTCTGGTCGGGACGAGGTCGCGCAGTCGCGAGCCGTACTTCCCAAGAAGGATCTCGAGCACCTTGAAGAAGCGCTCGTAGCACTCGTAGTGGGCCGGCCCCCGCCAGATCTCGGTCGATCCTTGGCGGATTACGGTCTGCCAGCCCGGTGACTGACGGTCGGGGATTTCAGGAGCGGACTTGTCGCAGTCCCACTCCAGTACGAGGTGGTCGCCCTCGAGGTCGGGCAGTTGGGATGCATCCTTTAGCCGGACCAGATCGAACTCGCGGCGCGAGGACTCGATGGCCTGGAGCAGTTCGCGGTCCAGCGGCGACAGCTTCGACCCGTTTGCTCGCGCCTGCGCGATCGACGGATAGCCATAGAACAAGATCGGCTCGAAGCACTTGGGGCAGTCCATCTCCATGACCTCGGAGTACATTTCGCCGGCCTCGAGTTCGTTTCCGATTCCCTGCCACCCGCAGTGTTCGCATTGCCAGCGCACTTCGCGCCAGTTCCCGAAGTGGTCGACGTCTTTCACGACGGAGGCCCCTTGTCTCCGGGGATCGAGTCGCAGCGGGACGGGCGGCTGTCCTCTATGCGCCCGCCGCATCGCTCTTCGCAACGCTCTCTCGCATAGCCCCATGCGCTGAAGGTGACGGGCTCGACGCCCTTTGCGACGACGAACGGATCCTCGCCAAACATCACGTAGCTTTGCCAAAGGGCCGTGGCGGTCGAGTTCTCCTCGATCTTCTGTGCATCGTCGAGGTACTCATCGACGATCTGCCGGCAGCGAGCAACGGCCTCCTCAGCGGTTGCGAATTCGCCGGCCCGATAGCGTTCGCTCTCGTCCATGTAGTGAAAGTTGTCGTCCACCATCACCACGTAGGGCATATCGCACTCCTTGATCCGTGAAGAGCTTCACCCGGCCGCGACGAAGTGTCGCGACTCCAATTCCTGTTCGCCGTCCCACCGGTAGGCCACCAGCGGACCGTCCTTCGCCGCCGAGTAGTCGACGCAGGCCACCTTGGGGGACTGCAGCCCGGGGTGGCCCGTCATCCAGTAGTGGCCGATGAAGACCGGGGACCCTTCGACCGGCGCGCCGGCGTAGTCCTCGGGGAGGGGGTGGTCGGGCACCCGGTGGTGCTGTCCGTCGCCGACGATCGCGACGTCGCGGTAGCTGCGCGGCTCCTCGTGCCACCACTTGGTCCGCACCTCGCAGCGCTCGACGCCGCCGTGGTCGACGAACGAGTGACCGGCGGGCAGGCGGATCTCCAGCCCCTTGGTCAGGCCCTCCATCGCCTCCCACTCGGGGCATCCCTTGACGTAGGCCTCGTGCAGGAAGTCGTCGTCCATAGCGCGCCCCGGAGACACCCTGGACGCGACCAGGTCGACATGGGGCTGGTGCCACCAGGCGTGCACGACCCGGATGTCCTCGAGGTCTAGCATCGGCGGCAGCGACTTGAACCAGCCGACCAGTTCGCGGTGCAGCTTGGACCCTTCTCCCACTTGGCGCAGAAAGTCGGCGTGCTGGGACAGGTTCTTCGGGCTATGCCGCCGCAGGGACTCGCCGGGTGCGTCGCGGCGGGGGGTCGCGTAGCCGATCGCGTTGAATTCGTGGTTGCCCATCACCGAACGGGCGTGGCCCGCGTCGATCATCGACCGCACGGCGTTCACCACCTTGACCTGCTCCGGACCGCGGTCGATCAGATCTCCCAGGAAGACGGCCTGCCTGTTTTGCGGCGGCACCCAGCCCGAGGCTCTGTGGACATATCCGAGCTTGCGCAAGAGCGCCTCGAGCTTGTCGGCCTGGCCGTGAATGTCGCCGATGACGTCGTAGCCCACGATTGCCTCTCTTTGCCACTTCGTGGCAACATGCCACGAAGAGAGTATCCTACACTTCGTTGCATCGTGCAACTAACGCCCTCTGTGAAGACCGAATTGCCCAACCCGGACCCGAAGCGTTACCTGATGCCCTTCACGCGGCTGGAGATCGCGGTGATGAGCCTCGTCGACGGCGAACTGCAGGCTCTGCTGGCCCGCCGCGCGCAAGCGCCGTACGCCGGCAAGTGGGCGCTGCCCGGGGGCGTGCTCCGCATCGACTTGGATGCGTCATTGGATGCGGCGGCCAGGCGCGTCATGCGCGAGCGTCTTGGGCTGGACCTGCCGTTCCTTCGGCAGCTCTGCGCCGCCGGCGGCCCGACCCGCGATCCGCGGGCGCCTTGGGCGCTCAGCGTTGTGTATCGCGCACTGGTGCCGGCCGAGACCGTCAACCCCTTGGCTGGCAAGCGCATCGAAGCCCTCGCCTGGCGGCGCGTCGACGACGCGATTGCCGACAGGAGCTTGGCGTTCGACCACTCGACGCTGGTGTCCCGGGCGGTCGAGAGCACGCGCGCCGAGGTCGAGCGGCTGGACCTGCCCGTCGGGTTCCTACCCGAGCAGTTCACCCTCGGGGAACTGCAGTCGTGCTGCGAGCAGCTGCTGGGCCGACGCTTGGACAAGTCCTCCTTCCGCCGAAGGCTTGCGGACCGGCAACTCGTCGAGCCTGTGGAGGGGGCGATGAGGACTGGCGCCAACCGGCCGGCTCAGATCTACCAGTTGCGGGCGGATTGAACGTATCCTCCGGCGACGTGCGGAACGGAGACGGGGAGATGGGTGTCGACGGCAAGTCCTTTTGCGCTGCGATCGGCGACTGGCTCGGAAGCTTGGGCCTTGTACTGCGCGCCGCGGCATCCACTCCATTGGAGTCGGACTCTGCAGACCCCGGAGAGAGCGAGGTCGATCCCGCAGCGGATGCGTCGCGTCGGTACGGCCACAGTTCGCCCGGATACCTCACCCGCAACGGCCTCGGCAGCCTCGAGATCGGCGCGGCGGACGACTGAAAGCTGCCTGCGTCTACTTGCGCCGAGTCGGCCGGGTGCCATTGGAGGCGCTGCCGCCCGCTTCCTTTGCTGACGGCGTGTCCTGCTTCACTCCTGTCGACGCGCGCTCGGGCTGCGGGCCGGCTACGGGAACTCCGCGTTCGTCGAAGTGCCATTCGCCGATCGGCTCGACCTTGGGCGGAGTGCCGAGGTCCGGCTGACTCGCGTTGGCGCCGACCGTGTCCCACACGGCCTGGTTCCCGCCGTGGTTGGAGCTGACCTTGCCGATGCGCACCGAGGCCTTGTATGCCTCGCTGAGGGTTCCGGCGTCCTGCGACAGCTGGGTGCGGCCCTTGTCGATCTTGTTCTTTGCTTCGGCTTCGCTGGCACCGACGCGACCGGCCAGGTCGTTGCTCACCACCTGCCCGGGTACAGCGCGCTGGCGAGTCTGGCGCGCGCGGATCTCGGCTTCGTTGGTCGCGGTCTGTTCGCGGATCGCGCTGCGATCCCCCGCGCGCGTGCTCGCGTCGTACTCCTCCCGCATCGATGAGTCGGGCCAGCCCATGGTTTCCGGCAGCGGCCGTGATGGAACGAGCGGGCTGTCGCTGGGGACGTAGCCCGTTGCCGAACTGCCGCCGCGCGCGTAGGAGTAGGCGATCTCGGTCACCGCGCGCTGCAGCTTGATCGGGTCTTCCTCGCGCAACAGCCCGCGCTCGGCGAGACGTCGCGCCGCGTAGTTGGTGAAGTCGGTCTGCGTGCCACTGCTCCACTCGCGCATGAACTGCGCGGTGCGGGCGAGTTCGCGCGCTTGACCGTAAGCGCTTTCGCTGGAGGTCTGCCGCTCGGTGGCGTCACGGGCAGACGACTCGTAGCCGGCGGTGGATGCCGTGCGGTTGCCGCGAGCCCACTGGTAGGCGTCGGAAGTCCGGAAGTCCTTGATCAGAGCGCTGGCTTCGGTGAGCTGAGAGCTTTCGACCGCCTTGCGGGCGTAGTCGTAGGCGCTCTGCAGCCGCTGCTGATCGACCTTGCGGCCTTCGAACGACAGCTGGCCGCCGATCTCGGTCAACGGGATCTTCGCGCCGGCGGACGCTGCGGCTGCAATGCTGTTGCCGACTGTCGAGTCCTCGCTCAACCCCAGCTTGCGGTTCACGTCCTTAGCCACCGAGCTCAACGTCTGTAGCTGGCCCGAGAAGGAGCCGCCGTCGGACATGCTCGTGGCGCCCGATCTTTGCTGGGAGCGCTCGTAGCTCTCCTGAATGCCCAGCGCTCGGGTCAGCGCGGTGGCCTGGCTGCGCTGCATGGCCTCGCGCTCGGTGCGTGCCAGCGTCTCGGCTTCGCGTGCGGTTTCGCCCAGCGCGTTCGCCTGCCGTTCGGTGAAGGTGAACGTGCTGGCCAGCCGGCTCAGGTTGGCCTGGTAGCGGAAGGCGCCGGCATCGGGGCCCGTGCCCTGGACGGTGGTGCCGTAGGCGTCGTTGGTCGTCGACATGAAGGCAGACGATCGTGTGGGAGCCAGCTGTTGCTGATCCATCGAGACCGCGTTCTGGGTGATGCTGCCCTTGGATGTCGATGCAG
>CAYMAG010000073.1:0-24649 GCA_964388335.1 uncultured Vicinamibacteraceae bacterium | reverse complement strand
CCGCGTCACCTACGACATCTCGAGCAAACCGCCGGCGACCATCGAGTGGGAATGAATCGGCGTCTTTCAGGGTCTATCAAGGCCTGCCGGAAAGTTCATATAAGTCGTTGTCAAGCATAGAAAATATCTGTCGAGGTCTATCGGCATCTATCGGTGGGATGCCTTTCGATCTGACGGTAAATCTGACGGTCGAAATCTTCGACCGGATGCCTCCAAAGTTTTTACCGTCAGGCCAAAACGAAGCGTGACGGTAAAAAAATGTGCTAGAAAGCTATCTAAATCAAGCACTTAGTGAACTTGTAGCCACCGTTTTGGCGTGACGGTAAAATTCCTCCGACAGGAGGGACCGCCGATGCTGTCCGATGGCACGCTCAGGGGCATCAAGCCCCAGGCCACCACCTACAAGATCGCCGACCGGGACGGCATGTACGTGACCGTCTCACCCAAGGGCACGATCACCTTTCGTCTCGACTACCGGCTCAACGGCCGGCGTGAAACGCTCACGATCGGTCGCTACGGGTCGAAGGACGGGATCTCGCTCCTGATGGCGCGTGAGCGCTGCGTGGAAGCGCGCAAGGCGATCGCCGAAGGCCGGTCTCCCTCCCAGGAGAAGCAGCGCGAGAAGCGCAGGGTGGCCGAGGCGAAGACCTTCGAAGAGTTCACGAAGCGCTGGCTGGAAGAAGCCAGGATGGCCGAGAGCACGAAGTCGATGCGCAAAAGCATCATCGACCGGGACATCCTGCCTGTGTTCCGCAATCGGCTGATGGCCGAGATCGGGCCGGAAGACTTGCGCAATCTGTGCGCCAAGGTCAAGGCGCGCGGCGCGCCGGCCACCGCCGTGCACGTGCGCGACATCGTCAAGCAGGTCTTCGGCTTCGCAGCTCTGCACGGCGAGAAGGCGCCGAACCCGGCGGACGAAGTCGGCCCCTCGTCGATCGCGACGTTCGTCGCAAAGGACCGCGCGCTGTCGCCGTCCGAGATCCGCGTCATGCACCGCGTCCTGGACGCCACCGCAACCTTGCCGACCATCCGCCTGGCGCTGCGCCTGATCCTGCTGACGCTCGTGCGCAAGAGCGAGCTGATCGAGGCCACCTGGGATGAGGTCGACTTCGAGAACGCCGTCTGGACGATCCCGAAGAACCGCATGAAGGCCGGCAAGCCCCACAACGTGTATCTGTCGCAGCAGGCACTCGACATCATGGTGGCGCTGCGCACCTGCGCGAGCGGCTCCAAGTTCCTGCTGCCTTCGCGCTACGACGCCGATCGCTGCATGTCGAAGGCGACCCTGAACCGGGTCACCCAGATCGTCGCGGAGCGAGCCAAGGAAGCGAAGCTGCCGCTGGAACCGTTCACGGTGCACGACCTGCGCCGCACCGGCTCGACCATCCTGAACGAGCTCGGCTTCAACAGCGACTGGATCGAGAAGTGCCTCGCCCACGAAGACGGGCGCTCATCGCGCGGCGTCTACAACAAGGCGGAGTACGCAGAGCAGCGACGCCACATGCTGCAGGAGTGGGCGGACATGATCGATGCCTGGGTGGCGGGGAAGTCGCACACACCAACGCTGCTGCCGCCGACAATGAAGCCCGTGACAACTGCGGCGCCGATATGACCGCAGGTCTTGAAAAGATGGCTTCCGCGGATCGAGGCGTGCGAAGAAGAGGCAAGGACGAGCGCAGATGGGAATAACAAGGGGAGTGACTGCTCCGCGGGACGTCATCGAGCGCATTCGGACCGAGGATTACCTGCTCGACATTGAGGAGGAATCCGATCGGGTCAGGCGCGGTGCCAAGAGCTTGCACAAAAAGCTGAACAGTGCTTTGGACCTGCTTTCCAAGGACCTGTACTCGAAGAAGTCGCACTTCATTCTGGAGCTCATTCAGAACGCGGATGACAACGAGTACGCCCGCGGCGTAGTGCCGCAGCTGTCGTTCAATCTGACACCGAGCCGCCTTGTCCTGCTAAACAACGAGATCGGCTTTAGCGAGCGAAATGTCCAGGCGCTTTGCAGCGTAGGTGACAGCTCGAAAGCCAAGAAGTCGGGTTACATCGGCGAAAAGGGCATCGGCTTCAAGTCGGTTTTCACCGTATCGAACGCCCCCGAGATTCATTCCAACGGATACCACTTCCGCTTTGACAGAACCGACGAGGCAAATCTTCTTGGCTATGTCGTGCCCGAGTGGTGTGAGCCGCCCGAAGAAGCAAGGCCAGATACAACCGCCATCGTTCTGCCGGCTGCACCAGGATACGAGTTCAGCAAGGAGACGTTGGAGGATCTCGATTCGCGGCTTCTGCTCTTCCTGTCGAAGCTACGCGAGATCGAGCTACTGCAAGGGGATGAGAGGACGACATTCCGCAGGCGCGACAAGAATGGCGTGTCGCTCTTGACTACCGCGGTCCAGCGCCCCGGCACTCAGCCGCAGATCGAAGAGAGCCGCTTTGTCCGCGTCTCGGTCGACTTCTCCATGGAGAAGGTCCCCGACGAGAAGCGGCTTGATATCTCAACGTCCTCAGTCGTGCTGGCGTTCCCGGTCGATGCAGCGGGAGCAGCGGCGCCGCAGGCAGAGTCGTACGTCTTCGCGTTCCTTCCGATTCGTCAGGCCGGGTTCAAGTTCTCGATCCAGGCGGACTTTATCCTCAGTTCAAGCAGAGAGGACATCCTCACCGATCGTCCGTGGAACAGGCTCTTGCGCGAAGGAATCGCCGTCGCCTTCAAGTTGGCCGTTGAAACCTTCCGAAAGTCTGATGCACTTGCATTCAGCTACCTGAAGTACCTCCCAAGCGAAGGAGAAATCTCCGATCCATTCTTCCGCCCACTGACTGATTCCATCGTTGGGCAACTTTCCCAGACCGAGTGTCTCCCATCGGAAGGTGGGCAGTGGAAGCGACCTTGCGATCTGAGGATCGCCGACCAGCATTTCAGAGACTTGTTCCCGCCGGCAGTTGCGATGGAGCTGTTCGGCTTCGACTATGTCGATCATCGCGTTCAAGGCGGCAATGATCTGCTTCGGCGGCTTGGTGCAAAGAACATCACCTTCGCGGACATATTTGGCCTGTTCAAGCTTCACGGCAACTGGCTCAAGACGCAACCACTCGAGTGGAAGGCTCGCTTCTACGCCATGTTGGCGGAGCTCGATATCCAGAAGCTGGTGCCAGGCCTGCTTTCGGTGCCCTGCATCCCAACGAATGCAGGAGAGCTCATCGTCCCTTCACAGGCGCACGTGTTCTACCCGCTGAGCCGGGGGAAGAAGTATGGCTTTGAGCAGGAACTTGTGATCATCGACAGCGAGCTGCTGGACCAAGCGCAGGCGCTTTCCGATAAGGTGCAGACGCTATTCGCCGCTCTTCGGGTCAAGTCCGACGACCCATACGACCTTGTCGCTTCTCATATTCTCCCAAGGCATCAGGGTGACTCGTGGAAGACCTCGGAGAAAAAGGCGCTTCTGGGGCATCTGCGGTACATCAAGGACAAGCTCAAGGAATATCTGGAAGGAGCGGCGTCAGCCGGCAAGACTGAAGCTCAGGCATTCCAAGCGCTGCGCGAGGGAATCTGGGTCGGCACGAAGCAGAGCGCTGAGCAGTGGCTGTTCAGCAAACCAGTGCACCTCTATCTCGGTAAGGAGTACGCCCCGTCGTTTTGCATAGAGACCTTGCTGGGTGATGCAATTCCGCAATCGGTCCTCGTGTCGGCTGACTACTTGGCGGCGAAGCCGAAGGACCCAGACGCTGACGCGGAATCGTGGAGAGCGTTCTTGACCAGATTGGGTGTTCGCGTCGCACCGCGGCTCGAACACCTACCCAGCGGCGACAGCAAGTGCAGTGCCGAACTGCAGCTGTTGCTCGGGTCACCGCAGCCGGCAGTCCGAAAGGCCGCTCTTGAGTGCATTGACCGCAACTGGAGCCAGTACGCCCCACATTTGACCTTCAGTGCGCAGGTCGGCAGGACTGTCACGACCAAGGATACGCAGTTCGCGATTTCACTCCGGTCAATGCTCGCGCCGACACGAAGGCGAGTCAGCCCGCCGATATCCGAAGTCTTCTATCCCACGCCGGAGCTGAAGGCTCTCTTCGGGGATCGGCTCACCTACATCGATGCTGTCTTGGGCAGTCAGACACTCGACGCATGTCGGGTGACGCATCGACTCGATGCCAAGGCGTGTCTCAAGCGATTGCGACAACTCAAGGCCGAGGGAGGCGACACGACGCCTCAGCTTCATGCCATTTACCGCCATCTGGAGCAGTTCTGGGAGAAAGAAGGAGGGGTCATAAAGCAGGCGTTCTCCCAGGAAGGCTTGATTCGAGTGAAGGGAGCGAATCCCCTGTGGGCAAAGCCCACCGAGCTGGCATGGCGCTCAAACGGTCCGTTTCTGGACTCGCTCTACCCACCACTTCAAGGTCAATACCGGGACTTCTCCGGCTTCTTCAACGACAGGCTCGGCGTACCGAAGGAGCTTCCAACAGAGAAGTGGGTTCAAGCCCTTTCGGAGCTTGGGCAGATCGAGTCGACTGACGAACGAAGGCGCGAGGCGCTGGCCATCTATAAGAGGGCAAATCGGGATTTGACGCCGCGATTCGGTAGGAACGAGGTTGCGGTGCCAAGTTGGCTGAGTACGTTCGATGGCAACAACGTATTTCTCAATCATCGGGATGAACTTGTTTCCAATGATGGAGAGCTGTTCGCGAACGATGCCCCAGAACTCGCCGACCTGTTCAGCGACGCCGCCGACATCTCGCTCCTCGCTGTCTCCCATGAGGAGGTCCCTCGAATCGGTCGCTTGCTCGATGCGGTGGACGTTCCGAGGCTTTCTTCCTCGGTGGAAGTGAGAGTGGTAGAGGCATCCGGCGGTCACGTCGAATCTGAGCTAACGGATAAGGTTCAACGGGCAATTCCCTTTCTTGGCCGTGTGCTCTATGCGAAGAGCCACGATCGATTCGAAAGCGCAGTGGAGCGGGGATTATTCCGTCGACTTCGCGACCTCGAGGTCATTGAGGTTCCGCATCTGAAGCTCTCGGTGACATTGGCTCAGACATGCAGAACGACCAACGCAGACGTCGCTCCGAGCGAGGGGAGCATTTTCATCAGAACTGGGGCTAGGTCCATCAAGGATCAACTGGCCACAGAGCTGTGCAAGTTGCTTGACGCACCTCTTGAGCTTGCTGATACGTTCACACGTGTTCTGATGGAGCAGGATGAGGACGGTGCCGAGGACTTCCTGCGGGTGCGTCGCGTGGGGCAATTGCCAGCTGATCTGCTCGAAAGACTGATCGATGGAGGGGCTCAGAGTCCACCGCCAGAGGGCTCGGCCGATGATCAGGTCGCCACTGTCCCAGACGAAGAGGAGGAGCCCGCCGGACCATTGGTCACCGGATCTGAGATTGACTCCCCACGACACGCGCCCGCAGCGCAGGGTCAAGAAGGCGCTTCGACTCAACGTCTCGACGGGCAGGGCGGGACCGAGGCGACCGCTGGCACGACGGTCGTGCCGAAGTCTGTACCGTCGGCACCTCCAGCCACGAAGCCTCTAACGGTCGGACCATCAACGAGCGCGCCGCAACCGTCTCCGTCAAATGCCCCCGCGGAGTCGACGGGGTCGAGTTCGGGGAAGGCACTGCCGGGCTCGGAAGTGCGCCCTCGAGATGCGACCGGTGGTGCGAAGCTGGGCCATCAACCGACAGATGGGAACGGAGGGCGAGCCGCTCTCGAAGGCGCGGGTCAAGTTGATGAACCGACCCAGGGCCCGCCTTCAACTGAACCCGCTAATCCGCTCGGATATCACCAGGGATCCGTTGCGAAGGGTGTGCCGGGCAGCTCACGACGCACGCGCAGTCAAGGACGCAACCAGCGGAAGCAGAAGTCGGGGCGCCTGATGAGCTACGCGGCTCCTTCCGGTGCGCCAGATCAAATGACCGGCAGTGATGATCCGGCGAAGGCAGCAGCTCGTGAAGCATTGGGCAAAGCAGCGGTCGAGTACTTCCTTGCAACGCAAGCGTCTCGTTGGAAGTCGCTGGTTCCCATGCCGCATAACAACCCCGGATTCGACGTACGGGCGACGGCTCACGACGGCGTTGACGAGTACATCGAAGTCAAGGGACAAGGCGGTGCATGGACCGAAGACGGGGTTGCTCTTACGCCGACGGAACTGATGGCCGCCAGAGAACACGGCGAGCGATATTGGCTGTGCGTGGTTGAGCATGTTCAGGATGAGAAGCGGCGTGCTCTGTATCTGTTGCAGAACCCCTACGGCCTCACTCAGCAGTTCAGGTTCGATTCGGGCTGGAAGTCCGCAGCCATGAGTCAGGCTGCCGTTCCACTCAGGCCAGAAGTCGGACTGTTCGTTGACATGCCGGGAGTAGGGCGCGGCCGGATCTTGAGCTTCAAGAAGGCCAACCAGTTCTACAAGCTTCACGTTGTGCTTGACGGTGGGGGGCAGGTTCACAAACTCTTCAACCCGGCGACCATGAGATTGTCAGCGGAATAGCAATGGCTCGAATGATTCCTGAGCTCGCCGACGAGCAGCTCCGCGCGTTTCGCTCCCGGGCTGAAGCGCGGTTCTACGAGGCATGCCGCGACCAGCTTCCAGCGGGTGTGGTCGTCGTCCACAGCGCAGGCTGGATATACCGTGACGCTCGCGGACGATTGCGAGAGGGTGAAGCGGATTTCACGATACTGGATCCTCAGGCAGGGGTGCTTGCCGTCGAGGTCAAAGGCGGCGGGGTGGCCTTCGATGCATCTACTGGCCGCTGGTTCTCGGTAGATCGCGAGGGACGGCGCAACGAGATCAAGGACCCCTTCAAGCAGGCTTCGGGTGAGCGACACGCCCTTCTAGATCAGCTCACCGGGCATGCGACCTGGCGCCAGTGGCCGGGCAGACGACTGACGCTAGGCCACGCTGTGATGCTCCCTGACATCAGCGATTCGACGCCAATACGTGGTCCGGATAGACCGAAGGAGATCATTGGTGTCAACGCTGATGTTCGAGCTGTTGCCCAATGGTTCGAGCGGGTAATGCGCTTCTGGAAGCGACCTGAAGACGATGCTTTGGGAGTCCAGGGGGTTCGCTTGGTGGAAGACATCCTCTGCAGGTCGATCGAGGTCCGTCCGGCTCTACGCTCCACGTTGGACGACGCAGAGCAACAACGGCTCCGTCTGACTGCGAATCAAGCAAAGGTCTTGCGAACGATCGGAGGTAGGAGGCGAGCGGTCATCTCCGGCGGCGCTGGCACTGGCAAGACCGTGCTCGCTGTTGAGAAGGCGAGGCAGCTGGCTCAAGTGCCAATGAAGGTGCTGCTCCTCTGCTACAACCGGCCACTGGCAGACGCGATATCCCTCGGGCTGCAGGACGAGCCAGGGATTCAGACCCTGAGTTTTCACCAGCTGTGTGACCGCCGGATTCGCCAGGTTCTTCAACGTACGGGTAAAGACCTGTTGGAAGAGGCCAAGGCCGCGTACCCCGGGAGCAGCGACAAGCATCTCTTTGAAGTGCAAATGCCATACGCGCTGGCGCTCTCGAACGAGGTACTGGACGAGAGATACGACGCCATCGTTGTGGACGAGGCGCAGGACTTCAGTGACGAGTACTGGTTTGCTGTCGAAGAGCTCCTGGTCGACCAGCAGGCGGGTCACTTGTTCATCTTCATCGATGAGAATCAGGCCTTATATCCTCGGCATGGCAATCTTCCCGTGGCAGATGAGCCTTACTACCTCACCTCGAACTGCAGGAACACGGCGCCGATTCATGATGCCGGGTACGCGTTCTACGCGGGAGAGCCAATCGACGCCCCCGATCTTCCAGGGCCTGCGGTCGAGCGAATTGCCGTTGATGGCGACGACACCCAGGCTGACGCCGTTGTGGCACGGGTGCATCGGTGGGTAGTCGACGAGGCGATCCGCCCCGAAGACATCGCCGTGCTGATTGCAAAGCGACCAAAGGCGCTTGCCTATGAGTTGCTACAGGGCAAGGGGCGCGCCGCTGGCATTGCGTGGGCAATTGAAATGCATGGCCGTGCGCGTCATGTCTTGGTCGACACGGTCGCCCGGTTCAAGGGCCTCGAGGCCCAAGCTGTCGTTCTATGGATTGGGGATGAAGTCGTGAGCGATGAGCAGTGGGAGACCGTCTACGTCGGTACGACTCGAGCGAAGTCCCTTCTTGCCATCGTAGGCTCAAGAGGGACGCTCACAACGCTGCGTTCCAAGGGCAACGCTACGGCACGGTAGCGATCCGCATCTTGGACAGGTCATCTCGGTCGCCGTCGCTTCCGGTAATCCGGTATCGGCGCTTTCTTCACTCCGTTGCTCCCAGCCTGCCGCCGGCTCTGTAGCCAGGCCATCACCTCGGACAGGTCCCACACCACGCAGCGCGCGGTGAGATAGAACCGCTGGGGGAATTCCCCGCGGCGCTCCAGCTCGTAGATCGTCGAGTCCGCCAGCGGGACGATCTGACGTAGCTCGCTGCGGCGGATCGTGCGCCGCAATCCCTTGGGATCGGTCGGCGCCGCCTTGTACAGATCCCGGATCGCGTGCGCGTCGAACGCGCCCGTCGGCTCCGTCTCCCGCACCGCCTGGCGATGCGCCGAGGCGCCATCTCGCCCGGCATCACGATCGTCGGCGACGTCCCCGTCGAGTGCAGCAGGCCTCGCCTGCGCCCCCCCGGTGCCGGCTGCCCGCGCCACATTGATGAACTGATTCCCGCGTTTCATCCGCACCCCCTTCGTCGGTTTAGGGGCCACCGCAGCGTCCCCGACCGACTCTCCGAACCGTCGACCTCGCGCGCCGCCACCGACTCGGCGGCTCGCGAGCCTCGGGGCTCCGACGTGGCGTCCTGGCGCCTTCCGCCATGGATCGCCGGCATTCGCCAGCTATCGCGAGGCCCTTGGCTTCCGGTTACGGAATCCGGCGCAGAAGTGTCGGGACACATCGACCACCACTGCCGTTGTCGGCCCTACGAATTAGGTCACCTGTCGCTCTTTTCCTTCCGCTGACCCCCGCTCGATCTCCTCCCCGTCCGGCAACCGACGGGGAGAGTCATGGCGCTCAAGGCGGGAGAGGGTCTCCAGCGATGGGAGATCGCGGTTACGAAGAAACTGGTGGGTGAGTTCAGGAGGCGGTCTCGAAGCCTCGAGCGGGAGGAGTTCGACGATCTGATGCAGGAGTGCCTGGCGCACTGGATCGTGGTGCGACGGAAGCTCGCACCCGATCCCGACGCGCCTCCCGTGGGCTACATGGCGCAGGTCATCCGCAACAAGCTCACGGATCTGATCCGCGAGCGGGAGGCCGACAAGCGCGCCGGAGAGAAGGAGGCGCTGTCGCTCGATGCCGCGCTCGACGGCTCGGACGATGGCCTGACGATGGCCGACCTGCTGGCCGAAGAGGAGTCGGCCCAGCAGGACGAGGCCGGTGCCGTCGATCGCTACCACGCGCGCATCGACATCGACCGCGCCTTGGCTCGGTTGACGCCGGTTCAGCGGCAGCTGTGCCGGATGCTCGGCGAGGAGGGGCTGACGGTCAAAGAGGCTGCCGAGCGGCTCCGAATCCCCCGCGGCACCCTGTACGAGGAGATCAAGCGCATCCGTCGGGTGTTCGCAGATCAGGGGCTTGGCGACTATCTGAAGGAGTAGCCCGACACTTTTCCACGCGATTCCGTATGCCTGAAGACCGACCTGAATCGGCACGGAATCGATGATCAAGTTCACCATCACCAGCACCAAGGGCGGCGTCGGCAAGACGACGCTCACGGCGAACCTCGGCGCCCTGCTGGCCGACATGGGGCTGCGCGTCCTGCTGGTCGACGCCGATGTCCAGCCTTCGCTGTCGAAGTACTTCCCGCTGGCGGCAGCGCAGCCGGCAGCCGGCCTCACCGAGGTGATCCTGCGCGGCGAGGTGACCGCGGCGTGCATCACAGCCACGGTCTTCCCGAACCTCGACATCGTCGTGTCGGACGACCCCGAAGGCCATCTCCCCAACTGGCTGCTCAACCGGATCGACCGCGGCTTCCGGCTGCGTCTCGCCCTGCAGGCTGCCGTCGTGGCGAACGCCTATGACTGCGTCCTGATCGATACGCAGGGTGCCATCGGCCCTCTGCAGGACGCGGCCCTCATGGCTGCCGACATCCTCGTCTCGCCGATCACGCCGGAGGTTCTCTCCGCGCGGGAGTTCAAGGACGGCACGATGGAACTGCTCGACCGGCTGGAGCCGGGCAGCGCCCTGGGCGCCACGCTCGGGCCGGTGAAGGCGGTGATCTACCGGCAGGACCGCACGGCCGACGCCCGTCTCATCGCGAGCGGCATCCGCGAGGACTTCATCCGCCTGAAGGGCAGGGTGTCGGTGCTCGACACCGTCGTGCCGCACGCCAAGGCCTACAAGGAGGCGGCCACGCTGCGGATCCCGGTGCACCGGCACGAGCCTCGGAGGGACGGCGTCATGCCGAGCGCGTCCACGGTGATGCATCAGCTCGCTTGGGAGCTGATCCCCAGCCTCCATGGCGTTCACGCCGGCGACTCCGCTGCCGAGGAACGATCGGCATGAGCGGCAAGGTGTCGGTCGACGAGCGGCGGCGACTGGTCGCCGAGTCGTTGCGCGTCGGAAACCCGGGCAACAACGCCCGCGATCTCGCCGGCCAGGTCGACCCGCGAGCGGAATCCCAGATCGAGCTCGCGGTCGACGAGATCCAGCCCTACGAGCACAACCCGCGGCGCGCGACGAACGCGAAGTTCGACGACATCAAGGAGTCGATCCGCACCAGCGGCCTGAGAAGCCCGCTCACCGTGACCCGCCGCCCCGGCGAGTCGCACTTCATCGTCGAGGCGGGCGGCAACACGCGACTGCTCGCGCTGCGGCAACTGTGGGCCGAGACGCGCGATCCGCGTTTCCGCAAGCTGGTGGTGCTGTTTCGGCCGTGGAGATCCGAGAGCCACGTCCTCACTGCGCACCTGATCGAGAACGAACAGCGCGGCGAGATGACCTTCTGGGATAAGGCGTGCGGCATTGTCGCGCTCAAGTCCCGCCTGGAAGCGGAGCAGGGCCGCACCTTGACGCTGCGGCCGCTGGATGACGCGCTCCACGCGTTGGGCCTGACGGTCAACACCGCGACTCTCGGTCTCCATCTCTTCGCCACCGAGCGGTTGCGGACCCTCGGCGAAGCGGTGACGGATCTCTCCGGCCTCGACGTCAAGACGATGCAGCCGCGGCTGAATGCGCTGAAGCGCTACGCCCAGACGCGGAGCTCGATCTCCGAAGACGACCTCTACGCGCAGGTGTTCGAGCCCGTCTTTCGACGCATCGCGCAGCAGTACCCGCACACCGGCACGTTCAGCGTCGCCGCCACCTGCGAGGCCTGCGAAGTCGGCCTGGCTCATCACCTTGGCGAACCGGTCGAGTCGCTACGTTTGGCACTGAGGTCGAAGGGCGAGCGCGAGTCCCAGGCGGACCCGTCGACGCTGGTGGCCGGCTCCGCCGTCGATGGCGCGGAGGTGGACGAACTGCTGACGCGTGCCAGGCGCTTTGCGGACGCCGTCGGCATCTCCGGCGTGATTCAGCCGGAACCGCAGTCCCCCGCCGGCTTGCGCATCGCGACCCTCACCGACGGCGACGCGGAGGATCCTGCGCGCCACCGCGCCTGGTGCCTGCTCGCGGCGCTCCTCGGCCAGCTCGAGCCGAAAGCGGCGTCGTCGAACGCGCCGGAGCCGGCGTTCCTGCAATGGCTCGTCGATCCCGACGACCCGTCGTCAACGGCGTTCTGGGAGCTGCTGGCTTGCGCCAGGCGATCGGGTGGCCTTCGCCGGCAACCGGTCACCGCGGGCGAGGCGGCTTCTGCCTCGGAGGCAGCGTGATGCTGCCGCTGCAGGACGCCCAGGTGCGGCTCGTCCTCCTCAACCACGTCACGGTGCGCCTGGCCGACGCAGCGCTGGACGAACTCCACGCGGCTGGCATCGAGATGGAGCAGCTGGCCCACCTTCGGCAACTCTCGGCCGTCGACCTCAGTCGCCTCGCCGCGATGCGCAGCCTGACCATCGGCGTGACCTTCGACGGTGCAGCCCTCAGGGCCGGGCTGCGCGCGGTGGCCCTGGTCAACGAGGCCAAGGCGCTGGAGACGTACTTCATCCGGCACGGTGCGTCCACGCACCTGATGAGCGCGCTCTTCAAGCTCCGCCGCAAGCTGACGCTCAAGCGCCGCCGAGACATCGGTGCACGGCGTCCGGCCGGTCGCGTGCCACTGCCCGACTACGCGACGCGCGAGCGCATCTACCAGGCGTGGCGGGCCATCGCCGATCCATCGCCCCGCGTTCGCTACTACCGGCTGCACCAGGAGTTCCAGCACATCCCGATCGCCGTGCTGGAGGCGGTTGTCCGCGAGTTCGAGGCCGACGAATGAACGCGCGCATGGAGAGGCTCGGCATCACGCCGCAGTTGTTGCTCGAGGTCTTCGACATTCCGGTGAGCTTTCATCGCTGCCTGGTGCCGATCACTGGCGGCGTCACCTCGGCATTGATGCTCTCGCAGGCGATTTGGACCAGCCAGTCGCTGGAGCCTTCTGCCGACGGCTGGTTCCTCCGCTCCCAGGAACAGTGGACACAAGAGACGGGGCTCTCGCGTTGGGAGCAGGAGACCGCGCGCCGCGCGTTGCGCCGCTCGGGCCTGCTCGAAGAACGTCGCGTTGGCATGCCGGCGAAGCTCTGGTTCCGGGTCCGCGCGGATGCGGTCTGGCGCGCGTTGCAGGCCCATGCCGGGGCCGCTGACCGGTGAGCGCCGGAGGAGGCACCCGCCGTGGCTGAAGAAGCGCGCCGCCAGCACGAGGAATCACAAGCGGCCGCTGGCGACGGCGACGCCGCGCCGCTCTCCGTCATCTGGCCGCTGCTGGGCCGTCACATCGCCTTCCATCGGCGGCTGGTGGATCTCACATCCAGCGTCAAGGCGGCGCTCCTGCTGTCGCAGTCGATCTACTGGACGCGCCACGGTCGGGACATCGCCCGGAACGGTGGCTGGTTCCACAAGACGACGGAGCAGTGGGCGATCGAGACCGGACTGTCGCCGAAGGAACAGGCCAGCGCGCGCGAGGTGCTTCGCGATCTCGCGCTCCTGGACGATCAGCGCATCGGCATTCCCGCCCGGCTGCACTTCAGGTTGAGGCTGGACGAGCTCGGTGCGCGGCTCGCCGATCGGATTGCCGGCCATCCGCAGGCGGTCGACTGGAGCGATCGGCTCGTGCTCGCGGAGCTGCTCGGTCCGTCGGTGGCCTTCCACCGGACGCTCGTCGAGGTCGCGGGTGGCGTGCACGGCGGGCTGATGCTGTCGCGCGCGCTACACATCACGCGGCTGCAGGTCCGACGTCGTCTGGACCAGTGGATCGTCAGCTCGGCCGCGCGCTGGTTCGAGGAGCTTGGTCTCACGCGGCGCGAACAGGAAACGGCGCGGCGCGATCTCGTGCGTGCCGGGCTCTGGGAGGAGTGCCTGCGCGGCATTCCACCGAGCCTGGTGGCGCGCATCAGGCTCGACTGCCTGCTGACATTGCTGACCGAAGACGTCTCGCCGGCACGGGCCACCGACCTGCGCGGCGTCGATCCAGAGCGTGACGTTGGCGCAGCCAACGATTCACCGAAGAGCGATTCAAGACTGTGGCAACCCCGCAGCCTTGCCACGCCGAATCCGCCACGACAGTTCGGCCCGACCCGCGAACACGGTTCACCCGAAAGCGCCGCTCTTCTTATGAATCACAGTACAGGTGAATCACTACAACCACAGAACACTGGCTCGCCGACGCCTGCGCCGACCGCCGTGGATGGTGGTGGGGAGTTGATCTTCCCCGAGCAAATGCTGCCGGACGAGCGCCAGGCAGCACGCGTGCTGCTTCGCCCCTGCGGCGATCACGCCCAGGCTCTGCTCGACGAGCTTGCCGGCCGGCTGCAGATGGGCGGCGTGCGAAGCAGTCCGGTCGCGTACCTGCGCGGGCTCATCGCGCGCGCCGGCGCCGGCAGCTTCATACCGGAGCTCGGTCTCCGCGTGGCGGCCGCGCGTGCGCAGCGCCAGAAGGAGGCCGCTCTGCGTCGCGAACGCGAAGCCGAGGAACGGCGTCTCGCGGCCGAACGCGCCACGCCCGAGTACCAGGCCAGGGCTCGAGCGCAGCGCGAGAAGGTCAAGCAGATGCTCGGCGAGCTTAAGACGCGCATGAACACCGGCAGGCGACCATGAGCACACCGCGCGCCCCCGCCCCGTCGATGCCAGAACACGCCAACACGGAGTCCGCCATGACAGCACAAGACGCGCCGTCCTCACTCGGTCCGGTGCCCGACCCCGCGCCAGCCATCTCCGCGCATGCGGCGCCAGCACGGCCCGCAGCATCGTCGCTGGGCCAGCTCGTCGACGAGACACCCGATGCGATGACCCTGCACACGCAGGACGCGTACCGCATGTTCACCGGCCGCGCCGCAGATCTGGCCAGCAACGCACCGGCCATTCCGGGCGGGCGGCGCTTCGCGGCGGTGCTCAAGGCGATCTGGTACCTGTCGGCGAACGACAACCCCTACGCCGAATGGATCCTGATTCGCGTCTACCAGTCGCTGTCCGGCATCCGTTCGCAGATGGGCCAGGTCATCGAAGCGCGGGAGGCCGAGTTTGAGCGGCTTCGCCGCCGAGGGCTTGCGCTGTCGGTGCTCGCATCGCGCAGCCCGGTCACGGTGGAGTTGGGGTTTCGCAGTCCGTATGGCTACGCCACGGCCGAGGCGATCGTCGAGTTCGACTACCACGTGCGCATGGTCAAGACCCTCGTCCTCAAGGATCGCATGAGCGACGAGGCGGGCAGGGCCGAGATCCGCGCCATCGGCCGTGGCCTGCGCGCGCTCTTCCTCGAGCCGATCCGCTGGGAGCGCAACCTATTGCGCGAGGAAATGCTCCCGCTGAGCCGGCGCGACTTCCTGCCGGGCGCCGACGAAGCGGCTCGGCAGCGCGTGCGGGCCGCGGTGGCGCTGTTCGGTGAACTCCCGCGCAAGGTGTTCACCGGCGAGGAGGTGCCGCGGCACTCGCAGCGGCGCGTCACCCCGACCGCGGCGGAACTGCGGTTGATGCAGCAGGTCTCGCTCGGCACGGACGCCGAGTCGCCGCCACAGTCGGCAGGGCAGCTCCTGTGACGACGGGGTTATGCCAGCCGGCACGGCACCCCAGTGCGCCGGAGTGGGCGATGCTTTGCGTGCTTGCGCGCGAGGCGCTCGCCGTCGCCACGCTGCTCGGTGCCGCGCAGCTGTCCTTCCGCGGCTATCGCGTCGCTGCCACGCGCCTCTGCGCCGCCGGGTCGGATGGCGCATTCGTCGAGATCACGCTGGCTGGCAATCGCGTCGACGAGCCGCTCGACCGTGTCCGCATTGCAGTTGCAATCCGATCGGACCCGGGATCAGCATGCCGCATCGATCCCTTGCACGCGCTGCCAGTTGCTGCGCGTCAGGCCGAGTCTCTCGCTGGCTGTGTCAGCCCGGTTGATGCCCGTTACGCATCGCCCGAAACCGGTCAGATCTCCTGAGAACCGGTGGCCGCAAGGCCCGGAGATTTCGTCAGTGCTTCTACCCAGCCGGGGAGTCCCATCCCCGTACTGGGGATGGTCTCCCCATTTTCATGTGTTCCATGTCATAAGGAGGCCATCATGTCCGAGTCATCCCAAGCCAGCAGCCCGTCGTCGTTCTTCAACCTGCACGTCGAAGGCGTCGGCTATCTCAATCGTGTTCGCACCGTGAAGCCGAAGAAGGGCCAGGAGTTCCTGGCCTGCACCGTGGCTGCCCTCCGCGGCAGCGACAGTGACGTCAGCTACACGAAGTTCGACTGCCGTGTCAGCGGTGCTGACGCTCAGGCGATCGTCAAGCGCCTGGAAAGCGATGTCGCGGCCGACAAGTCCGTGATCATCGGCTTCCGGATCGCCGACATCTATCCCGAAATGTTCACCTTCGAGAAGGGCGACAGGAAGGGACAGCCGGGCGTCAGCATCAAGGGCCGACTGCTGCGCATCAAGTTCGCCAAGGTCAACGGCGAACCCATCGATGTGCCGCAACCGGCGCGCGCGAAGGAACGCGAGAGCGTTCCGTTCTGACGCCGGCATCCTCACTCTCAATCCATCCCCCGGGGAGCTCGCTCCCCGGGGGAGGAGTTCCCATTCGTCATACGAAGGAGAACTCCATGTGTCGACCGATCGAGTCGATGTCGGACGCGGCCCTGCTCAGCACGCTGGTGGGACCCCGAACGGCAGCGAACCTGTTGAAGGACGCGAGCGGCAGCCTGTCCCGGCTGCTGAACGCAGACGTAGCGCAGCAAGTCCCGTCGTCCTCCGTCGAAGCGAAGCTGATGGCGGCCAGGGAACTGGTCCGTCGTGCCCTTGCCGAGACGATGCGCGAGCGGGACATGCTGGCCTCACCGGCCGCGGTGCGCGACTACTTGCGGATCATGCTGGCCCAGCGCGACCACGAAGTCTTCATGGTGCTGTTCCTCGATGCACAGAACCGGGTCATCGCGCCCGAGGAAATGTTTCGAGGGACGCTCACGCAGACCAGCGTGTACCCGCGTGAAGTGGTCAAGCGCGCGCTGTCGCTGAACGCTGCGGCAGTGATCCTGGCGCACAACCACCCGTCAGGTGTCGCCGAGCCCAGCCGGGCCGACGAGTTCCTGACCCAGTCGCTGCGCTCCGCGCTGGCCCTGGTCGACATCCGTGTGCTCGACCACATCGTGATCGCAGGCAGCAACGCCACGTCGTTCGCCGAACGCGGTTTGTTGTAGCCCGTGAACCCTGCGCGACACCCGTCGCGCTTCCCATCCGGATCGGGATTCCCCGGTCCGGTTCTTCACCCCAGCGGGGATGTGCATCCCCGCATGGCGGGGGGCCGTTCCTGCAACTTCTCTGGAGTCTCACCATGAAGAGCGGACGTTCCCTCGTCGACCTGGCCCACGAACTCGAGCGCCAGATCTCCTCCAAGCGCGACCTGGTCGTGCCTTCGTCCTTCCTGCAGTGCCGTACCGATGAGGATGGCAGCCTCAAGCTGATCGTCGACTCCCGCCAGGGAGACGGCGAGTACGGCGTCACGGGTCTGGCGCGTCGGCAGCTCGCCGACAAGCTCAAGATCCCGTTCGCCTACTTCGAGCGCATGCGTACCGAGCAGCCCCAACTGCTCGATCGCAACGTCAACACCTGGTTGCAATCGGACGGCGACCGCCGAATGATTCGCACGCTGGACGGGCAGGTGAGGGCGGTGCTGTCGGACCGCTATCGCCGGCTGGACAACTTCGATCTTGCGGAGAACGTCCTGCCGATCCTGCAGCGGCTGGAAGGTGCCCGCTTCGAATCGGTCGAACTGACCGAGACGAAGATGTACCTGAAAGTCATCACGCCCCGCGTCGAGTTCGAGGTCGCCCCCGGCGACATCGTGCAGGCCGGCATCGTCATCACCAACTCGGAGGTCGGCTGCGGCACGCTCTCGGTGCAGCCGCTGATCTACCGGCTGGTGTGCAAGAACGGTCTGATCGCATCGGACCACGCGCTGCGCAAGACGCACGTCGGGCGCTCGCTGACCACGGAAGCGGAGTCGGTCAATGTGTTCAGGGACGACACCCTGGCCGCAGACGACCGAGCCTTCTTCCTGAAGGTGCGGGATGTGGTCGAGGCTGCGGTTTCCGAAGCCACGTTCCGCCAGGTCGCGCAGAAGCTCCAGAAGACGCGCGACATCCGTCTGACCGGCGACCCGGTGAAGTCCGTCGAGGTGCTGGCCAACCGCTACACGCTCAACGACACCGAGCGGGCAGGCGTGCTGCGGCACCTCATCGTCGAAGGTGATCTCAGTGCCTACGGCTTGGTCAACGCCGTCACGCACTACTCGCAGGACGTCGAGGACTACGACCGTGCCACCGAGTTCGAGGCGCTGGGCGGCAAGCTCATCGAGCTTGCCCCCGGCGACTGGAAGGAGTTGGCCCACGCCGCCTGAGAACCCCCGAAGCACTGCCACCGGCGGTGCGTCGGGACTCCTGCCCCTGATTGAAGTCCCCCCTCGCCCGGCGCAGCCTCACGGTTGCCCGGGCGTTTTCTCTTTTGTCAGCAGTGCTGGCGGTTGCCCCGGCGGTGGTCGGGGGGCTCCGACCTCAGCCTCACCCGTGCCCAAGCTTGGTGTGCGGGCCCAGGACGTACGCGATCCAACGACCCTCGCCGAGATGTTGCAGGTGGGCCCGGAAGTTGTCATCGACTCTGACCGAGTAGCGGCCCGGACCATCCTTGGGCCAGGGCTTAAAGTTCAGGCCGCGAAGCAGCCGGTTCTCCAGCAACTTGGCTTTCGTCGCGACCCACTGTGCTCGCAGATGCGCGAACCGTCCTTCAAGGGCCTTGGCGACCTCTTCTCCGTCTTCCACGTTCGTGACCGGCGGCAAGACCAGGGCAGGGTCAAGCCATGTCGATAAGCGAGCCGGATAGATCACGTACTCGGGGCAAAGCGAGGGTCGCAGCAAAGTCCTTGGACTGGCCTCCACCCAATGCGCAAGATCGGGGCGCAGCGCAACACCGGGTGGCATCTGGTTGACCACCGTTCCCGCCCACTCGGCTGCCAACTGAAGCGGAGGCTCGTCAAACCTCGCGTAGGCATTCGGCTGCAACATCATGAAGTCGAAGGCGAACTCCTCGATACCTACCGATGCCTTCTTGGACCAATCCCAGACCTGCCGATTTGCCAGCGCCTCCTCGACGAAGTGGGATCGGCGCCCCCTGAGTGCGCGGCGCAAGGGCTCGTAGAGAGGGCGCCCGAGTGTCGCTTCGAACAGCAGGGTCTGCAGATCTGCGCGGTAGTGAAAGCGTTCGTGCTCTCGCAGAAAGTCGAGTGCTAGCTTGCGAGGGTTGCCGTAGCCTGGGTACTCCCGCGTGATCTGCGATTCGATGTAGACCAAACCCTGCTTGAGGTAGAAGATGCCCCAGAGCCCTGGAAACGGGCGAGCCGACATCATGCGGCGAGACTTGTAGAAGGCCAGAGCATCGAAGCCACGTCGACGGATTCCGCCCTCTATCGCTTCTTCGTCGGCGTCATCCAACTGACCAGAAACACGCTCGCCTGCCAGTCGATCTTTGACTTGGTCTGCGACGTCTTCTTCGTCGGCCGAAAAGACCCCGTCATCGGCGGAACCGCGCGGCTCGTCGACTGGATCGTCCTCGCTCTCTGCGTCGTTGGCCCTAGGCCAGTCGAGAGCCTGTCCAGGCCCCAACTTGCCCACTACCGAATCGAACAGTCTCTCCGCAGCGTTTGCCATCCCGTGTCAGCTCCCCATCGTCCTTGACGCGACCATGCGCGCCTGGTCCAGACTCGTCCGCCAGCGCTCTCGGTCCAGTTCGCTGAGGCCAGCGGCCGCGCGTCGAGCTTCTGTTTTGCGTGCCACACTGAGCGGCGCCTTAGCGAGTTGGCTCCGAGGAGCGGCAAGTCCCCGGTCGACCCTGTGAGTTTAGACGGCGTGCTCACCGCGGTCAGTCAACTCGCCCGTGGCTCATGTGTGGCTGCATAGCGTTCGACTGGAGCCGCTGCTTGATGGGTGTCGTCCGACTGCCGCTGCACTGCCGTCGCTCAGTGCACAGCGTCGAAGGGCGCAACCGTGTCGCGATGGCGCCAGGAACCTGCCTGGACCGGTCGCGGTACCCAATGCTCCAGACGAGGCCTTGCGCGGCCGGTGTTTCCGGCACGGGCGGACGGCTAAGTCGTCATCGCGTCGCATGGCAGTCCACGACGCCGTTTCGGCTTCACGGAAGTAGGCTGAACCGGCAGCGAGCGTTGACGTGAGTCGGTGCGGCAGAACCAACTGTCTGCAGTCATCGCGACTGGCCGAATTCCGTAGTCGAACGAAAGCACTCACCGGCCGAGGTACACCGCCGTGATCTGCTCGCGCTCGTGCCCCAGTTCTTCGCTGATCGTGAGCCTCGCTTCGCGGTCCGCCTCGCGCTGCGAGGGCGTGAGGTCTCTCGACCGCGGCCCGCCGGCCGCCGGTGCCGGCCATCCGGTCAGCTCGCGGTAGCGGGTCTGCGCGTATTGATGGCGATGGCCGTGGATGCGGTGCGCGCCGGCCGCCGCGCACTGATACTCGAAGCGGCGCAACTGCTCGACATAGCTTCGCTCGGCCGGGATGAGGCTGCCCCTGCCGGCCAGTGCCTTGGCCTCGTCGAGGACCTGGCGCTGCTCCGCGTTGCGGATCGGGATCTCGCGCGGCCGCCCACCCTTGGTCCAGGTGTCCTTGAGCGCCAGCCGGTCGCCGCGGTCGGCCCACTCGGGACGGATCTTGATCGACTCGCCGCGCCGCAGCCCGAAGGCCGCCTGCAGCCGCAGCGACATCGCCGTGTACGGATCGGTGATCCTGGCGAGCTCGCCCCCGGTCAGTTGCCGCGCCTTGCTGAAGTTGGTGACGTACTGCCGGTTGCCGATGCCGTAGTGGTCGTTGTCGCGGGCGATGACGTTCTGCTTGCCGATCTTCTCGGCCCACCATCGCAGCTCCGCCATCCGGTTCTTGATCGTGCCCACGGCCAGGCCTTCCGACTGCCAGCGCTCCACCAGGCCCTCGACGTGCTTGGGCTTGAGGCTTGCTGCAGCCATGTGTCGGTAGCCCATCTCGTGGACCTGATTCGCCACCAGGTCGAGCACCCGCTCGCGATCGCGTTGGGTCGCGAAGCTGCCGTCGCGGTTGCGACGGCACAGCTGCTTCAGCTCGTAGTTCAGGTTGCGCATTCGATTGCTGCTGTCGGGTTCCGTCCTCGTTCCTGTCGGTTGCCCCTGGGGCGAAGTCCTTCGTTGTCGCTGGTGTGTGATCGGTCAGGTCAGTGTTTCTGTCCGTCCCGAACGCCTGGGCGTTGCGGGAACCACGAGGGACACGGGACACCACTCCCGTTTCGTGCCGAGTAACTGCTGGCCGCCGCGGCACGCGGCATTGGCGCCGATGGCGCTTCCTGCGGGAAGGCGATCCATCCGGTGAGCCATTGCCCCAAGGCTCTGGGTGCGCCGGTTGGCGCCATGGCTGACATGGCCCGCGGCGAGCGGGCGGGTACAGACCGCGTTGCACAGTCCGAGGTCTTGACGCGCCTGGGAGCCCGTCACGTGGGGTCGTCACTTGCGACAGCCCCGGCAAAACGCCCGTGCGCTGGGGCAGCGTGCGCGTCGTCACTACTGGCTGGCGCCGCGTAGTGACGACGCGGTTGGCGCAGGAGTGCTGCGGCAGGGCGCGGGCGCGATTGCAGCAGCGGCCTCTCGGCTGTTGCCGCTACGGTCCCGCATGCTCCACTGGGGCAGGGCAGACGCTTCGTCTCCGAAGTCTGACGCGAATCTCCAGACCTTGCGGCCGCCGGTTTTCAGGAGATGAGGCCGGCGTGTGCGCCCACGGACGCGGGCAGGGGTGATGCGATGTCGGGCATCAACCGGGCTGACTCAGCCAGCGTAAGCGGGAACGATCCTGCGCCAACGTCTTCCGGACCGCAACCGCAGTGGTCGACTGCGGCAGGCACACGTCGGCCAGGCGTTCGCCAACATCGTCAGCACTGCGGACGGCCGGACAGACCTCGGTTCGTGCAGGCGGCTTATCCACCGCCGCGCGAGTCTTGCGTATGAGGCGCCGATCGCGCGGCCGTGGATAAGACCTACTGACCCTCTGCTACGCGATCGCCCCTCCCTCGCGGTGAGCATGACGGGCTCGTTCGTGGTGCAGGCGCTCTCCCGACCTGCGCACTGCATCTTCGAGATGGTCGAGCAGTTCTCGCATCCGCGTGAAGCGCTCCAAGGCTTCGCCGTCGGAACGCTGCCGAAGGACCTCGCGTGCAACAGGTTCTTGAGTCAGGCGTGCGAGGGCGATCCCGTGACGCCCCATCTCCCGCAGCGCGTCCGTCGCCTCCCGAGCGCGCTCCTGCAGCGATGCCAACGCCACTTGCGCGTCGCCGGACAAGAACTCGCCGAGAGGACCGCCCAGGAGGCGGGCAAGGACGATCGCGGCGACGACGTCGACACTGAGGTCGAGGTCGCCCGCCTGTCGGAAGAGGTCGTCGAACTCGGCCGCAAGGCCGGATTGCGTCAGCAGATCGAGCGCGCCGGCAACGTCGAGCCGAGATGCATCCGCATCGATGAGTTCCAGAAGTCGGCGATAAGGCTCCGGCAAGTCGAGAGGCAGTGCGCGCCGCGGCGTCTCGATCTCGGAGAGATCGAAGTCCTCCATGGCCGCGAAGTCGACGCTGCGGGAGTACATCGCACGCGGGGCCGCCAATGCGTCCACGCTTAGGGACATGGCCACGCTTCCCACTCCGCCCCAGCCGGCCGCCAACGTCTGCGGGACCTTGCGCAGGGCCGGAAGGTCCTGGGCCTTTTCTTCGTCGGTCCTGGGTGCAACGATCAGCCAGTTGGTCCAAGGGCTCACGAGCCGGTAACGGAGTGCTATCTCCAAGCCCGGCACATCGTCCAGTTCCTTCAGGCGGGCGGCAGCCGCCACGCGAGCCACCGTGGACAAGCCGTCCGGGGAAGCGATGGGTGTTGTCGCTGGAAACGCCAACTCCTGCCGGACAGTCTCGCCCTTGTCCGTCTCGACTTCTAGGATCGCGGCGCCATGCGCTGGCGTTCGATCGAAGCGTGCACAGGCGACCACCGTGTCACCCTCGAAGACGGCGCCGATCCGGGCCGGGGTGATACTCGCGGCGCCATCGGGCCAGTGAACTGCCACCCGCTTCGCCCGCGGTGCGCGCATGCGTTCGAAGTGACGGACGACGCGGTCCGCCATGCCCTCGCGGGGCGAGACGAGCTCGCACACGCCACCGGTCCCTGCCGCGAGCTCGCGAACGAAAGCCTCCGAAACCGCACTGCCGACGCCCACCGTGAAGATCCGGTGGCCCGACTTCTTCGCCTCGTCGATGACGGTCTCCCACTCGGAGACCTCGCCGTCCGTCACCAGGAAAATGTCGGCCGATTCCGAGCGGCCGGCCACCAGATAGGCCTCGCGCAGGGCCTTGCCGATCTCGGTGCCGCCCATGTTCGCGTCGAGCGCCTTGGCAAACCGCTTGGCCTTGGCGAGGTTGGTCTTGTTGCACGGAAGCGGCCGATCGGACAGCACATTTGTCGAGTTGCCGAACGCGATCAGCGCAATTCGATCGTGCGGTTGCAACCCTTCGAGGATGCCTTCGAGCGCCTGCTTCGCCTGCTCCATCGAGTCTCCCTGCATGGAGCCGGAGCAATCGATGACGATTGCGAGGTTTAGCGGTCGCGGTTGCTGCAACCCCGGGAAGAACGGCTGGAAGCTCGCCACGGCAGCCAGCCCGTCGCCGTCCTGGCCGCAGAGGACGAAGCTGCGTGTCGCCTGAGGGGCCCTCACGTTCAAGATGAAGTCGCGGTCCATGACCGCCTTGGGCTGACGCAGCGAGAGCACGACGCTTTGCGCTGACTTCAAGAGCTCGACGGCGTGCGATGGGCAGACGAATTGGGCGTCACGCAGCGCACCGAGTACCTCGACGCGCAGCGAGAATTGGTTCTCGACCGTGAGAGACGCCTCCGGCGTCTGGTGGGGCAGGTGAGGCGATTCGCCGAAGCGCGGCGCGATCGTGGTCGGCAGGAAGAACCGTAGCCGATCGCCTGCCCATCGATAGAGGATGGCGTAGCGGAAGGTGATCCTCGCCGTCTCCTGCGGCAGCAGGTTGCCGACGTTCATCGTGTAGAGGCCCGGCTCGATCGCTTCCAGCATCACGGCCGCGTCCCCGGCTTCGACCGCGTCCTCGTACTTCTCCTCCGCGGCCTTCTTCTCGACGACGACGCCTTTGAGCACGCGCCCGCCGATTTCGACTTCGAGCTCGAGAAGCACCGCATCGAGGGGCAGAGGGAACGTGTAGACCGCCTCGATGTTCACGCGCTCGTCGTTGCGGTAAGTCTGTGAGACCGTGACTTCGGCGAGCAGATCCTGCAGGACTGCGGAAACCGAGACGTCGCACAGGGCGACGCGTTCGCCCCCCAGGCCAGTCAGGGCCGATGCCACCTTGTTCATTCTTTTTCCTCGCTTTCGTGAATCTGCGCGTAGGCCTGCGTCACCGCGCGAAAGAAGGCCCGCAACTGCTCCGGCGTCAGGCCGGCGCGGCTGGGCTCCAGGGTGAGCTCGACGCCGTCGGCGACAACCAGGTGGCTCCAGACCTCGACGGTCCCGGCGCGCCGCGGCGTCGGGGGCAAGGGGCCGGCGGCCGGCTGCTTGAGCAACTCGCCGATCCGTTCCAGCGACAGCCCCGCCAGCTGCCACTTCCGCACCAGCAGAAGCTGCTCGACGTGGCGCTGGGTGTAGTAGGCGCCCTTGCCGACGCCCAGCGGACGATCGATCAGGCCGGACTGGATGTAGTACCGGACGGTGCGACGCGGCAGCTCGGCAAGAGCCGCAATCTCGTCAAGGGTGAACGTCTTGGATTCGTTCATGACAGCAATACTAGACAGTAGCACTGTCGCTGTCAACTGTCACGAACGATTGCCCGGAAAGGCGAACGCGTATCGGCATGGGCCAAGTCGGGCGGCTTACCCACCGCCGCGCGAGTCTTGCGTGTGAGGCGCCGATCGCGCGGCCGTGGATAAGCGCTACCGGCCGACGGGGCCTACGGGGTCAGGTCGTCTTCGTCCTCGTGCCGGTCGCGGCGCGTTCCGTTCACGTACGCCCAGAACGCCGACTTGCGTC
>CAYMAG010000072.1:18720-25045 GCA_964388335.1 uncultured Vicinamibacteraceae bacterium | reverse complement strand
CCGTCGCTGCGGATCCGCACCGTCGCGCCATCGACGCCCGGTGCGCTGATCTCGTAGAGCGAGTCGGTCACCTGCAGCGTCGGCCGGAAGTCGAGCCCGTCCACCCGGATGTCGGACACGCTGAGTGTGGCGAGATCGCTCGCGTAGCGTCCGTGGGCCCGCCGATGGGCCTGCTGGCGGTAGTAGAGGCGACGCAGGGCCCACGCGACCGCGTCGTTCCCGACGGGCGGCACGGCGTCGGCCGCCTGCTGGCGGGCAGACTGTCCCCCGGTAGACGGTTCGACGGTAGACGGTAGACGCTCGACGAACTCCACAATCCCCCAGCGCTCGGGCATGTGCATGTCGATCGCGCCCTGCGGACTCCACACCCAGTTGTCCTCCGGGTAGGGTTTGCCGGTGGCCGGGTCGAGACGCTTCACGTACGTGCCGTCCTTCACGTCGAGCTGCCACTGCACCCGCGAGAAGTTCACGCGCCAGTGCTCACCGGCCCGAGGCGCCCGCCTCCCCGGCGCCGCCTCCTTCAGCACCTCCCACGGCAGGGCGAGTTCGACCGTCCATCCCTGGTCACGATCGCCCGGGCGATTGAGCGTGCCCTGGACGTCGACGCCCACCAGCAGTCCGGCGATGTCCCAGGCGTGCAGCGCCGGCCCCCCATCACGGTACGGACGCACCAGCAGCAGGTCCCACGGTGTGCCCAGCGCGTTCACTTCCAGCTCGTAGTAGTTGTGCGTGTCGCCGTCGGGATCGATGAAGACCTCGAAGTCGTTGTCGTGGAAGATGATCGCATCCCGCTCGGTCAGCGTGGCCCAGACGTCGGGCTCCTCGAGTTCGGCGGCGATGTAGAAGTACTGGTCGTCCCACAGCATCTTCGCGCGCGTGCGCAGCGGCACGTCGCGCACGCCGTCGATGTCGACGAAGCGGCTCGTCCACGGCGCCGCCTGCCAGGCAAGTTCGTCCAGCCGACCGTCGACGACGAGCGGGGCCGCCGCCCGCGGGGCCTCGTAGCGGTGAGGGGCGAAGGGGAGCGATTCGAAGTTCACCGACGCTCTCTGCGTGACGACGGGCGCCGCGGATGTGACGAGCCAGATGGTGGCGAGCAGGCCGGCTGTGCCTCGGATCATCGCGTAAGGGTAGCCGACGCACCTCGAATCGAGGCCGGTCGGACCGCGCCGCAGGGAAATGCTGGAATTCGGCGTGTCGTTTCTGTAACATCTGCCGCCATCGGACGGCACGTGAATACGGACGATCTGTCGAGCGTCGTGGAGCCTCCGCCGGAGGGTGGCGGGCGCGAATCAGTCGACGTGTATCCGTAACCGGACGATCGGACGCCCACGACCCGGCGGTCGTGCCGCGGACGTGATTCACGCCAGCGCCGGTGACTGATGGGGGTACGCATCGTGTTCCGAGTTCTGTGGTTCGCAGTCACCAGTCTTTCCCTCGTCCTGACCCTGACAACGGGCGCCGCCGCGCAGCTGGCCTCGCAAACTGCGCTGGTCGGCACCGTGACCGACAGCGGCGGCGGCGTGCTCCCGGGCGCGTCCGTCGAGGCCGTCAACGTCGACTCCGGTGACACGTACAACACGGTGACCAACGTGCAGGGGCAGTACAACATCCCCTCGGTGCGTCTCGGCCAGTACGAGATCACGATCTCGCTCGATGGCTTCCAGACCTTCAAGGCCACCGGCATCCAGATGTCCGGCAACCAGGTCGTCCGGCGCGATGCGGTGTTGTCTGTCGGCGACCTCTCCGAGACGATCACCGTCGAGGCGGCCGCTGCGGTCCTGCAGACGGACCGCGCCGCGATCTCCGCCACCGTCGAAAAGCGGGCCGTCGTCGACCTCCCCATGGCGGGACGCAATGTGTGGCAGATGGCCGCCACGACGCCGGGCGTGCTCCAGGGCACCACGAGCGACATCGGCCTGACGTTCAGGGGTGCCGGACAGCGCGAGATTCAGAACAGCCTGACGCTCGACGGCATCAACTCGTCGTCGAACCTGCTGGCCGCGACCAGCATGCGGCCCATCGCCGACGCCGTCGAGGAGGTGCAGGTGCAGACGGGCAGCACCTCGGCCGAGTACGGCTCCTACCTGGGCGTGCACATCAACGTGGTGACCAAGGCCGGCACCAACACGCTGCACGGCTCGATCTTCGAGTACTACCAGAGCGAGAAGCTCGACTCACGCGAGTACTTCCAGAACCCGAACCTGCCGAAGAACCCGCGCAGCAGCGACCAGTTCGGCATCCAGATGGATGGCCCCATCGTCATCCCGGGCCTCTACGACGGCCGCAACCGCACGTTCTTCATGGGCGCGTACGAAGGCGTCCGGGCCGAGGGCCTGAGCAACCAGATCGTCTCGGTGCCCACCCCGCTCATGCGGCAGGGCAACTTCTCGGAAGTGAGTGCGCAGATCCGCAACCCGTACACCGGCCAGCCCTATCCCGGCAACATCATTCCGCAGGCGGAGCTGTCGCAGGTGTCGCTCAACCTGTTGCAGCACTACCCGGCGCCGAACGGCCCCGGCACGGCGGCCAACCTGAACGCCACGCAGTCCAGCCTCGTCGACAACGACCAGGTGCTGTTCCGGGTCGACCAGGTGATCAGCAACTCGGTGCGCGTCAACGTCCGCTACAACTGGGACGACAGCTACGCCAGCAACTTCGGCGCGGTGCCCAGCACGGGGTTCGCGCAGCCGCGCGTCAACAAGAACACGCTGGTGGGCTACACGCACACCCTCACGCCGACGCTGCACAACGACTTCCGCATCGGCTACCACCGGCTCGACTTCGACACCATCAACAACTTCACCGTGGACGGCAACGCCTCGGCGGGCACCGACCTCGGCATCCCCGGATTCGACGCCGACACCCGGTACGACAATCCCGGCATTCCGAGCATCGGCGTCACGGCGTTCAGTGGCCTCGGGGCAGGCGGCACGAACTGGTACCAGTTCGACACGACGTTCCAGGCGTCCAACGTGCTCGCCTACACGAGGGGCAATCACAACGTGCGCGCCGGTTTCGACGTGCGGCGCATGGCGACCGGACGCCGCGCGGCCAACAGTCCACGTGGCAGCTTCAGCTTCAATGGCGACATGGCCGGCTACTCGATGGCCGACTTCATGCTGGGCATCCCGCGCACGGTGACGACGCCGGTCGACCAGCTGCAGGGGCACGTCGGCCAGTGGCGCAACGGCTTCTTCGTCAACGACACGTGGCAGGCCGGACGCAACCTCACCCTGAATCTCGGTCTCCGCTACGAGCGCAACACCCCGGCCCAGACCTACACGGGCCTTGCCACGATGCTCAATGCGGAGCAGACGCAGATCATCCCGGCGACGTTGCCGTCCGAGGGTTTCCAGTTCCACGAGCCGAACAACAAGGACTTCGCGCCGCGGCTCGGCGCGACCTACCGTCTGTCGGACAAGACGGTGGTGCGGGCCGGCTGGGGCATCTACTACAACCCCAACCAGATGAACTCGTTCACGTTCCTCACGAACAACCCGCCGCTCGCGGCCGAGTTCACGTTCCAGAACAACCCCGGCAATCCGACGCTGTCGTTCGAGCAGCCCTTCGGCGAAGTGGGCCCGGGCGGCCCGCCGAACATGATCACGCCCAACCGCCATCTGCCCAACGCCCGCAAGAACCAGTGGAGCCTCGACCTGCAGCACGAGATTCTGTCGGCGACGGTCCTCGACGTTCAGTACCTGGCGTCACGCACGACGAACCTCGACCGCAGCTACTTCAACAACACGCCGCTGCCCGGTCCCGGGGCCATCGATCCCCGCCGGCCGAACCAGGCGTTCCGCCAGATCCGTGTGATTCAGAACGACCTGATCGCCAACTACGACTCGGTCAGCTTCATCCTGAAGCGGCGGATGACGCGTGGCTTCCTCGCGGACGCACACTACACGTGGTCGAAGACGCGCGACATGTCCACGCACTCGAACGGCGGCGGCGCCATCCTCAACGACTACGACATCTGGAGCGACTACGGCCCGGCGAACTGGGACGTTCCTCACCGGTTCGTGTTGAGCCTGCTCTACGACATGCCCTTCTTCCGCGACTCGTCGAACGTGTTCCTGCGCGAGGTGCTCGGTGGCTGGCAGGTCGGCAGCGTCTCGACGCTGCAGAGCGGCACGCCACTCAACGTGACCATTCAGGGTGATCGGCTCAACAACAGCCGCACACCGCAGCGGCCCAACGTGACAGGCAGCCCCTCTCTGAACTGTCAGCCCGACCCCAACAGCGTGGGGCTCATCAACTGCTTCGACCAGTCGGCGTTCTCGCTGCCCGACCTCTACACCTACGGCAACGCGCCGCGCAACATGCTGCGCGGTCCCGGCTCGTCGGTCACCAATCTGTCGCTGATGAAGAACGTGTTCGTCGGCGGCCGGGCCCGCGTGCAGCTGCGCGCCGAGATCTTCAACCTCTTCAACAGGGTGAACTGGGGCAACCCCAACGTGCAGGTGGGTAACGCGGCGTTCGGGCGCGTCACCTCAGCTGGCCAGATGCGCCGCATGGAACTCGGCGCGAAGTTCCTTTTCTGAGGCAGGGGACGGCTCGGAGCGGGCCAGGCACGGACGGCTCTCCGAGCCGTCCGTCTCCAATCGCACGGCTGAAAGGTGTCAGGGGCGCGGACGGCTGCTGCCGCTGCGCCCCTTCGTCACATCGGGAGTACCCACGCAGATGAACGAACCAGGGCCGCCGCGGCGGCGCACACGCCGCCAGTTTCTGCAGACCACGCCCGTTCTCGGGCTCACCGCGGCCGCGTTGCCCGTGAGCGCCGTGGATGCCGCCCAGAGGGTTGCCGCGCCGACGCCAGCCGGCGCGGTCGCAGGGGACGGACGAGCGTTGTACGAGCGGCTTGGCGTGCGGCCGCTGATCAACGGCCGCGGCACGCTGACGATCATCGGCGGCTCGATGGAACTGCCCGCGGTGCGCGAGGCCAAGTCGCTCGCCAACCAGCACTACGCGCATCTCGACGAACTGATGGACGCGGCCGGCAAACGGCTGGCCGAGCTGACCGGCGCCGAATGGGGCATGGTGAGTTCCGGCTGCGCGGCCGCGATGACCCACGCCACGGCGGCGTGCGTCGCGGGCGGCAATCCCGACCTCCACGTCCGCATCCCCGACCTCCGCGGCTTCGCGAAGGATGAAGTCATCATCCCCACGCATTCGCGCAACGTCTACGATGCCGCCATCCGCGCCGTGGGCGTCCGCATCGTCGAAGCCGAGACGTCCGAGGATCTCGAGAAGGCGATCGGGCCGCGCACCGCGATGATCTACGTCTTCGCCAACCCGCGGAACGAGACCGGGCCGATGTCGCTCGAGGCGATCGCACGCATCGCGAAGCCCCACGGCGTGCCGATCATGGTGGACGCGGCCGCCGAGGTGCTGACCGTGCCGAACGTCCACCTGCAGCGGGGCGCGACGCTGGTCGGCTACAGCGGCGGCAAGATCCTGCGCGGACCGCAAAGCGCAGGGCTGCTGCTCGGACGCAAGGATCTGGTGCAGGCCGCCTGGATTCACAGCGCGCCGCACCACGGCTTCGCGCGATCCATGAAGGTCGGACGGGAGGAAGTCGTCGGGATGGTCGTCGCCGTCGAGCAGTGGGTGGCGGGCAGCTTCGCGGCCGAGTGGGCCGAGTGGGTCCGCCGCTGCGAGCACATCGCCGCTCGTGTGGAAACCGTTCCAGGTGTGACGGCGACCGTGTTTCGCGAGGTGCAGGAGGACAGGTCGAACCGCAGTCCTCGGGTGACCATCCGGTGGACCGCTGCCGAACGCGGGCTCACGGGCGAAACCGCCACGGCTCTGCTCTACGACGGCGAACCGCGCATCGCGATTGCGGGCGGAGGCGGTGGACGTCCAGGGGCGAACCTGCCGGGCGATACCGGCATCTCGATCACGTCGTCGATGCTGGCCCCGGGCGACGAGCAGATCGTCGCGAACCGTGTCCACGCCGTGTTGTCGGCGAAGCACTCGCTGTCACCCCCGGTGCCGCCGACGCCGCCCGCGGCAGACCTGTCGGGACAGTGGATCGTCGAGATCGCCTACGCTGCGAGTGCATCGACGCATCGCCTGCACCTGCAGCAGGATGGGCCACGGCTGGAGGGCACGCATCAGGGTGACTTCCTGTCGCGGGACGTGACGGGCAGCATCGATGGCAACACCATCTCGTTGATGAGCCGCATCACGGAGCGCACCGGCGATTCGCTGATCTACCGGTTCAGCGGTACCCTCAGCGGGGACACGCTGGCGGGCACGCTCGACATGGGCGAGTATCGCAGTGCCAGGTGGACGGCGAGGAAACACGAGTACGGGTAGG
>CAYMAG010000072.1:12119-18620 GCA_964388335.1 uncultured Vicinamibacteraceae bacterium | reverse complement strand
GCAACACACAGGACACACACATGCAACGTGCAGTGATCGCAGCAATCGTCGCCCTCGCGGGCGTGGCCATCACCATCACCGTGATTCGCCCGGCTGGCGACCAGGTCGTCGCGGCCCAGGTGCCTTCTACGGCTGGAGAGCTGCTCGTCTACTTCGGCACCTACACGAACAGCGAGAAGAGCAAGGGCATCTACGTGTCGCGACTCGACCTCGCGACGGGTCGACTCACCGACCCCGTGCTCGCCGCCGAGACGACCAGCCCCAGCTTTCTCGCCATCCACCCGACCGGCCGATACGTGTATGCGGCGAACGAAGTGCGCACCTTCGAAGGCCAGCAGACTGGTGCGGTCAGCGCGTTCGCCATCGACCGCCCATCGGGAATGCTGAAGGCCTTGAACCAGCAGTCGTCGGGCGGTGCAGGCCCTGCCCATCTCGTCACCGACGTGTCGGGCAAGGTCGTCCTCGTCGCCAACTACGGCGGCGGCAGCTTCGCGGTGCTGCCGGTGAATGCCGATGGCAGCCTGCAGTCGCCCGCGAGCGTCGTGCGGTACGAGGGTTCCAGCGTGAATCCCAAGCGGCAGACGAAGCCCTACGCGCACTCGGTCAATGTCGACCGGGGCAACCGCTTCGCCTACGTGGCGGATCTCGGCTCCGACAAGATTCACATCCACGCACTCGATCCGGCGACCGGCACGCTGGCCCCGGCGAGCCCGACGTCGGCCAGCACGTCGTCAGTCTCTGTCGCCCCCGGATCGGGCCCGCGCCACTTCGCCTTCCACCCGAGCCGTCCGTACGCCTACCTCATCAACGAGATGCTGCTCACCGTGACCGCGTTCACGCACGACCCAGAGAGCGGCGCGCTCACCGAGGTGCAGACGATCACCACGCTGCCCCCCGGGCAGGCGGCGCAGGACGGCTACAGCACCGCTGAAGTCCAGGTACACCCTTCGGGCCGCTTCCTGTACGGCTCGAACCGCGGGCACGACAGCATCACGGTGTTTGCGATCGACGAAGGGACGGGCCGCCTGACGTTCGTCGAGAACGAGTCGACCCAGGGCAACTTCCCCCGCGGCTTCGGCATCGACCCCACCGGCCAGTTCCTGCTCGCGGGTAACCAGCGTTCCGACACGGTGGTGGTGTTCCGCATCGACCAGACCACCGGACACCTCACGGCCACAGGCCAGACGCTGTCCATCGGCGCGCCGGTCTGCGTCAAATTCGTTCGCTGACGGTCGCGCCCCATGCCCCAACCACCAGCACACGTACCCGTACGGCGCACTCGCCGCGCCGTCGTGACGGCAGGACTTGCGACGCTCGCAGGTGCCTCCGCACGCCCGGCGCACGCGTCGCCCGAGGCGGCACCGCAGCCGTCCGCGGCGTCTGCCGCTGACTGGACGCCCAGGAAAGCGGTGATCCACCGCCCCGGCCAGCAGTCGCCAAACCCGCTGCTCTCGGCCTGTATCCGTTCCGGACACCTGTTGTTCGTGTCCGGCATCGGCGGCTGGTATCCAGACCGCCGGAAGGAACCAGGCGACGCGAAGGTGCAGATCACCAGCGCGTTGGCAACGATGCGCGAGATTCTCGAGAGCGCCGGTTCGTCGATGGCCAATGTGCTCAAGGTGCACATGACGGTGGCGGACGCCCCGAAGAACCTCGTGCTGCTCAATGAGGGCTACCTCGGGCACTTCCCCGATCCACCGCCCGCCCGTTCGTATACCGGTACGAGCGCTGAGCTGATGGGGCGCCCCGGTGAACTGGTGCAGGTCGACTGCGTCGCCTACGTGGACTGAACCGTGTACCACGCCATCGCCATCCTCGTCATTGCGGGTTTCGCCGCGCTCGCCTCAGGTGCGCGCCGCACCAGGTTCTCGGGCTTCGCCTTCACGCTGTGGGTCGCGGTGTTCGTCGCCGCTGCGATGTTCTATCCCCTGGCGTTCCGCACGTGGAACGGCTACGCCCTCGGCGGACTCATCGTGCCGCTCATCCAGATCATCATGTTCGGGATGGGCACGCAGCTCACGCTGGCCGACTTCCAGCGCGTGCTGACGTTTCCCCGTCCCGTGCTGATCGGTATCGTCCTCCAGTTCTCGGTCATGCCGCTCCTCGGTGCGGGAGTGGCCGCGGTGTTCGCCAGCGACCCGGAAGTGGCCGCCGGCATGGTGCTCGTGGGCGCGGCGCCAGGCGGCGTGGCCTCGAACGTCATGACGTATCTCGCGGGCGGCAGCGTGGCGTTGTCGGTCACGATGACTGCCTGCTCGACGCTGCTGGCGCCAGTAATGACGCCCCTGGCCATGCAGCTCCTCGCCGGCGCCTACGTCGAGGTGCCCTTCGTCGGCATGATGGTGTCGATCCTGCAGATGATCATCGTGCCCATCGGGGCCGGACTCGTCGTGAACTGGGTGCTCGTCACGCTGGGCCGCAGCATGCCGGCGGCCTCGGCGCTGTCTGCCGCGATCATGAGAGCCCTCCCGGTGGTTTCGATGGTCGCCATCTGCTTCATCATCGCGATCATCACCTCCCTCTCGCGTGACCAGTTGCTGGCGGGGACCTTCGTCGTGGCGATCATCGCGGCCGCGGTGATCCACAACGGAGCGGGCTACCTGCTCGGCTACTGGGGCGCGCGCGTGCTCAGGCTCTCGGAGGTCGAGTCGCGGACGGTGGCGATTGAAGTCGGCATGCAGAACGCCGGCATGGCGTCAGGGATCGCCATCAGCGTGCTGAAGAGCCCGTTGGCCGCGATTCCTCCCGCGGTCTTCGGGCCCTGGATGAACATGTCGGGCGCGATGCTGGCGTCGTGGTGGGCGAATCGTCCCGCCTTCGCCGAAGGCTCCGGCGAGGCACGCCCTGTAGCCCCGCCCTCGCCAGGGGGCTCCGGCGGGCAAGCCCTGTAGCCCCGCCTCCGCCGAAGGCTACGGCGAGGCAAGCCCCGTAGCCCCGCCTCCGCCGAAGGCTACGGCGAGGCAAGCCCCGCAGTCTGTAGCCGAATCAGTATCGTCCGTAGATCTCCAGCGCCTTTCGCATCGACTTCTCGCGCTCGATGATCGGCACCATCTTCGATTCCTTGTCGTTGTAGGTCGCCAGCACTTCGACGACCTGCGCGGCGGACGCTTGCGGGACGACGACGACGCCATCGGAGTCACCGACGAGATAGTCCCCTGGGTGGACCATGATGTCGGCGCACTTCACGGGCATCTGCATGCCGACGCTCACCATGCGTCCGACCGACGTCGCCGGGCTGATCCGGCGCGCGTAGACCTTGTGGCCCAGTCGGCGAATCTCTTCGACGTCGCGTACGGCGCCATCGATGACCGTACCCTCGAGCCCGCGCACCTTCGCGGTGGTCGCCATCAGGTTGCCGATCGCGGCAATCTCGAGGCCGTCTTCCATCACGTAGACCAGCACGCTGCCGGCCGGCGCTTCGTCGAGCACCTGCAGCAGGTAGTTCGGATACGTCTTCGTGTCGTTCTTGAGTACCGGCCGCAGCATCGCGGTCCATGCACGGCCGACGATCTTGCCCTCGGCGATGGGCTTCATGTCCGATGACATCCAGCCGCGGCCGCCGGTGACCTCCTCGACGCCGTCGGCGATGTTGCCGGTGCTGTTCTCCGGACGCCGCAGCGCCTCGATGATCTGCTCGGGCGTCATGGCCGACGCTGGTTGTGCGATGGCGGCTGCCCGCGGCTCATCAGCCCCGGGAGACGTGGCGGTGCCTGGAACGATGAACGCGGCGAGCAGGACGGCGGGGAGCAGACGGCTGAACATGACAGAACTCCTTCGGTTGGGTCTGGGGATCATATCCGGCCTTGGACCTCGGCGGGACGCGGGCAGCGTGGACGCCGCGTCTCGGCGAGACGCGGCCTACCAGGCCGTGGCTCCTTCCTTCCTCCCCTCCTTCGTTCCTTCCCTCCTGCTCCGTGTTATAAACGGCGCACAACGCAGACACATGGAGGGGACGCCTTCCCCGGGAGACTTGTCGTGAACATCGCATCGTTGGGGGTTCGATGGGCTGGCGCCGCGCTGGCGGTCATGCTCGCGAGCCACGTGTCCTTCGCCCAGACCCCACGCTACAGCCTGCTCATCAAGGGCGGACACGTGATCGACGCGCGCAACGGGGTCGACGCGGTCCGTGACGTCGCCATTGCCGATGGGAAGATCGCCGCGGTTGCGGCCGACATTCCAGCGACCGACGCGGCCAGGGTCGTCGACGCCCGGGGGCTGTACGTGACGCCCGGCCTCATCGACATCCATGCCCATGTCTTCTGGGGCACGGAGCCGAACGCGCAGTACGGCAACGGCGCCAGTTCCGTACCGCCCGACAGCCACTCGTTCCGCAGCGGCCAGACGACGCTCGTGGACGTGGGCGGCGCGGGCTGGCGGACCTTTCCGCAGTTCAAGGCCCAGGTCATCGACCGCTCGCGCACGCGCGTCCTCTCGTTCCTCAACATCGTCGGCCACGGGATGAAGGGTGGACCGATCGAGCAGGACCTCGGCGACATGGATGCGAAGCTCACGGCACAGCGTGCCCGCCAGTTCCGCGATCACGTCGTCGGCGTCAAGGTCGCGCACTACTCGGGCGCGGAGTGGGACCCGGTCACGCGTGCCGTCGAGGCCGGGCGACAGGCCGACGTTCCGGTGATGGTGGACTTCGGTGGCAATGACCCGCCGCAGTCGCTCGACGCGCTGCTCAACACGCACCTGCGTCCCGGCGACATCCTGACGCACATGTATGCCCACGTCCGTGGCCGCATGCCCATCGTCAACGCGCAGGGGCAGGTCGAGCCGTTCGTGATCGCGGCGCGCGAGCGCGGCGTCATCTTCGACGTGGGGCACGGCGGCGGCAGCTTCCTCTTCCGCCAGGCCGTTCCCGCGACCACGCAAGGGTTCTATCCGGACGTCATCAGCACCGACCTGCACATCGGCAGCATGAACAGCGGCATGAAGGACATCCTCAACGTGATGTCGAAGCTGCTGAACCTCGGCATGCCTCTGCAGAACGTCCTGGCGGCGAACACGTCGCGTGCCGCCGAGGTCATCAAGCGGACCGAACTCGGGCACATCGGTGTCGGCGCCGAGGCCGACGTCGCGGTGCTCGCCCTGCGGAAGGGGGAGTTCGGCTTCATCGACAGTGGCGGCGGGCAGATGCCCGGCACGCAGAAGCTGGAGTGCGAGTTGACAGTCAGGGCCGGCCAGGTCGTCTGGGACCTGAACGGCCGCTCGCGGCCGCTCTGGAGCGAGGCCACGCCATGATCCGCGCCGTCTTCACCGCGCTCGTCGTGCTGCTCGGCGCGCAGGCCACCATCGCGCAGACCCCGCGCTACAGCCTGCTGCTGAAGGGCGGGCACGTCGTCGATCCGAAGAACGGCGTGGATGGCGTGATGGACGTCGCCCTCGCCGACGGCAAGGTCGCGGCCGTCGCCGCGTCCATCGACGCGTCGGAGGCGGCGCGCGTGGTCGACGTGGCCGGCCTGCACGTGGTGCCTGGCCTCATCGATCTCCACGCGCACGTGTTCGTCGGCACCACGCCCGACCGATACCTGAGCGACGGCGATGTCGCCGTTCCCGCCGACACGCACTCGTTCAGGAGTGGCCAGACCACCCTCGTCGACGTGGGCGGGCCGGGCTGGCGCAACATCGCGCAGTTCCGGACGCAGGTCGTCGACCGATCACGTACCCGCGTGCTCACGTTCCTGAACATCGTCGGCAACGGCATGCGGGGAGAGCCGTGGGAACAGGACCTCGCCGACATGGACGCCAGGATGACGGCCCAGCGCATCGCCGCGAATCGCGACATCGTCGTGGGTATCAAGGTTGCGCACTACCGTGGGTCCGAGTGGGAGCCCGTGACGCGTGCCGTCGAGGCCGGTCGGCGTGCGGACGTCCCCGTGATGGTGGACTTCGGCCGAAACGACCCACCCCAGTCGCTCGACGCGCTGCTCAACACGCACCTGCGTCCGGGCGACATCCTGACGCACATGTACGCTCACGTGAGCGATCGCGACCCGATCGTGAACGCGCAGGGGCAGGTCGAGCCGTACGTGCTGGCCGCGCGCAGGCGCGGTGTGCTCTTCGACGTGGGACACGGCGGTGGCAGCTTCGTGTTCCGGCAGGCCGTCCCCGCGACGAAGCAGGGTTTCTGGCCCGATGTGATCAGCACCGACCTGCACACCGGCAGCATGAACGCGGGCATGAAGGACATTCTGAACGTGATGTCGAAGCTGCTCGTGCTCGGCATGCCGATCAACGACGTGATTCGCGCCAACACCGCGAAGGCGGCCGAGATCATCAAGCGCCCCGAGCTGGGGCATCTGGGCGTCGGCGCCGAGGCGGACGTCGCGGTACTCGCCGTGCGCAACGGCGAGTTCGGGTTCATCGACAGCAGCGGCAGCCGCATGCCTGGCGCGCAGAAGCTCGAGTGCGAGTTGACGGTGAAGGGCGGCCAGGTGGTGTGGGATCTCAACGGACGAGCGCACACCCTCTGGAGCGAGCAGCCCGTCCCCGACC
>CAYMAG010000072.1:5498-12019 GCA_964388335.1 uncultured Vicinamibacteraceae bacterium | reverse complement strand
GACCATGACCCGCCCGACCGCATCCTCCCCCGTGCCCGTACTCGTGGCGATCCTGCTGCTCGGGACCGCGGCGTGTGCCGCGCGCAGCGGGAGGTCGTCGAACGGCACGCCGCCTGGCGCGCAGCCAGGCGTCATCCTCAGCAGCGAGATGGACCGCGACGTGACGCTCACCGCCAGTCCCGCAGCGCCACACTGGACCGGCATCCCGGCGGTCACGCTCGATCGCGACTACCTCGGCGTCTCCGTTCCGGGACGGCCGACGGAAGTGCGTTCGCGCTGGACGCGGACGCACCTGTACCTGCTCTACACCTGTCCGTACGACACCCTGTATCTGAAACCATCCCCTGACGTATCAGCGGAGACCCCCAAGCTCTGGAACTGGGACGTCGCCGAGGCGTTCATCGGGTGGGACACGGCGAACATCGCGCGTTACAAGGAGTTCCAGGTGTCGCCGCAAGGCGAGTGGGTGGATCTCGACATCGATCGTGCCGACGCGGCCGCCCAGCAGGGCATGGCCTGGAACTCGGGCTTCGAGGTCATGGCCCGCGTGGACGAGGCTGCGCGGGTCTGGTACGGCGAGATGAAGATTCCGTTCGCCGCCATCGACCCTCGCGCGCCGGAGCGGGGACGCACCCTCCGTGCGGGTCTCTATCGCATCGCCGGTCCCGATCCGCGCACGTTCTACGCGTGGCAGCCGACCGGGCAGCGCAACTTCCACGTCCCCGAGGCCTTCGGCACGCTGAGGCTGCAGTGATGGACCGCCGCACGTTCATCTACAACGCGACGCTGGGCACGCTGGCCATGACCAGTGGGGCGGAATTGGCGGGTGTGCAGACGTCCGGCCCGGCGAGCCGGACCTACCAGGCCGACCAACCCTACCGGGCGGACCAACCCTTCCAGGAAGGCCGGCCCTACCAGTTGCGCGGGCTGCGGATCGACGTGCAGGCGCCAGAGATGACGTCGCCGCTCGGCATGCCCGGCCTCTTCCGCGGAACGGTCATCCAGACCACCCATGCAGGCGCGTTCGCTGGCCGACGGGTCGATGCCGAAGCCGTCCGCCTCATGGTGGAGCGCGGCATGACGGCTCTTACCGGCGAGCCCACGGTGGCCGCCGCGTTCGCCCGCGTCATCGAGCCCTCCGACATCGTCGCCCTGAAGGTGAATCCGTCGGGTGCGCCGACCACCGTCACCTCCGTGCCGCTCGTGCGCGAGGTCATCCGCTGTTTGAACCTGGTGGGGGTGCGGAACCGGCAGATCATCGTCTACGACCGCAACTCCAACCAGCTCGAGGTCATCGGCTATCACCAGATGCTGCCGCCGGGCGTCCGCGTGGTCGGTCTCGATCAGCGCTGGATTGTCGAGGGGCGCGACCGTCCGGGGTACGACCCCGAGGTGTTCTGCGAGATGAACTGCTTCGGCGAGCGGGAAACGCGCTCGTACATGGCGAGCATCGTCGCCAGCGAGGCGACCAAGGTCATCAACCTGCCGTGCCTCAAGGAGCACAATGCGTCCGGCGTGACGGGCTGCCTCAAGAACCTCGCGTACGGGACGTTCAACAACGTGGCGCGGACACACGTGCGTCCGAAGACCTATACCGACCCGGTCATTGCCGTGATGTGCGCGGCGCCGCCTGTGCGGGCCAAGTCGGTGCTGCACATCATGGACGGCTTGAAGGCCGTCTACCACGCCGGTCCGTTCTCGTGGAATCCCGAGTTTCACTGGGAGGCGAAGACGCTGCTGTTCGGCACCGATCCGGTGGCGGTGGATCGCATCGAACTCGAGATGGTCGAGGCCAGGCGGCGCGAACTCGGCGTGCCGTCGCTCTTCGACCACAACCCCGAGTACCTCGCGAAGGCTGGCGAGATGGAGAAGTCGGCGTTCAGGAACAACTTCTTCCGCGAGCCGGCGCACATCAGGACGGCGGGAGAGCTGGGGCTCGGCGAGTACGATCTGGAGAAGATCGACCATCGACACCTGCAGGTGGGGTAGCGACGCGTCATGGCTGCAGACACCGCACGCGTCGATTGGGTCGGACTGCTCGGAGGGAACGGGCGCCATGGCGGGACGGTACCCGTGCGTCGGGCAGCGCCAGACGACGTGCTGTGGAAAGTCACGTTGCCCGATGCCGTGCGGACGAGTCCCGTGCTGGCGGCCGGTGTGTTGTACGTCACTGCACGCGACGGCCGGCTGTACGCCCTCGACGCGCGTACCGGGCGGGCCCGCTGGACCTTCACGGCATCGGCCCCGTTGCACTCCACGCCGGCGATCTCGGGTGACCTGATCCTGTTCGGCGGCGACGATGGCCGGCTTTGCGCCGTGGAGCGCACGGCCGGTCAGCTGAAGTGGGCCGCGGCGACGGATGGTCCGATCTGGGCGTCACCCGTCGTGCGGGGCGACACCGTCTTCGTCGGGTCATCGGGCGGTCAGTTCATCGCGGCTGACGTCACGAGCGGAACGGTGAGGTGGACGCGACAGTTCGACGCGCAGATCCACTCGACGGCCCATGTCGGCGACCGGTTGCTCTACGTCGGCGGAAGCGATGGCAGGGTACGCGCGCTCGATCACGCGACGGGCCGGGACGTCTGGGTGTTCGCGGCCGGCGACAGTGTCTCGGCATCGCCCGCCGTGAGCGACGGCGTCGTGGTCGTCGGCTCCGAAGACCACCATGTCTACGCACTCGACGCGGAGACCGGCGCCGTTCGCTGGCGCCTCGAAACCGGGCTCGGTGTCAGTGGCGCCGCGGCGATTCACGGGGGCACGGCCTATGTCGGGAGCAAGGACGGCCACGTCTACGCGCTGGCGGTGAGCGACGGGCGGGAGCGGTGGCGGTCGCCCTCCGTGCGCCAGATCACGGCGGCGCCGGTCGCGGGCGACGGCATCGTGTGCATGCAGGGCTTCTGGGGGGCCACGATCGCGTACGACGCGGCCACCGGAGCGGTGCTGTGGCGCGCGAACCTCGGCGGCTCGCTGCAGTCCACGCCCATCCTGACCGAGCAGGCCGTGTACCTCGCGACCTACCCGGGAGTCGTGTATGCACTCACGTAAGCGAGTGACTTCCTGTGTCGCGCTCGTGCTCGCCGCCTGCGTCGCGGCGGGCAGCGCAGCACCCGTGCCACGCGTTGTCGAGAAGCAGCGCTACGCCATGGGCACGATGTTCCGGATCCTCGTGTCCACCGCGGACGCCTCGCGTGCGTCGTCCGCGATCGAGGCGGCGCTTGCCGAGGTCGTGCGCCTCGACGAGGTACTCAGCCACTACGATGTCCGCAGTGAGCTGTCGCGCCTCGTGCGACACGGCACGGGCGAGCCCTTCAGGGCGTCGGCCGACCTGTATCGCACGCTGGAGCAGGCAATCGAGCTGGCGCGCCTGTCGGACGGACGCTTCGACGTGACCGTCGGGCCGCTCGTGCGGACGTGGCAGGACGCGCGGGAGCAGGGCCGCGAGCCGACCAAGGCGGAACTCGACGCCGCTGGCGCGTGCGTCGGTCCAGGGCTGCTCGCGCTCGAGCCACCGGATCTCGTGCACGTGCGGTCGTCGTGCCTGTCGCTCGATCTCGGAGGCATCGGCAAGGGCGTCGCCGTGGACGCCGCCATCGACGTGTTGCGGAGCCATGGGATCACCGACGCGGTCGTCAACGCTGGAGGCAGCACGATCGGGGCGATCGGGTCCGCTCCCGGACGGACCGGTTGGCCGGTGCAGACGCACGCCGCGGCGAACGCCATGGACCTGCGGGACGCGGCGCTGTCCATCTCGAAGGCGTCCGGTGAGATCATCGTGCCCGGAATCCGTGCGCCGACGGCCAACTCCCTCACCGTGGCGGTGATCGCGCCACGCGCGACGTTGGCCGACGGGATGTCGACGGCGCTGCTGCTGTCGACGCTCGATGAGGGACGCGCGATGCTGCGCGTCACGCGGGATGTCGTGGTGTCGTGGATTCAGCCGGACGGGCACCTGGCGTCGACCTGGACGCCTCGTGACGTCACGTCCGCCTCCGGAGCGTCGTGGTGAGGCTGCTGCAGCTGTGCCTGGCGTTGTGCGTTGGCCTGGCCTCGTCCGCGCGTGCCGAAGTGCTCGTGCGGTGGGACGGCGACCGCGTTCCAGCCATGGACGCGCTCGGCGTGCATGCCCTGCTGATTCCCATCGAGCGGCTGGAGGCCATTCGCGACGCGGCGGGCAAGGGCTACCGCGTGTACGTGGAGGTCGACGCAGCGAGCGCCGAGGCTCGCCCCGTGCCGCCGATGGCGGCGGGAGGCGTTGTCATTCGGGGGACGGCCACGGACGCGCAGATTCGTCGGTTGCGTGCGCAATTGGCGGCACCTGGCGCCCGTCTGATCACGCTCGACGAGCGTGGCAAGTGGCCGCACGTCAGGCTCAACGAGGTGACGAAGCGCAACGACGTGCTGCAGGTGGCGAGTCGCACCGCCCAGCCCTGGCTCGAGAACAATGGCGCCCTCGTGAGCCTCGCGAACCTGTTCGGGCGTCCCGACACGTTCCTCGCGTACCCGTGGACGCCGCTGACGGCCTCCGACGAGGACGAAGGACCTGCGCTCGAGCACTACCTGCTCGCCATCGCCGAGGCGGGCAGCACTGGCGCGTCGCTCGTGTTGCCGCTGCACCCGCGATTTCAGCAGGCGCTGCTGCAGGGCCGTCCCGAGGCTCGCCGCGACTGGGCGGCGATTCGTAAGGCGCTCGAGTTCCATGCGTGGGACGCGCCGCGGCAGTTCGAGCCGGTCGCCAGTGTCGGCGTGGTGGCGACCGATCCGTTCGCGGCCTACGAGATGCTGAACCTGCTCACCAGGCACAACGTGTCGTACGCGATCCTCCGCCCGGCCGATCTGGTCGCAGGCGGTGAGGGCGCGTTGCCGCTGCTGATCGTGGCGGACGAGCCGGGACCGGAGGCGGCGCGCGTGCTCGCGGACGTCGAGGCGCGCGGCGTGTCCGTACTGCGTCCCGAGACGCCACTCGCCGACCCGAATGCGTTCGCGATGGACGTCCGCAACCGGCTTGGGCCCGAACGGCGGTTCGTCGACATCTGGAATGGCATCACCGTGCTCGTCTCGGCACGCCGCGACCCCGCGGACGGCGCGGTGCTGCTGTCGCTCGTCAACTACGCCCACGATGGCCGGCCGGTGCAGGTGCGTGTGCGCGGCACGTTCTCGGCCGTCGAGTACGAATCGCCGGAACAGGCAGCGATGCTGATACCCTTCACCCATCGCGGCGGCGGCACGGAGTTCGTCCTGCCCCACCTGCGTGTCGGCGGCAGGGTCTTCCTGCGCCCGGAGGGGCGATCGTTGCGATGAGACGTGTGGCGCTGGCGGCGATGGCCGTCCTGATGGTGCAGGCAGGGTGTTCGGACAGCGGGCCGCCCGTCGCGACCGCGACGGAAGACACCGTCACCGGAGCGGCACGACGCATCCTTCGTCCGGCGGGGTATCCGGGGGACCGACCGTACTCGTACGGCGTCCGCGTGGGCGACACGGTCTTTCTCGCCGGACAACTCGGCCGTCATCCCGAGACGGCGGTGATGCCCGACGGCATCGGCGCGCAGACGCGGCAGGCCATGGAGAACATCGCCGGCATCCTCGCGGCCGACGGTCTGGGTCTGCAGCATCTCGTGAAGTGCCACGTGTACCTCGCGACCATGGATGACTATGCGGGCATGAACGAGGTCTACGGAGGCTTCTTCACCGACCGCGTTCCGGCGCGGACCACCGTGGAAGCCGCGGCCGTGCCGGGAGGCGCCGCCGTCGAGATTGCGTGCATCGCGCATGCGGATCTGTCGGCCATCGAGGTCGTCAGGCCGCCGGACGGGTCGTTGCCCGCGCCCCTCGGGCCGTACTCGGCGGCCGTTCGTGCAGGCGACACGGTGTATCTGTCGGGCATGGGCGGACAGAATCCGACCGACCGCAGCATCGCCGGCGACGTGCCGGCGCAGGTCACCCAGACGCTCGCCAACATCGGGACGACGCTGACGGCCGCCGGTCTCGGCTTCGAGCACGTCGTGGCGTCCACGGCGTACATCACGACGCCGGGAGAGATGGACGGCTTCGGAGCCGCGTTCGCGGCGCCGTTCACGGCTGGACCGCCGCCGACCGCGAGCGTGGTCTACCTGCCGCGATTGCCGGGGCCCATCAAGGCCGAACTCACCTTCATCGCGTCGACGCAGCCCGGCGGGCGCGCGTACGTGCCGGCGGTGACCGCCCCGGAGGCTGGTGCGGACGTCGCGACACAGGGCCGGACCGTCCTGGCGCGCCTGCAGCAGGCGGTCGAGGCGGATGGGCTGGCGTGGTCGGACGTGGCACACGTGCAGGTGTATCTTGCGGACCTCGGGGATATGCCGGCCATGGATGCGGTCTACCGCGAACTGTTCCCGCAGGACCCGCCCGCGCGCACGACGATACAGGCACGGCTTCCGGGCGAGGCGAAGGTGCAGATCAGTGTGATCGCAGCCAGGTGACCTTGCCCCACGGGTCAGGTAGGCCGCGCCTCGCCGAGGCGCGGGACGCCGCGGGACGCGGATCGC
>CAYMAG010000072.1:3737-5398 GCA_964388335.1 uncultured Vicinamibacteraceae bacterium | reverse complement strand
CGAGTCAGGTAGCCCCGGCCTCGCCGAGGCCGGGGTGGGTACACGCAGAACGAGAGGAACGACCATGTGGACGCGTAGAAGCTTTCTGGAGAGCCTGTCCGGCCTTCCGTTCGTTGGTGGTCTCATCGGAGGCGGCGCCGCGCTGACGGCCACCGCCGCGCGCGTGCAGGCGGCCACGCCCGACTACTTCGCGGACCTCGGGGTGAAGCCCTTCATCAACGCGGCCGGCACGTACACCGACATGACGGCCTCGCTGATGGACGAGACGACACGTGCCGCGTGGGACTACGCGTCACAGCACTTCGTCTACCTCAACGACCTGCACGACCGCGTCGGCGAGCGTATCGCGAAGATCACGCATGGCGAGGCGGCGATGGTGACCGCGGGTGCGGCATCGGCCATGACGCTCGGCACGGCGGGCGTGCTCACCGGCACCGACCGTCAGAAGATCGTCAACCTGCCGAACCTCGTGGACATGAAGACCGAGGTGATCATCCAGAAGTCGCACCGGTTCGGGTACGACCACGCCGTGCGCAACTGCGGCGTGCGGCTCATCGAGGTCGAGACGGCAGACGAACTCGAGCGCGCCGTCACGTGGCACACCGCGATGATGCTCTTCTACAACAACAACAACTCGGTCGGAAAGATTCGCCACGAAGAGTTCGTGCGCCTCGGCAGGAAGCACGGCATTCCCACGATGAACGATGCGGCCGCCGACGTGCCGCCGGTCGAGAACCTGTGGAAGTACGTGGACATGGGCTTCGACCTCGTCGCGTTCTCGGGGGGCAAGGGGCTGCGCGGCCCGCAGAGCGCTGGCATCCTGACCGGACGGAAAGACCTGATCGAGGCCGCGCGCCTCAACGCGGCGCCGAACGGCAACGCCATCGGCCGCGGCATGAAGGTCAACAAGGAAGAGCTGCTCGCGATGCTGGTCGCGCTCGAGACGTACGTGGCGAAGGACCACGCGAAGGAGCGCACCGAGTTCGACAAGCGGGCCGAGACGATTCGTGCGGCGGCCGCGTCCGTCCCCGGTGTCAGCGCCGAGATCACGGTCCCTGAAGTGGCCAACCACGTCCCGCACGTCCGCGTGACGTGGGACGCGGAGAGGCTCGGCCTGACGCCCACCGAACTCTCCCGCCGTCTCCGTGAGGGCACGCCCTCGATTGGCGTGCGTCCCGGAGGGGAAACGCTCATCGGCGTCTGGATGATGCGCGACGGTGAAGCCGAGATCGTGGCGACGCGGCTGCGTGAGGTGCTCGAGAAGAAGGGGTGAGGCTGATCTGCTGTTCGCGGCTCTCCATGGTCGCTACATCGACTCGATGCGGATCAGCTCGACGTCGAACACCAGCATGCCCGCAGGAGCCCCCGGACGCCCGCCGTACGCGAGGTTCTCGGGGATCCAGAAGCGACGCCGCTCGCCCTCGACCATGAGCTGCACGCCTTCGGTCCAGCCCGGGATGACCTGATGCAGACCGAACGCGATCGGCTCGCCGCGGCTCACCGAGCTGTCGAACATCCTGCCGTCCGTGGTCCAGCCCGTGTAGTGGACGAGCACGCGGGATCGTGGGCCAGGGTGCTGCGTCCCGCTGCCCGCCTGCAGCACCCGCGAGGCGAGACCGCTGGCCGTCGTCTCGGCATCGGTGGGAGCGGCGGCAACATCG
>CAYMAG010000072.1:1887-3637 GCA_964388335.1 uncultured Vicinamibacteraceae bacterium | reverse complement strand
CGGCAACATCGGGTGGTGCGGCAATCATGTCGGGGCCTCCTTCGGCGCACGCGGACACCAGGAGCGTACAACAAAGGATGGCCAGCAGGGTCGCACGAGTCATCGTCACCCAGGGATTATGGCGTGCGGCGCTGACGCGATGGAACCCCGCGCTCACTCGGCACCGGTTCGGGTCTCTGGGCCTGCCGTCATCGCCACAGCGCCACGAGGAGGGCGACCAGTGCCACGATCACGCCCACGACCGCCAAGCCGCCCGCGATGACGACGCCGCGGTGCAGGGTGGTGTAGATCGTCTGCACGAGCTGGAGCGTGCCCGCGGCGTCGGCCACAGACGATGTGTCGATGAGCGACTGCCGCATGACACGCTTCGCCTCGAGCGTCTCCCGCATGCCAGCGTCGAGATGACGCTGGCGGATGACCTTCGTCGCGTCAGTCCCCGGCTCCGATGCGGCCGCGAGCGCCGCCTTGAGCACGGCATTGCGAATCTCGCCGCCGGTCGCGTCGTGGCGCTCCGCCAGTGCGTGAAAGTCGACATCGTCTGCGAGCGGCGTGCGGGTCGGGTGCATCTGCACGCGCCAGATCTGCTCGCGTTCCTCCACGCCGGGTCGCTCGAACAGCACGTGCGTCCGCAGTCGCCGCTCGAACGCCGGGTCGAAGTTCGACGCGAGGTTCGTGGCGAAGATCACCACACCGTCGAAGCGCTCGAGTTCCTGCAGCAGCACGTTCACCACCGCGTTGCTCTCGCGGTCGATCGGGCGATCGGGCGACGTGCTGCGGCGCGACGCAATCGCGTCCGCCTCGTCGAACAACAGCACGGCGTTTTCCTCGGCGGCGAGCCGGAAGACCGTGGTGACGTTCTTCGGCGTCTCGCCCAGCCACATGGATTCGAGTTCAGCGTAGCGGACGACCAGCAGTCGGCGCCGGAGCGCGTGCGCGATGGCCTCGGCGCAGATCGTCTTGCCCGTGCCCGATGGCCCGGCGAAGTTGAACGCGATCGACATGCCGGTCGGGTGGCGCTCGCCGAGTCCCCAGTCGGTGAAGATGAGGTGGTGACTGGTGACCTGCGCCAGTGCCTGGTCCAGGGCACGTCGCGTCGCTGGCGGCAGGATCACATCGTCGAACGTGCGCCGAGGGACGATCGACTCGACGACACGCCGCTCGCCGGTGAGACTGCTGAAGAGGCGCAGAAAAGGCGGCCTGGCCATGTCGGGACGATATGGGCATCGCTCCGGGTTGTCCAGCGGCCCGGGTGCGCGTCGAACCGGCCGACGACCTCGCTGTGGTAGCGTGTATACAGTCGACTACAGCACGCAAGGGAACACATGACCACGGTTCTGTCAGTTCGCATCGACGCCGACACGAAGGAGCGCCTCGACGCCCTGGCGAAGCGTGCCCGGCGGACGCGATCGTTTCTCGCCGCAGAAGCCATCACTGCCTTCGTCGAAGCGGAAACGTGGCAACTCGACGAGATACAGGCCGCATCGGGGGAACTGGACGAAGGCCGTGGCGTTCCTCACGATGACGTGTCGACGTGGCTGCGCTCCTGGGGGCGCGCCCGCGAGCGGAAGGCTCCGCCCGTGTGATCCTCGTCTGGTCGCCCCGTGCCGTCGGTCACCTGCGCGCGCTCCGGGCATACATCGCGCAGAACAATCCCGAGGCAGCCGCTGACATTGCGAGCGCGCTCCTGACAGCAGTAGCCCGGCTGGCGGAACTGCCGAACCTCGGACGTCCGGGGCGACTGGCTGGTACC
>CAYMAG010000072.1:0-1787 GCA_964388335.1 uncultured Vicinamibacteraceae bacterium | reverse complement strand
AGCCCGGCTGGCGGAACTGCCGAACCTCGGACGTCCGGGGCGACTGGCTGGTACCCGCGAACTGGTCGTGCCAGGCACCCAGTACATCGTCGCCTACCGAGTGCGGACCCGCAGGCTCGAGATTCTGGCGGTCTTCCACGGCCGGCAGACGTGGCCCGACCAGCTCTGACGGTGGGTGCTGCGCGGCGACGCCGTCGCGCGATCGCCGGTCACGCAGCCACAGCACGATCCTCGATCCCGGCGGTTCGGCTGCGCCGTGAACGTGCGTACAGTGTTGAGAAAACTAAAGCGTCACTTTACAATACTCATACATGAGACACGTCGCCAGGCACCTCGAGCGTCAGGTGGCGCATGCCCTGCGGCATTTCCCTGCCCTGGTGTTGACCGGGCCGAGGCGCGCGGGCAAGACATGGCTGCTCCGGCACCTGCTCCCGACGGCCACCTACGTTCTGCTCGAGGATCCGGACGTCGTGGCGCGGGTGCGGATGGACCCGCAGGGCTTCCTCGACGACCTCCGGCCGCCGGTGGTGCTCGATGAAGTGCAGCACGTGCCCGATCTGTTCGCGTACGTCCGCGCGCGCATCGACCGTGCCCCACGGCGAACCGGCCAGTGGGTGCTGACGGGCTCGCAGGATGCGCCGCTGATGCAGGGCGTCTCGGAGTCGATGGCCGGACGCGCCGCGGTGCTCCAGTTGCTGCCGCTCTCGACGCGCGAGTCGGCGCGCGTGTCGCTCAGGCACGGCGGCTATCCCGAGGTGGTCGCGCGGCCAGGTGCGGCCGACCTCTGGCTCGCGTCCTACGTCCAGACCTATCTCGAACGCGACGTCCGTGCGGTGTCGATGATCAGGGACCTCGCCACGTTCAGGCGATTCATCGGACTGTTGGCCACCAGGCACGGGCAGCTGCTGAACCGGACGGATCTCGCGGCCCCGCTCGGTGTCAGTGTGCCGACCGTGTCGCACTGGCTCGGCATCCTCGAGACGACGGCGCAGATCCTGCTGGTGCCACCGTTCTACGAGAATCTGGGCAAGCGACTGGTGAAGTCGCCGAAGGTCTACATCGCCGACTCCGGACTCGCCTGCCACCTCCTGGGTATCACGACGGCGGCGGAACTGGCTCGCTCGCCGTTTCACGGCGCGCTGTTCGAGGGATTCATCGCGGCGGAGATGGTCAAGGCGCAGGTCAACGCCGGGCACAGGCGGGCGCTCTACCACTTCCGTGACGAGCAGGGCCTCGAGGTCGACTTCGTCGTGCCTGGCCGCGACGGGCAGGTCACGCTCGTCGAGTGCAAGGCCAGCCGAACCGCGACACCGGCGATGGCCGCCTCGCTGCAGCGGCTTGCCCGCGCCATGGGCGCGCGGACCAGCGGACGACCTGAACCAGCTGCGTACCTGGTGCACCAGGCGGCACGGGCCGGGCCGGCCACATCCGCCGTGCGTCCCGGCGTGCGTGCCCTGCCGTGGCCGGATTTCCTGGCGCTCGACCTCGGCGCGTGAGCGCTGACGCGACGCCCCGAGGGCCAGCACCAGCCATCGGAGTATCATCAGCGCTGCAACATCGTCTCGAGGTCACTGCGCTGGTTCGAACGGGGACAGTCGTTCTACGGCGGCAGCACGCGCAATGTGCCAGGTGGAACCCGCGGCAAGGTGCTGCGCGCGTCGGCAGGCAATACGTTGCGATTGTCGGCGGCGGGGCCACGTCGCGTTCGCGCTGCCGACGGCAGGCGCGACCTTCAGGAGTCAACCGATGACCAGATGCGCAGGCGCGTTCGCGCTCGTGATGTTCAC
>CAYMAG010000071.1:19636-25525 GCA_964388335.1 uncultured Vicinamibacteraceae bacterium | reverse complement strand
CCGCCTACTCCCTCCCCGTCGAAGCGGTCCACTCGAACACCGCGCCCTGCCCGCGCAGCTTCTCGACCAGTGCCGAGGCGTCCACGTGCTGGACGTCCACGTCGCCGTCGATGGCCATCGCGGCAGCCACTCCGGCGGCCTGGCCGATGATCATGTACTGCGGCTCCATCCGGAGGGTCGAGTACGCCACGTGCGTGGCGGAGAACGGCACGGGCACGAGCAGGTTCGTCGATTCGGCGCGCTTCGGAAGGATCATCCGGTACGGCATCTGATAGGGCGTCACCGGCACCTGCATGTCGCCCTCGTTCTCGCCGAAGCCCTGCTCGTTCACGAAGCGCTGGATGTTGTGCGAGTCGCTGTTGTACGACCCCATGCCGATGACGTCGGGCTTGGTGAGATCGGTCTGGATGTCCTTCTGCGACATCACGTACTCGCCGACCATGCGGCGCGCCTCGCGGACGTAGAGCTGGTGCGGCCAGTGGCCCGTGTCGACGAACTCGTCCCGGCACAGGCCCCACGGCGCCATGGCGTCGTGCAGCGGACGCGGCACCTGCGGGTCGTGCTGCAGGAAGTAGAAGAAGCCCTGCACGTAACGCGCGTGATCGTCCCAGATGCGCGCCCTGGTGGCGTAGTCGGCCTCGGGATAGTCGTAGTTGGCGCCGATGTAGTCGGTCGAGAACGCACCGTAGTTGTTCGTGTCGGTCTTGCCGTTCGGAATGGGGTCGGGCTTCATCACGTCGCGCAGCGACCATGGCTGTTCGATGCGCCTCTTCGGGTCGGGCCCGCGTGCGGGGTCGGCGGCCGCGCGCGCGGCCACGGCGCGCTTGACCTCGTCGATGGCCGCCAGCGTCCGGGCCAGCAGCGCGAACCGTGCCGGGTCGTAGCCCGGCGGCTTCGGGAACGGCACGCGGTTGGTCTCGACCTCCGTCATGCAGACGCGGAAGTTGTAGGCCTGCACCTTGCGGTCGGCCGTTCCCGCGGGCTCCTTCTTCCAGGCCGTGATCTCCGGCAGCAGGCGTCCCTGGTCGTCGTAGGGGTGCACCTCGACCTCGAACTGATGCAGGGGCGTCCGGTCGCGAACGCCGGCGAGCGACTCGCCGTACGCGTCACTCCCCTCGCGTCCCCACGTGTACGTCACTCCGGACTGCGCCATCAGGTCGCCCTCGTAGCTCGCGTCGGCGAACACCCGCGCGCGGAACTCGGCGCCGTTCTCGAGGTGGATGGCCGTGATGCGGGTGCCGTCCTTCACGACGCCGGTCTGCTCGCGCAGGCGATGGCGGTAGAACACCTCGACGCCCGTCTCGGCCGCCCATTCCCTGAACACGTCTTCGGCCACGCCGGGCTCGAGGTGCCACTGCACGTCGGTGTCGTACTTCTTCCCGGCCCGCCTGAAGTACTCGAGCGAGTAGCCGCCGATGACTTCCTTCCGGCCGTAGTCGGTCCAGCCCAGGCCGCCCGACACCATGCCGCCGAGGTGGTCCCGCGGTTCCAGCAGGGCGACACGCTTCCCTTCGCGCGCGGCCGCGATCGCCGTCACCACGCCGCCCGCCGTCCCGCCGTAGACGACGAGATCGTAGCTGCGCGTGGTGAAGCCACGCGTCTCGAGCCAGAGCGCGGCGAGCATGGGCCAGCGCCCGAACGGCCCCTCCTTCTCTCCCAGGCCGAAGCCGTGCCGTCCGCCTTCGAAGAGGTGCAGTTCGACGGGCACCTGCTGTCGCCGCATGGCCTCCACGAACGCGAGACTGTTCTCGGGGGGCACCGCTGTGTCACCCGTCGTGTGCACGAGAAAGATGGGGGGCGTGTTCGCCGTGACGTTGCGTTCGCTGGAGAGGGCCGCCATCTGCTCGGGCGTCGCGTCACCGCCGAGGAGGTTGGTGCGTGAGCCGACGTGGACACCGTCCCCCGTGAACGTGATGACCGGGTAGATGAGGATGGCGGCGTCCGGACGGCTCGTCACGCGCTCGACGGGATCGGCCGACGCGGGGTCGCCCGGCGTGAAGAGGGTGGCGGCGGTGCTGGCCAGATGTCCGCCGGCCGAGAAGCCGAGCATGCCGATACGTCCGGGGTCGAGCCCCCAGGCGCGGGCGTGGGCCCGGACGTACCGAATCGCGCGCTGCGCATCGGTCAACGGTGCCGGGTGTCGATACGGATGCACGCGGTAGCGCGCGACGAACGCCGTCACGCCGTGCGACGCCAGCCACTTCGCGATGGGCTCGCCCTCATGGCGGGCGCGTCCCCGGTAGCCGCCTCCCGGCAGGACGACGAACGCCGCACCGCTGGCCGTTCCTGGCGCCGGCTGGTAGACGGTCAGGGCGGGGATGTCTTCGGGCGTCACTCCGGCCGCAAGGGGCGCGGGGCCCTCCCAGAGCCGGATCTCGGTGCCGGTCGGTGGCGTCTGCGGGAAGGCAGCGCCCGCGGCAAGACACCAGGTGACACACGCCACGATCGTGGCGCGCCGCAAGTGAGACGTCTGCATGATGGGTCGTTATACATCACGGACGGGGTTCGGGCTTCAGGCTTCAGGCTTCGGGCTTCGGGCTTCGGGCTTCGGGCCTCCTGTAGCCTGTAGCCTGCAGCCTGTCGCCTGTCGCCTGTCGCGGCCTGCAGCCTGTGACCTGAAGCCTGTATCCTGTGGCCCGCATGACCTATCTCCTCGGTCTCGACGTGGGCACCGGCGGCACGCGCGCGCTGGTCATCGACGAGTCGGGCGTCGTGGTCGCCGCGGCCACGGCGGACCACGCACCCTTCGCGAGTCCACGCACCGGCTGGGCCGAGCAGCACCCGGACGACTGGTGGCGCGCCTGCACGGAGGCCGTCCCCCGCGCGCTCGAGGCTGCCGGTATCGAGGCGCCGGCCATCGCCGCCGTGGGGTTCTCCGGCCAGATGCACGGGGCCAGCCTGCTCGACCGCACGGGCGAGGTCGTCCGCCCCGCCCTCCTCTGGTGCGACCAGCGGACACAGGCCGAGTGCGACGAGATCACGGCGCGCGTCGGCGCGGCGCGGCTGATCGAATTGACGTGTAACCCCGCACTGACGGGATTCACGCTGCCCAAGATGCTCTGGGTACGCCGGCACGAGCCCGATGCCTGGGCGCGCGTCCGGCACGTCCTGCTGCCGAAGGACTACGTCCGCTACAGGTTGACCGGCGTCCATGCCACCGACGTTGCCGATGCGTCGGGCACGCTGCTGTTCGACGTCGCTGGCCGCCGCTGGTCGCACGAGATGCTGGGCGCCCTCGAGATCGACCGGACGCTGATGCCCGAGGCGTTCGAGTCGCCCCAGGTCACGGGTTCGGTCTCGGCTGCCGGCGCGGCAGCGACAGGCCTGCGGGCCGGCACGCCCGTCGTGGCCGGGGGCGGCGATCAGGCAGCGGGCGCGGTCGGCATGGGCATCGTCCAGCCTGGCGCCGTGAGCGCGACGATCGGCACGAGCGGCGTGGTGTTCGCCGCCACGGATCGTCCGGCCCTCGACCCGAAGGGACGTGTCCACACGTTCTGCCACGCCGTCCCCGGCCGGTGGCACGTCATGGGCGTCACGCAGGCAGCCGGGCTGTCGCTGCGATGGTTCCGCGACCGCTTCGGCTCCGGGCAGGATGACGGGCGCGATCCCTACGAACGCCTGGCGGACGAGGCCATGGGCGTGCCCGCCGGCGCGGATGGCGTCCTCTGGGCGCCGTATCTCATGGGCGAGCGCACGCCTCACCTCGATGCGGACGCGCGCGCCGCGCTCGTCGGGCTCGCTGAATCCCACCACCGCGGACACATCATTCGAGCGATCCTCGAGGGCGTGGCGTTCAGCCTGCGCGACAGTCTCGAAATCCTTCGCGAGATGGGCGTGCCAGTGACGGCGATTCGGGTGGGCGGCGGCGGGGCGCGTTCGGCGCTGTGGAGGCAGGTGCAGGCCGACGTCTACGGGCAGTCGGTCGAGACGGTGCAGGCTGAGGAGGGAGCCGCCTACGGCGCGGCGCTGCTCGCGGGCGTGGGCGCGGGCGTGTGGCCGGACGTCGACGCGGCATGCCGCAGCGTGGTGCGCGTCGCGAGCCACACCGGAGTCGATGCTGCGGCGTCGGTTGTCCTCGCCGCTCGGTATGCCGCCTTCACGCGCCTGTATCCCGCACTGCGTTCCCTGCGCGAGCCGTGAGCAACTCGTCACCCGCTGAAACGTTGGTCTGACGGGCGGCGTCTCACGAGCATGCTGAAGCACTTCATCGGTGGCGCCGCGATCCTCGCGGCACTCGGAGCAATCGCAGGCGCGTCGACCACGACGGTGGAAGGAGCAGACGTGGCATCCCTGTATGAACTGTCGACCACCTCTCTGACGGGCAAGCCCGTCGACCTGAGCACCTACAAGGGCAAGGTCACGCTCGTCGTCAACGTCGCCAGCAAGTGCGGGTTCACACCGCAGTACGCCGGACTTCAGCAACTGCACGACGAACTGGCGCCGAAGGGCTTCTCCGTCCTGGGGTTCCCGAGCAACGACTTCGGCGGACAGGAACCAGGCACCGCGGCCGAGATCGCCGCGTTCTGCGAACTCAACTACGGCGTCAAGTTCCCGATGTTCTCCAAGCAGGTGACCAGGGCCGGTGCCGATCAGTCGCCGATCTACAGCTTCCTCGGGACGAGCGGGCATCTGCCGGCGTGGAACTTCTCGAAGTACGTCGTCGGCAAGGGCGGCACCGTCAAGGCGTTCTTCTCCAGCAAGGTGACGCCGGACGCCGCGGAACTGCGGCAGGCCATCCTGACGGCGCTCGCCGAATAGACCGGGCCAACCGGAGGCCGGGTTGTGCATAATACGGCGCATGCCCGACGCCTACGCCCCGCAACCCGAGCACAAGTTCTCGTTCGGACTCTGGACCGTCGGCAACGTCGGTCGCGACCCTTTCGGCGAGCCCGTGCGCGATCCCCTGCCGCCGGATGACGCGGCCCGGTTGCTGGGAGAGGCGGGAGCGTGGGGCGTCAACCTGCACGACAACGACCTCGTGCCCATCGACGCGACTCCCGCTCAGCGCGACGCCATCGTCGCGTCGTTCAAGCGAGCCTGTGCAGATGCCGGCATCGTCGTGCCGATGGCCACGGTGAACCTCTTCAGCGATGCCATCTTCAAGGACGGCGCCTTCACGGCCAACGACCCGCAGGTGCGGGCGTACGCCGTGCAGAAGACCCTGTCGGCGATGGATCTGGGCGCCGAACTCGGCGCGAAGATCTTCGTGCTGTGGGGCGGACGCGAGGGCACCGAAACCGACGCGTGCCGCCGGCCGGACGAAGCCGTCAAGCGCCTGCGACACGCCATCGACTACCTGTGCGACTACAGCCTGTCGCAAGGCTACGACTACCGGCTCGCCCTCGAAGCGAAGCCCAACGAGCCGCGTGGCGACATCTACATGGCCACGACGGGCAACTACCTCGGGCTGATCCCCACGCTGGCGCATCCCGAGATGGTGGGCGTCAACCCCGAGGTCGCTCACGAGACGATGGCGGGTCTCAACTTCACGCACGCCGTCGCCCAGGCGTGGGACGCCGGCAAGCTCTTCCACATCGATCTGAACGATCAGAATCCCGGCCGCTACGATCAGGACTTCCGTTTCGGCGCCGCGAACCCGCGCGCGGCGTTCTTCCTCGTCAAGTTCCTCGAGGACGTGGGCTACGACGGTCCGCGTCACTTCGACGCGCACTGCTACCGCACTGAAGACCTCGAAGGTGTGAAGGCGTTCGCACGCGGCTGCATGCGAACCTACCTGATCCTCAAGGAGAAGGCGGCGCGCTGGAACGCCGATGCCGAGATTCAGGGCCTGTTGGGCGAGGCGCACGGCGATGGCAGCGCCGTCGGGCGGTTCTCGGCGGATGGTGCACGCGCGCTGGCGGGCCGCGTCTTCGACCGGAAGGCCATCGC
>CAYMAG010000071.1:0-19536 GCA_964388335.1 uncultured Vicinamibacteraceae bacterium | reverse complement strand
CCCGCCACGATCCCGACAGGCCGCTCGTCGAGCAGCGGAAGGCCGCCACTGTAGCTGACGACGCGCACGTCCGCACGAATCCGCACACGCTGTCTCACTCCGGGTCGGGCCGCACCCAGCCCGTACGTGACGCCGCCCCCGCCGAAATACACCTGGCCCGTGCCGACGGTCGTACGCGGATCGTCCAGCTGGCGCAGGTACCCTCCGCCACCGAGCACGAACGGCGCGACCCGCCCGCTGCCCCACCGATACACCAGGGCACCGTCGAGGACGACCTGCGTCACCCGGGTCGTCGCCGTCAGGTCGGCCGCCTGCTCGAAGTCGTTGGACAGCACCACGTCGAGCGCCGGCCGCGTGTAGCCAACGCCACCCTCGACGCTCCAGGGCCCGGTGAGACGTACCCGGCCGCGCACCTCGGCGCCAGCCGCCGCAGCGACCCGCGCGCTCGTCTGAAACAGTCGGACGGGGGCGCCAGTCGGGACGAGGTTGCCGAGCAGTGAAGCTTCCGCGTCGCCGAGGTCTCCCCCGGTCGCCAGAAGGCCCAGCACCGACACCTCCACACGCTCCTGCCCGGACGTCCCGCCGGCGATCGCCGGCGGCTGCCCCCACGCGGCGCCCGCACCCGCCAGCATTGCCAGCAGCACCGCACACAGGCCGGCGCCACCAGTGCTCACGGTCGCGACACCCGGATGTCGAGACCCGCGACGTTCCCTCCGGCGGGCACGTACACCACGCGGTCGAAGAACGCGGCCCGAAAATCGGTGTCCACTCCCGGCCCACTCAGAAAACTCTCGACGTCCCCATCGTCGAGCGGTTCGACACGGAGCACGATGGGACCCGCGTCCAGGCCCGCCAGCACGAAGCCGCCCGCGAGATCGAGCGTGTAACCCGAGACGAGGCTGCCCGTGCGCAGATGGTAGGCGGTGATGTGCGCGCCGAGCAGGCCGATGCCGTCGCGGAGGACGCGACCCGACACGCTGCCCGTCCGTGCGCGAAACTCCGGCGCCGCGTAGATGTCCGACAGCCCCGCGATGTCGTCGGGCTGCAGTCGGCGGCCGTCGATGTTGCCCGGACTGAACGCGATCGGGAACATCACGGCACCGGAGGCGATGAGCCGGCGGTTGCCCTCGGACACCAGTTCCGTCTCGCCGAGGGCCGAGTGCCCGAGCCCGGAGAGATGACCGATCTCGTGCAAGGCGATCGACTCGAGGTCGAAGCGGCCCGGCTGTCCGCCATCGGACGTGGACCACTGGAACGCGTCGTTGAAGAACACGTCGACCTCGAGAATCTCGGCGGTCGTGAGGTCGAGGGTGTAGGTCGTCGCCGCCAGGGTGCGGTCGAGATCAGGGCGACTGTCGAAGGCCAGCATCGTGACCCCGTCGTTCTCGTCGAGGCGGGGCGATGCGACACCGGCGCGGGCGAAGCGAAGCGTCGCGGTGGGCACGGCTTCCCAGGTGCTGAACGCTCGCGAGACCGCCGCGTCGAACTGCTGCGGTGAGACACCCGCGACCCCGCGATCGCCGACGACGTAGCTGACCGGGCGCGACTCATCCCACTTGAGCACCCGCGGCTCGGTGCCGTCGGTGAGGCCGAACTTCAGGTAGCCCTCCACGGGGCTGGCCACCCACAGGACGGCCGAAGCGGCGAGGCTCGCCCACAGCGTGGCGCGACGTGACACCGGCCTCACGGCTTCGGCTCCGCCAGCGCGCGCACCGTCTCACGAAAGGTCTCGAGAGATCGCACGCGGCGGGTTCCGTCGCCGCGGACGAGCGGTCCAGGCGCTGGCTGCACCGTCGGGACGGGGCCGACGAGCAACGCGCCGTCGGTAGGCGCTGCCGTGACCCGCCAGGCGCCCTGATGCAACCCGAGCACGCGGTAGGCGCCACCCGGCACGTCCGCGAGGAACAGGACGAACTGCTCGTCGAGCCGCATCGCGGGAACTCCCGTGACAATCGTCTGCGTCCGGCCGCGCGTCCCGCCGGGCAGCCGCACGTGCAGCACGTCGTCCGGCTCGCCCTTCCAGCGCGCAAGCACGCGCAGCGAGACGACACGCCCCAGGCGTCCGAGGTCGGCGGTGTCGTGGACAGCCATCACCTGGGCATGGACGATGACGCGGGCGTCGCGACTGAGTTCAGCCAGGGTCATCGGCACGACCACCGAGGATCGCCCCGGAGCGGCGACGGTCATTACCGCCAGCAGCGCGGCGGCGGCGCGGCCGATGCGACCTGCCAGCGTCATGCCTGCCCCACCTTCGCAGGCGTGGCGCTCCGGGACCGGGCGACGTCGAGCACCTCCCGCGCGGCGCGCGCGGATGCTCCTGGTCCCCCGAGTGACGACTGCACGTCGGTCAGGGCCGTGCGGACCGACCGGGTGTAGTCGGCATCGGTCAGGTACCGGAGGGTCTCGGCAGCCACCCGTTCTGGCGTGAAGTCGTCCTGGATCAGCTCCGGCACGATCCGGCGCCCCGCGATGAGGTTGACCATGCCGAACGTGTCGACCTTCACGAAGGGACGCCCGAGCTTGTAGGTCAGGGGCGACAACCGGTAGACGATGACCATCGGCGTGCCGTGCAGGGCGGTCTGCACCGTGGCCGTGCCCGAGGCCGTGATCACGACGTCGCTCGAGGCGATGACCGCGTCGGTGGCGTCCTCGATTAGAGCGATGGGCACGGTCGGGCCGGGGCCTGGTTCGAACAGCGCATCCGGCAGGCCAGGAGCACGAGCCCCGAGGAACTGGATGCCGGGCATCTCGCCGTGCAGGCGCCGTGCCGTCTCCATCAGGACAGGCCAGGTCTGGTGCACTTCGTTGGGCCGGCTGCCGGGCAGCAGGCCGATGGTGGGGGCGTCGGCCGAGAGGCCCGCCTCCGCGCGGAAGGTCGCGGCGTCGGGAGTCGGGGTGATCAGCTCGACGAGCGGGTGGCCGACGAAGGTGACGGGGATGCCCGCCCGTCGATAGATGTCGACTTCGAACGGAAAGATGACCAGCACGCGTGACACGAAGCGCCGCATCGTGCGGATGCGTCCCTGACGCCACGCCCACAACTGCGGGCTGATGTAGTACGCGACGGGAATGCCGCGCGCGTGCAGGGCGCGCCCCAGCCGGAAGTTGAAATCGGCGAAGTCGATGGCGACGAAGACGTCGGGGCGCCGCCGCTCCGCCTCGGCGACGAGTTGGCGGTACATCCGCCACGTCCGCGGCAGCGTACGCAGCACTTCGGAGAGTCCCGTGACCGAGAGCCCGTGGAAATGGCCGATCAGCTCGGCCCCGGCCGCGCGCATGCGGTCACCGCCGAAGCCGAAGATCCGCACATCCGGAGCCTGTTCCTGCAGGGCCGTCGTCAGGGCGCCTGCATACAGGTCGCCCGACGGCTCGCCACAGGAGATCATCACGCCGCCCACGCCGGTCACCGGACCGTGGCCGCACTCCTCCGCCGCAGGCTCGCGCTGGTCAGATCCACGTCGGCGATCGGCACCACTTCGACCTCGTCGAAGCCCACGCTCTTCAACTGCGGCAGCACTGCCTGCGCGTCTCCGACGAGCACGATCGAGAGGCGGTCCGGCTTGATGAACTCGCGCGCCACCCGCTGGATGTCGGCGGCGGTCACCGCCGACACCCGTGCGGGATACGTCTCGAGGTCTTTCACGTCGAGGTCGTAGAACAGGACGTTGAGTACCTGCAGCGCAATTTCGTCGGCAGTCTCGAGTCCGAGGGGAAAGCTGCCGGCGAGGTAGGCCTGTGCGCCCATCAGTTCCCGCTCGCCCACCTGGTCCCTGACGAGCCGGGCGAACTCGTCCACCGTGATGCGCAGGGCTTCGCCGGTCGTGGACGTCTGCGTGTCCGTCTTGGCGACGATCGCGCCGCCCTGCTTCAGCGCGTCCATGTCGGCCGACGCCCCGTAGGTCAGGCCACGCTCAGAGCGCAACACGTTCTGCAGCCGGTTGGCCCCCTCGCCGCCGAGAATCTTCGACGCCAGGTTCACGGCCATGTAGTCGGGGTGCTTGCGGGGGATGGCGATGGTACCCGCACGGATCTCCGTCTGCACCGAGCCCGGACGATCGATGAGCACGAGGCGGCGGGTCGGCTCGGGCATGGTGCCGACGTCGGCGGCTGGCACGTCCTTGCGCGCCCATGAGCCGAACACGCGCTCGACGCCGGCGAAGGCCTCGTCGGGCGTCACGTCGCCGACGACGGCCAGGAACGCGTTGTTCGGCGCGAACCACGTCTCGTGGAACCTGACGACGTCGTCGCGCGTGATGCTGCGAATCGAGTCGGGCGTGCCGTTCCCGGGCAGACCGTACGGGTGAAAGCCGTAGACCAGGCGGTCGATCGCGACGTCGGCCACGTGGTCGGGGTCCTGCATGTTGACCTGCATGGCCGAGAGCGCCTGGTCGCGTACCCGGTCAAGCTCCTCCTGCGGGAACGTCGGCGTACGAGCCACCTCGGACACGAGGTCGAGGGCGAGGTCGAAGTGCGTCTTCAGGACGAGCGCGTTCACAAACGAGAGGTCCGTGGCTGCGCCGGTCCCGAGCGCGCCGCCCACGTAGTCGATCGTCTCGGCGATCTGCGACGAGGTGCGACCCGGCACGCCCTGATCCGCCAGGGCTCCGACCATCTTCGCGAGCCCGGCACGGTCCTGCGGATCCTGCGCCGCGCCGGCCTGCACGAGCAGCCGCAAACTCACGGCGGGCTGCTCGTTCTGCGAGACGACCACGACACGCAAGCCGTTCTCGAGCGTGCGGATCTCGTACGGCGGGAACGTCACGTCCTTGGCGGGCAACGGACGCGGCGGGCGCTCCTGGCCACACACCGGCGCCGTCACCGACACCAGTGCGACCACCACCAGCAGCCAGCCGGCACGCACATTCCAGGCGTTCATCACTCGCCCCCCGCGGGCGGGCGCTGCCCGCTGGGCATGATCGTGAGCACGAGCCGATTCTCGGCCTTGAAATAGGTCCTCGCCACGCGTTGCACGTCCTCGACGGTGATGTTCTGGAAGATGTCGAACTCGTTGTCGGCTGTCGTGATGTCGCCCTTGTGCAGGACGACCGCGTGCGCCAGCGCCGACGCCTTCGATTGAATCGTCTGACGTTGTAACACGTAGTCCCGTGCGAATTGATTCTTGGTCCGCTCGAGTTCGCGTGCCGTGATGGGCTCGCTCGCGAGGCGTTCGAGTTCGGAGATCAAGGCCGCGGCCACCTGCTCGGGTGTCCGCCCGGGCGACACGATCGCGACGGTGTAGAACAGGTTCGGGTCTTCGATCAGGTGGGCCTGTCCGAAGGCCGACAGCGCCAGCCGTTCCTTGTACACCAGCCGTTCGTAGATGCGCGAACTCTGGCCGTCGGACAGCACCTTGGCCGCGATGTGCAGGGGGTACGAGTCGGGGTGCCCGTCATAGGTGATCCGGTGGGCGACGACCACGGCCGGCAGCGGCCACGCTTCCTGGAGGGTCACCCGCTGCTCGGCTGTCTGCGGCGGCTCGACCGGAATGTTGCGCTCGAGTGGTGTCGCCGGCTTCGGAATCTTGCCGAAATACTGCAGAATCAGCGACTTCGCCAGTGCGGGGTCGAAGTCACCCGCGAGCACCAGCGTGGCGTTGTCCGGCCGGTAGTAGGTGCGGTGGAACTCGCGCACGTCGGCGATGCTTGCGGCCTCGAGGTCGGCGATGCTGCCGATGACGGGGTGCTTGTACGGGTGCGTCGTGAACGCCCGGTCGTAGATGATCTCGGACAAACGGCCGTACGGCTGATTCTCGACACGCGTGCGACGTTCTTCCTTGACCACCTCGCGCTCGGTCTTGAAGGTGCTGTCCTCGACGCGCAGTGAGGCCATGCGATCGGCTTCGAGCCACAGGACCAGCGGCAGATAGTGCTGCGGCACCGTTTCCCAGAAGACGGTCGTGTCTTCGGTGGTGTATGCGTTGCTCTGACCGCCGATGGACGCGACGTAGGACGTGTGTGCCTCGGGCACGACATTGCGGCTGCCCTTGAACATCATGTGCTCGAACAGATGGGCGAAGCCGGTGCGACCGGGCTTTTCGTCTTTCGAGCCGACGTGATACCAGAGCTGCAGGTTCACGATCGGCGTCGAGTGGTCTTCGTACAGCACCACCTTGAGGCCGTTTGGCAACGTGTAGAAGTCGTAGACGAACGCCCGCGGACGGACCGTCGCCGACACCGGCACCTGCCAGAGGGCACCGAGCAGCACGACACCGGACGTAAGGAGGGAAGAGAGCCGGAGAAACGTTCGGGGCATTCCCCCGATTATGTCATGCCGTTCGAAGTCACACGGAACCCGTCGGCTCGTCGCCCACCCCCTCCAGAGCCTCGAGGCGCTTCGAGAGGTCGTTCACGGCGCGCCGCAACTCCGGCAGGCGACGGAACACGGCAGATGCCTTGAGCCAGTCGCGGTTGTCGATGGCGGGATAGCCTGACACGAAGGCGCCCGCCGCGATCGAGTTCGGTATGCCGGTTTTTGCCGTGGCCCGCGCACCTTCTCCGATGGTCAGGTGCCCCGCGACGCCGACCTGCCCGCCGAGGACGACGCGGTCGCCGATCGTCGTGCTGCCCGCGATGCCGACCTGCGAGGCCAGCAGCACGTCGCGTCCGATCGCGACGCCGTGGCCCACTTGCACCAGGTTGTCGATCTTCGTGCCGGGGCCGACCACGGTGGCGCCCACTGGCGGACGATCGATCGCCACCAGCGCACCAATCTCGACGTCGTCGCCAATCGTCACGGTACCGACCTGCGGCACCTTCAGGAAGCCACCCGACGCCAGCGGCGCGAAGCCGTAGCCATCACTGCCGACGACCGCACCGTTCTGGATGACCACGCGGTGTCCGATGCTGACGCGCTCGCGGATGGAGACGTGGCCGTGCAGCTCGCAGTCGTCGCCAATCACCGCACCGTCACCCACCAGTACGTGAGGGTGCAGGATGGTCCGTGCCCCGATGACGACACCCGCGCCGACGACAGTCAACGGGCCGATCGAGACGTCGTCGCCGAGAACGGCCGACGGGTCGAGGCACGCGGACGGATGCACGCCGGCTGGCGGCCGGGGTACGGGATGCAGAAGGGCCAGCGCCCGGGCAAAGGCCGCATACGGCTCGGGCGACCGCAGCGCCGCCCCCGGCACGGCCACGCCCTCGGCCGCGATCACGGCGGAGGCACGCGTCGCGCGGAGCGCGCCGGAGTACTTCGGATTGGCGTAGAAGGAGAGATCGCCCGGCCCGGCGGCATCGAGCGCGGTGACCCGGTGGATCTCGACGTCGCCGGGTCCGTCCAGTCGACAGCCGAGGACGCTGGCAAGCTCGGCGAGGGTCACGGCACCGCGGATGATAGCACGCGGAAATCAGGCGCGATGTGGCACGACACGAAGCGCGACCCGCTTCACGAAGGTCGGCAGGTCCTCGAGTGACAGGCGCGCCGCGATGTCCCGGATGGACGAGTCGCGGACAGGCGCCTCGAGATGCAGAGCCGCGCGCAGTTCCGCGAGGGGCGCACTCGGTTCGGCCTGCCAGGTCACCGATCCAAGTCCATGACGGGCACCACGCCACGACAGGTAGTGCGACACGACGAAGAAGCCCAGGAAGTACGCGATGACGTTCGGGCCGGGCACGAGTGCGAGCGCTCCAGATGCAATGAACAGCACCGTGTTCACGACGAGCCACAGCAGATGCCGATCGGTGTCGCGACGCATCTCGGCACGCAGCAGGCGCAGAGCCTCGTCACTGCTGATGTCGTCCGGGTGGACCAACACCGCGGTCTGCTCGTGACGCAGGTGCCACAGCAGCCGCTTCTCGGCCACGTGCTCTGCGACGTAGCACAGCACGCGGTCACGCAATCGCCCGACACGCGTCGACGCTGGTGGTCGTGTCTCGCCTCTGGCGGCACGACGACGCTCGACCTCGGCCTCGGCAAGCATCTCCTGGAAGCGATCGCGCAGGCGGCGCAACACGCCGCGAGGCGCATCACCGTCGAAGGCCGGCTGCCGCTCAACGGGCTCGCAGTAGGGCTGGTATCCGTGCTGACCGACGGGAATCAGGAACGCCTTGAACATGATGCGCTGTGACGATAGTACCCGCTTCCACTGCTACTCTCTGTCCCCATGACCATCTTGCTGCTCGTGTGGTTGTCGTCGCTCGGCCTGCCCGCCGCCGGGCCTGTGGCGGCCCTGCAGGGGACAGGTGCGAACGATACGGACACCCTGCGCCTCGACATCCGCATCTTCGACGCCACGAACGAGGTCACTGGCGACACCATCGTGTCTCTGTACGACGCAGGCTCCCGGGCCGGCGCCCGGCGGGTCCCGCTGGCCTCCAACGGCGAGCGTCAATTGCAGCTGCCGGCAGGACAATACGATCTGCAGCTCCTCCATCAGGACGACGGCCGGGTGCTGAGAGTTCGCTGGACGACGCTGCGCCTGCTCGTGGCGTACCCGGGGGCACATGGACAGCACCTCGAAGTGCTCAACATGCGCCAGGGATTCGGCGCACTGCAGGTGCGGCGTGCCACCGCGGCGGCAGAGCTGGGCAGCGTGCCGTGGGCGGCCACGCTTCGGCCGGCGGGCGGAGGCGAACCCGTGGCGTCGCCGGTGCGTGGGGACGGCTACGTGCTGTTTGTCGCCCCACCGGGACGCTACGACGTGGAAATCCGGACGCGCGAGGGCGAGACCCGATGGATACGCGACGCGGACATTCGCGAGGATCTGACGTACCTCAAGAGTTGGGGAGGCTGACGTCCGCTACGCCTCTGGCGTGCCGCGCGTCACGTACCGGCGCTTGACCGGGGGCCTGGCCGCTGGCCGCGTCAGCTCAGGTTTGCCCGCGGACTCCCACGCGCCCGTGATGATGGCGGCCACCGCCGCGATCGAGTCGTTGAGCCGGCGCTCGAGCACGGCCTGGGCGCCCCCGTCGGCGAACGCCCGATAGTAGTCGTCGTCGTAGTACTCCTTCGAGCCGATCGCCTTGCGATCGGCCTCGAGGATGGGCGGCGTCAGCGTCGTACTGGTCAGCAGCACCGCGAACATCGCATCGCGCGGACTGGTGATCGGCGCGATCGCCTCGGGCCGCACCACGATGCCGGCGCGCGTCCGTGCGAAGAGTTCGGTCTCGAACCGGCTGTGAATCCCGAGCTGATCGGTGAGCTGGCCGTCGTAGTTCACCACGGCGTGGAACGGCACGTGCGCGTCGCCGACGTAGTGCGAGAGGACCGACGAGAAGAAGACGACGTTGTCGTAGGTCCAGCCGGGGGCATCACCGCGGCTCATCTGCTGGAAGGCATTGAACAACCGGTCGTAGATCTCGGCGACACGCCAGGGCAACTGGCCGTTCACGCGCACCTTCTCCTCGCCGTGAACCCGGAGGGCTTCCTCGTAGTCGCGCGGCAGCGCCTCGAAGGGATAGGCCCCATACGCGTCGAGGTCGAGGAAGTGCCGCGGCGGCTCGTCGTTGAAGCCGACGTTGCGCCACAGGTCGGGATCGATGGCGTGCTCGATGAACATCACGCGACGCGACTCGAAGAACGTGCGCAGCTGCGGCGGCAACAGCGGGATCGCGTGCTCCGCGATGAACTTGTGGGCCTCGAAGCCCCAGGCGCCGGCCCCCCGAGGCAGCAGCGCGAAGGCTCCGACGATGGCAAGGGCGAGAGTCAGGCGGCGCATGGGCCAGACGATTGTACCTGCGCTCGGGCGCTACAATGCCCGCGATGTCTCATCTGTCTCCGGACCAGATCGACCGCATGGCCACCCTCGCCCACCTCGCCCTCGGCCCCGGTCAGCGCGAGCGGCTCACGGCAGACCTCGAGCGCATCCTCGATTACGTGGACCAGCTGACGGCGGTCTCCACCGACGGGGTGCCCGCGACGGCGCACGTGCACGACACGCCGCGCGCCCTTCGTCCCGATGTCGTGCAGCCATCCCTGCCGGTCGAGGACGCCCTGTCGAATGCGCCCGACGGCGACCCAGCGGCGGGCGTGTTCCGCGTGCCTCGGGTGGTGGGGGGATGAGCCAGCTCGAGTCACCACTGACCGCGCTGCGTGCGGCGCTCCACGAGGGACGAACGACGGCCTCGGCACTCTGTGAGGAGGCCCTCGCGGCGCTCGACCGTACCGCTTCACTCAATGCCGTGATCAGCCGGGCCGATGAGGCCGCCCGGCAGCAGGCCGCTGCCATCGATGCCATGTCGGCGGAGACGCGCACCGCCCTTCCCCTGGCCGGTGTGCCCATCGCCCTCAAGGACAACATCTGCGTCCGCGGCGGACGGACGACCGCGGGTTCGCGCATCCTCGACGACTTCGTGGCACCGTACGATGCAACGGTCGTCACGCGTCTCCGTGCTGCGGGCGCCGTCATCGTCGCCAAGACGAACTGCGACGAGTTCGCCATGGGCTCGTCCAACGAGAACTCCGCGTTCGGGCCGGTGCGCAATCCCTGGGCCAGCGACCGCACACCCGGTGGGTCGAGCGGTGGGTCTGCCAGCGTGGTCGCCGCAGGCGCGGTGCCCGTGTCGCTCGGGTCGGATACCGGCGGGTCCATCCGCCAGCCAGCGGCACTCTGCGGCGTGGTGGGCGTCAAGCCGACGTACGGTCGCGTATCACGCTACGGCCTGGTGGCGTACGGGTCGTCGCTCGATCAGATCGGCCCGTTCGCCTCGTCGGTGCGCGACGCGGCGCTCGTCCTGCGGTGCATTGCCGGAGTCGACCTGCACGATGCCACCAGCGCCGACGGCCCCTCCATCGAGATACCGACTCCCGCGATCAGCCTGTCGGGTGTCCGGATCGGCGTGCCGCGCGCCCTCCTCGCCGACGGCGTCGACCCGGAGGTTGCCGCCTCGGTCGACATGGCGTTGGCGCGATGCGAGGAGTTGGGTGCCACGCTCGTCGACATCGACCTGCCCCATGCGCGCTACGCCGTGCCCACCTACTACCTCGTCGCGACGGCCGAGGCGAGTGCCAACCTGGCCCGCTTCGACGGTGTGCGCTACGGCCATCGCGCCGATCGGCCGCGCCACGCAGGACTCACGGCGATGTACGAAGCCACCCGGTCGAGCGGGTTCGGCGCCGAAGTGCAGCGCCGGATCCTGCTGGGCACGTACGTCCTGAGCGCCGGGTATTACGACGCCTACTACCGCAAGGCGCAGCAGGTGCGTACGCTCATCACCCGCGACTTCCGCACCGCGCTGGCGCAGGTGGACGTCGTCGCGATGCCGACGAGTCCGACGACAGCGTTCAGGCTGGGTGAGCGACTCGAAGACCCGGTGCAGATGTACCTGGCGGACGTGTTCACGGTGAGCGCCAACCTGGCCGGCTTGCCCGGTGTGAGTGTGCCGTGCGGGCTCGACTCACAGGGCCTGCCGATCGGTCTGCAGTTGATGGGGCGCGCGTTCGATGAAAGCGGGATGCTGCGGGTAGCCGCGGCGTACGAGGACGCCCGCGGCGCGTTTCCACGCCCGGCGGGCTAGCCGTTGGGCTAGCCGGGCGCGGAACGACAGGCGGCCCGGCGTCAGGCGGCCGCGACGACGCCGGTGGTGGCACGCACGAGCAGCCACACGAGCAAGCCCGCCAGCAGGAAGGGCGCACCCGCCACGAGCAGCGAAACGACCACCCCCACCAACGCGACCGCACCCCCGACGAGGAGCAGCGGCAGGGCCACCACGGCGAGCACCGTGCCGACCACCCCGAATATCAGCACCTTCAGAAGCAGGAGGGGCAGCAGCAGCGCGCCGAGCAGGAGACGGAGCGGCAGCAGCACGACCCACCACACCATCTTCAGCACGAACCACACGGTGAAGAGCACCGCCGCGACAACGGCCCCGACAGCGACCAGCGTCGACAGAATCAGGACTTCGAACATTGACGCCTCCAATGGGAACACTGACGAGGTTCGGGTCGACGGAGTTCCAGCTATCATCGCCCCGATGCCTGATCCGGCGGACCTCGCCCGTCGCCTCGATGCGCTGGCGGAGCTGCTGCCGATTCTGGCGCAGGCGCTCGACGTGCGCGACATCTTTCCCCACATCCTGCGCGTGACGCGGAAGGTGCTCCCGCACGATACCGTGGGGGTCGCGCTGATTGCGGAGGATGGCCGCTCCATCCGCATCCACGCGCTGTCGTCGGATGTCGGCTTTCTTCCGCCGGAAGAGTTCCCCATCACCGACGAGAGTCGCTCACTGCTCACGCAGCCGTGGGACTACCTGCTGGTGGACGACATCCGGCACGACTCGATGCTGCGCATGCTGGCCCCGATCGCATCGGGGCTCCGGTCGTCGCTCCGTGTGCCGATCCGGCGGGACGGACGCCTGGTGGGGGGCGTCAACTTCATGTCCGAGCAGATCGCCGCGTTCAGCGAGACGGACGTCCCCGTCGCCCAGCGCGTCGCGGCGTACCTCGACCTGGCCCTGTCACACCAGCGCCTGGCTGAAGAAGCCGCGCGTGCCGCCGAGGCGCGCGAACGCGCGCACGTCCTGCAGCGTCACGTCGAGGTCCTGCAGGAGGAACTGGTCGCTCTCGGACGCCTGCCCCGACGCATCGTCGGCGACGCTCCGGCGTGGCGCCGGGTCATGGCCGAGGCGACGAAGGTGGCCCCTACGGAGACGACGGTGCTCCTGTCCGGAGCCTCTGGCACGGGCAAGGAAGTGGTGGCCCGATTCATCCACGGCGCGTCACGACGGGCCGCCGGACCATTCGTCGCGATCAACTGTGCGGCGATACCCGACACCCTCATCGAGTCGGAGCTGTTCGGGACCGAGCGCGGCGCGTTCACGGGCGCGGCCCAGGCACGGGCGGGGCACATCGAACGCGCGACCGGTGGCGTGCTCTTTCTGGACGAAGTGGGCGAGTTGTCACCCGGCGCACAGGCCAAGCTGCTGCGCGTGCTGCAGGAGCGCGAGTTCCTGCGGCTGGGCAGCAGTCATGCGCGCCAGGCGGACGTCCGCGTCGTGGCCGCGACCAACCAGGATCTGGCGAGCCTCGTCGCCCAGGGACGCTTCAGGGACGACCTGTACTACCGCCTGGCCATCTTCGCCATTCACCTGCCTCCCCTGCACCAGCGGCAGGACGACATCATCTCTCTGAGCCAGACGCTGCTGGAGGACATCGGTCGGCAACTCGTCCGACCAGCCGCCGGGCTGTCACGCGAGGCACGCCCCGTCCTCCTTGCGTACCACTGGCCGGGCAACGTGCGCGAACTCAGGAACGTGCTCGAGCGCGCGTCGATTCTGGCCGACGGCGGGCTGATCACCTCCGAACACCTCGCCCTGCAGCCCGTGCCCGGCAGCCTCGCGACGCCGGCTCCCCCGGCACCAACGCCCCCGCAGCCGACACCGCAGCAGCCGACGCAACTGCCGGCTCTCGAACGTCAGCTGATCGAACAGGCACTGCAGGCGGCGCGCTTCAACAAGACGCGCGCGGCGGCCCGCCTCGGCCTCACCAGGTCTCAGTTGTACGTCAGGTTGCGGCGTTACGGTCTCAACGCCTGACGCGCAGCCAGATCATACTGTGTGAATTCGTACAACATGTACGAATAGAAACATATCGTGTGGCTGCCAGCTCACCGGCGTCGCGGCTCGTTCGACACCGCCTATCAGCACAAGTCGCTGACAACACGAGATTTGTCTGCACCAGCCGTCGACACCAGAGCGGGTCCCCTGAGATGGCTCGCGTCTTGGAAGGGTGGCTGGCGGAGGCACATCAGGCATGGCACAGGCGGCCGTAGAACAGTGCATCGGGCGACTCCTGACCGACGAATCGGCGCGTCACCGCTTCGGGCGGGATCCTGACGGTACCCTGAACGGCATCGCGGAGGACGCACGCGGGTCGCTCACGCCGGCCGAACGCGCCGCGCTGCGCGCCACCGCCGTCGAGCGCTGGCATCGGATGGCCGACGAGATCGATCCGCGGCTGCAGCGGCTCGCGAGCCCGACGGAGGGCGAGTGATGACCCGCACGGGCCCCACCGTCGCTGTCGCACTTGCGGTTGCCCTGGGCCTCGTCGCGGTGCCCGCCGGCGCTCAGATCCCTATCCCCTTGACGCTCGAGGACGCGCGGGCGCGAGCGGTCGCGAAGGTGCCCGACGTCTCGGTCCGCCGCGACGACGTCCGGCTCGCCATCGAGGCGGAACGACGTGCGGCCGCCGCGTTCGACTCCGTCGTCCGCGTCGACAGCCGGTTCCGATCGCGCACCGAACCGCTGAACACGCTGTTCTCGGGAGCACTGGAGGGTGCGCTCGGGCCGCGCACCACGGGTCTCACGGCCGCGGCGAGCTGGTCGAAGCTCCTGACGACCGGCGGCACGGTGACGGGACAGGTCTCGGCGTCGACCGACCGCATCGACAATCTGTTCGCGACGCTGACGCCGGCGTACCAGGCTGCGGCTGGCATCGAGGTCCGTCAACCGCTGGCGCAGGGGCGTCGCACCGATGCCGCGCGTCAGCGCCTGCTGCTCACCAGCGCAGACACGACCCGCACGCGGGCCCAGCTGAGTCAAGCCGTCAGTGAGGTCGTGGCGTCGGTCGAACGCGCCTTCTGGAGCCTGGCGGCGGCGCGTGGCGAAGTGGAGGTCCGTGAGCGTGCGCTGTCGCTCGCGCGCGCGCAGCGGCTCGACATCGAAACGCGTATCGAGGCCGGCGTCGCCGCAGAAGCCGATCTGACGACGTCGGATGCCGCCATCACCTCGAGACGAATGGCGGTCATCGCAGCAACGGAATCAGTCGAACGGGCCGACCTCGCGCTCAAGTCGCTGATCGCCGGTGACGCGTACGACCCGGTCTGGGCTGCGCCCCTCGACCTGCAGGACACGCCTCCCCCGCCGTTCCCGTCGACGCCCGTCGATGCGCTCATCGCGGAGGCCCTCGACGCGCGACCCGAGTTCGCCGACCTGGACGCCCACGACAGGCGCATCGCCCTCGAGGCGGAACTCGCGGCGGATCGACTGCGCACACAGGTGGATCTCGTGGGCGGCTACACACTGCGCGGCCTGGCCGGGCGCGAGAACCCGAACATCTTCGTGCCGTTCTCTGGAGGCACCATCCAGATCCCGGACGACCTCCAGGGGGGATGGGGCCAGACCTGGCAGAACACCTTCGGACACCGGTTCCTGGATGCGTCGGTGGGGATCGCGATCGCGCTGCCGCTGGGCAATCGCGCGGCGAGCGCCGATGCCGCCGCGGCGTCGATCGCCGCCGACCAGTCACGAACGCGGCGGCGCGCGGTCGCGCTGAAGGTGGGTCACGAGGTGCGGCTGGCCGTCGCCAGGCTCGACGCCTCACGGGCACGCCGGGCGGCAGCAGACGACGCGCGGGCCGCGGCGGCGCAACAGCTCGCGGCGGAAGAGGATCGCGACGCGGGCGGTATCTCCTCTGCCTTTCTGCTGCTGACGCGACAGGGCGAACTCGCGGATGCCGAGTCCGCACTCCTCACGGCCCGTGCCGATGAAGCGCACGCGGCGACCGAACTCGAACGTGCCACCGGCCGTCTGCTGGCGTCACGGCGGATTGAACTGCCCGCGGAGCCCTCACGATGACCACCAGCCCTATCCTTCGACGCGCGCGCTCCTTGTTGGTCCTTGCCTGCCTCTCCAGCACCGTCGGCGCCGGCTGCTCGCGCCAGGCCTCCGACAACGTCTGGCATCTGAACGGCCGTATCGAAGCCCCGCTGGTCGACCTTGCGCCCCGAGCGACGGGCCGCGTGATCGACGTGCTCGTGCGGGAAGGTGACCGGGTGTCGGCCGGCGATGTGCTCGTGCGGCTCGACCTCGGCGAGACGGCGTTCAACGTCGAGCGGGATGGCCATGCCGTGGATGCGGCCGCGGCGCGCGTGCGCGACCTTGCCGCCGGCGGCCGGGCCGCGGAAATCGCCGCCGCCGAAGCCGAGGTGGGCGACCGGGAGGCGGCGGAAGCCCAGGCCGCGCGCGAGGTCGAGCGGCAGACGTTCCTGCGTGAGCGCCGGGTCGGCAACGCCCGTGACCTCGACCGGGCCCGTACGGACCTCGAGCGCGCCCGCGCCGCCGTCGCCGCGGCACGCGAGCGCCTCACGGTCGTCCGGGAGGGGGCCCGCGAGTGGCAGACCGCCCAGGCGCGCGCCGAACTCGGGCGCGCCGAGACCATCGCGCGGCAGTCTCAGGTCGTCCTCGCCGAGGCCGAGATCCGGGCGCCGGCCGATGGCGTCGTCCTGCACCGGCTGGTGGAGCCAGGCACGCTGGTGGTCATTGGTCAGCCAACGCTGACGCTTGGCCTGGCGGAGCGCCTCTACGTCCGCACGTTCATTCCCGAGACGCAGCTCGGGCAGGTGCGACAGGGCGCACCCATGTGGGTGCAGGTGGACGCCCATCCCGGCCGGCGGTTCCCCGCACGCGTCACCGAGATCTCGCCCGTGGCGGAGTTCACGCCCAAGGTGGTCGAGACGCGCAACGAGCGCGTGAACCTGGTGTATGCCGCCAAGGTGGACCTGGACGACGGATGGAACGCGCCGCTCGTCCCTGGACAACCAGCTGAAGTCACGCCGATGGCGACGGCCGCAGCGGACGACACGCCTCCCCGAGGCGGCTCGCGATGAGTGCAGCCGCGGTTCGCGCGACGAAGCTCACGCGCAGGTTCGGCACCGCGACGGCGCTGGCCGACGTCTCGCTCGAGATCGCCCGCGGCGAACTCTTCGCCCTGATCGGTCCCGACGGCGCCGGCAAGACGACGTTCTTCCGCCTCGTGGCCGGTCTGCTGTCGCCCACGTCCGGCACGGTGACCCGGGACGCGCACGACTCGTTCGGCATGGTGCCTCAGCGATTCTCGCTGTACGAAGACCTCTCGACCGACGAGAACCTCTCGTTGCGGGCGCGCCTGTACGGCGTGCCGCGCGCGCTTGAGCGGACTCGAACGGCAGACCTGCTCGATCGGGTCGGCCTGGCCCCGTTTCGGACGCGACTCGCAGGCGCCCTGTCCGGAGGGATGAAACAGAAGCTGGCGCTGGTGAGCGCGCTCCTCACCCAGCCGGCCCTCCTGCTGCTCGACGAGCCGACGACAGGGGTCGATCCCGTCTCGCGCAGGGAGTTCTGGATGCTGCTCAACCAACTGCACCACGAGGGCCTCACCCTCGTCGTCTCGACGCCGTACATGGACGAAGCGGAATACGCCACCCGCCTGGCGTTCCTCGACGAAGGGCGTCTGACCGCCGTAGGCACGCGCGAAGACCTCGTGGCCGCGTACCCACGCACCATCGTGGACGTCCGGACCGCTTCGCGCATCGACGTCCGGCGGCGCCTGGAAACGGTGCCGTCGGTGGATGACGTGTCGGTGTTCGGCACGCACCTGCACGTGCGGGCAGGGGAAGGCCACGACGCGCGTCTGCTGCCCGACGTGCGCGCCGCGCTCGATGGACTGGTGGCGTCCGAACACGTGCAGGTCATCCCGCCCTCGCTCGAGGACATCTTCGTCTGGCACGGCGACGGTGGTGGGTCCGCGGGAGCCGGACGTGAGTGAGTCGCTCGTCTCCGTCAACCGCCTGTCCCGGTCCTTCGGCACGTTCGTCGCCGTGAACGACGTGACCTTCGACCTGCCGCGCGGCAAGGTCTTCGGCTTCCTCGGACCGAATGGCTCGGGCAAGTCGACCACCATCCGCGTCCTGACAGGCCTGCTCGCACCGACCTCCGGTTCGGTGACCGGCTTCGGCGCCCTCGACGTGACGCGCCACACCGAGGCCTGGAAGCGCCGGCTCGGGTACATGAGCCAGAAGTTCTCGCTGTACGGCGATCTCACGGTCGTCGAGAACCTGCGCTTCTTCGGCCGGATCTACGGCTTGAAGGGTGCAGGGCTCGACGCACGCGTCTGCGAGCTGTCGGAACGTCTCGACATCGCAGCCTTCGGAAACGCTCTCACCGAAGGACTGTCCACCGGACTGCGCCAGCGCGTCGCCCTCGCGGCGGCGCTGCTGCATGGGCCGGAACTCCTCTTCCTCGACGAGCCAACGGGCGGCGTCGACCCGCGTGGGCGCCGCCTCTTCTGGGACTTGATCTACGAACTCGCTGCAGACCGGGGGATGACCGTGCTCGTCACGACCCACTACATGGACGAAGCCGAGCAGTGCGATGAACTCGCCTTCATCCTCGAGGGACGGCTCATCGCACGCGGCACGCCGGTCGACCTCAAGGGGCATCTCGACGGCCGCCTCTACGAGTTCGAGCCTATGGGTGACGCCTTCGCCGTCGCCGCGCGGCTTCGAACGCATCAGGCGTTCGACGACGTCTATCTGAGCGGGCGGCGCGTGCGAGCGGTCAGCCATCCCGCGTGGACGTCACGGGTGCCGGCGATCCTGTCTGCAGAAGGCACGGCCGTCCCCTCCGAGCCGTCGCTGGAGGACGTCTTCGTGGCGCTCGCCCGGGCGCGGCGGACGAGCGAGGAGGCCGCATGACCCGCTTGCTGGCGCTGACCTGGAAAGAGTTCATGCAGTTGAAGCGCGACCGTCTGACGCTGCGCATGATCGTGCTCGTCCCGCTGATGCAGACCTTGATCTTCGGCTATGCGATCAACTACGACGTGAAGCAGCTGCCCACCGTCGTGCTCGACGAAAGCCGCTCGTACGACAGCCGGGAACTCGTCGCGAGGCTGACGGCCAGCGACTACTTCTCGGTCGTGGGCAGCGTGTCGAGCTTCGACGAGCTGCAGTACGCGCTCGACTCGTCGCTGGCACGCGTGGCACTGGTCATCGATCGCGACTACGGACGCGACCGTCGACGAGGCCATCCGGCGAGCGCCCTGCTCATCGTCGACGCGTCCGATACCACGACCTCCTCCCAGGCCATGGCCATCGCCAGCGGCGTGGCCTCGCAGCTGTCCGTGCAGACACTGGCACGACAGGCGGGGTGGCGCGACGCCCGGCTGCCGATCGACCTGCGGGTGCGGCCCTGGTACAACCCCGACCTCCGCACCGCCACGTTCGTCATCCCGGGCCTGCTGGCGATCATCCTCACCTTCACCCTCATCCAGTTCACGGCCGGGGCCATCGTCCGTGAGCGCGAGCGTGGCACGCTGGAGCAGTTGCAGGTGACGCCGCTGACGCGCGCCGAGCTGATTCTCGGCAAGATCGCGCCGTTCGTCGTGATCGGCTACGTCCAGCTCACCGTGACGCTGCTCCTGATGCGGTTCCTGTTCGGCATCCCCATTCATGGCAGCGTCGCGCTGCTCTACGGCATCGGCTTCCTGTTCATCGCGGCGGTGCTCGGCCTGGGCATCCTCATCTCGACGCTGGCGGCGACCCAGATGCAGGCCTCGCAGTTGTCGATGATGTTCCTGCTGCCCTTCGTCTTCCTGTCGGGCTACGTGTTCCCCATCGACGGCATGCCGCTGCCCTTCCAATACCTGTCGCGCATCATCCCGGCGCGCTATTTCATCGAAGTCGTGCGTGGCATCGTCCTCCGGGGCGCGGGGTTGGCGGAACTGTGGGTGCCGGTCAGCTGGCTGGCCTTCTACGCCTCGGCCATCATCGGCCTCGCGGTGCTGCGGTTCAAGAAGACGAGTGGGTAGGGGTCATGCTTCATGCTTCATGCTTCATGCTTCATG
>CAYMAG010000070.1:14164-25805 GCA_964388335.1 uncultured Vicinamibacteraceae bacterium | reverse complement strand
ACGCGGCGACTGGCGGTGGACGAAGCTCATTGGCGGAGCACGCGGGCCGGGTGCAGACGTGCAGCCCGCAGCGCCGGCACCGCGACTGCGATAGCCACGACGACCACGAAGACCAGCACGACGACGGCGAAGGTCGCCGGGTCGAAGGGTTCCATGCCCCAGACGTACGCGCGGATGCCGCGTGCGACGACGAACGCGCCGGCCAGTCCGACGACTGCGCCGGCGGCGATGACCACGAGGCCTTCACGCAGGAACAGCGCGAGGACTCGTGACGCCGTTGCGCCAAGCGCCATGCGGATACCGACGTCCCGTGACCGGGCACTGACACTGTAGGCCATCATCCCGTACGTGCCGATGCACGCCAGCATCACGGCGATGACGGCGAAGACCGCCATCAACGAGAACAGCGCACGTTCCTGAGCGATCTGTGCCCCGATCACCTCGTCCATCGACTCGAAGCCTACGAACGGCACGCGCGGCTCGGCGGCCTGCACGATGTCGGCGACCAGGGGCGCGATCGCACCAGGGGACGTTCGCGACCGCAGCAGCCAGTGCGCGTCGAAGCCGAAGCCGCCCAGCAGTGGTACGCCCTGCGCGGCAGGCATGAACATGCCGGGTGCAGCCGCCTGCTTCAGCGCGTGCCCACTGCCGGCCCAGCCCGCGCCGCTGGCGTTGCGAAGGTCGGCGACCACGCCGACGATCTCCATGTCGGCGGCGTTTCCGAAGGCCAGGCGCAACGTCCGGCCGACGGCTGGCTCGTCGCCGAAGTACGCACGCGCGAACGCCTGGTTGACGATGACGACCGGCGGACTCGTCGGCGTATCGTTCACGTCGAACGGTCGGCCGTCCAGCAGGGGCACGCCGAGCATCTCGAAGAACCCGGAGGTGATGTAGCGCCAGTCCACGGCCCGCGGCTGGTCGATCAGGCTGCCGGCCGGCGGCACGATGGGCAGGTTGATCGCGCGCTCGACGGGCACGCTGCTGGTCACTGCGGCTCCAAGCACGCCGGGCGTGGCACGGATGCGCTCGAGCGTACGCTCGTAGAAGTCCGCGACCCCGAGGCCCCCGGGATCAGGCGTCCCGGTGAGCGACATGCGGCCGATGACCAGGCCGTCCGGATTGAAGCCGAGATCGACACGGTACAGCTCGAGCAGCGGGCGGCCGAGCAATCCGGCGCCCACCAGCAGCGTCAGCGCAAGCGCGATCTGGCCTGCCGCGAAGATGCGCCGCCAGCGCAGGGTTCCCGCCGCGGTCGTTTGTCGACCCGCGGTGCCCATCGCGGTGCGGACGTCCACGCGGCGGGCGTCGCGGGCCGGCAGGTACCCGAACAGCAGCCCGGTGCCGACGGCCACGAGCAGCACCACCGCCAGCACGAGCGGATCGAGCGCAGGCGAGCGACCGCCGAGCAGGTTCGGTGGCAACTGGGCGGCGACGCGCGGCAGCACCAGGCGTGCACCCATGAGACCGATGGCGGCACCAGTGACGCTGAGGATCAGTGACTCGGTGAGCGTTTCCATCGTGAGCCGGCGCGGACCACCCCCGATGGCCGCTCGCGTCGCGATCTCCACGCGCCGCATCGTCGCACGCACCAGTTGCAGCCCCGCGACGTTGATGCAGGCGACGAGCAGCACGCAGCTGACGGCCGCGAGCATGATCGTCAGGATGAGCCGATACGGCTGACCGAGCGAGTCGCGATAGCTGATCCAGGTCAGGCGTCCGACGGCCTCGGCAGGCACACCGTGTTCGTCGGCCAGCGCCAGGGCCACCGCGGACAGCTCGGCACGAGCCTGCTCCACCGTCACGCCATCGCGCAGGCGGGCGACGACGGCCTGGTTGCGCCCCTGGTCGGTGGCCGGCAGTCGCAGCAGCGTCCACAACGCCGCATCGCGGGGAAACGTGCGAAAGCCGGCGGGCATGACGCCGACGACCTCGTACGCCGCACCGCCGAGGTTCACCGTGGTGCCAACGACATCGGCGCGCGCCTGCAGCGCGCTGCGCCACAAGCGGTCGCTCAGGATCACGACCGCCGGACCATTCGGCATGTCCTCGCTCGCCGTGAACGTCCGTCCGAGACGAGGCCTGACGCCGAGCGTGTCGAAGAAGGCCGCCGACACCAGGCCGCCCGTCACGCTGGCCGCGCGTCCACCGACGTCCATGTTCCAGTTCCGGGCGCCGCCGAGCCACGCCAGCGGATGGACGCTCAGCAGGCGCTCCCGCAGCGCGTGCATCTCCTGGCCCGTGAAGTTGCTTCGTCCGCCGCTCGCCAGCGCCAGGAGCCGATCGCCCTCCGGATACGGCAGCGGCTGCAGGAGCGACACGTTGACGACGCTGAACACGGTGGTGGTGGCGCCGATGCCGATGGCGAGCGTGAGCACCGACGCGAGCGTGAAGACTGGCGCCCGGCGCAGCGACCGCGCGCTCTGGCGAATGTCCTGCCAGATGCGTTCGAGCGATGGCAGGGTCCGCGCGTCGTGGACGGCCTGCGTGGTCGGCACCTGGCGCAGCGCCACGCGTGCCCGGCGGTGGGCCTCATCGGGTGGGAGCCCCTTCGCGCGGAGGTCCGCCTCGAGCAGCGTGAGGTGTTCGCCGAGTTCCTCGGCGAAGTCGGCATCGTGGCGGGCACGGCCGAACAGGCCGGCAAGACGCGCGAAGGTCGTGCGGAGGCGGCGACTCATGGGGGACTCCGTGTGGCTCGGGACGCGCGAATCAGGCCTCGGACTCGAGCACGCGCGTCATGAGGTCGACGGTGCGTGCCCACTCCTCGACCTGGGCGGCCAGATGCTTCCTGCCGGCGCGGGTGATGGTGTAGTACTTGGCGCGGCGGCCGTTCTCGGACACGCCCCAGTCCGCGCTGATGAAGCCCTGGTGCTGCAGCCGCACGAGGGCCGGGTAGATGGTGCCCTGATTGAGGCTGATGGACTCGCCGCTCACCTGCTCGAGGCGGCGGGCGATGCCGTAGCCGTGCAGCGCGCCGAGCACGTGCAGCGTCTTGAGGACCATCAGGTCGAGCGTGCCCTGGAGGATGTCCATGTCCTGTTGATCTCCTACAGGACATGGACTCTATGCCGTGTCGTGTTGAATGTCAACAGAAGAACGGAGGACGGGACGTCATGCTTCATGCTTCAGGCTTCATGCTTCAGGCTTCGGGCTTCAGGCTTCGTCAGCGTCGGGCTTCGGGCTTCGGGCTTCGGGCTTCGTCAGCGTCGGGCTTCGGGCTTCGGGCTTCGGGCCTGTAGCCTGCAGCCTGTAGCCTCCTGATCTACCGAAAATCGTGCGACGGCACCGACGGTTCGTCCCCGCGCAGTCCCGCGACCCGTTCGGCCCGCACGGACGTCACGCCATCCTGCTGCTGCAGCACACCCTCCACCAGCAGGAACGGCGACTCGACGATGAGCGGGCGCTGCCGATCGAAGACATCGGGGCGGATGATGATGTTGGTGAGGCCCACCTCATCTTCCAGCGTGAGGAAGACCATGCCCTTGGCGGTGCCAGGGCGCTGGCGCGTGATGACCGCGCCGGCGACCCTCACGCGCCGGCCAGCGCGCGTCCGTGGCAACTGATCGGATCGCAGCACGCCGCGCAGCGCCAGGTCGCTGCGGTGCAGGGCCATCGGGTGCGGGCCGATGGTCACGCTCGATCCGTCGTAGTCGGCCGTGAGCCGCTCCACGGGCGTCATGGGCGCCAGCGGCGCAGGTGCCGGCGGTGACGACTCACGCTCGATCCCCTCGAACAAATCCCCTGCCGGACGTCCGGCGCGCTCGGCTTCCCACAACGCCGCTCGACGGTCGTACCCCAGGCTGTTGAGCGCGCCCAGGCTCGCCAGCCTGTTGATCTCGTCACGGCGCAGGCCCGTCACGGCAATCAGGTCATCGATGGACTGGAACCGTGGGCCGGCCGGCACAGCCGTGGCCACGTCCACCCCACGCGTCTCGGCCGGTGCCGCCGCTGGCGCGTGCCCTGCCCAGTCGTGGGCGCACACGTTGCAGTAGGCGCGCCACAGCTCTCCCGAGGCCTCCACCTCGATCATCGATGCATCGTCCGTTCCGCACTTCGGGCATTGGTCGGGCGGGAGGGGAGGATTTCCCCGCCTCGGCGAGGCGGGGCCTACCTGACCCGGTGAGGCGGGGACTACCTGACTCGTGCGCTCCTCCATTTTCCTTCCTACTTCCTCTCTGAGGCCCTGCACCATGCGTAAGCCCAGACGCACGGCTCCGTCCGGCTCGATGGCACAGTTCCACCCGGACGTCTGCACGTCCACGGGACGGAACCGTACGCCGTGGCGCTGCGCGTCCTTGATGAGCGTGGCCGGGTGATAGAACCCGAGCGGCTGGTTGTTGAGCAGCGCCATGTAGAACGCCGCCGGGTAATAGGTCTTCAGGTACGCGCTCGCATAGACGAGCAGCGCGAAACTCGCCGCGTGCGATTCGGGAAAGCCGTACAGCGCGAACGACGTGATCGACAGGACGATCGCGTCCGCCGTCTCGCCGGTGATGCCGTGACGCGCCATGCCCTCGCGCAGCCGTGTCTCGATGCCACGCATCCGCGCCTCCGACCGCTTGAAGCCCATCGCCCGCCGCAGTTCCTCGGCTTCGCCCCCCGTGAAGCCGGCCACGGCCATCGCCATCCGCAGCAGTTGCTCCTGGAACAGCGGCACGCCCAGCGTCCGCTTCAGGATCGGCTCGAGCGACGGATGCGCATAGGTCACGTTCTCCTCACCTTTCCTGCGCCGCAGGTAGGGGTGCACCATCTGGCCGACGATGGGACCGGGGCGGATGAGAGCCACTTCGACGACGAGGTCGTAGAAGTGCTTCGGCTTCAGGCGCGGCAGCGTTGCCATCTGCGCGCGCGACTCCACCTGGAAGATCCCCACCGTGTCGGCCTCCTGCAGCATGCGGTAGACGAGAGGGTCGTCGGCGGGCAGGTGGGCCAGATCGACACGTGGGGACGCGTCTGGCGCGCCGCCGGCGTTGATCACCGTGATGGCTTCCTGCAGCACCGCCATCATGCCGAGCCCGAGCAGGTCGACCTTGACGATGCCCATGTCGGCGCAGTCGTCCTTGTCCCACTGCACGACCACGCGGTTGGGCATGCTCGCGTTCTCGAGCGGCACGACCTCGTCCAGGCGACCCTGGCAGACGACCATGCCGCCCGAGTGCTGGCCGAGGTGGCGCGGGATGTCCTGCAGACGTGCCCACAGGTCGGCGAAGTGCGCGATCTGCGGGGCGGTCACGTCCGCGCCCACCTCACGCAGGTGGCGGGCCATCGTGTCGGCTGGATCCTGCCACTCGAACGGACTCACGTGCTTCGCCAGCCGATCGATGAGCGGCTGCGGACACCCGAGCACCTTGCCCACCTCACGCGCCGCGCTGCGTCCGCGATACGTGATGACGTTGGCGGTCATCGCCGCCCCGCGCGGGCCGTAGCGTTCGAAGACGTACTGGATGACGCGCTCGCGGCGATCGCCGCTGGGCAGGTCGAGGTCGATGTCGGGCCACTCGCCGCGCTCTTCCGAGAGAAACCGCTCGAAGAGCAGCGCCATGCCGACGGGATCCACGGCCGTGATGCCGAGGCTGTAGCAGACGGCGCTGTTGGCGGCCGACCCGCGCCCCTGCACGAGGATGTCGTGCCGCCGGCAGAAGTTCACCAGGTCCCACACGATGAGGAAATAGCCGGCGAGTTCGAGCTTCTCGATGAGATCGAGTTCACGCGCAATCTGTCGCTGTGCGCGCTCGTGGTACGGCCGGTAGCGCCAGCGCGCGCCCGCGTCGGTGATGCGCCGCAGGAACCCCATCTGCGTCTCGCCCTCCGCCACGGGATAGTCGGGGAACCGGTAGCCGAGATCCGCCAGCGTGAACTGCAGGCGCTCGGCGAGATCCCGGGTGGCATGCAGCGCATCGGGCCGGTCGCGGAAGAGCGCGGCCATCTGCGCAGGCGACTTCAGATAGCGTTCGGCATTCACCGCCAGGCGGCGCCCCGCATGCGCCAGCGTCGTGCCGTGGCGGATGCAGGTGAGCACGTCGTAGAGCGGGCGGTCGCCGGGCGTCGCGAAGCGAACGCCATTGGTGGCCAGCGCCGGCACCTTGAAGGCGTCGGCCAGCGACTGCAGGATGCGTGCATCGGCCGCTTCGTCACGGGCCAGATGGCGCTGCACTTCGACGTACACCTGCCGGCGTCCGAACATGCCGACCACCTGATCGAGCAGTCCGCCCACGCCATGGCGCTCGACGGTGAGCACGGCGCGGCCGATCAGCGCGACGAGCCCGCGCGTCTGCCCCTCGAGGTCGTCGAGCGTCAGTGAGCCCTGCCCCTTCGGCGCGGCCAGCTTCATCTGCGTGATGAGCCGGCACAGCGTCCGATACCCTTCAGCCGACTCGACCAGCACGGGCAGACGCCAGATCAGCGGCGGACGCAGCGGCACGCCAGGACGTGTGTCGCACTCACGCGGCCCCGTCCGCATCGTCAGCTCCGCACCGACGAGCGCGCGCACTCCCGCAGCCTTCGCGGCCTGATGCGCCCGGGGCGCGCCATACACCCCGTCGCGATCGAGCAGCGCAATCGCCGGCATGTCGAGCGCCGCCGCACGCGCGACGAGCGCTTCGGGCAGCGACGCGCCGTCGAGAAACGAGAAGGCGGAGGCGGCGTGGAGTTCGAAGTACTTCGTGTCCGTCACTCCTTCGCTCCTGCTAATCGATTTCACCGTCGAGCCACCACGACCGCGTCTGCCGGTCCTGGAACACGCGGTAGGTCGTGCCGTCGCGGAGGGCGACGTCCCACTCGTCGCGATCCCAGGTGATCTGAGCAACATCCGCGTCCCACCAGCCTCCGGACGAGCGCCAGGGGCCCGAGGCCGTGGCAATGGCGCCGTCCGCCCAGCCGCGCGCGCCGATGCGCAGCGACAGCGGACGTACCCCCTGCGATGCCGTCGTCACGCCGATGGGCCACGGACGCCGCAGCCGGCGCAGGTGATACCCCGTCGTATCGAGCCGGCCTTCAGGCGCCGGTTCCATGACGTCCGCCCGGGCGCGGCCCGCCGGCATCGTGGCCGGCGCAACCGCCGCGGCCACTCCTGCCGCAGCTCCCCCGGGCATGGGCACGAGGTCGTCCGGCTCGAACGGCTGCATGGCCACCGCCCCGGGACGATGGGAATCCACGAGCGCCGGGGCACCACAGCGCCCTTCGCCCATCAACGCGGTCAACCGCGCGAGCAGGGCCACGCGGTCGTCGTCCGATGGCATCGCCTTACGCAACAGCGAATGCTGCGTGATGCGCCCTGGCGCCGGATCCACGCTCACCGTGATCACGTCGATGCCGGCATGCGGCGGATGCGCCTCGAGGTCGAGCAGCAGCAGCGTCCGCAGCACGCGGACATCGCGCACCGGCGCGGGCAGCTCAATCACCCGCAGATGCGTCTGCCGATCGGTCAGGCGCAACGCCAGGCGCACGACAATGGCCGCGCGGTCGCGCGCTTCGAGGTGGGCGCACAACGGGTCGAGGAGGCGCGGCAGCACGAACGACAGCGGCTCGAGGCCGTCGATGGGCCACTCGAGCGTGAACGTCTGCTCGAAGACCTCGTCGGGTGGATGGGTGCGCAGCGGACGAGGATCCACACCCCGCGCGCGCTGCTGCAGCCAGGCGCCGAACCCGCCGAGACGCGCATGCACATCGTCTGCCGGCAACGCCGCCAACTGGCCACAGGTGCGGATGCCCCAGCGATGCAGCGTGGCACGCACATCGGCCCAGACACGCACGTCGCCCGTCGCCGCACTCCCCCTGGGCGGCCGGGGCACGCGCGTGGACGGTGACACGAGTCCCTGCCCGGCCGACAGCCGGTAGTGGCGCGCCCCCCCGAGCCGCCTGGCCGTTGCACGCGCGACCTCGACCGGCACACCCGGCGTCGTCACACCCGGCAACAGGCCGAGGGCGTCGATCGGCAGCGGGGCCAGCGCGTCAGCCTCCTGCCCCGCCGGGACGTGGTCGCGTGCGGCGCCCGGCCACGATGCGCGCAGCAACGCGACACTCCAGGCGTCAGCCGTCGCCACACGGACGTCGACGCCGTACCCTGCCGCCAGCCGTCGTGCGGCCTCGGCGATGCCCTCCGGCCCACCGAACAGCCGACGCAATCCGGTCACGTCGAGCACGACCTCGCCAGGCGCCAGGCGTTCCCACCGGGGCGTCATGTCAGCCGCCACGTCGGTAAGGCGGTCCAGAGCAATCGCAGACGGGCCCCGCCTCGCCGGGGCGGGGGATGCAGCGGAGGTCTCGAGATGCAGGGCGGCGAACATGAGGGAAGGAAGGAGGGAAGGAACAAAGGAAGGAAGGAACAAAGGAACGAAGGAGTGAAGGAGTGAAGGAGTGAAGGACGGAAGGGACGAAGGAAGGAAGGAAGGACAGCGCGGCTCCGGGATCGAGCTAGCCAGAAACCAGGACTCAACCGGCGCGCGCAATGTCTACGGTCGGCACCGCCACTGCAGGCTGGCGAGCACTGTGCACGGTGAACGTGGTGGCCAGTTCATCGAGCCGCCGCAGGCGGACGCTCTCACCGTCCCACTGCGGCGTGGCTCGCAACCGCAGCGACAGTCCGCTCGCACTGCGCGTGATGGGCTGCGCGGCCAGCAGCACCATCGCGGTCTCGCGGCCCTCGACCAGACGGTGCAGGCGAATCCATGTGGACGCCGGTACCTGGCGAAGCGTGGCGACCGGGATATCGCACAGATCCAGTGCCACGAGCCCGAAGCCGCCGGCCTGCGCCACGAGCGCAGCGGCCTTGAGCGCCCGGTGCAGGACGAGCCCTGCCAGATCACCCACGCCGTCGCTGGCCGGACGCAGCGCCAGTTCTCCCGGCGAGAGCGCCATGCCGCGAATCCACAGCACCTGCGACAGCCGGACGCCAGCCGCGGCCGCCAGCGCGGGGTCACCACGATCGACCGTGTCGATCCAGGCGGCTACCTCGCCGCGCTGCGTAGCGGCGGTCAGGAGTGTGAGGAGCAGGCGGCTACGGCCAGAGGAGCGGGGCCCTGCCACTTCAGACACATGGCCGCGCGGCAGGCCGCCCTGCAGTTGAGCGTCGAGTGCAGGCACGCCCGTTTCCATCCGGCCGGTCTCTGGTAACCGCTCCGTGAGGGTGGTGTCGAGACGACGCTGCTGCAGCAGCGTTTCGAGATACGCGCGGGAGTGTGGAGCCGACATTTTTTATTCGCCTTTTGTTTGCCTACCGGCGCAGACTAGCAGAGGCGAAACAAAAGCGCAACACAGATGGGGTCAGTGAACGGAGATCACGGAGGTAACGGGTTCACACAGAGCCGCAGAGCAGCAGAGGACTCCGCTTCTCCGCTGCTTCGCTGTGCACCCGTTCCCTCCGTCGACTCCGTTGACAGCGTGGCTCGCTTGTGACCATTTGTGAAGTGGCACCCCCACCGGGGATGTTCGTGACCGGCGCTGGCGGCGTGTGGGCACGCCAGTGGACACACTTCAAGTGTCCACGTAACATGTGGGCATGAAGAATATTACCCTCGCGCTCGACGAAGAGACGTTGGCGGCGGGACGCGCGTACGCCCAGCGTCACGAAACCACCCTCAACGGGCTGGTTCGTGACCTTCTTCGACGCACCGTCGTCGAAGACCGAGCGCGGACGACCAGCGAGATGTTTCGCCTGATGGACGCCCACATGGGCGACTCACGTGGCGAGACATGGACCAGAGAGGACCTGTATGTCCGCTCCCCCTAAGGTCTTCCTCGATACCAACGTGCTCGTCTACGCGCAAGACACGCATGCACCTGACAAGCAAGAGAAAAGCCGGTCGCTCATCGCTGGCCTTGCCGCGTCAGGCACCGGCGTCATCTCGACGCAGGTGCTGCAGGAGTTCTACGTCGCCACCACGAAGAAACTGGGTGTCCCTCCCCTGGCCGCCAAGGCCATTCTGAAGACGTTCTCTGTCTTCGAGATCATCCAGGTCTCGCCCGCGCTCATCGACGACGCCGTGGACTGCGCCGTCCTCAACAACGTCTCGTTCTGGGATGCGCTCATCCTGGCGACGGCCGCATCAGCTGGATGTTCCGCCGTGTGCACCGAAGACATGAATGCCGGCCAGATGGTGCTCGGTGTGACGATCGAAAACCCGTTCACCGGGTCGGCCTCGTCCGCCTGACGTCTACCGTCGACGGTCGACCCGCCTTCGCCCGAGGCTACGGCGGGCCAGCCCCGTGCCCCCTACACCGCCGGCAACCCCTCGATCAGCTCCACCATCTTCTTGCGCGTCGCCTCGTCCGGCAGGCTGCCGCGTCCGCCGCCCAGGTTGTCGATCATGTTGGTGGCGCGGCTGGTCGCCGGTGTCACCACGGTCACGGCCGGGTGCGCGGCCACGTACTTGATGAAGAACTGTGCCCAGGTGGTGGCGCCGAACGCCTGCGCCCAGTCCGGCACCGGACGATCGCCGACACGCTTGAAGAGCCGCGTGCGTCCGAACGGCACGTACACCAGCACGCCGATCCTGCGCTCCTGCGCCAGCGGCAGGATCGTCGCTTCCACCTCCCGGTTGTCGATGGCGTAATCGATGCCGATGAAGTCGAGCGGCTCGTTGCGCATGATCGTCTGCAGCGCCTCGTACTGCCCCTCATTGGTCGTCGTCACGCCGATGTAGCGGATGCGGCCTTCCTTCTTCAGGTCCTTGAGGATGCCGAGCTGGACCGGCACGTCGCCCAGGTTGTGCACCTGGATGAGGTCGAGCTTCGCCTTCTTCAGCTTCGTGAACGACGACTCGATTTGCGCCTTCGCCGCCGCCGGGTCGGCACCGCCGCCACCTCGTCCCGCAACGTTGACCTTGGTCGCCCAGAAGATCGTGTCGGTGATGCCGAGTTCGCCGGCAATGCGTCCAGACACTTCTTCCGACGCCCCGTAGCTCGGTGCCGTGTCGAACACCGTGCCGCCGTTGTCGGTGAACGCCTTCAGCACTTCGCGCAGGGCCGATGCGTCTTCGCTGCGCGCCACTTGCGAGAACGTGGCCGAGCTGCCGAGCCCGACGATGGGCACCTGCTCGCCGGATGACGGGATGGCGCGCGTGATCATCGGCTGTTGGGCCGAGAGATACGCACGGTCGAAGGCGAGCGCGGCGCTCGTCCCCAGGGTCAGATTGAGCCACTCGCGACGTGTGAGCATGGAATGTTCCTCCCGGATCTGCTTACGCGCAGCCCGATGCGCGCGTTTCGTGACACCTTGCACTCCGACACATTACGGTATATAGGTAGAAGTCGGAGGTGTCATCCATGCCGTCACCGAAGTCCGACCTGCCGCAGGGCACGCTCGACATGCTCATCCTTCGCACGGTCGCGCTGGGCCCAATCCACGGCTATGGCATCGCACAGCGCATGCAGCAGATCTCGCGCGATGTCGTCCAGGTGCAGCAGGGCTCGCTCTACCCGGCCCTGCATCGGCTCGAAGACCGTGGCCTGCTGGTGTCGAAGTGGAAGCCGTCCGACACCGGACGCGATGCCAAGTTCTACCAGCTCACGCCCACCGGGCGCCGTCATCTCGACACCGAAACCGCGAACTGGACGAGGCTGTCCGAAGCCATCGGCCTGATTCTGGCGCAGGAGGCTGAGTGATGTGGGTGCGACGGCTGTTCCGCGCACGACCCTCGACCCACGA
>CAYMAG010000070.1:0-14064 GCA_964388335.1 uncultured Vicinamibacteraceae bacterium | reverse complement strand
ATCGGCGCGACGACGGCGGTGGCGGTGTTGGTGGACGCGATGCTGCTGCGGCCCCTGCCCTATCCGCACGCCGATCGCCTGGTCGACCTCTTGACGAGCAGCACCACCGACCCCACGGTCCGACGTCCAGGCATCGACCACAACCTGATGCCGGAGTTCCAGCGTGCACTCGACCAGGTCGTCTCGCATGTCGAAGGCTACCAGTACGGGACCGTCACGTTGACCGGCGCCGGGGAGCCACAGACAGTCAGCGCGCCGAGCCTCTCGCCCGGCCTGCTCGACATGCTCGGCATCGTGCCGACGCTCGGGCGCCTGCTCGGGCGGGAGGATGCGCATGGCGCGCGCCACGTCGTCATCAGCGAAGGCATGTGGCTCGACCGGTTCGGCGGTGATCCCGATGTCGTTGGCCGGTCGCTGATACTCGACGATGAGCCGCACCTGATCGTCGGCGTGATGCCGAGACATCTCCAGTTTCCATGGCAGCCAGCAGTCCTCTGGCGTCCCCTGTCGCCAGATGCGCGGGCGAGTCGCACTCAGGCCGTCGCGTTGCTGCGCGACAGCGTCAGCGTCGAGCAGGCAGACAGCCGACTCGCCGCACTCTCCACGCATCTTCGCAATGCCGGGCTGCTGGACTCCGACGGGCAACTGGTCGTCACAGACCTGGTGCAACGCAGACACATGCAGCGCCACGGGACGGCGTTGGCGGTGATGCTGGGGGCGGTCAGCCTCGTGCTGCTCATCGCCTGCATCAACGTCTCGAGCCTGCTGCTTGCGCGGGCGTCGTCTCGTGAGGGCGAGTTCGCGCTTCGAACCGCACTCGGCGCGCGTCGAAGCACGCTGGCGAGTCGACTGTTCGGTGAGGGCCTGATTCTCGCCGGCGCAGGCGGTGCGATGGGACTCATGCTGGCCCACGGGCTGATCACGATGTTCCTGACCCGCCTGCCGGATGATCTGTCATTCATGAACATCGCGTCCACACGCGACAGCAACGTACTGCTGTGGGCGGTCGGTGCGTCGACCTTCACGGCGATCGGCGTCAGCCTGCTCCCGATGCTTCGCTCCGGACGAGGGCCAGCGAGTGTCGTCCTCAACGGGAGCGCACCCGCGGCGGGCGCGGGCCGCGACAACGCCTGGCAATCCGGACTCATCGTCCTGCAGCTGGCTGCCGTGCTGCTCGTGCTGTCGGGAGGAGGACTGCTGCTGCGCAGTTTCGTCGCACTCACGAGCGTGCCTCCCGGATTCGACGTGGACGACGTCCTCGTGACGTCTCTGCAGTTGCCACGGCACCGCTACGACACGGGTGACCGCTGCTTCGCCTTCCTGCGTGAGGTGACCGAACGCACGTCACTCCTGCAAGGCAGCCGCGCCGTGACCTTCTCAGAGGGCGCGCCCCCCTCGGGCAGTTCCTTCCACATCGATGCAGACATCGAAGTCGACGGCGTCGTTCGCGACACGGTCGACCATCTGCCTACCATCACCGTGATGCCCGAGTACTTCGCCACACTCGGTATCCCGATGGTGGAGGGACGGACGTTTCTCCCCACCGATTCCGAACGCTCTGTCGTCCTGAGTGAAGCCGTGGCGCGTCGCTATTGGCCAGGCACCTCTCCGGTCGGCCGGCAGTTCCGATGGACCGCAGAGGTGCCCCAATACAGGGTCGTCGGCGTAGCCGCTGACGCCAAACACGGCGGACTGGACGATGCACTCGGGAACGGCCTGGCAATGTACGTTCCATATCGCCCGCAGGAGCGCTGGCCGTATGTCACCGTGCTGGTGAAAACGGATGGCGGTCGGCCGTCGAAGCACGAACTGCGGCAGGTCATCGCGTCGATCGATCCCGATCTTCCGGTACGCATCGAGACAATGGAGGAGCGCCTTGCAGCGTCAGTTGCGCGTCAGCGCTTCTTCGTCCTGCTGGCCACGAGCTTCGCTGGCCTCGCCCTGCTGATGGCCGCCGTGGGCATCTTCGGCAACGCCGCGTACTGGGTCGCGCGGCGCCGCCGCGAGATTGCCTTGCGCATGGCCATCGGCGCGTCACCCGGGGCGGTCCGACAGTACGTGCTCTCGCGATCGCTGCGTCTGGCACTCGTCGGCACCGCACTGGGCCTGGTCGGAGCGTTCTTCGCCGCGCACGTGCTCGAGTCGCTGCTCTTCGGCATCCACCGGTATGACCCGTGGACCTTCATCGGTGTCGTGGCGCTGATGGCCACGATCGTCGTCGTCGCCGCGTACCTGCCCGCGAGACGCGCGAGCCGGCTCGATCCGTGGAAGGTGCTTCAGGCCTGAAGCGACGAGGAGGTGATGGCCTCGAGGAACTTTTCACCGAAGTCGGCGGCCTTGCGCTCGCCGACTCCATACAGTTGTCGCAGCGCCGCCATCGTCGTTGGCCGCTCGCGCGCCATCTCGCGCAGCGTCGTGTCGTGAAAGATGACGTACGGCGGCACGCCGCGTCCGCGCGCGATCTCGAGCCGCACACCGCGCAGCCGCTCGAACAGATCGCGGTCCACACCTTCCCACGACTCCGACTCGACCCTGGACCGCACGCGCGCCTCTCCGGGCCGTGCCTGCGGGGGCCGCGTGAGCGTGAGGCCGGGCTGACTCTCGGGGTCGCGCATCAACTGCCGCCCCTCGGGCGTCAGCCGCAACACCGGGTACTCACCGGGCGTCTGCTCGAGCAGGCCAACAGCCGTGAGCTGCTCGAGGTAGCCACGGACCTCGGCCACTGACCTGTCGGCGAGCAGACCGAACGTGCTGAGCGCGTCGTGTCCGCGGCTCTTCACGGCCGCCGTGGCCTGTCCGCGCAGCACCGCCGTCACGTGACCGGCGCCGAACCGCTGCTCGACGCGCGCGACGCCGGACAGCACCTTCCTCGCCATCAGCACCGGATCGTCAATCAGCTCGAGTTCGCCGAGGCAGACATCGCACGCGCCGCACGAGGCGCGCGCATACTCCTCCCCGAAGTAGCGCACGAGTTGCCGGTGCCGGCAGACGACGCCGGTGGCGTAGCGCTCCATGTCGCGCATCAGCGCGATCGACGCATCGGTCAGTTCGCCGTTGCGCTCGAGCATCATCCGCCACTTGAGGAAGTCGGCACCGGAGTAACACAGGACGCACTCCGCCTCGAGACCATCGCGTCCCGCGCGGCCGGACTCCTGCTGATAGTGCTCGAGCGACTGCGGCGCGCCGGCGTGCAAGACGAAGCGGACGTTCGACCGATGGATTCCCATGCCGAAGGCCACGGTCGCGACGATGACCTCCACCTGCTCGGTGATGAACGCCTCCTGCGCACGCGTCCGCTCCTCGGTGGCCAGGCCGGCGTGGTACGCCATCGCGCGCACGCCCTCGTCCACCAGCCAGGACGACAACTGGTCCACCTCGCGCCGCGAGGTGCAGTAGATGATCCCGGCTTCGCCCTTGTGGCGTCCGAGCACGTCGAGAATCTGCCGTTTCAGGCCTGAGCGCGCCAGGACGCGGTACACGAGGTTCGGCCGATCGAACGACCCGACCACTTCCAGCGGATCGTGGAGGCCGAGCTGGCGCGTGACGTCGCCCCGCACGCGCGACGTGGCGGTCGCCGTGAAGGCGTGCAGGCTGATGCCGGGGAGCGCGTCGCGCACCTGTGCCAGCCGACGATACTCCGGGCGGAAATCGTGTCCCCACTGGCTGATGCAGTGCGCTTCGTCGATGGCGAGAAAGCTAACGCCTACCGATTTCAGCAGCTGCAGAAACCCGTCACCGCCGTCGCCCACGAGACGCTCCGGCGCCACGTACAGCAGGCGGAACTGGCCCGCCCGCAACCCACGCACCACCGACCGTCGCTCATCGTCCGACAGGGCGCTGTTGTAGCAGGCCGCGGGCACGCCGTTGGCGTTCAACCCGTCCACCTGATCCTTCATCAACGCAATCAGCGGTGAGACGACGACGGCCAGGCCGGGCCGGATGAGCGCGGGCACCTGAAAGCAGAGCGATTTGCCGCCGCCTGTGGGCAGGACGAGCAGTGAGTCACGGCCGGCGAGAATCGCGTCCATGATCTCGCGCTGGTGCGGACGGAACCCGTCGAAGCCCCAGTAGGTCCGCAGCGTCTCCGACAGGGCCGGTTCATGATCCATGCTTCATGTCTCATGCTTCATGCTTGATGCGTCAGGCTTCAGGCTTCGGGCTTCGGGCTTCGGGCTCTTCCGCGAACGGAGATCACGGAGGCAACGGGATCACACAGAGAAGCTGAGCAGCAGAGGACCTGCTTCTTGGACCTCCGCTTCTCCGCTGCTTCGTTGTGCACCCGCTTCCTCCGTCTACCGTCCGGCAGCACACGCACGACGTTCACACATGAGTCATGAAGCATGCGTCATGAGGCATGAAGCATGAAGCATGAAGCATGACTGCCTGGCCGTCAGGCAATCTTCACCGGCGCGCCGGTGCGCACCGACTCGTAGCATCCCATGATGACCTTCATGTCGTTCAGGCCGTCCACGCCGTCCGTCAACGGCTCCTTGCCCTCCGCGGCACATTCCGCGAGGTGGTCCATCATCGCCGCGAAGTGGTCGGGGTCCCGCATGTATCGGTGCTCGACCGTGTTGCCGCGGAACACGCGCATCCGCAGGTCGCGGCGGTTGTAGAACGGCTCCATCTCGAACGAGCCCTTCTCCTGGTGCACGCGAATGCGATTGAGCGACGTGCCGTAGCTCGACGTGCAGTTGGCCAGGATGCCGCTCGGGAATCGCAGCTGAAAGTTCAGCGTCTCTTCGACTTCCTTGAACCGCGGGTCGTTCGGCGTGGAGTACTCCATCGCGAACAACTCCGTCGGCTCTTCGCCCGCGAGATAGCGTGCCGCGTTGACCGCATAGATGCCGATGTCCATCATCGACCCGCCGCCGCCCATGGCCTGTGTCAGACGCCACTGGCTCGGGTTGCCGATGTTGAATCCGGCCTCGCAGAGCAGCACTTTCGTCCTGCCGAACTCGCCGCCGCGCGCCATCTTGATCATGGTCTGCGTGTAGGGCTCGTAGCGCAGCCGATACGCCACGGCGAGCTTGCGATTGGCCGCCTTCGCTGCGGCAATCATGTCTTCGCAGTCCTTCACCGTGTTGGCCATCGGCTTCTCGACGAGCGCGTGTTTCCCGGCCTTGTGCGCACGAATCGTGTACTCGGCGTGCATGTTGTTGGGCAGCACGATGTACACGGCGTCGATGTCGGGGTTGTCGGCGATGCGGTCGTACGTGTCGTACGAGTACAGGCCCTTGTCGGGCACGCCGTACTGTGCGGCGAGCGCTCGCGACTTGTCGATGTCGCCGCTCACCAGGCCCGTCACTCGCGAACGCGTCGTGTTGGCGAAGGCCGGCAGGATGTCGCTGAGCGACAGCCCGCCAAGGCCGACGATGGCGTAGCCGAACGTCTTCGCCGGGGGAGGCTGCGGCGCCTGTGCTGCGCTGGCGGCGGACGACAGCAGTGGCGCGACGGCGAGCGAGGTGCCCGTCGTCCGGAGGAAGTCGCGTCGGGTGGATATGGTCCTGGTCATGGCGGTTTCTCGAGTCAGGGGTGCGGCGTGTGGCCTGCCGCTGGCGGCGCGGGTGCGCCCGCCAGGGCGGTCACGATTCCGTCCACATCGTACACGCAGCCGCCCCACGTGCCGCCGCTGGCGGCCTGCAGTGCGGCCCAGAGACGCGTGGCCGGCGGCAGCGCCGGATGCGGCGCAAGGTCCGGATGCGGCGCGCGATGCGCCAGAAGCTCGTCGGCGGGCGCCCAGGCGCCGCGCGCGTCGGCGGCGACGACGTTGGCAGCAGCGGTCAGCCCACGCGTATCCACGACGATCTCCACCATGTCACCGTCGCGCAGGCGGCCGATCGGCCCGCCGGCGAGTGCTTCGGGCCCGGCGTGGCCGATGCACGGCCCGGTCGAGACGCCCGAAAAGCGTGCGTCGGTGATGAGCGGCGTCCCCTTGTAGTCTGGCAGGTGCTTCAGCGCCGACGTCACCTGGTACACCTCTTCCATGCCGGTACCCATGGGACCGACCCCGGCCAGCACGAGCACCTCGCCCGGCCGAAGCCGACGATCATCGTGCCGCTTGAGTACGTCAATCGCCGCCGCCTCACTCGTGAGCACGCGTGCGGGTCCCACGTGGCGGTAGATGCCCTGTGCGTCCAGCAACGTGCGATCGATGGCGGTGCTCTTGATCACGGCGCCGTCCGGCACGAGGTTGCCGGTCACGAAGCAGACGGTGCTCGACAGCCCGCGCGTCCGGGCCCGATCGGGTGGCGAGATCACGTCGTCAGGATCGATGCCATCACGTGAGCGCAACACCTCGCGGCAACGCACGCGCCGGTCGGAGTCTGCCCACCAGTCGAGCACGGCGTCGAGCGTCAGCCCCGAGCACGTGGGCACGCTGGTGTCGAGCAGGCCGAGCGCGCGCAGGTGCAGCAGCACTTCTGGCACGCCGCCCGCCAGATAGACCCGCACGGTCGGGTGCGGACCGTTCGGCAGCGCGTCCACCAGGCGCGGGACGGCGCGGTTGACCGCCTGCCAGTCGGCGACGGTGGGACGGGCGCGACCCGCCGCGTGGGCGATTGCGGGAATGTGCAGCAGCAGGTTCGTGGAGCCGCCGAACGCTGCGTGCGTCACCATGGCGTTACGAATGGACGCATCCGTGACCAGCGACGACGCGCCGAGGCTCCCGTGCCGCTGCGCGACGACGGCATGGGCCGAGCGTCGGGCGGCGTCCAGCCAGATCGGTTGCCCGGACGGCGCGAGCGCGCCGTGTGGTACGGCCAGCCCGAGCGCTTCGGCGGCGACCTGCGACGAGGCGGCCGTTCCGAGAAACTGGCACCCGCCACCCGGCGTGGCGCACGCGCGGCAGCCCAGGTCCGCGGCTTCTTCGAGCGTGAGCAGCCCGTGGCTGAACCGCGCGCCGATGGTCTGGATGGCACCGGCGTCCTCGCCGTGCTCGGGCGGCAAGGTCACGCCTCCGGGCACCGCAACCACGGGCAGGTCACCCGCGGCAGCCAGCGCCATCAGCATCGCCGGCAGGCCCTTGTCGCAGGTCGCCACGCCCACGACGGCCGCGCGAGTGGGAAGGGAACGCACCAGGCGTCCGAGCACCTGCGCCGCGTCGTTGCGATACGGCAGGCTGTCGAACATGCCCGTCGTGCCCTGCGACCGTCCGTCGCATGGATCGGTGCAGTAGCCGGCGAACGGCATCCACCCCAGCGCGCGAAGCGTCAGCGCGGCCTCACGCATGAGGAGGCCGACTTCCCAGTGGCCGGTGTGGTACCCGAGGGCCAGCGGCGATCCGTCGGGCTCGCGCATCCCGCCGAGGGTGCTCAGCAGGAGGACCTCCGGCCGGCGCAGCGCGTCGGCAGGCCACCCCATCCCCACGTCGAGCGACCATCCGAAGAGGTCGCCGCTCGGACGCGTGGTCAGGTCGTCCGCGGTGAAGGGCAGGCGCCCGGACGGTCCGGGCGCCGTGGTGTGCACCTCGAACAGTGACGCATCACCGAGATCGAGGGCGGCCGGCACCATGGCTGCCTACGAGGCCGGTACGAGGCGCGCGATGCGGTCGGGATTGTTGAACGCGATGTAGATGCTGCCGTCCGGTCCCATGATGATGTCGCGGAGGCGGCCTACGCCCTTGAACAGCACCTCCTGGTGCGTGACCTGGCCGTCGCGAATCTCGAGCCGGCGCAGCTCCTGCTGGGCCAGCGCCGCGACGAACAGATCGTGCTTCCACTGCGGGAACGTGTCGCCCGTGTAGAAGTTGATCGACGAGACGGCAATCGACGGCACCCAGTAGGTGATGGGCTGTTCCAGGCCCGGCGCCGCGGTCTTGTCGGTCATCGGCGTGCCGTTGTAGTTCATGCCGTAGGTGATGAGCGGCCAGCCGTAGTTCTTCCCCTTCTCGACGAGGTTGAGTTCGTCGCCCCCGCGCGGGCCGTGCTCGGCGTCGTACAGCGCACCGGTCACCGGGTGCTTCGCGAGGCCCTGCGGGTTGCGGTGGCCGTAGCTCCAGATCGTCGGCAGGGCGTCCTGCCGGCCCACGAACGGGTTGTCTGCCGGCACGCGCCCATCGTCGTGAATGCGGTGCACCTTGCCGTTGGGACGCGACAGGTCCTGGGCGTCCTGCATCTGCCCGCGCTCGCCGATCGAGAAGAACAGGTAGCCGTTGTCGAAGACGAAGCGCGAGCCGAAGTGCACGTTGCCGCTGCGATACGTGGCGGCGGGCGCCTCGAACAGCACCTGCTGATCGACGAACGCGCCGTCGCGGAGCTTGCCGCGGACGACCTTGGTCATGGCCGAGTCGCCGTCACCCGGATCGCTGAACGAGAGGTAGATCCAGCCGTTGCCGGCGTAGTCGGGGTGCGGCGCGACGTCCATCAGGCCGCCCTGTCCCTTGGCCCAGACGGCCGGGATGCCGGCAATGGGCTCGGAGACGGCGCCGTTCTGCACCGTGCGCAGACGTCCCTCTTTCTCGGTCACCAGCATGCGCCCATCGGGCAGAAACGCGAGGCCCCACGGCAGCGCGACGCCTTCCGCCACCGTTTCGAGCTTGAAGGTGTGCTTCTCGCTCGTGACCAGCTGATCTGCGGCGGGCTTGGCGTATCCCGCCTTCTCGACCGCGGCGCGCGTGCGCACCTCGCGGATGTAGATGACCATCGCGCGGATGTCTTCGTCGCTCAGCGTGCCGCCGAACGCAGGCATCCCGTTGGCCGGACGCCCGTCCCTGATCGATGCCGCCAGGCTGGCGTCGTCGCCGCCGCTCACCCAGGTGTCGTCGAGCATGCTCGGCGCCTGGTTGCCCTGCATGTTGTCGCCGTGGCACGTGGCGCACAGCGTGGCGTACTGGTTCGAGATGTCGCGGGGGTTCGGCTTCGGCTGCGCGAGCAGCAGCGGGCCGGCCACGAGGGCGCTGACGACGAGGGTGCAGGTGGAGAGGCGCAGGAACATGGACATCACATTCGGACAAAGGGTGCGTTCAACGGCTGACTTGACAATGAGGAAGGCTATCATGACGCATGCCTTCGCTCGTCGTGCTGCTGTTGTCGATGGTGCTCGTCATCGCGCTCATCGCGGTGGGGCGCGTGCACGCCTTTCTGGCGCTCGTGCTCGGCGCGCTCTTCGTCGGTGTCGCCGCGCCTGCCGTCCCCTGGGCGGACACCGCGAGCGTCGTGGCCGGTGAATTCGGGAGCGTCGCCGGGCGCATCGGCCTGGTCATCGCGTTCGCCTCGATCATCGGCATGGCGCTGCAACGCAGCGGCGGGGCCGGCCGCATCAGCGAGGCCTTTCTCTCGTTGACCGGTGAGCGCCGCGCCCACATGTCCCTGTGGGCCAGCCCGCGCCGGTCTACGCCGCGCTGGCCGTGAGTGGAGGTTCGCTGGTCGGGTCGTGGATGAACGACAGCGGCTTCTGGGTGGTCTCGAAGATGGGAGGCATCGGAGAGGCCGACACCTTCAAGACGTGGACGGCGCTTGCCGCGGTGGTGGGGACGACGGGGTTTCTGATTGCCCTGCTGCTCAGCGTGCTGGTGCCGCTGACGTAGGCGGCCGGGCTGCGATCATCCCCGGCTCGGCGAGCCGGGGCTACCGGGGCCGAGCGGAGGCCACTACCGGGGGAGCCGGGGACTACCGGGGCCGTGCTGTCCTTCGTTCCTCTGTCCCTCCGTCCTTCGTTCCTTCGCTCCTTCGCTCCTTCGTTCCTCACACGGACGGCTCGGAGAGCCGTCCCTACCTTACCCTTCCTTGTACCAGTCGGCGACCGCGTCGTAACTGACCCCCAGGTGCGCCAGCGCTTCCGGAGGCGCGCCTTCCCACTTGGGCACGAACGTGTTGCCCTTGTACTGCAGGTCGTCGATCCCGATCTTGCTGGTGAAGAACCCCGTGGCCGTGAGGTCGCGCACCGCGCTGAAGAAGCGGGCGCCGTGCGAGTGCTCGGGCTTCGCCTTCGCAGGGTACGCCAGCGCGTCGCACATGGCCGTCTGCTGCGCGGCGGTGCACTCGACGAACCGCGTCCCGTGCTGCCTGTTGCACTCGGTGTCGAGCCACTTGATGCCGCCGCGAATCAGCAGCTGCCGCTGCGGCTGGTCGACCATCATGAAGTCGATGAACTCGGGCACGCCGGCGTCGCTGGCGCCGCCCGAGCGATCGTCGGCCGGAATGATGAGGTTCGCGAGCAGCGTGATCGTCGCGAGTTCGTGTGCCGTGAGGAACTTCGGCGTGTAGGTGGTGCCTGCCGCGGCCGCAGCCGTCCGGGACTGCTCCGCGTGCTGATGCGCCTGCTGCGCCTCCGCGTCGGTCCACGCGATGCCCGCGGCGGCTGGAGCCACGCCCAGTACCTGCAGCGCCTGACGTCGATTGAGCTTGGTCATCTCGTGTCTCCTGCCTCTAGAGGGCCATGGCCTTGCGCTGCTCGGCGATGTACTCGGACGTCTTCCACGCGAGCGCCATGATGGTCCACGTCAGGTTCTTGTCGGCCTGCGAGACGAACGGACCCGCGTCGGCGACGAACAGGTTCTTCACCTCGTGGGCCTGGCAGTGCTTGTTGAGCGCCGAGGTGTTGGGGTTGTCGCCCATGCGCACGACGCCCGCTTCGTGGATGATGCGTCCGCCGGCCGCGAGACCGTAGTCCTGGTCCGGCCCGGGAATGCGCCCGGTCACCGTGCCGCCCATGCCCTCGATGATGGCCTGGAACGTCTCCATCATGTGTTTCGCCTGGTTGCGTTCGTAGTCGCCGAACTTCCAGTGGAAGCGCGGCACCGGGATGCCCCACTTGTCGACGACGTTCGGGTCGATGTCCATGTAGGTGTCCTTGTTGGCCACCATCTCGCCGCGTCCCGCGAAGCCTACGGTCGCGCCCCAGAGACGCCGGTACTCGTCCTTCAGCCCCTTGCCATACCCGCCGCCGGACGCGCCCGGATGCCGCTCGATGCCGCCGCCGAAGCCGAAGCTCGGCATCCGGCGTCCTCCGCCTGGCTCGATGTGATAGCCGCGGGGGAAGTCGAGCCTGGCCTTGACGTTGTCAACCCACCACGGCATGTACAGGTGCATGCCGCCCGTACCGTCCTCGTTGTAGACGGGCGCGCCGGCCATCTTCGGAATGAAGCCGCCGAGGCTCGCACCGGTCGAGTCGGTGAGGTGCTTGCCGATCACGCCGCTGCCGTTGGCCAGACCATCGGGGAAGCGCGCCGACTTGGAGTTGAGGAGGATGCGCGCGCTCTCGCACGCGCTGGCCGCGAGCACGACCACGCGGCCGCGCACGACCTGCTCCTCACCCGTGGAGGTGTCGATGTAGGAGACGCCGGTCGCCTGCCCCTCGGCGTTGCTCAACACTTCACGGGCCATCGCGCCGGTCACGATCGTCAGCCTCTTCGTGGCGAGCGCCGGCGGCAGCAGGACGGTGGGCGACTGGAAGTTCGAGGCCGTGGTGCAGCCACGTCCGCACTGCGCGCAGTAGTGGCAGGCCGCACGGCCGTTGAGCGGACGCGTGAGAATGGACATGCGCGCCGGCACCATCGGAATCTTCAGCTTGTCGCACGACTGCTTCATGAGCAGCTCGTAGGCGCGCGGCAGGGGCGGCGGCTGGAACACGCCGTCCGGCTCGTTGTGGAGGCCCGTCTCGGCGGCGTGGTTGCTGCCGTAGATGCCGACGAACTCGTCGAGCTTGTCGTAATAGGGCTTCAGCTCGTCGTAGCTGATGGGCCAGTCGTCGCCCAGGCCGTCGACGCTGCGGCGGCGGAAGTCGTCGGGGCCCCAGCGCAGCGAGATGCGTCCCCAGTGGTTGGTCCGACCGCCGAGCATCCGGGCGCGGAACCAGTCGAACTGCGACCCGCTGCCCTGGGTATACGGCTCGCCCTCGAGTTCCCAGCCACCCCAGGCAGCGTCGAACTCACCGAACGGCCGCTCGGTGGAGGCGCCGCGGCGCGGCGAGTCGTAGGGCCAGGCGAACATCGCGCCGTCCTTGCCCTGGTCCCACCAGGGGCCGGCTTCGAGCATGCAGACGTCTGCCCCGGCCTCGGTGAGGACCTTGGCGGCGACTCCGCCGCCGGCGCCGGATCCGACGATGACGACGTCGTACAGCGTGGGAGATTGGATGGCTGGCATCGTGTGGATGACCTCGGGTGTTGGGTTTGGGTCAGTGTACAACGGGGACACATCCTGTGACCCCCTGCGGCTGCTGCTGCGTCACGCAGTGGATCGAGCCCATGCCCCACACCAGCGGCTCGCACTGCACCGGCACGATGCGACGCCCGGGGAACAACGGCTGCAGAATCTCCGCGGCCACCGTGTCGTTCGCATGCCCGTACACGGGCAGCAGTACCACGCCGTTGGCGATGTAGAAGTTCGCGTAGCTCGCGGGCAGCCGCTCTCCCTCGGCCATCACAGGCCCCGGCATCGGCAACGACACGACGCGATACGGCAGGCCGGCCGCGGTCCGGGCAAGCTGCAGGCGCCGCAGGTTGTCCTGCAGGGGCGCGTGGTTGGCATCCGCAGGATCGTCCTCGACGACGGTCACGATCGTGTCGGGTGCCACGAACCGCGTGATGTCGTCCACGTGGCCGTCCGTGTCGTCGCCCTCGATGCCCTCGCTCAGCCAGATGACCTGCGACACGCCAAGGTAGTCGCGCAGGTAGCCGTCGAGGTCGGCGCGCGTGAGTGTCGGATTCCGGTTCGGGTGCAGCAGGCACTGCTCCGTCGTCAGCACCGTCCCCTGGCCGTCCACGTCAATCGACCCGCCCTCGAGCACGATGCCCGGGTCGAAACGCGGCACCTCCGCCAGCGCGGCGAGACGGCGCGGCACGTCGGCATCGCGCAGCAGCGACTCGTACTTGTTGCCCCACGCGTTGAAGATCCAGTGGTTGAACGCCAGCCCGCCCGAGCCATTCAGCAGGAAGTTCGGACCGTAGTCGCGGATCCACGAATCGGTCGTGCGCACGTGGTGACACACGAGCCGCGTATCGGCGATGGAGCGCGCGCGGCAGCGCGCGCGCACGTCCGCCTCGACGTCCCCATCGTCCACCAGCAGGTCCACGCGCTCGTGTGGCGTCAGCGCCTCGATGAAGGCCAGGAAGATCTCCTGGACTTGCGCGACGCGGTCGGGCCAGGTGACGGGGTCCTTGGGCCACGTGAGCCAGGTGGACGCGTGCGGATGCCACTCGGCCGGCATGCGGTAGCCGAGCCCGGCGGGCGTGGGAGCGGTCATGGCTGGATCAGCCGCTGCGTGAGGCCACCGTACGCGTCGATGCGCCGATCGCGCAGGAACGGCCAGTTCTGCCGGGTCTTCTCGATGAGCGACAGGTCGCATTCGACCAGCAGCACCTCCTCCTCGGTGCTCGAGGCCCTGGCCAGGATGCGACCGAACGGATCGGCCACGAACGACTGTCCCCAGAAGGTGAGCGCGCCTTCCTTCCCCACGCGATTCACCGCCACGACGAACACGCCATTGGCAATCGCATGCGCGCGCTGCATCGTCTCCCAGGCCTGATGCTGCGCCTCGTTCATCTCGTCCGACTCGTCCGGCAGCCATCCGATGGCCGTCGGGTAGAACAGCATCTCGGCGCCCTGGAGCGCCGTGAGGCGCGCGGCTTCCGGAAACCATTGATCCCAGCAGACGAGCACGCCGCACCCGCCCTGCCGCGTCTGATGCACCCTGAAGCCCAGATCGCCCGGCGTGAAATAGAACTTCTCGTAGTAGAGCGGGTCGTCGGGGATGTGCATCTTGCGATACGTGCCCGCCACCGAGCCGTCGCGATCGAAGATGACCGCCGTGTTGTGGTACACCCCCGCGGCACGCCGTTCGAACAGTGACGACACCAGCACCACCTCGTGCTTGCGTGCGGCCTCGGCGAGCTTCTTCGTCGTTGGTCCAGGGATGGGCTCGGCCAGCGCGAACAGCGCGGTGTCTTCGGTCTGGCAGAAATACTGTGAACGAAAGAGTTCCTGCAGGCAGACGACGGTAGCGCCCTGCTTCGCGGCCTCGCCGATGCGCGACAGCGCCTTCTTCAGGTTCTTGTCCGGAGACGTGCCGCAGGTCATCTGCACGAGGCCGACGACCGGGTTCGAAGGCGAGCGCTGCTTGGCCATG
>CAYMAG010000069.1:13796-26271 GCA_964388335.1 uncultured Vicinamibacteraceae bacterium | reverse complement strand
TCGGCCTCCGCCTTCAGCTTCTCTTCGCTGAACATCTCTTCGGCGCCCGGGCCCTTCGTCTTGTCGGCACCTTCACCGCCCATCATCGACATCATGCCCATCGCCGACGAGTTGACGAGCATGGTCTGCTCGATCGTGCCCGTACCGTCGGGCTTCACCTTGATGTTCGAATCGATCGAGAGACAGCCGGTGGTGACCACCGCCACCGCCAGCGTCGCTGCTACCCGAAGCATTCCCATGTGCGCTCCCTGGACCTGTCGGTCCGACTGACACCCCGGTGATAAGCTGCCCCGGGCCATGTTCTCCTGTCGTCTGCCGGCGTCCGTGACGCCCTCGCCTCTCGCCGCTGCGATGGCTGCCCAGCGGCAGACGGCGGGGATTCACGCAGATCTCACGCTGTCGAATCCCACCATTGCTGGCTTCTCCTATCCCGAAACGCTGGCAACGGCCTGGTCGAACGCGGCGAGCCTCGACTATACGCCGGAGAGCCTCGGAATGGCATCGGCGCGCGACGCGGTGGCTGGCGCTTACGCGCCCGACCTGACGGTTGCTACCGACCGCGTCGTCCTCACGGCCAGCACCAGCGAGGGCTACGCCTACCTCTTCAAGCTGCTGTGCAATGCCGGGGACCGCGTGATGGCCCCCGCGCCCAGTTACCCGCTGCTCGACCACCTCGCGGCGCTCGAGGCCGTGCTGCTCGACCGGTACGCCTTGCACGACGTCGGCCACTGGATCATCGATCTGGCCGACCTCGAGGCGCGGCTCACCACGCGCACGCGGGCCATCGTCGTGGTCGCGCCGAACAATCCGACGGGCTCCGTGCCGAGCACAGCCGAATGGACGGCCCTCCTCGACCTGTGCGCCCGATTCCAGCTCACGCTGATCGTGGACGAGGTGTTCGCGCCCTATCGCTTCGATGGACGTCCGGGTGGTACGGGTGTGCCGATGCCCGCCGACCCTCCAGCGCTGACCGTCCGCCTGAACGGCCTGTCCAAGCTGGTGGGCCTGCCGCAGGCCAAGCTCGCGTGGATGATTGTGGACGGTCCCCTCCCCCTGGTCCGCGAGGCAGTCGATCGGCTGGAGGTCATCGCCGACACGTACCTGTCGGTCTCGACACCCGTGCAGGTGGCGCTCCCGACGCTGCTGTCGGACGGCCGCGGCGTCCGCGACCAGATTCGGGCCCGGACCGAGCGCAATCTCGACGCCCTCGCACGGTCGGCAGCCCGTCGGGAGGGGGCGTCGCTGCGTCGCCCGCAGGGGGGCTGGACGGCGGTGCTGCGCACGCCGGCGACCTGCGGGAACGGGGAGGGTCTCGTGCGGGCGCTGCTCGACGAGGGCGTCCTGACGCATCCGGCGTACTTCTACGATTTCGCGCACGACGGCTATCTCGTCGTGAGCCTTCTCACGCCGCCCGACCAGTTCGACACGGGGCTCGATACGCTGTCGGACGTGCTCGAGGCAGGCCAGACATCATGACGCGTGCCCCCGCCCGCGCGCGACGCGCCGGCCTCCTGCTGCCGCTGTTCTCGATGGCCTCGACCAGAAGCTGGGGCATCGGCGACATCGCCGATCTGGCGGCCATCCGCCCGTGGCTGCACGCCGCCGGCCTCCGGGCCTTGCAGATTCTGCCGGTCAACGACATGGCGACCGGCCAGAGTTCGCCCTACTCGGCGCTGAGCGCGATGGCTACCGACCCCATCTACCTCGCGGTCGACCGTGTGCCGGACGTCGCGGCCGGGCACGTGCCGCTCGACCGTGCCGAGATGGCGCACCTTGCCGCGCTGCAGCAGTCGTCACGGGTCGATTACGTGTCCGTCCGCGCCCTGAAGATGGCCGTCCTCCGGCGCGCCTTCACCCGCTTCGTCGATCGCGAGTGGCGTCATGACACCGCGGACGCGCAGGCGCTGCGCGCGTTCGTCGATGAGCAGGGCTGGTGGCTGTCCGACTACACGCTCTTCCGCGTGCTGCACGACGTGCACCATGGCGATGCCTGGTGGAACTGGCCCGCCCCCCTCGCCGCGCGCGAGCCGGAGGCCCTGCACGCGGCGCGCCGCGAGCACGAGACGGCCCTCCTGTTCAGGGCCTGGCTGCAGTGGCATGCCCAGCGGCAGTGGCATCAGGCGAGAGCGGCGCTCGGCGGGGTGGCCTTGATTGGCGACCTGCCGTTCATGGTGAGCAGCGACAGCGCCGACGTCTGGGCGCACCAGCACTGGTTTTCGCGCGACGCGACTGTCGGTACGCCGCCCGACGCCTTCGCCGAGACGGGCCAGGACTGGGGGCTGCCGGTGTATCGCTGGGACGAGCTGGCCCGCGCCGACTTCGGGTGGCTGCGCGCGCGCGCCCGCAGGGCCGCCGACATGTTCGACGCCTACCGCGTGGACCACCTCGTCGGGTTCTACCGCACCTACAACCGCCCGCTGGACGGCAGCGCGCCGTACTTCATGCCTGCCCACGAGGACCAGCAGCGATGGCTCGGCGAGATGGTGCTCGAGGTGTTCCGAAGCGCCGGCGCGGCGATCATCGCCGAAGACCTCGGCACGATTCCCGACTTCGTCCGCGAGTCGCTCGACAGGCTCGACGTCCCCGGCTATCGGGTCCTCCGCTGGGAACGCGACTGGAAGACGCCAGGCCAGCCGTTCCGTGACCCTTCGTCCTACCCGCAGGTGTCGCTCGCCACGACGGGCACGCACGACACCGACATGCTCGCGTCGTGGTGGGACGCCGCCGAGCTGGACGAGCGGGCCGCCGTGCTCGCACTGCCCGCGCTCGCCGCGGGAGGCTTCACGCCCGATCAACCCTTCACTGACGGCCTCCGGGATGCGATCATCGACCTGCTGATGCACGCCGCGTCCGACCTCGTCATCCTGCCCCTGCAGGACGTGTTCGGCTGGCGTGACCGCATCAACGTCCCGGCCTCGGTCGGCGAACAGAACTGGACCTGGGTGTCGCCGATTCGAGTCGACACCCTCATCACGCACGAGGAAGCACGTGCACGCGCAGACGCGCTCCGAGCCCTGATTCATGCGTCAGGACGCGGCGCGTAAGCGTCAGGCTACGGACTGGCCCACGGCCGTACGGCCGATGGCCGCATACAGGGAGGACATCATGATCAGAACATCCAAGGCTCAGTGGAACGGCTCGCTCAAGGACGGCTCGGGCACGGTGGCACTCGGCAGTGGTGCCTACGAGGGGCAGTACTCGTTCTCGTCGCGCTTCGAGAGCGGCACCGGCACCAACCCCGAAGAACTCGTGGCCGCTGCGCACGCGGGCTGCTTCTCGATGGCCCTGTCCGCGGGGCTGGGCAAGGCCGGCATCACGCCGACGCGCGTCTCGACCGAGGCCCAGGTGCACTTCGAGAAGGTGGGCGAGGGTTTCGGCATCACGCGCATCCACCTGGTGACGGAGGCGGAAGTGCCCGGCATCGACGCTGCGACGTTCCAGCAACACGCGGAAGGGGCGAAGCAGAACTGCCCGATCTCGAAGGCACTTGCGTCGGTCGAGATCACCCTCGACGCGACACTCGTCTGACCCCCGCCACCTCGGATCGCCCGATCACGCGCACGGGTTGCCGGCAGCGAACACGTCCTCCGGAACGTCCCGGGTGACCACGCTGCCGGCGCCGATCACCGATCGTGACCCGCCGGTCACGCCCGGGCAGATGATCGCGCCGCCGCCCACCACACGCGTTGCCGATGACGATCGGCTCACCGTCCTCCTGCGGCCTCGGCAGCGAGCATCCGCTCGCGTCGGGTCAGGACGGCCCGTCGTCGTTGCCCGCCCCGAGCGGATCCGCGACCAGCAGCACGTGGGCGAGATGGTGGCGGCCGTGCCACGCGTACAGCTGCAGGAACCGGTCGAGTGGCTGCGGCCCAGACACGGGGTGCACGATCACTCGCCCGAAGTCCGCGTCCGCCATGGCCTCCAGCAACCCGACCCATCGCGCGTGCAACGCGGTGAGCAGATCGAGAGACAACGCGACGCGGCCCGACTTCGCGTCTGGTAGCTCCGCCCAGGCCTTCTCGTCGTACGCCTTCAGCGTAGGGCCGTCCTCGGTGAGTGCCCAGCGGAACCGGACGTACGCGTTGATGTGACTGTCCACGAGGTGGTGCACGACCTGCCGCGCCGTCCAGCCTCCCTCTCGATACGGTGTCTCGAGCTGTGGGTCGGTCATCGGGGCAACGGCGCCGCGCAGGTGGCGAGGCAACTCCGCGATCGCGCGAATCGAGTCGGCGCGCGACTCCGGCGTCACGGACGCGTCGTAGACGAACTTGCCGATTGGGTAACGCCGGTCCTTGGGCATGCGGGACAGTGTAGGACAGGAGGACAGGAGGACAGGAAGGGAGGAACGAAGGAACGAAGGAACGAAGGAAGGGAGGAACGAAGGAGACCTCAGACAGCACGCCCCCGGTAGGCCCCGCCTCGCCAATGTGCGTCCCGGTAGGCCCCGCCTCGCCGAGGCGGGGCAGGTCGTCAATCTGCCCCCGGCACCGACGGCAGGCCTGCGAGGGCCATCGCCAGTTCGCTCTCGTCGTAGCTCTGATTCGTCAGCGCGCCGGCGACGTAGTCCATGTAGGCCTGCATGTCGAAGTGGCCGTGGCCGCACAGGTTGAAGAGGATCGCGCGCGACACGCCTTCCTCGCGGCAGCGGATCGCCTCGTCGATGGCGCCGAGTACCGCGTGGTTGGCCTCGGGCGCGGGCAGGATGCCTTCCGCCCGCGCAAACTGCACGCCCGCGTCGAAGCAGTCACGCTGCATGACCGCCCGCGCTTCGATCAGGCCGAGTTCCTTGAGGTGCGACACCATGGGCGCCATCCCGTGGTAGCGCAGCCCGCCAGCGTGGAACCCCGGCGGCATGAACGTCGAGCCGAGGGTGTGCATCTTCGTCAGGGGCGTCATGTGGGCCGTGTCACCGAAGTCGTAGGCGTACCGGCCGCGCGTGAGGCTCGGGCAGGCGGCGGGCTCGACCGCGACGACGCGCACCGACTGTGTGCCGCGAAGGCTCGCGCCGATGAACGGGAACGCGATGCCGGCGAAGTTCGATCCTCCGCCCGTCGCACCGACGATGACGTCCGGGTAGTCGTTGGCCATGTCGAATTGGGCCATGGCTTCGAGGCCGATGACCGTCTGGTGCAGGAGAACGTGGTTGAGCACCGAGCCGAGCGCGTAGTTCGTGTCGTCGTGCGTGGCGGCGACTTCCACGGCTTCGGAGATGGCCATACCAAGACTGCCGTTACACGCGGGATCGCGGGCGAGGACGTCGCGCCCGTAGGCTGTTTCGTTCGACGGGCTGGCGATGCACCGTGCGCCGTACGTCTCCATGAGCGCGCGGCGGTACGGCTTCTGGTTGTACGAGACCCGCACCATGAACACCTCGATCTCGATGCCGAAGAGCGCGCCCGCGAACGCCAGGGACGAGCCCCACTGTCCAGCACCGGTCTCGGTGGCAATCTTGCGGACGCCGGCTTCACGGTTGTAGAAGGCCTGCGCGACCGACGTGTTCGGCTTGTGGCTGCCCGCCGGGCTGACGCCTTCGTACTTGTAATACATGCGCGCCGGCGTCTGCAGCGCCTGCTCGAGGCGCCGGGCGCGATGGAGCGGTGTCGGCCGCCACTGCCGGTACACATCGCGCACCGGCTCGGGAATCTCGATCTCGCGCTCGGTGGACACCTCCTGCGCGATGAGCGACATCGGGAACAGCGGCGCGAGGTCGCCGGGGCCGAGGGGTTGCAGGGTGCCCGGGTGCAGCGGTGGTGGGCACGGCGACGGCAGGTCGGCCGCGAGGTTGTACCAGCGGGTAGGGAGCCTCGTCTCGTCGAGCAGGTACTTCACGGTGTCGGCCATCAGATCCTCCGGGCAGGTCATCGTATCGCAGCGCGCGCAAGTCGCCGCGACGGAAGAAGGAACGAAGGAACGAAGGAAGGGAGGAACGAAGGAACGAAGGAGACCTCAGACAGCACGTCCCCGGTAGGCCCCGCCTCGCCGAGGCGGGGACATGCCCGCGCACGGCGACCGTCCTGCCGGTGGCCATCAGTCCACCACGAACGGCCAGCGCTGCGGGCGCGACAGCATCGCGTTGGCCTCATCGTCGTTGCGGAAGCGCTCCCTGACGGGATCCCACTGGAGGCGACGAGGCAGCTTCATCGCGATGTGATGAAGGAGGCACGCCGAGCAGGACCGGTGGGCAACCTCCACCGGCGCGATCGGCTGCTGTCGCGTCTTCACGCACTCGAGCCAGTTCCCGTGGTGACTGCTGCTGCGATACAGATGGACGCCATCCGGACCGATCTCCGACGTGAGGATCCCGGGGTCGCTGGCGGCGAGCGCCTGCGAGTCCTTCAGCCTCGCTCCGGGGTCGCTGGAGGTCACGGCTTCGTTGCCGCGCGAGACGAAGATCCAGCCGTCGGTGCCTTCGAAGCGGATGCCGTTGGGAAACTCACCGCTGACGATCATGTGGACGCCGTTGGCGTAGCGCGCCTCGGTCCGGAACGGCCCGTGCACGTCCCAGAGACCGCTCGTCGGGAACTCGGCCGTGCCCCACACCTCGATCGGACCGGTGTATTCGGTGCCCATGCCCCAGTGCGCGCTGTCGAGATGATGGGCGCCCCAGCCGGTGATCATCCCGGCGCCGAACTGTTCGCAGCGCAGCCAGCCCGGCCGGTCGTACCCCTGCTGCGGATGCACGCGGTTCTCCGTGTAGTACACGCGCGGCGTCGAGCCGAGCCACCTGTCGTAGTCGAGAGCCGGCGGCACCGGCATCTCCGGCTCCTCGGGCCCGGAGGGATCGCCGGGGAGGCCCACCTGTACCGTCTTCAGCTCGCCGATGCGGCCGTTGCGCACGAGTTCGGCCGCCACGCGGAACTGGATGGACGAGCGTTGCTGGCTGCCAATCTGGAAGATCACGCCGCTGCGATGGACGGCGTCGCTCACGGCCCGTCCCTCGGCGATGGTCAGCGACGCGGGCTTCTGCATGTAGATGTCCTTGCCCGCCCGGGCCGCATCGATGCCGATGATCGTGTGCCAGTGGTCGGGTGTGCTGATGACCACGGCGTCGATGTCGGGGTTCGCCAGCAGCTCGCGGTAGTCGGTGTACCCGGACACGCCGTCGTACGGCTTGCCTGCCACCGTGGTGTAGTGGCCGTTGACCAGCACCTTCGCATCCTCCATGCGGGTGCGGTCCACGTCGCACACCGCGACGATGCGGGCCGTCTCGTGACGCCAGATGCCTGGCATGTCGTGCACACGCGAGATGCGTCCGGTGCCGATGGCACCGACGGTGATCAGGTTGCTCGGAGCGTGCTGGCCGAGCACCGACGCCGGGACGATGGCTGGAAAGCCGGCGGCGACCGTGGCGGCGGCGACGGTCGTGCCCGTGGTCCCGAGGAACTGGCGGCGTGTCTGTCGTGCGGGGTTTGACATGGGTCTTGATTCCGTCGGATGGGTCGGAGTCGCTATCCCTGCCTGTCGATGACGAGTCGTTGTGCGCGGGCCTGGGCCTCGAGCACGAGCTGCGTGGCGAGGAAACAGTGCGCCTGCGACATGGCTGTCTCCGTGCGGTTCACGATGTCGTCCACGATCTGGCGGCCGTAGGGCAGCTCGACGTCTCGCACGTCGACGTAGCGCGTCTCTTTCTGGTCGGACAGGAACAGGTGGTTGCCGCCCTGCCTCCCGGCCAGGTCCACGTTCTTGCGGATCTCGATGAAGCCGTCGGTGCCGAGGATCGTGAGGCGGCCATCGCCCCAGGTTGGCAACCCGTCGGGCGTGAACCAGTCCACGCGGATGTAGCCCGTTCCTCCGTCACCGCGCACGTGCATGTCGCCGAAGTCCTCGAAGGCGGGATATTGCGGATAGTGCACGTTGCCGACTTGCGAGCTGAGCACGTCCGCGCGCGTCGATCCGGTGAAGTGGAGGAACTGATCGGCCTGGTGCGAGGCGATGTCGCACAGGATGCCGCCGAAGCGTGCCTTGTCGAAGAACCAGTCGGGGCGCGACTTCGGGTTCATCCGGTGTGGCCCGAGGCCGACCGTCTGGACCACGCGGCCGATGGCGCCGGACTTCACCAGTTCGCTCGCGCGCAACGTCGCCCGGTTCTCGAAGCGCTCGCTGTAGACGATCGAGTAGATGCGGCGCGTCTCGGCCTGCACGGTCCGCACCTCGGCCAGCTGCGCGAGCGACGTGATGCCCGGTTTGTCGGCGATGAAGTCCTTGCCGGCGCGCATCACGCGCAGACCGAGGGGCGCGCGCTCGTCGGGTATCGACGCGCTCAGCACCGCGTGAATGCTGGCGTCCTGCAGGATCTCGTCCTCCGTGCGGGCGGCCTTCGCGGCGGGGTAGCGGCCGAGGAACGGCTGCAGCAACTCCGGTTCCTTCGCATGCACCCAGACGAGTTCGCCGCCGCCGCGGACGACGCTGCTCGTCATGCTGTTGATGTGGCCGTGATTGAGCCCGATGACGGCGATCCGGATGCGGCGGGGCGTGTCCGGGGCGGGGGGCTGTTGCGCCGAGGCGCGGCGCCCGCGCGACAGGAGCGACACGGTCGCGGCCGTCCCGGCGATTCGCCGGACGAACGTGCGTCGACCGAGCCCTCGGGATGCGGACGACGCCCCTGGCGGTCCGCCGGAAGATGCATCTGCCATCTCGTCCTCGCTTTCGTTGCCGCGATCATAGCCCACGTCGACGGGCTTGCGCCGCCGGAGCCTGAGGCTGAGACTGCGGGCTTGCCCCGCCGTAGCCTTGGCGAAGGCGGGTCCCCGACTACAATGGATCCGACGATGATGCCCCTCGGATGCAGGAGCTGGATGTGACTGAACAGGACCGCGCGTCGGCACGAGCCATGGTGGACGTGGGCTTCGTGCCCGTGCGCGCGAAGCTGCTGGAAGTGGCCGCATTCCTCGACCGTGTCGAGCGGCACGCGGTGGCCGACGACTTCCGGTGTGCCGCGCTGCGCGAGGCCGCGCGTGTGCTGGTGGACGGCCAACCCGAGCGCGCGCGCCGTGTGCTCGAGGCGCTGAGCGACCCGACCACCGAGCCCGACGCCGTGTCGACCGGCAAGGCTGCGTTCGGCGCATGGCAACCCCACGACTGACGGCACGCCATGCGCTACATCGAGCCCCACGGCCACATGGTGAGCCGCACGACCGACGACTACGAGGCCATGGTGTCGGCCGGCTGCCAGGCGGTGTGCGAACCGGCGTTCTGGGCCGGCTTCGACCGCGGGTCGGTGGACGGCTTTCGCGACTACTTCCGGCAGCTCACGCAGTACGAGCCCGCCCGTGCGGCGAAGTTCCTGCTGCCGCACTACTGCTGGCTCTGCATCAACCCGAAGGAGTCGGAGGACCTGGGGCTGGCGCGGGACGTGCTCGCGATGATTCCCGAGTTCCTCGACGCGCCAGGTGTGCTCGGCATCGGCGAGATCGGCCTGAACCGCAACACGCGCAACGAGGTGACCGTCCTCGAGGCGCACGTCGAACTCGCCGTCTCCCACAACCGCTTGATCCTCGTCCACACGCCGCACCTCGAAGACAAGCTGAAGGGGACGCGTCTCATCCTCGACGTGCTGCGCGCCCACTCCGGCGTCCAGCCGGGCCGCGTCATCGTCGACCACGTCGAGGAGCACACCCTGCGCATGGTGCTCGACGGGGGCTTCTGGGCGGGCATCACGCTGTATCCCGACTCGAAGGCGAGCCCGGCGCGCGCGGTCGACATGATCGAGATCACCGGCGGCGAGCGCCTGTGGATGAACAGCGCCTGCGACTGGGGCGTCAGCGATCCCCTCGCCGTGCCGAAGACCGCGCTCGAGATGCGCAGGCGCGGACACCGTGCCGACCAGGTGGACCAGCTCCTGTTCCGCAATCCCCACGAGTTCCTCTCGCAGTGTCCGACGTTCCGCGTCCCGGCGGACAGCGCCGTATGAGACTCGCCGGCGGCATCCACCTCGCCTACTGCACCAACGTCCATCGCGGGGAGGGCTGGGCCGAGACGTTCGCGATGCTCGAGCGGCACACCGATGTCGTCCGCCAACGGGTGGCGCCTCACGAGCCGTACGCGATCGGCCTGCGGCTCGGCGCGCAGGCGGCGGCGGAACTCGCAGAGCGCGCCACGCTGACGGCGTTCCGTCACTGGCTCGACGCGCACGACAGTTACGTCTTCACGATCAACGGCTTCCCGTACGGCAGCTTCCACGGCACCCGCGTGAAGGAGCGGGTGTACGCACCCGACTGGTCCACGCACGAGCGCCTGACCTACACCAACCACCTCTTCGATCTGCTGGCGGAACTCTTGCCGGCGGGGGTTCCCGGCAGTGTCAGCACCGTGCCTGCCTCGTTCAAGGGCTTCGTGCTCGACGAGCGGCAGCGGGCTGCCATCTTCGAGAACCTGGCCTCGTGTGCCCGCCACATCGAGGCGGTGAGCGAGCGCACCGGACTCGACCTGTCGCTCGGCCTCGAGCCCGAGCCCCTGTGTCTGCTCGAGACGACTCATGAAACCGTCGCGTTCTTCGCCGAGTGGGCCGAGCGCGACCCCGAGTCGGAGCGCTGGGCCCGCGTCGTCGGCGTGAACTACGACTGCTGTCATCTCGCCGTCGAGTTCGAGCCGCCCCGCGAGGCACTCGACCGGCTCGCGGCGGCGGGTCTGAGGTTGAGCAAGGTACACCTCAGTTCCGCGCTGCGGGTCACGCCTGATGCCGAGGGACGCGCCGCGCTTGCGCCGTTCGTCGAACCGACCTATCTGCATCAGGTCGTCGCCGGCGACGCCGCCACGGGCGAGGTCTTTCGCCGGTACATCGACCTGCCCGATGCGCTTGCAGATGCCACTCCTGCCGCGGATGGGGAAGAGTGGAGGGTGCACTTTCACGTGCCGCTGCATGCGACGCCAGGCGCACCCTTCCGCGACACACGAGACCACATCGAGGGCACGCTCGACTGGCTGGCGGCCCACCCGGGAGCCTGCCCGCACATCGAGATGGAAACCTACACGTGGGAGGTGTTGCCGCCGTCGCTGCGCATCGGCGTCGAGGAACAACTCGTGCGTGAGTACGCCTGGACGCTCGACGCCTGCGCCGCACGAGAGCTGGCCGATCCGGCAACGGCCGCGCGTGTGGCGGCCGCCGTGCGCCCATGACCGCGGGCCCGCGGTCGCCCGTGCGCGCCTGGTTCGACCTCGCCCGGGCCGGCAATTTCCCGTCCGTCTGGAGCAACGTGCTCGCCGCGCTCGTGCTGTCGGCGCCCGCAGCCGCCGCCTGGCCGCCATCGTCCCTCTGGCTGGCGGCGACCGGATGTGCCACGCTGGCCTACGCGGGTGGCGCGACGCTCAACGACGTGTTCGACGCCGACTTCGACCGCAGGTATCGCACCGGCCGGGCCATTCCGACGGGCGCGGTGACGCTTGCCGCGGCTGCGTGGGTTGGCGCGTTGCTGCTTGGCGCCGCCTGCGGGTTGTTCGTCATGGCGCTGGGCGCGTCGCCGGTCTGGGCCGGATCGATGGCCGCCGCGATCGTGGCCTACAACTGGCTGCACAAGCGGTGGGCCGGCTCGGTCGTCCTGATGGCTGGCTGCCGCGCCTTCCTCGGGCTGACCGTCGCCTCGATCGTCGCGGAGCCGTTTTCGGCCGCGGTGCTGGCCTGGGTGAGTGCGCTGTCGGCCTACATCCTGGGGGTGAGCCTGCTGGCACGGGCCGAGTACCGGGCCGGGTCGTCGGCAGCGGCGCTCGGACGCTGGGTGGGGCGTCTGCTCGCGTGCATGCCGCTCGTCGATGCCGCGGCGCTCGCGGCCGTCGGCGCCTGGCCGGCCTCGCTCGCCTGCGCCGCCGCCATCCCACTCGGACGCGCAGCCCAGCGGGTTGCGGCGTCCACTTGAGGTGTTGTCGTGTCACCGTCCGAAACCGAATCGTTGCTTCAGCCGTTCGACGTGAGCGTCGACCTCGCGCTGCCCCTGACCATCCAGCAGGACCTTCGGCTGCTGTTCACGCGTGACGCGTTCGCGCGGGACAACGCAGTGCTGACCACCGTGCTCACGGCGCGCGACGAGGGCGTCGCACCGCGCGTGCTGGTGTTCTGGGACGATGGGCTGGCGCAGGCGTGGCCCGACATGCCGGCACGCATCACGGCATGGTTCACGGCGTGGGCCGACAAGGTGCGCCTGGTCGGCGAACCGGTGCCGGTGCCGGGCGGCGAGCGCGTGAAGAACGATCGATCGCAGCTCGAGCGCGTCTGGGCGGCGATCGACGCCGTGCATCTCTGCCGGCACTCGTACGTGCTGGCCGTCGGCGGCGGCGCGGTGCTCGACATGGTCGGCTTCGGCGCGGCGACCGCGCATCGCGGCATTCCGCTCGTGCGGCTGCCCACGACGAGCCTCAGCCAGGCCGATGGCGGCATCGGCGTGAAGAACGGCGTCAACCACTTCGGCAAGAAGAACTGGCTCGGCTCGTTCGCCGTGCCGCACGCCGTGGTGAACGACGCCGCGTTCCTGCACGCGCTGCCGAT
>CAYMAG010000069.1:10751-13696 GCA_964388335.1 uncultured Vicinamibacteraceae bacterium | reverse complement strand
TCGCCGTGCCGCACGCCGTGGTGAACGACGCCGCGTTCCTGCACGCGCTGCCGATGCGCGAACGGCGCGCGGGGCTCGTCGAGGCCGTCAAGGTCTCGCTCATCCGCGACGCCGTGTTCTTCGACTACATCGAGGCGCACATGGAGGCGCTCGCATCGTGCGAGCCGGAGCCGTTCGAAGCCGTCGTGCGCACGAGTGCCCGACACCACCTCGAGCACATCGCGACGGCAGGTGACCCGTTCGAGCAGGGCAGCGCGCGTCCGCTCGACTTCGGACACTGGGCGGCACACAAGCTCGAGCAGATGACGACGTTCACCCTGAGTCACGGCGAGGCCGTGGCCATTGGCCTGGCGCTCGACGTCCTCTACGCCGAGCGCATCGGCCTGCTGCCGTCCGTCGCTGCCGGGCGCATTCTCGCCGTCCTCTCGGGCATCGGCTTTCCGCTGTATCACCCGGCGCTGGCGATGCGCCGGGACGATGGGCGGCGGATGGTGCTCGAGGGGCTGGAAGAGTTCCGGGAGCACCTCGGTGGACGGCTGACCATTCCCATGGTGCGCGCACCCGGCGAGACGCTGGATGTGCACGCGATGGATGCCTCCCAGGTGGATGCGGCCATCGACGCGCTGGCCGCACGGTATGGCCATGGCTGAACGCCTCGCCGTCCTCGACGTCGTCGGCCTCACCTCCCGCGTGATCGGTGTCCACACGCCGCACCTGCAGCGGGCCGTCGAGGCGGGCGGGCTCGTTCAGGTCGACCCGGCGTTGCCGGCACTCACCTGCACCGCGCAGTCGACGTACCTGACCGGCGCCCTGCCCTCGTCGCACGGCATCGTCGCCAATGGCTGGTTCGATCGCGACCTCGCCGAGCATCAATTCTGGAAGCAGTCGAACCACCTCGTGCGGGGGACGAAGCTGTGGGAGCGGGCGCGCGAGGCGCGTCCCGGCTTCACCTGCGCGAAGCTGTTCTGGTGGTACAACATGTACTCCAGCGCCGACTGGTCGATTACGCCGCGCCCGATGTACCCCGCGGACGGCCGCAAGGTGTTCGACGTCTACACCCATCCGTACGCCGTCAGGCCGGAGATCACGCACGACCTCGGCGCGTTCCCGTTCCATGCGTTCTGGGGACCGATCGCCGGCATCGCCTCGTCCGAGTGGATCGCGCGGTCGGCGCAGTGGATCGAGGAGCGGCACGAGCCAGACCTCTCGCTCGTGTACCTGCCGCACCTCGACTACGACCTGCAGCGTTTCGGCCCGGACGACCCGCGCGTGGCCGCCGGCTGTACGGCCATCGACACGATCGTCGGCGATCTGCTGGCGTTCTATGCGACGCGCGGCGTGCGCACGATCATCGTGTCGGAGTACGGCATCACGCGCGTGCGGCGCGCAGTCGCGATCAACCGGATGTTTCGTGCGCGCGGCTGGATTCAGGTGAAAGAAGAACTCGGTCTCGAGTTGCTCGACTGCGGGGCGAGTCGCGCGTTCGCGATTGCCGATCACCAGGTGGCGCACGTGTACGTCAGTGACCCGTCCATCCTGCACGAGGTGCGCGCGGCACTCGAGGGCCTCGAGGGCGTCGCATCGGTGCTCGACGATCAGGGCAAGCGTACCGCCGGGCTCGATCACGCCCGCGCCGGCGACCTCGTGGCCTTCTCGGACGAGGACGCCTGGTTCACGTACTACTACTGGGAGGACGACCGGAAGGCACCCGACTTCGCGCGCTGCGTCGACATCCATCGCAAGTACGGGTACGACCCGGTCGAACTCTTCTTCGACCCGGCGCTGCGCTTTCCGAAGGGGAAGGTGGCCTGGACGCTGCTGCGCAAGACCCTCGGCTTCCGCACGCTGATGAACGTGATTCCGCTCGACGCGTCGCTCGTGAAGGGGTCACACGGCGTACGTCCGGCCGATCGAGGCGACTGGCCCGTGCTCATCGGCACCGGAGCGCAGGTCGATCCCATCGCCGCCACCGCCGTGCACGACCGCCTGCTGGCCGCCCTGTCCGGGACTTAGTGGCTCATCAGCCCTTCTGCCGAGGATGATTCCCGTGCAACAGAACCGCGCCGCGTCGCTCATCGCGCACCTCTCGCTTCGCCCGCATCCGGAGGGTGGCCACTTCCGCGAAGTGCACCGCCCGCCCGACTCCGTGCGACCCGCGGACGGGCGGCCGCTCCGTCCTGCGCTCACGACCATCTACTTCCTGCTCGCGGCCGGCGAGATGAGCCGCTGGCATCGCGTGCTCTCGGATGAATCGTGGCACTACCACGAGGGTGCGCCACTGGAACTGGTCGTCACCGACCCCGGCTTCGAGGTCGTCGCCACGCACCGCGTCGGTCCGTTCGATGTCGAGACGGGCACTGAGCCGATGCGTGTCGTCTCTGCGGGGTGGTGGCAGGCGGCGCGCAGCACGGGGGACTACACGCTTGTCAGTTGCAGCGTGGGGCCGGGTTTCGTGTTCGACGACTTCGTGATGCTGCGCGATCTGCCGGACGACGCGGCGCGCCTGTCGCGCGCCCATCCGTCACTCGCCGCGCTGGTGTGAGGACTGGACCTGACTGGACCGGCACTCGTGCTGTCACCTCACGAGCAAGTGTGGTCCGGTAGATGCGTGAGAGGCAACGATTGGGAAGTGGGCGCGACCAGGCGCGACCACGTCGCAGAGCCCGCCCAGGGTGCCGACGGACGGACGACCAACGGACGACCGACGGCCGGACGACGACCGACGGACGGAGAACGGATGGCCCCTCTGCGTCTCCGTTCCTCTGTGTGCACCCGTTTCCTCCGTGCTCTCCGTCATCTCTCCGTGCTCTCTCCGTGCCCTCTCCGTTCGCTCGTGCCGAGCAGGCGCCTGAGCCCTCACGTGATCCCCTGCCCCCCGCGCCCTCCGCGCCTCCGCGTGATCCCCTGCCCCCGCGCCCTCCGCGTCTCCGCGTGATCCCCCGGCC
>CAYMAG010000069.1:2668-10651 GCA_964388335.1 uncultured Vicinamibacteraceae bacterium | reverse complement strand
CTCCGCGTGATCCCCTGCCCCCGCGCCCTCCGCGTCTCCGCGTGATCCCCCGGCCCCCGCGCCCTCCGCGCCTCCGCGTGATCCCCTCGCTCCACCCGCGCCCTCCGCGTTCCGAGGGAATCTGGCATACTTCACGCACACCAGTAGAGGTTTCTCCTTCGGAGAGCAGGGGCATGACGAAGATCACGCGACGCGACGCGCTCGGCCGCATGGCCGCAGCGTCGGCCTTCACGATCGTTCCCCGCCGTGTGCTCGGCGGACAGGGTCACGTGGCACCGAGCGACATGGTGGTGCTCGCGCAGGTCGGCTGCGGCACGCAGGCCCAGCGGCAGGTCAACACCAACATGGTGCGCCGGCCCGACCTCCAGTTCGTCGCCGTCGTCGACCCGAACCGGAACAGCGACGACTACGTCGACTGGAGCCCGCTCGGCACGCGCAACAGCGTGCGCAAGCTCCTGGGCCACCCGACGTGGGGGAACGGTGATCGCGCCACGCGCTGCGGACGAGACGTGGCGAAGGACATCATGGAGACGTGGTACCGCAAGGAAGGGCGTCCCGCCGCGGGCATCCGGGCGTACGAAGACTTCCGCGAGATGCTCGAGCGCGAGACCGACATCCAGGGCATCGTCAACATCACGCCCGACCATCAACATGGCGTCATCAACATCGCGGCGCTTCGGAAGGGTAAGGCAGCAGTTTCGCACAAGCCGGTCGCCGCGACGCTGCACGAGGTGCGCCGCACGCTGCTGGCCGCGCGCGACAGCTCCGCGGCGTCACACCTGCTCGCGTACAGCAATCGCCCGGACAGACACACGCTGGCCGCGTGGATTCACGCCGGCGCCATCGGCACGGTGCGCGAAGTGCACAACTGGACGAACCGGCCCTTCTGGCCGCAGGGCATGCAGGAATACCACAAGGTCGCCGCGCCCATGGCCGAGGGTTTCAACTGGACGCTCTGGCAGGGACCCGAGCCCGACCGCCCGTTCAACCCGGCGTACACGCACTCGGTGTACCGCGGGTGGTATGCGTACGGCACCGGGTGTCTCGGTGACATGGGGCACTACAGCCTGTGGCAGCCCTATCGCATCCTCGGGCTGGGCGTGCCCGAGTGGGTCGAGGCGCGTCCGAACAACGACGCGTGGGTCAACGGCGAGGGGGTCAGTCGGGGCGGCTACGTGTCACAGGTCGCGTTTCCGAAGGCCAGCACCATACGCTGGCGGCATCCGGCCACCGCGACCCGGCCCGCCGTGGACACCTACTGGTACGACGGTGGCATGAAGCCCCCGACGCCCGAGGCGTTGTACGAGGACGGCGAAGACTTCGCCGACGAGGGCATGCTGCTCGTCGGTGACTCCGGGTCGATTCTGTGTGATTTCAGAGCCAACCTGCCGCGGCTCCTTCCGAAGAAGCGGCAGCAGGCCTTCGAAGGTTCGGTCACCGTGCCGGCGTACGACGAGACCAGCCCCGAGGACGAGTGGATCAACGCCATCACGCAGGGGAAGGCGTCGAAGGGCAGTTTCCAGGAGGTCGGCGCGCTGGCCGAAGCCGTCGCGCTCGCGGGTATCGCGCTGCGCGTGCCCTACAAGCGGCTGGTCTGGGATGCGGCCCAGGCGAAGTTCACCAACTCCGACGAAGCCAACCGCCTGATACGACGGGAAGCGTACCGGGACGGGTGGGCGTCCATCGTCGGATGAGCCCCGCCTTCGCCGAGGCTACGGCGGGCAAGCCGGTGAACCACGACTACTCTTCTGGCGTGGGGCAGGTACCGTCGGCGGGCTGTATGGTGTCCACCCGCATGCAGCGCATCTCGCTCAGAGCGGTCTCTTCGACCTCCACGGTAGGCGTCACGTGGTCGCCGTCGACGTCTACCTGTCCAGACGGGAGGTGCAGGCTGAGCGCGTTCGCGAGGACGTCGAGCGACGGTTCCCATCCGCCGGGCCCAGGGAGCGACTGAACCGCCCGGTTGGATGGTCAGCTGCGAGAACGGCGTCGAGCTCGTGTCTGGCGAGTTCGCTCGAGGTTCTGCGTGGCCAATCCAAGCGGTCAATGCTCTCGGAAAGCTCTGACTCGCCAATGAAGGCGTTGGACAACGGTGGCCGACCGGCTACCATGCTCATGCCGGCAATGAACCTCAGATTCCCTGATCGCAAACAATGCCGCTGACAGTCGCCGGTCTATTCGCAGGCATAGGGGGCATCGAGCTTGGCATGCATCGCGCCGGCCATGAGTCGGAACTGCTCTGTGAAATTGATCCCGGCGCTTCGGACGTCCTGCGGCAGCGCTTTCCGAACGTGCCTCTGACGGCAGACGTCCGGGATATCAAAGAGCTCCCGGCCGTTGACGTCGTGGCCGCCGGATTTCCGTGTCAGGACTTGTCTCAGGCCGGCCGCACTGCCGGTATTCGCGGAACGCAGTCGTCGTTGGTGGGCCAGGTATTCCGGTTGCTCGACTCCAGGAAGCGAGGACCCACGTGGCTTCTACTGGAGAACGTCTCGTTCATGCTGCAGTTGGACCGAGGCAAGGCGATGCGTTACCTCGCCGATGAACTGGAGGTTCGCGGATACACGTGGGCCTACCGCGTTGTGGACACTCGCGCCTTCGGCCTGCCGCAGCGTCGGCAGCGCGTGATTCTCATCGCCTCCAAGACCGAGGACCCTCGAACCGTTCTGTTCGCCGATGACGCGAAACCCTTCGATCCCGCCTTTTCCGCCGACCGCTGGTGCGGCTTCTACTGGACTGAGGGATCGCGAGGCTTGGGGTGGGCAGTCGATGGGGTGCCGACACTCAAGGGCGGTTCGACGGTCGGTATCCCCTCCCCACCCGCAATCTGGAAGCCCAAGACGGGCGAGATCGTCACCCCGGGGATAAATGATGCCGAACGACTGCAGGGGTTCGTCGCCGACTGGACTCTGCCCGCAGCCGACCGCCAGGGAGGCCGCGGCCATCGGTGGAAGTTGGTGGGCAACGCGGTGAGTGTCCCTGTCGCGGAATGGATAGGCATGAGGTTGGCGGCACCAGGAGTTTTTGACGACTCGCGCGTGGGTGCTTTGCTCGGTCGAGGCGTCTCCTGGCCGAAGGCCGCGTTCGGTGCAAAGGGGAACGTCTACCCTGTCGACGTAACGCTGTGGCCTGTCCGGCGAAAGACGCAGCACTTGTCGGACTTCCTTGCGTACCGCCTGTTGCCGCTGTCTGCACGCGCTGCGCTAGGCTTCCACGGTCGAGCGATCAAGGCAAAGCTGCGTTTTCAAGAAGGCTTTCTCGACGCAGTGCACATTCACGGACAGTCGATGCGTCGAGGTGATCTCGAGCGATGACTCGGAGGAGTACCGGCACCGGCAAGAAACGATTACGCAGCGGGGCCGAGGTCATTGCGAAAGTCCTGAAGGTGGCCGAACCTCGCCCCGAGATGCACGACAAGCAGGGCGACAAGATCAAATACGCCGTCCGATTTGCCGATGCGATGGCGGTTGAGATCGCCGCTGATCTTCGTCCGAGGTTTCGGGACATCTCCGCCACGACGAAACGCGAGGCCGGCGCGGCTGGCGGGAAGAAGCAGTTGGATGTCAATTTCAGTACGCCAAGTTCAGGCCTTGCGCTGGGGATCTCCCTGAAGTCGGTGCATCTGCGGGACGTTGGGTCTGGACACAAGTACGGTCACAACAAGAAGCGAAACACCGAAGAACTGCTTGTGGAGGTAACCGGCTACCACCGCAGACAGCCCTACGCCGTTCTGATCGGAGTCCTTTTCCTGCCGTGCGATAGTTGTACGGACGGTCGCAAAGGCTACCCGTCGTCATTCGGCAGTTGGGTGCGGCATCTCCGTCCCCATGTGGGACGAGTCGAGCCAGAAGACGACATCGGGCTGTTCGAGAAGATCTACGTGGCGCTCTATGAGCCGGACGGCACGGACCTGAGATTCTTCGACGTCGAGACTGCTCCACCCAAGAATTCGAAGCCTCGCTCGGACGGACCGCTGTTCGACGAAGATCCAGAAGACTGGCGTCCACTTCGGTCGATGTCTTACGATGAGTTCTTGGGAGCGGTGTACGGCGAGTACGAGAAGCGCAACCCGGTCATCTTCAAGTGGGCCGACGGCGAAGAAGAAGTGCTCTCTCTTGACGAACCTGAAGACCAAGGCTCAGACGAAGAAGAGGACGAAGATCCCTGAGCCAGCGTCGCTATCTGTGCAGCGGCGTATGCAGGCCACGCGACGGCGCGATACGCGATGCGAGATTGAGCTCCGTTCTGCCATCCATCGGCTTGGCCTACGTTACCGTGTCGACTGGCAGGTACCAGGAACCCGTCGACGGGCTGACGTTGCCTTCCCCAGCCTGAAGATCGCCGTCCTTGTAGACGGCTGTTTCTGGCACGCATGTCCGATACACGCGACTTGGCCGAAGAGCAACGCTGTCTGGTGGCGTAGGAAGATCCTGGCCAACGAGAGGCGCGACCGTGACACAGACGCACGGCTCGAGCGAGAGGGCTGGAAGGTGCTGCGCTTCTGGGAGCACGAGGATCCGGGGAAGGCGGCGAACAAGGTTCTGGCGGTTGTGAAGACTGTGCGGGGCCGCCGCTGAAGTTGCTTCAGATCTGCAGCAGGGATTCCTCGAGTAGCCCAGCGTCAGCCGCACAGGCAGCCGGCTCGCCGAGCCGGCCGTTCCACCCGACCGCGTCACACGCACACACGTCGACCCGCCTTCGCCGAGGCTCCGGCGGGCAAGCCTGTAGCCCCGCCTTCGCCAAGGCTACGGCGGGGCAAGCCCGAAGCCTGAAGCCCCGCCTTCGCCGAAGGCTACGGCGGGGCAAGCCGGTAGCCCGCAGCCGTCCTTTCACCTCGTCGCCGTCGTCGGCTGCGCCGCGCCGGGCGCCGGCCTCGGCGCGGGCAGCGGCTTCCGCGGGAACTTCTCCTCGCGGTTCGCGGCCTGGTAGGCGAACGCGGCCACGATGATTGCGTTCTGGATGAGATCCTGCGGAATGGCCCGCTCGTAGACGTCCAGGTTCGTGTGATGCGTCCGCGTGCCGTACTCGAGCGGATCCTGCACGAACTGGAAGCCCGGCAGCCCAACCGCGTCGAACGCCAGGTGATCGGTGCCTCCCGTGTTGCGAATCGTGGTCGTGGTCATCCCGACGTTCGCGAATGGCTTCATCCACTGCTCGAAGACGGGCGCCGCGGCCTCATTGCCCTGCAGGTAGACGCCGCGGAACGCGCCGCCGCCGTTGTCCATGTTGAGGTAGACCGACAGGGTTTCGTGGCCTGCCTTGAGCTGCATGTCGGCGGGGTCGGCGAAGTGTTCCTTCACGTATGCGCGAGAGCCGAGCAGGCCCTGCTCCTCGCCGGTCCACAGCGCCAGCCGAATCGTCCGGCGCGGCGTCAGGCCGCTGGCCTTGATGATGCGCATCGCCTCCATCATCACGGCCGAACTCGCGCCGTTGTCGGTGGCCCCCGTCCCCGAATGCCATGAGTCGAAGTGCGCGCCGATCATGACGACCTCGTTGGCCTTGTCGGTTCCGGGAATCTCCGCCAGCACGTTGTAGACGTCGCTCGAGGTGTCGACGAAGCGGTTGCGGACGTCGAGCGTGAGCGCCACAGGAATCTTCCTGTCGAGCAGCCGCTGCAGGCGTCCGTAGTGCTCGGCCGACAGGACGACCTGCGGCAGCGCCGACTCGGTCTCCTTCGTGCGTCCTCCCTCGCCGGGGCCCGGACCCTGCACGCGAATCGCCCCGTTGTCCCCGCGATCGCCCGGCGACATCTCGAGGATGGCGAGCACCCCCTCGTCCTTGTAGAACTGCAGTCGGCGCTCACGGAACTTTGCGAGTTCGGCGAACGCTCCCTGCCCGCCTCCCGGCCCCGGCCCCGGCCGCACGACGCCCAATGGCTGCTTCGACAGGGCCTGCAACTCGGTTTCGGTGTAGCGGCGGAGGGGAGACTCGAAGAACGCTTTCATGTCTCGCATCGGCGAGTGCAGCACGAACTTGCCGCGCAAGGTGCCGCGGTGCTTCTCGAAATCGGCCTCGTTGTCGATGACGGCGTACACCGCCTCGCCGCTGACCTCTCCGCTCGTGCCCGGCGTCCAGGCTTTCGGGTAGCCCTGCACGACGAATGGCTGCGGGGCGGTCATGTGGATGGCCACGTGCTCGTTGACCCAGCCGCGTCCGAAGGGTCCCCACGCCTCGGTGTGCACGTTGGCGAGGCCCCAGCTCTTCAGGCGTTCCTGCGCCCAGGCGGCAGCCGAGTGCATGAGCGGCGAGTTCGTCAGCCGCGGGCCGTGCACGTCGGTCAGGTAGCTCAGCGTCTCCATGACCTCCGAGTTGGTCGTCGCCTCCTGCTTGATGCGATAGAGGGCGTCGAGATCCGGCTCGTCACGAACCTGGGCGACCACTGGCAGGGCCAGCACCGCGACCAGGGTGAACAACGCCGTCCCTCGCAAGACGCGGCCCACGGGCCGCTCCAGACTACGCATCGACATGTCTCCTCCCAATACCGGCGCGGCCTGACGAAGCCGCTGCAGGGGATTCTACTGTTTCGTTCGTCCCATCCGTTTCACATGCTGCTGGATCCGGCCGATTCAAAAGATTGAAGTGCGTGCTACACTTCGGCCCGTCGTGTTCAGGCGAATCCTTCCCCTCGCGCTGCTTCCGCTCGTGACCGCAGCCGCCTGCCGTCAGGTGCCGCAACCCGTGGCAGCGGTGGCCGTTCCAACGGTCGAGGTCCGTGAGGAAGCCGCCTGGCTGATCGAGGCGCGCGTTCCCCACAACGCCACGCTGGCCAGCCTGCTCCGTGCCCACGAGGTGAGCGACGACATCGTCAACCACTTCGTGAACGCGGCGCGCAGCGGGTTCGACCTCCGCCGGCTCAAGGCCGAGCAGCCCTACAAGCTGCAGCTTGGCCTCGACGGCGTGATCCGCGAGTTCACGTATCAGATCGACGCCGACAGGTTCCTGAAGGTGGTCGGCACCACAACCGACGCCACCGCCGAATCGGACGCGACGTCAACCGACGCGTTGCCGACGTTCGACGTGCAGGTGCTGCCTTACGAGAAGCATCGGGCGCTCGTGTCGATTCGCGGCGAGATCTCGTCGAAGGCGCCGTCGCTCATCTCGGCCGTCAATGCGGCCGGTGAGAACATCATGCTCGCGCTCGAACTCGCGCGCATCTTCGAAGGCGTCATCGACTTCAGCAACGACCTGCAGCCCGGCGATTCGTTCGAAATCGTGTTCGACAAGCTGGTGCGCGAGGGAGAGTTCGGGGGCTACGGCCCGATTCACGCCGCGCAGTTCACCAACGGCGGCAAGACCTTCGAAGCGTACCGGTACCACGTCCCCGGTGAGTCCGCCGACTACTTCGACCGCGACGGCCGCTCACTGCAGCGCTTCTTCCTGAAGTCGCCGCTCAAGTTCGAGCCGCGCGTGACGTCGAGGTTCTCGTTTCGACGCGTGCACCCGGTGCTCAAGACCGTGCGTGCGCACCGCGGCGTCGACTACGGCGCACCCACCGGCGCGCCCGTGCTGTCGGTGGCATCGGGCACCGTCGTGCGTGCGGGGTGGACGGGCGGCGGCGGCAACAGCGTATTCATCCGTCACCACAACGGTTACGAGACCCGCTACCTGCACTTCTCGAAGATTGCTCCCGGCATCCGCGTTGGCGCTCGTGTGGCGCAGGGCGAGCTGATCGGCCAGGTCGGACGCACCGGCCTCGCGACCGGGCCGCATCTGCACTACGAGCTGCTCAAGAACGGGACGCACGTCAATCCGCTCGACGAGCACCGCAAGCTGCCCCCGGGCAAGCCGATTCCCCAGGCGCAGCTCGCCACGTTCCTGGCCCATCGCGCCCGGACGGAGTTGCGCTTCGCCGGCGCCGTCGACCGCCCGACGGCGACGCTCGCGTCGGCCGTGACGACGCAAGCGCCCGCGACCACCCCGGCCCTCGGCGACGATTAGGCCCGCCTTCGCCAAGGCTCCGGCGGGGGCAAGCCTGAAGCCCGC
>CAYMAG010000069.1:0-2568 GCA_964388335.1 uncultured Vicinamibacteraceae bacterium | reverse complement strand
GCCCGCCTTCGCCAAGGCTCCGGCGGGGGCAAGCCTGAAGCCCGCAGCCTGTAGCCTCACGCAAGACATGAAGCATGAAGCATGAAGCATGACTAGAATGAGACCCGATGGCTCTCATTCGCCCGTTCCGCGCCCTCCGCCCTCGCCCCGAACTCGCCGCCCGCATCGCCGCCGTTCCCTACGACGTCGTCAACGCGGCCGAGGCCCGCGCCCTGGCGCACGGCAATCCCCACAGCTTCCTGCACGTCTCCCGTGCGGAGATCGATCTGCCGTCGGGCACCAACGCCTACGCCGACGAGGTCTACACCCGCGCCTGGGAGACCTTCGAGGCGTTCCGCTCGTCGTGGCTCGTGCAGGAGACGGCCCCGCGCATCTACGTCTACCGCCTCGCGACGGGCGATCACGTGCAGACCGGTGTGGCCGCGACGTTCTCAGTGCGCGAGTACCTCGACGGCCGCATCGCCAAGCACGAGAAGACCCGCAGGGAGAAGGAAGACGACCGCACGCGCCACATCACCGAGCTGCGGACGCAGACGGGCCCGGTGCTGTTGACCTATCACCAGGCGGCGGAGGTGGATGCCGTGGTGTCTCGCGTCACGACGACGCTTCCGATCTACGACGTCGTGTCGGACGATGGGGTGTCGCACACGGTGTGGGTGGCCGACGAGGCCGACACCGCGGCGCTGGTCGGTGCGTTCGACGCCGTGCCGGCGCTCTACATCGCCGATGGACACCACCGCGCGGCGAGTGCGGCGCGCGCATGCACGGCACTCGGTGCCGAGCCCGACGAAGACGCGGCCTTCTTCCTCGCGGTCGCGTTCCCCGACACGCAGATGCGCATCCTGCCGTATCACCGCGTCGTGAAGGATCTCAACGGACAGACCGTCGAGGCATTCCTGACGGTGCTGAGTCAACGCCTGCCGCTCGTGGCAGGTGGCTCGACGCCCGCGCGCAAGGGCGAGTGCTCGGTCTACATCAAGGGGAAGTGGTACACGCTCACGCTGGACGGCCCGGACGCAGACGTTGGCGCGTCTGACCCGACCGCGAGCCTGGACGCCTCACTGCTGTCGGACAAGGTGCTCGCGCCGATGCTCGGCATCGAGGATCTCCGCACCGACACGCGCATCGACTTCGTGGGCGGCAGTCGTGGGACGGCGGCACTCGAGCGGCTGGTCGATGACGGAGAGGCTGCGGTGGCGTTCGCCATGCACCCCGTGTCGCTCGGGGAACTGATGGCCATTGCAGACGCCGGCGCCATCATGCCGCCCAAGTCCACCTGGTTCGAGCCCAAGTTGAGGGACGGGCTGCTGTCGCACGAGATCTAGCTCGTCTACCGGCTTGCCCGCCGTAGCCTGCGGCGGAGGCGGGCTACGGGCTTGCCCGCCGTAGCCTGCGGCGAAGGCGGGGCTACCGGCCACCGACCGTCTCTACCGTCTACCGTCTACCGTCTGCGCGGCGAAGGCGGGAGTGAGGTGCTTGTCATGATCGTCCTCGTTGCCGATGCCTTCGAACAGTCTGGACTGACCGCCTTGCGCGACGCCGGGTGCGACGTGCGCCACGACCCATCGCTGAAGGACGACGCCCTCGATGCGGCGCTCAGGGAGACACGTGCCGCCGTGCTCGTCGTCCGCTCGACGAAGGTCACCGAGACGATGATGGAGGGCACCGCGCTCGCCTTGATCGTGCGTGCCGGTGCCGGCGTCAACACCATCGACGTGCCGGCGGCGAGCCGGCGCGGTATCTACGTGTCCAACTGTCCCGGCCGCAATGCCGTGGCCGTGGCCGAACTCACGATGGGCCTGCTGCTGGCGATCGACCGGCGCATCCCCGACAACGTGGCCGACCTGCGGGCTGGACGCTGGAACAAGTCGGGTTATGCGAAGGCCGACGGCGTGGCCGGCCGCACGCTCGGCGTGCTCGGGGCGGGGGCGATCGCCTGCGAGGTGATTCGCCGCGCCGCGGCGTTCGAGATGTCGGTCGTCCTGTGGAGCCGCCGATTCGACGGCAGGGACGGTCCCGTATCGCCCAGCGACCTGCGGGCGCTGAACCTCGAAGGTGCCGGCCGTCAGGTGCCCGTCAGCTGCGCCCCGACGCCGCTCGACGTGGCGGCCCGCAGCGACGTGCTGAGCGTGCACCTGGCGCTGTCACCGGAGACCCGCGGGCTCGTCGGCGCGCCTGTCCTGTCGGCGTTGCACGACGGCGCCGTGTTCATCAACACGTCGCGGGCGGAACTCGTGGATGCGGAGGCCCTGGCGTCGGCCGTTCGCGACCGGGGGATTCGTGCGGGGCTCGACGTGTTCGCGCAGGAACCCGCCGTGGGCACCGGAGCGTTCGACGACCCGATCGTCCACGTGGGGCAGGTCTACGGCACGCATCACATCGGCGCGTCCACGGCCCAGGCGCAGGAAGCCATCGCCGCGGAGACCGCCCGCATCGTCGCGACCTTCATGCGCACGGGGCAGGTGCGCAACGTCGTGAACCTCGCGAAGCGCTCACCGGCCACGCATCGGCTCATCGTCCGGCATCGCGACCGGCCCGGCGTGCTCGCGCACGTGTTCGATCAGCTCC
>CAYMAG010000068.1:8058-26412 GCA_964388335.1 uncultured Vicinamibacteraceae bacterium | reverse complement strand
TCGTGCTGCTGCTGCGCAACGGCGCTCGACATCACGCCGAAGACGCCAATCATCGCGAGCATCAGACCCAGCGCCGCGAATACGGTGAAGAGCACGAGGTTGAAGCGCGGACCGGCGTACGAGCCCTCCTGCAGCATGTTCTCGATGGTCCGGACATCCACCACCGGTTGTTCGGGATCGATGGCCAGCACCTGCGCGACCGCTGGTTTCATGATCTGCGCCGGGTCGCCCTGCGTGGCGATCATGAGCCGTTCGGCGAGGCCCGCCAACGTGAACGGCACATAGATCTCGGGCGCGATCGTGTCGCCGATCCCCCGGTTCACCGTGTTGCGCACGACGCCTACGATCGCGAAGTCGCCCGTCTCGAGGTTGGCCGGCGGCTGCGTCAGGCGGGGGATTCGAACGACCTTTCCGATCGCCTGGCCATCGTCCACACGCGTACGGACGAAGGCCTCGTTGACCACCGCCAACGGCAATCGCCGTTCGACCTCGCTGGCGTCGAACATCCGGCCCTGCACGAGTCCGATGCCGAGCGCGCCCGTGTAACCCGCGCTCGTCTGGTGCACGACGACGGGCACGGGGCTGGTGAGCCGCGCGCCGAGGACTTCGACAGCCGCCGTCAGGTTGCCGAACGGATGCGGATAGGTGTTGACCCCGACGCCCGCGACACCGGGCACGGCGTCGAGGCGCTGCAGAAGGTCCTGGAAGAACTGCACGCGGTGCTCGCGTGTCGGATATCGACGCTCGGGCAACGGCACGCGCATCGTCAGCACACGTGACGTGTCGAACCCGAGCGCGACGTCCTGCAGGGAGAAGAACGTGCGAATCATCAACCCCGCCGCGACGAGGAGCATGAACGACAGCGCGATCTCGCCGACCACGAGGCCCTTGCGCAGCAGCGCCTGGCGACGGTTGCCGCTCACCGTGCGGCCAGATTCGCGCAGAGGATTGGCGAGGCTCGGCGCGGTGGCGTGAAGGGCGGGCAACAGGCCGAAGACGAGCGACGTCGACACGGCGATGGCCGCCGTGAAGAGCAGCACGGGCACGTTGAGCGCGATTTCCGACTCGTCTGGAATGGTGCCCGGCGGCACGAGCGCGAGGAGCGCGCGCAGCGAACCAGCTGCGAGGAGCGTGCCCAGCAGGGCCGCGGCCAGCGCAATCAGCAGGCTCTCGACGAGCAGCGGCCGGATGATGCGCCACCGGCTCGCGCCGATCGCGCTGCGCAGAGCGATCTCGTTGCGCCGATCCGCCGCGCGGGCGAGCAGCAGGTTCGAGACGTTGGCGCACGCGATGAGCAGCAGGAGTCCGACGGCGCCGAAGAGCGTCCACAGATTGCGTCGGATGCTGCTCGGAAAGGTCTCCTTGAACGAGAGCAGGCTCATCTGCCACGTGTCCGGGAACTCCGACGGATTCAGACGCGTCAGGTCCGCGATAATCGGCCGGAGGTCCGCCTCGGCGTGCGCGTCGGTGACGTTCGGCTTCAGGCGCCCGAGCAGATGCACGCCGCGCACACCTTCGTTCATCGCCCCGCGCCTGAACGCCACCGGAACGTAGACGTCCGCGCCGCGCCACATGAAGCGTTTCGGCATCACGCCGACGACCGTGCGGTGTGTGCCGTCGAGGCGCATCGTGCGTCCGACGACGTTGGCGTCGCCGGCCAGCTGCGTCTGCCAGAACCTGTAGCCGAGGACGACGACGGGTGATGCGCTGCCTTCCACGTCGGCCGGACTGAAGGTGCGTCCGACGAGCGCCGGCACGCCCATGACGTCGAACGTGTTCGGCGTGCCGTGGTTACCGCGCAGCCGGTGCGGCTCGTTGCCTTCCATCCACAGCACGTCGCTGATGGTCGAGGCGATCACGCCGTCGAAGATGCTGCTGCGCTCGGCGATCTCGAGAAACTGCTCGACCGAGTAGCCGGTGCGGCCGAACGGCTGACCGGGGCTCGCCACACGGACGCTCATCAACCGGTCCACGTCCTCGTAGGGGAACGGATCGAGCACCACGGCGTGGACGGCGCTGTAGATCGCCGTCGTGGCCATCATCCCGAGCGCCAGCGACAGCACGGCCACCGCGGTCGTGCCCGCGTGGCGCAGCAGCGATCGAACGGCGAAGCGAAGGTCTCCCAGCATCGAAGCCCCCTGTCGGTCATCCCTGTGTCACGCCTTGGTGTGCAATGTCTGTCTGACGCGGAAGCTTGCGGGCAGCCGGTCCCGCTGCGACGACCCGCCGGTGCATTATTGCGCTTCGACGAGCGGGCGGAGCCAGATGTTGCGGAACCGGACAGGATTTGCGTGGTCCCGGAGGCCGATGTAGCCCTTCCCAGTGACCGTTCGTATTGCCCAAGCTGCTTGTGCGCGGTCGGCCCGAGAAACGCCTGGCTGGCGTGGACGGTCACGCCATTGTGGAGCACGATCACAATCGCCGGCTTCTCCCGCGTGGTGCCGCTGAACCGCGGGCCCCCTCGCAATGTTATCCTCTGCGCCACGAGGAGCCGTATGTCCAAGCGCCGCTCTGTGAAGCCCGATGCCAGTCGCCGGTCGTTTCTGCAGAAAGCCGTCGCTGGCGCCGGCGCCACCGCGATCGCCGCCGTGGCGGGGAAGCCCGCTGAAGCCGCCGCGCAATCAGCCGCAAGCGCCGTGGCGCCCATTCGGGTGCCGGCGGAGTTCGCCGCCGCAGCCGCTGCGGATCCCGTGCGCGTCGAGTTCCCCATGACCGGCGCGGAGGTGTTCGCGCGCGCGTGCAAGGAAGAAGGCGTGGCGGCGCTCTTTGCCTGTCCCGGCAACTACAACGTCGTGCATGCGCTGGCGTCGGCTGGCATCCCCGCGTTCGGCGGCCGGCACGAAGGCTCGATGGCGCATGCCGCGGATGCGTTCATCCGCGTCACCGGCGAGATCGCGATCGCCTCTGGCACGGAAGGCCCTGGCTTCACCGACATGATTTGCGCGATCGCCTGCGCCAACGCTGCGCGGACGCCGCTGTTGGTCGTCGCCAGCAACGTGTCGATTGGCGCGGAAGACACCGAGGCCGGCATTCAACTGGGCTACCAGCAGCCGACGACGGAGGGGCTCAAGAAGTATGGCAAGCGCCTGATCATCCCGCGGCGCGTGCATGAGTACACCGGCTATGCGTTCCGCCAGTTGAAGAGCGGTGTGCCGAGACCTGTGCATCTCGACTTCCCGGCGGAGGTGGCGTCGGCGCGCTTCAAGGACGCGACCGAACTCGAGTACTTCCACGACAAGGCGCGCTACCGTACCGACTCGCGGCCGCATCCGTCGCCGAAGGACATCGCGACGGCCATCGACATGATTCGCAAGGCCGAGCGCCCGATCATCGTGTCGAGCAACGGCGTGTTCTACGCCAGGGCGTGGGACGCGCTGAAGCGGTTTGCCGAGAAGGCGCAGATTCCGGTGGTCGAGTCTGGCGCGATGAAGGGGCAGTTCTCCGACGCCAGCCCGCTGTCAGCGAACGCCGCGCCAACGGCCCTGGCGAGCGCGGACCTGGTGATCCTTGCCGGACAGCACTGCATGCCGACGGTGGGGGAGTTTGCGTTCGGGCCTGACGCGACGTACATCCGCGTCGATCAGTCGCATGAGGACCTTGGCCGAAACCTGCCGGTCGATCTGGGCATGGTCAGTTGCGAGCTGGCGGCGCTCGAGGCGCTGGCCGACGCGGTGCCGCGCCTCACGCACGACGCCTGGGTCGCGGAGATTGCCGCGGCCAGGCGGAAGTTCGAGGATCAGAACGCCGAGTATTACAGGCTGGGTCTCGGCTACACCGATGCCATTCACCCGGCGGTGATCGCGAAGGAACTGGCGGACTTCCTGTATCGCGGCAACATCCCGAAGGAACAGACCACGGTCGCGTCGGGCGGCTACGGTATTGCCCGCTACGTGCGGCGCGAACTGCGCGGGTACCGGCCGGGACAGATCATGAACGGCGCCTATCAGTACGGCGCGATCGGTCCCGATGTGGGCTACGCCGTCGGCGTTGCGGCCGCGGTGCAACTGGGCGCGGGGCCGCAGGCGGCGTACAAAGGGCATCCCGTGATCTGTGTCACCGGCGACGCCGGCTTCGGCTATACGGCCATGGAGATTGACACCATGGCCAAGTACAAACTGCCGGTCGTCACCATCGTGTACAACAACAACGCGTGGGGCACCTGGACGCAGGCGCAGCGCGAACCGCGCGCGCTGCCGATTCACTTGTTCCAGGAGAATCTTCGTTACGACAAGCTGGCCGAGGCGCTCGGCGGCCACGGCGAGTACGTGACGAAGCCGTCGGAGTTCCGTCCGGCGCTGGCGCGCGCGTATCAAGTGGCCGCGCGCGACGGCAAGCCGGCCGTGATCAACTGCCAGGGGAAGAAGGAATTCTGGGATCGCGCAACGTATCCACCCGGGCTGCTGGGCAAGATCGAGCCCGGCGTGATGTCGTACTACCACTAGGCCACGCCGTTTCGTCGGCGCTGCAGCGGTATGCCGACCGGGGCGTGTTCCGCGGCTTCCGCGCCACTGCCGGCGCGCGCGGGCGGGTGGAGTACCAGTTCACGTGGCTGCTGCGGCGGCCCATGCACGCGGTGCTCGACACCCGTCGCGGCGTGTTGGCGTTTCCTTCGCTCTTTCCCGGTGTCGACGGCAGGTCGGCAATGGCGCTGGAGTTGAAGGCGCTGGTCGAAGGCCGGAGGCGTAAGGACCAGCCCGCGCACAAACGGCTCGATGGCCGCCGCGCGCGCATCAGCAGCGCCGTCCGCAAGGGCGACTGGTCACTGGCCGTCGAGATCCGCGCCGCCAATCACGACTACGCCGTTCGCCACGCCCTGAACCTGATCAACGAACTGTTTCTCGCGCTCCACGAGAGTTATCCCGAATACCTCGTCGAGCATTTCGGGATGTCGACGGAGTAACGGACTTGCTCCCCTCTTACGGAGTTCGTCAATGATTCGACTACTGATCGCCCTCGCAGTCGCCAGCGCCTCATCGATCGCCCTGATCAACGCGCAAGGCGCGGCCACTCCCACGACGCCGAAGCGTGGCGGTAATCCGGTGGCGGCCAGGGTGGTGAATCCCGTGCCGGCTACCGAGGCATCTATCGCCGCCGGCCGGGAGATCTATCGCATGCATTGCCCGCGCTGCCATGGCCCGGAAGGCAAGGGCGACGGCGGCGGCGCCGGTGCAGGCGGGCAGCCGGCGGACTTCACCGATCCGGCATGGGAGTTCGGCGGCAGCGACGGCGAGATCTTCGCGGCGATAGCGGAAGGTACGTCGGCCGACATGGAAAGCTACGCCGAGCGGATTCCGGAGACGGAGATCTGGAATCTGGTGAATTATCTGAGGACGCTGAAGAAGTAAGCCGTGCCCGCCTCAGGGCAGGTCGAGTCGCGTCGGAGCCGCGAGGTGACGCGACGGGATACCGTCCTGACGCACGGCGGCCGACACACCATACGTATTCTGACCGCTTCCGGCGGCAACGGCGACGATGTTCGCCAGGCCCGTGACCTCCGCCGGGGTCCAACCCGTTGCCCGCGTGCCAACGCCCAACTCGCCCATGCTGTTGCTCCCCCACGCTACGACCGAGCCATCTCCCCGTGCCGCCAGGACGAACGTTCTTCCCGCGACGTCACGAACGGATGCTGCCGGTTCTGCGGTCTGCGCCGGGAGCACAACCGGCGCGCACAACGCGCCGATGGCGAGCAACGCAGGGAAGCAGGGCTTCATGGCGCCAACTCTAGCACGCGGTACACGACAGGAACTGAGTGCCAACCGTTTCGCGGGCGCAGGCGATCCAGCAGAAGCTCGACCGGCTGGACGAGGCGTTGCTCAATCGAGACGGAAGGTCCAGAGACGAAGGCCGCTGCGGTCGTCCACGACGTCGCGGATCACGCGGAAGCCGAGGTGCTGATAGAAGCCGACGTTCCGCGGGGCTGACGTCTCGAGATAGCACGGCACGCCATCGCGTCGCGCGCGATCGACAATCGGCTCGGTCAGCGCGCGGCCGAGGCCAAGCCCCTGCGCCCCTGGCTCGACGCCGAGCACGAACAGGTACCAGTGTGCTGGCGGCACGTCGGTCTTGTGAAACGGGTCGATGGCGCCGAGCACGGAGAAGAAGCGCTCCGCCGCCTCGGCGCCCAGCACGTCCGGCAACGTGTCGAGTCCGGCCGCGGCCGCCCGCTCGTCGGTGACAGTCGTCGCGCCAGGAGGCAGCCAGACGGACGCGCCCTTCGGCACCCCATCCGTCGTCAATACGTGGCCGAACTGCAGGCCATACTCGAGCAGCGGCGCGAAGTGTGCCGGCGATCGCTCGGCGCGCTCGTCCGGATCGGGGAACGTCCAGGACTGCAGCGGATCGTCCTGGAAAGCGCGCGCCAGTGCCGCGGCCGCGGCCGGAAGATGCCGCCTCTCGAGTGAGACGATACGTGGACTCATCGCATCCCCACGCGGCGCTTCACTTCTTCGAACCAGTTGAGGACGCCGGAGACCTGTGCGATATGCGGATGATTGAGCGCGGCCAGCGTCTGCGTCTCGCGCGTGAACCGCGCCGCGCGATCGCCGTCGCCGGCAACCGGCGCCGCCAGCACCGTCAACGCCAGGTCGCGCCCGAGCGCCGTATCTCGCGCGCGATACAGGTCGCCCATGCCACCCTGCCCGAGCTTGTCGAGCACCGTGTACGCGCCGAGTCGAGAGCCCGCGGAGATCATCGGATGCGCCAAAGTCTATCTCAGCCGCACGCCTGCTGCGAGACATGCCCGGCAGGTGAGCCATGTGGGGCTGGGAGTATGGAGGCGCACGCTCGATGCCCGCCCCCTGACGACGCTACTGGTGGTGTAGACGTGGCGGGCAATTGACGTCGTGATATTGCAGACGATATCTTGCCAGAGCGTGGCCGGTCGTGTCGTACTCGACACCAACGTGTTCATCGCGGCGCTTCGCAGCGACCGCGGGGCGTCGCGTGCCTTGCTGGTGCAGGCCCTCCGGGGCGAGTACACGATGCTGATGTCGGTGCCGCTGATGCTCGAGTACGAGGCAGTCGCGACTCGCCCTGAACACTTGACGGCGGCGAACCTGTCCGTCGAAGACGTTCAGGCGGTGTTGGATGGCTTGGCCACCGTCATGGAACCGGTCCGGCTGGCTTTTCTGTGGCGCCCGCTGTTGCCCGACACCGGAGACGACCTGGTGCTCGAGACCGCCGTGAATGGCCAGGCACAGTTGCTGGTGACCATGAACCGTCGCCACTTCGACGCGGCAGCGGGACTCTTCGTCCTCGAGATTGTCCCGCCTGCTGAGGCGGTGAGCCGTTTACGGAGGAAATCATGAAGAAGAGCAACTTTGCATTGCGGCTCCAACCATCGCTGATGGAGGAGGCGCGCAAGGTCGCGAAGGCCGAAGGCGTGGCCGTCAATCAGTTGATCAACGTGGCCGTCGCGGAAAAGGTGTCGGCCTTGCGCACGGAGACCTACTTTGCCGAGCGTGCGCGGCGAGGCGACGTGCACACCGTCCTTCGCATCTTGAGGCGCGCAGGCGTCGGTCAGCCGCCGGTGGCGGGCGACGAGCTTCCAACTGCCGCCGGCTCCGCTCGAAAGAGACGTACCTCTCGACGCGACATGTAGGGCACCGAGGTCCGGCCTGAGCCCATCGCGATCGAACATTGTCCGCGTCGCGTGCCTCCCAAGGGAGCCCGCAGGGGGTGGCGGCTTGCGGTGGGCTGTGTAACCTTGAACAGTGAACTCCACCGTCAGGACATCGCCCTTCTTGCCGCCCGGGTAGTCACCGGGCGCCTCGTGCACAGCGGTCACTTCGCTATCCGGAAAGGTGGCAGTGTACTTGCCCGGTTCACCGAGCCTCGGTATGCGCTCGCGATTGATTCGCTCGCCGTGTCAGCGCGCTCAGCCGCTCGAATCGTCCTGCGCGATAGTCGGTGTACAGCCGGACGATGTCGTCTTTCGTGTCACCGATGAAGGGGCCGTACGGCACGATGCTGTCGTGCTGCGGCTCACCCGCGTAGAGCACGAGTCTCGCGCCGTCATTGCCGGCCACGACACGCAGCAGACTGGTGCGATCGCCCGCGGTGGGGGGATCGAGCCAGCCGACCTGGCCGGCGCGCACGGTCTCGTCTCCGACGTCTACCGCGCCGTCGATCACGAAGAGGAACCCGTTGAACGACAGCGGGATCTCCTGATCGAGCGCTGCGTGCGGCGCCATCGTCATCTCCACCAGCGTGACGGGCACGTGGTTGCGCGTGGACGACTGACGGTCGCCTGACCTGCCGCTGTAGACACGGACTTCGACGCCAGGTTCACGGCGGATCGGCACCGCGTCGGCGTGAATGTCCTGGAACTGGGGATCCGTCCAGCGTTGGGCCTTCGGCAGCGTGAGCCAGAGCTGCAGCAGGCGCACTTTACCCGTGGTCACGACGTTCTCGCTGTGGATGACGCCGCCGCCCGCCGTCATCCACTGGACTTCGCCCGCACGGATGAGGCCGCCCTCGTCGCGATCGTAGATGGCGCCGTCGAGGACCAGCGTCACGGTCTCGAAGCCGGCGTGCGGATGCGGTTCTCCGACCTGGCGATCGCCGATGTCGAGATGGTCGTCGGCGAGCATGATGAACGGATCGTTGTGCGAGAAGTCCTCTGGCGAGACGACCTGAGCCGCCAGGTGCCCTGGCCCCACGAATCCTGGAGCCAGGGGCGGGACGGTGATGAGACGCGCGATGTGACGCAGTTGCATGAGTTCCTCCTCGTCGAGACAGGCGGTCGAGTGCGCCGCCGTGCGGTGAAGGCCGCGGTCGATCACGTCCGCTCCAGCTTCTGGAGCAGGCTCGCCAAGTGTCCGGCTTCCGCGGGGGTCAGCCGCGCCAGCAGGTGGCGTTCGGTCTCCATCTGGATCTCCGTGCCACGCGTACAGACCTTTCTTCCCTTTGCCGTGAGCACTGCGAGCTTGGTCCGGCGGTCGTTCGGGGCGTCCTTGCGCACCACGAAGCCGTCGCCCGTGAGCCGGTCCATCAACTGGGTGATGTTGGATTTCCCACACGACAGCCGGTCGGCCAACTGGCTGAGCGGCAGCGATCCGCCGGCCTCCGACAGGGCCTGCAGCGCGAGCAGCTTGGGCAGCGACAACCCCAGGACGTCGAGCCTCGACTCCACTTCGTCCTGCGCCGTGTGGGCAGCGTGCAGCAACGCCATCAGGTCCAGCGATCGGCGGCCGTCGCCTGGAACGTTCATGTATGTATTATGTATCAGTAAATATTGTGGCGCAAGGCGCGCGTCGAAGACTCGCAGTCCGCGCTGATCCCGGTGGCTGGCCTTCAGTCCGTCACGCGATCACCACCGGGATGACCCTGGGAGTCGTCCCCTTCTCGGCCAGCCAGAATTGGCTCTCCTTCACCACATCGATGCTGAGTTCGTAGTCGCCGCGCTGCAGGTCTCCCGGATCGAGCACCAGGCGGAAAGCGACCGCGTCCTCCGGGGTATTCGGCAGCTCTTCGAGGGGAGCACGGAACTCGCGCACGGCCTCGCCCTTGACCGACCGCCGGAACAGGCGAGCGCCGAGTGTCAGCGGCCCGTCGCCCACGCCCTTGGGCCACGGCCTGCTGCAGGTGTTTCGCACGGTACCACTCACGACGGCGGTGCCGCCCGGCGACAGCGTCACGGCGTCGGCGTCCACCGCGATCTCGTGGCTGAACGTCTCGATCCGGAGGGTGGCGGCAGCCGGAACCGCGCCGTGGAGCGCCATCCAGTTGCGGCGGTCCATCAGCATGTCGATCCACACCTCGTAGATGCCCGCCGGCAGGCCGCGGGTGTCGATAGGCAGGCTGAACTCCAAGTCGCCATTGTCGGGCACGAGACAGTCGGGAGGGCTGGTGCGCAACTCACGTACCCACTGCTTGCGCCGCCCGATGCGGGTGAGGTAGCCGGCGACGCTCCACCGGCCGGGTCCGCTGCCGACCTGCCACACGGTAGGAGACAGGTTACGGATGCGACCCGTCAGCGTCACGACGTCTGCCACCAGCACGCGCACGACTGGCGTGTCGAGCATCACGTCGTAGCGGCAGTCCATGAACACCAGCTCGTTCGCTTTCTTGCGATGCGACGGCGCGACCTCGTCGAAGAAGGTCCGCTCCGGATGCGAGTAGCGCGCGATGGTGCCCTCGTTGTCCACACCCTGCCAGGACGAGAGCGTGAACTCGACCGTATTCTGGCCGCACCACGCCTTGTACTCGGGCGCCAGATAGAGCTGGAGCGGATAGCCCACGTAGTTGACCGAGACATGGAAACCCGCATTCCTCAGCAGGAGGACCGAGCCTTTGAAAAGCTCCCAGTTGAAGCCCTTGGATGTGGGGTGCAGGCTGCAGTTGATCCCGGAGAGGCCGATCGGCACATGGCCAAAGCCGTCCACCTCACACGGCTCGCCAGGACGGATGCGGCCGCGGGTGAGTTCCATGACGTTGCGGCTGACGTTGGAGGTGATGTAGCAGGCGAACTTCTGCGCGACCATGCCGAGCACGGGGATCGTCGCTTCGCTGAGCAGCGGCTCGCCGCCAGTGATGCTGAGGATGCCGTATTCGAAGCGCTCCAGGGTGTCGCTCCAGATGTCGGTCCACTCGTCGACGGTCAGCTCGGGGTACGATGAGGGAAAGTCGCTCCTGATCTGCTTCTCGCCGGCCGCGCAGCCGCAGTAGGCGCAGGTGTAGTTGCACGCCAGCGTCGGCGACCAGATGAAGTAGGCCATCCGGCGCTCCGGCGACCCCAGGCGCTGCGAGCACAGAAACCGCGAGACCTCCTCCTGTATGTCCTTCTGTTGGCCCTCGAAGGTCTTCTCCAGGCGGGCGTCGCCGTTGACCTGCCACTTGGTCGTCCAATCCAGATCGCAGGCGTTGTAACAGCGCTCGTGATCGCACACGGTCGGCTCGACGGCACCCTTCCAGCCGTCGTGCTTCAGGTTGAACATCGGCGGCCGGCGGGCGTTGTAATCGGCCAGGCAGCGGTACACGTCGCCGTTGGGATAGACGTGGAAATAGCTCACGCCGGCCGAGCACAACATGTTACCGGCGAACTCGAGCGTCATGTATCAACTCCTGGAAACTCCTGGAACGGCGATGCCCGCGGCGCGGGTACGCGACCCGCGGACAGCAGACACCAGCACAGCACATCGGACGATCGAAGATCCGTCGGGAGAGCCACCCTATGCGGAGAAGTTACTGCAGGGCTGACTGAATGCGGCTCGATCTCAGCGTAGCACGGAGGCGCAGTCGAGAGTGCGTTCCAGGACGGTCTGATCTCATGCGTTGAGCTGGTGCGAATTCGAGCGCTGGCCTTGAATCAGTGCTTTCCCCAAATGCGACTCATCCATGACTCCGGAGGGCGGGCCCTACGAGTGTGGCGGGATCGGTGTCCAGGGAATGCACTGCGAACGAAGCCGGCCTTCAAGGAGCGAGCGCCGCGCCTGACTGCGGTTCTCGATTACCCCGACAACGTGGTTCGACAGGAGTCGCTCTGATGTGTGCAGCAGCATCACGATATCAACGCGTCCGCGGTGCCTATAATGATCGACGTCGGCGCGTGCTCGTCCGTCCGGGGAGCTATCGCACGTGCGCTTCGCCCGATGGCGTTGGGGCGCGTGGGGGCGACCGATGTTCGGAGGACGTGTGCACGACCTGCGTCTGGCGGTGCGGTCCTTGCGGCGAGATCAATTGGTCTCGGCGATCGCGATCCTGTCGCTCGCGCTCGGTATCGGCGCGAACGCGGCGATCTTCGCCTTGTTCAGCAGCGTCGTGTCCCGCCCGCTGCCGGTGCGTGACCCGCACCGGCTGGCGCTCGTCTCGGCCGGCGATCGATTCAGCAGCGTGCAACAGTACAGCTACACCACCTTCGAGCAGATCGCGGAGCACTCGCCGTTCATCGAGGGCGCGTTCGCGTACACCAACTGCTGTGGTAACGCGATTCTGGCAGCGGACGGGCAGACGACGCTCCTCGACCGGCAATATGTCAGCGGCGATTTCTTCACCACGCTCGGTATCCGGCCCCTGCGTGGACGGCTGCTGACGCCCGCGGACGATCAGCGCGGCGCGCCCCAACCCGTCGTCGTCATCAGCCATCGATTGTGGCGCGACCGCTTCGGCGAGCGCGACGACGCCGTTGGATCGACGATCGTGGTCGACCGCACGCCGCTGACGATCGTCGGGGTGACGCCGCCAGACTTCTTCGGCGTCGACGTCGGTCGATCGTTCGACATCCTGATCCCGATTCGCCTCGCCGCCGCGCTGTCGCGCACGCCGCTGCACGACGACCTGGCCTGGCTGAACGTGGCACTGCGGGTCAAGGAGGGCGTCTCGCTGGAGACGGCGGTGGAAGCGCTGCGCGCCGCGCAACCGCAGATCCGGCTCGCCGCCATGCCCAAGGCGTTCGTCAACGACGGGTTTCTCGCCCAGTCCCTCACGCTCGAGCCGTTCGCGTCGGGCACGTCCGCCCTCCGCCAACGCTTTGCCCGGCCGCTGGCGGCGATCTTCGCCCTCGCGGTGCTCGTCCTGCTGATCGCCGCGGCAAATGTTGGCAATCTTCTCGTCGCGCGCGGCATCGACCGCCGGCATGAGATCAGTCTGCGCACCGCGCTCGGCGCGCCACGATGGACGCTGATGCGTCAGATCGTGGTCGAATCGTCCCTGCTCTCCGCGATGGGCGCAGCGGGAGGATTGCTGCTCGCCGTCTGGACCGCGCCGCTCATCGTCCGCGTCCTCTCGACGTCGGGACGATCGATCGTGCTCGACGTGCGTCCCGACTGGCGACTGCTGCTGTTCCTGATCGCGACGACCGCCGTCACGGCGCTCCTCTGTGCGCTCGCGCCGGCGCTGAAGGCCACGCGCGTCGCGCCCATGGCTTTCGCGAACGAACAAGGACGCGGCGCGGCCACCAGGGGCAGCGGAATGGCCGACGTCCTGGTCGTCGCTCAGGTGGCGGTGTCGATGGTCCTGCTCGTCGTGGGCGGCGTCTTCGTGCAGACGTTTCAGCGCCTCGCGGCCGCTCCGCTGGGGTTCACCGCCGATCGCGTCACCGTCGCACGCGTCAATGGCTCGGCCGTCCCGTCGGAGGAGCGCGTGGCGGTGTTCCAGCGCCTCGTCGACGCGGTGTCGACGATCCCGGGCGTCGTCACCGCAGGCGTCTCGCTCAGTCCGCCGCTGGTCGGTGAATACAGCGGCGATCTCGTCGTCAGCCCGCCGGGCACCGTGCCGCCGCCCGACGCGCCGCGTATCCCCCTGCTCGATATCATCAGCCGTGGATGGCTCGACGCCTATGGTGTGCCCGTGGTGGCGGGCCGAGGCTTCGACGACACCGATCAACCGGGAACTCCGGGGGTCATGCTGGTCAGCGAGGCCTTCGTGCAGGCGTTGTCGCCCGATCGTTCAGTGCTCGGCACGACACTCCTGCTGACGTTCCGCAGTCAGGTTGGCGACTATGCCTGGGAATCGCGTACCGTTGTCGGCGTCGTGGCCGACACCGTGCGTCGCTCGGCGCGGGACCGGCCGAGCCCGGCGATCTTCATCCCGCTCTCGCAGTATCCAGGCCCGATGCCAGGGACGACGGGCTATCTGGGCATCAAGACGGCGGGCACCGCGCCGCCGTCATCGCAGACCATCGATGACGCGCTGCGGGCGGTCAACGGTGAACTCGCGGTGACCTACCAGCCGCTCGCCGAGCAGGTGCGCGCCGCCACCTCGGAGGATCGGCTCGTGGCCGACCTGTCGAGCGGCTTCGCGATCCTGGGGCTGCTGCTGGCGGCGGTGGGCATCTATGGGGTAACGGCTTACGCGGCGGCGAGACAGCGGCGGGAGTACGGCATTCGCATCGCGCTTGGCGCGTCGACCTCGACGATCATGCGCCGCGTGTTGCAGCGTGTGGCCCTGCTCGTCGGCATCGGTGTCATGGCCGGCATCGTCGCCAGCCTGTCGGGCGCCGCGCTGTTGCGCGCGCTGGTGTACGGTACCGATCCACGCGACCCGGCGATCGTAGCGTGGTCGGCACTGGTCGTGATCGCCGTCGGCCTGGTCGCGGGTTTCCTGCCGGCCTACCGCGCCGCGCGGACGGATCCCGCCAGCGTGCTCAAAGAGGTCTGAGGTTCTCGCACCCTCGAGCGGAGAGAAGCCTTGACGCGCGCCCTCGCTTCCGAGCAAGGTGCCGCGTGGCGACCGGGCCGCGACGTCTCGCGCGCCGAGCGTGGGGCGATATTGGCGTTCCGGCGTGCAATGTGTCGTAGGATGCCTCCACACTCGAATGGGTAGAGGGCGTATGGCCATACGCCCCTGCGGTCGCGGAGCGGATATGCACACATGGACCGAGAGAAGAATCGTGATGGCGTGCGTCGTCTTCGGCGGGGCGCTGATGCTTGCGGCGGCCGAGTACCCGGCCGTGCACGCGCAGACGCGCGCCGACGATGGGCTGCTGGGCCGATGGGATCTCGTCGTGTCGCGCGATGGGCAGACGGCGCCCTCATGGCTCGAAGTGGAGCGGTCGGGCACCGCCACGCTGGTGGGACGCTTCGTGGGCAGCGGGGGCAGCGCACGGCCCATCGGCAAGATCGAGTTTGCCGACGGCACGTTCCGCTTCGCCATCCCGCCGCAGTGGGATCGCGATCCGCGCGACATCGTCTTCGAAGGACGACTGGAGGGCGAGCGCATCACGGGCTCGGTCACGATGGGAGACGGGCAGAAGGCGACATGGACCGGCACGCGGGCGCCGTCCCTGCGACGATCCGAGCCGCCGGTCTGGGGCGACCCGATCGCGCTCCTTCGGGGCGACACGCTGGACGGGTGGCAGCCCATCGGTCGTCGCGGCAGCCAGTGGAGTGTGGACGGCGGCATCCTGCGCAACGCGGACAGCGGCGCGAACCTCGTATCGCTCCAGACGTTCGACGACTTCAAGCTGCACCTCGAGTTTCGCGTGCCCGCCGGCGCCAACAGCGGTGTGTACCTGCGGGGCCGCTACGAGCTGCAGATCGACGATGCGGCCGGGCGCGAACCGTCGTCGCATCATCTGGGCGGGCTCTACGGCTTCATCGAGCCCAGCGAGAACGTGGCTCGGGCTGCCGGCGAGTGGCAGTCCATGGACGTCACGCTCGTGGGCCGGATGCTCACCTACGTGCTCAACGGCACGACCGTCATCTGCAATCGGGAGATTCCGGGCATCACCGGCGGGGCTCTCGACAGCGCGGAAGGGGAGCCCGGGCCGTTGCTGCTCCAGGGCGACCACGGGCCCGTGGACTACCGCAACATCGTCATCACGCCTGCAAGACGATCGCAGTAGGGACGCTCTGCGCCTGGCGCCGCGCCTGTCCGCCGCAGCTCGCAGAGCGAAGGTGGAAGCCCGGGAGGCGGTGGACGCGCGAGCAGATCTCGGCCGTGCTCGAGTTCGTGGGACACGATGCCAGTGAGCACAGGCCCGGGTGAGCGCCGAGCACGACGCGCAGGCCGATCTCGCACGTCCGCCGAGAGACATTGACCTGCGTACGGGCGTCGCGCCCTGGAGCCTTTTCGAGCGTGCTCTATCGGCGGAGGGACGGTCGGTCACCACACGGTGCGGACACCGTAGTCGGCAAACACGGTATCTCTCGTGACCACTGCCAGGTGCTCGCGTTGTGCCTGCGCGACGATCAACCGATCGAAGGGATCACGATGGTGGAACGGGAGTCGTTCCACGGCGGCCGCATGCTGCCACTCGACCGGCATCAGGCGCAGTCCCTGTCGGACTCTTTCCGCGAGATACTCATCGGTCGGAGCAGGAAGGGTGAGACGGCCGAGGCTCGACTTGATCGACAGCTCCCACGCGCTCGCCACACTGAGCCACCATTCGCCGTCACTGTCCTCGATGGCCTGTCGGGCGGTTCGACTCAGCTTCCGATCGCCGGCCATGAACCAGAGGAAGGCGTGCGTGTCGACGAGCAGGCTCATTCCGTGTAGCCGATGAAGTCGGGGATCGGGGCGTCGAAGTCCTTGCCGATGCGGATACGTCCTGCGTCGCTCCCGAACTGCAGGCGCGGCTTCGATGCGGGACGCAATTCGGCGACGGGCCGCCCCCGCTTCGTGATCACGTACACGTCACCGTTGTCGACTCGATCGAGAATCTCGGACAGCCGCGTCTTCGCCTCGAATGCACCGATTTCCTTGATGTTCATGCCAACTAGTCTAATCAACTAGTCTGAAGTCGTCAACGGCGCATCCGTGACACGGCGCATCCGTGACGATGAGGAACTCGGCCCGCGCATCCTCGCTCGAATCGCCAAACACACCCGCTCCCCCCGACTTTGCCGCGGACGCTGCGCGCCGGCGCGTACCTCCTGCTCGATGCCAGCGACCCCTCCGTCGCGGGTCAGGCGTCCTTCAGCGCCTCCGACGGATTGATGCTGAGCGCGCGTCGCGCGGGCCCTATGCAGGCGAGCAGACATGCGGCGAGCATGACTGCGGACGTCACGGCCAGGTACCCGGCGTAGAGCGCCGCGTCTTCCGTGGACCAGTTCTTCGCCACGAACACCAACAGCAGGATCCCTCCGGCCATCGTGCCGCTCGCCACGAGCAGGACGGCCCGGGACACGATGCCGGCGAGCACCTGGCGCGGGTGAGCGCCGAGCGCGACACGCAGGCCGATCTCGCGCTTCCGCCGCGAGACGTTGACCGACACCAGCGAGAAGATGCTCATCGCCGAGAGAAACAGCCCGAGTCCCGCAACCGCGGCCTGTGCGGCGGCCGCGTCCTGCATATGGGTGTCCTGGAGCCAGTCGGCCAGCGCGCGCGACTCGTTGACGAGCAGACGCGCATCGACGTCGGCCGCCACGACCGGGAGACGTGCGGCCAGTGTGGCCGGATTGCCACGCATGCGCACCGTCAACACCAACGGAGACACGGCGTCCGCTGACGCAGCGCGAAACACGAACGGCTGCTCGTTGCCCAGGTCGTCGGGGTCGAGGCCGATGTCGCGCACCACGCCGACGATCTCGAACCACGCGCCCACCGGCGCGTCACGGGTGGCCGATGACGCCGCCGCGGACGCGTCGGGCTGTGCGGACGGCTCGGCGTGGCGGAGGTGGGCGCCGACGGGAGACCCGCCTCCCGCCTCGCGCGAGAACACGCGCGCGAACGCCTCATTGACGATGACCGTCCGGGCCTCCGGACGTCGGTCGCCCTCGTGGAACGCACGGCCGGCAACAATCGGACGACCGAGCACCTCGAAGAACCCGGCGTCGACGGGCGACGTGCGGAACCGCGCGCCGGACGGCAGCACGACAGCGACGTCGGCCTGTCCGGTACGTGCGCGCGCTCTTCCTGCCCCTGGCACGTGGTCGGCGAACGTGACGGCGACCACGCCCGGTTCCTGCGCGATCCGCTGTTGGAGTGCGGCGAACGCCCCCGCCCGCCGCGCCTCGAAGGCCAGCTCTGTCTCGTCATCGGATGTCCAGCTCACATCGACACCAGCGGCGAGATACTCGCCGCTCGGAAACGCCGCGCGGATGGCCGCGTTGCGTCGGCCCTCGTTGGCGGTTTCGAGTGCGACGGGAATGCCGATCGCCGTCAGTGCCAGTTGCACGATCATGGCGCCCGTCCAGACGTGCCCGAAGCGCAGCGTCGCACTCCGGTTCGCGAGGTGCGGTTGCACCCGCGCGCGCGTCGCTCTCAGCGCAGGCAGCAGCGACAACATCACTGCGGCGACGGCCGCGAGACCACCGGCATACAGAATCGTCGACAGCCTCAGGCCAGGCGTGGCCCAGAACGGGAGACCTCCTGACGCCTGATTGAGCGTCTCGATGGCGAACGTCACAATCCGGTCGGCGCCGACGAGGCCTGCGGCGGCGGCCACCGACGCCAGCACGAGCGCCTCGACGAAGAGTTGTCCGACGATGCGTGCGCGGCTGGCACCGAGCGCGGAACGCACGGCGATCTCCTCCTGCCTCGTCGCGGTCCTCGCGTAGATCAGCGTGCCGACGCTCATGCACGCGATGGCGAGCACCGGCAGCACGGCCAGGTTTCTCGCGGCCAACAACGCGGCGTCCGGAGCATCAGGGACTTCGCCGAGCCGCAACACGCGCGGCCGGAGGTGCTGGTGCGTCGCCGGAGAGGCCGCGGCCGCTCGTTCGCCGAGCACGCGCAGTTCCGCGTCGGCCTGCTGCTGCGTCACGCCAGGCGCCAGCCTCCCGATGACGCTGATCGCGTCGCCCTCGAGCGGGCCGTACGAAGCGCGGAGCGGCAGCGGCGTCCACGCAACGTAGTTGAGCGGATACCCGAAGCCCTTCGGCATGACGCCAACCACAGTGGTTGGCGTGTTCCCCAACTTCACGACCGTTCCGACGACGTCCTGGCGGCCGCCGAAGCGGCGTTGCCACACCT
>CAYMAG010000068.1:0-7958 GCA_964388335.1 uncultured Vicinamibacteraceae bacterium | reverse complement strand
TCCTTCTCGAGGCGCTGCAGCGCGGGATAGAGCGAGCCCTGATTCATCGTGAACTCGCCGCCCGAGATCTGCTGGACGCGTTGGCTGATCCCCCACCCGTGGGTGGGCGCGAGCGAGAGCGTCTTGAGCACGAGCAGGTCGAGCGAGCCGCGGAGGGCGTCGATGGGCGGACGTGAGCGCACGGTGACTCCAGGTGACGGGCAGTTCTGTAGGTGTCGAGAGGAGCGTAGCAGGCTGCTCTTGTAGTTGTCAAGAGGAAGACGTCGATGGACCTGCGCGTGATGGCGTTCACGACGCTGGTCAGCGCCCGGAGACGGTCGCCATGGTGCGCACCACGCCAGCCGTCAAGCTGCCAGTTGTTGGACACCGCCAGACGAGCCAGCACCATGAGCGGAATGGGATGCGCGCGTCGGACAGCACGTCAAGTGGTTCGAGGCGTTCGCTGAGCGAGGGCGTGTCGCGGAACTCTCAGGTACGTTGATACCCGCTGAGGTTCGCTCTGAAGAGATTGGCCTGGACGAGGTTCGCATTCTCGAGATCGGCTGCGCTGAGGTCCGTTCCGTAGAGATCGCTTCCCGCACGATTGCACTCACGTAGCGTCGGGTGCGCGGGTGGAGCCAGCGGTCGATCAGCTTCCGTGGTAGAGACGATGGAAGTCGACGAGTTCCAGATCGGCGCGGTGCGCGGCGGCGTCGGCGAGATCGACGGTGAAGGCCGGCGCGAACAGCAGCAGCTTCGCCTGCGCGGCGCGTGTGCCGAGCGCGGCGCGCGCGCGTTCCAGGGCACGCAGATGACCCAGGCCGGCCGTGTCGCCGGCTTTGGCCTCTCCAACGGCCAGCACGGTGCGTTCTGAAGGAGCGGCCGCGCCGCGTTCCGCGGCGACGACGACGTCGAGTTGACGCTCCGTGCCGTCGACGGTCGTCGCCGACGGTCCGACATGATCCGGCGTGCCGCCGAGCGTGGCCGGGTCGGCGTGCCGGCGGACCCAGGTGCGGGCGAGTTCCTCGAACACCGGCCCGCGGACGCGCGCGTCGAAGGTCGCCGACAGCCGGCGGTCCCACGCCGATCGCGGATCCCGCTCGCGCAGCAGCGGACCGTGCGGTTCGAGGATCGCGTAGTGGAACTGGAGGAACGGGTCGGCCAGCGCGTAGGTGGGCCGCTGGGCTCGCACGGGATCGGCGTGGCGGACGATGAAGCCGGCCGCGATCAGGCGGCGCAGCGCAGGGTCCAGGTTCGAGACCGAGCGGCCGAGGCGGTTGGCGATCCTGCCCGCGGTGACCGCGCCGTTGGCGATCGCGCCCAGGATGCCGTGATGGAGCACCGGGCTCGCGGCCGTCAGCGTCGGGTCCTCGGCGAGGAGGGTCGTGGCCTCATGGTGGAGTGTCGCGGCCGGCGAGAGCACGCGCGCGGCGACCCATCGATCGAAGTCGTCTGGCGTGGCAGGCAGGTCATGGTCGACCATGTCGGTCGCGTAGCCGATGACGCCGCCAATCACGGCGTAGACGCGGACCGCGAGATCCAGCGCCGCGCCCGCGGGAAGCTGTTTCGCCGCCTCGCGATAGTCGAACGGCTGCATGACGAGTTCCAGCCCGGCGCGGCCGCGCAGCGGCGCTTCTCCAGCCGTCAGCGATGCGAACATGCCGATGGCCGAGCCGCAGAGGATCAGCCGGGCCTGTCCCGGATTGGCGCGCCTCGCTGCCGGTCCGAGGACGGCGGCAACGACCGAGTCGAGTGACGGATCGGCTTCCAGGAGGTAGCTGAACTCGTCGAGCACCACCGGCACCGGGCCGCCCGCGCCAAGCCGGAGCAGGTGCGTCAGGGCATCCTCCCAACTGTCGAACGCCACACGGCGCGCGCCGAGGCGTGCGCCGACGGCCTGACCGAGGCGGGCGAGCTGGAGAGTGGTTTCGGTCCGGGTCGCCTCCCAGTAGAATCCGCCCCGTGCCGTGGCGATACCTTCGAGCAGCGTCGACTTGCCGATTCGCCGCCGACCGTAGACCAGCGCCAGCGTGTGATGATCCGCTGTCGAGTCCAGGAAGGATGCGATGTGGTCGGGGTCTGACGTCGATGGCAACGCGAATGCTCCTTGGCTAAATACTCAAGCGTACAATAGTATTCAATAACTGAGCATTAGGCAAGCCGCGTTGGCACTGCCGGACAGTTGGGTCCGACGCGCGCTGGCGGTCACGCCGCCGTCACGTGGGGCGGCCGCGGCAGCGTCCGCAAGGCGGTACCCACTGGCCGGATCGATCCGGCTGGCGCGCCGCGCGGGCAATGCGTGCGCCAGCAGGCTGGTGCGTGAACGAGCATCACGACCCGGTGGGGTACGTGCCCTGCACTTGGCAGCGCGCCGGAATGTTCTGCAGCCGATTGTGCTACAGTGCCAGTATGCCAAGACCAGGCCGTACGAAGACGACGAGCTTCTCCCTCGATGAGGAGACGCTCGCGAGGCTGAGAGCGATGGCCGCGCGGCGACACAAGGGAAACGTCTCGGCGCTGCTGGCCGAGATCGCCGGTCGCGAGGCGAAGTTCGCCGCGGCGGACGCCTACTTCGAGAAGTACGGCGTGCCACCTCTCAGCGACGCCGATGTCCAGCGGATCGAGGCCGAGTGGACGGGCCGTACGCCGCCGAAGTCGTCACGCCGCCGCGTCGCATGACCTTCACGTTCGATACCGGCATGCTGATCGCGCTCGAGCGACGGAAGGCCCGCGCGACGCAGGCGTTCCGGGCCATCGTGCGGCGTGGACTGCTGCCGGTGGTTCCTGCCGTCGTCCATGCCGAGTGGTGGCGCGGACGAACCGACGTTCGCGAGGAGATCCTGGCGGCGGTCATCGTCGAAGACATGTCGGCTGCGCTCTGTCGAGCCGCCGGAGAAGCGCTCGGCGCGGTCAAGGAGTCGTCGCTCGCCGACGCGGTCGTGATGGCTTCCGCGGCGCTGCGGGGCGGAGGCGTGGTCTATACGAGCGACGTCGACGATCTCGCCCGTTTCGCGCGGCACTTTCCCACGGTCCTGGTCCTGCCGGTATAGAACCCCCGAGGCCATCGGCGAACCGTCGAGCATGCGGTGTGGCGGTCGGCTGCGCCTGATTGCGCGCATCGAGCACGCCACCGTGTCAGGTCGCGGGTCGGGAGCCCCCGGTCGGCCCATGGCCGGAGGTGTGCTCGGACGCGCCGCCGGCTGCCGGGGCCGTCCGACTCGACGTGACCGCGCGCCGGAAGAGCCGAGCATGTCCAAGGTGGAGCCCCAGTTCGCTCCGTGCCGTGAGGCCGAGGGGGGCAGGGGGGCTTTGATGCTATGTTGACGCCGCCAATGCTTCCTATCGTCCGACGAGATCCGCGCGCCGACGGCCGAGACCCGCGTCTCATCGAGCATCTCGTGTCGCTGCCCGGCGCGCGCGCGCGGTGTGCTGGCCCCCTCGTTGTCCAGGCCCGAACTGGCCCGTCTGCTGTGCCACGCCGCGCCGGACATCGGCGCGCTGCGAAGCGCCTCTGCCGCTCCGGCGCGCGTGAGCGATGAACTGGTCATCGATGGATCCGGAACGATGGCCGCGCGTCAAGGAGGTCTTCGCGCAGATTGTCGAAGGACCGGCAGAGCGGCGCGCTGCGCTCCTGCACGAGTTGTGCGCGGACGATCCCGAGGTGCGTCGCGAAGTCGAATCGCTGCTGCTCGCGCACGACGGGACGGAACACGGGATGCAGACCGACGCCTTCGGTATCGCCGCGCAGCTGAGAACCGAGACGGCCGACTACAAGGGCAGGACGTTCGGGCCGTACCGCATCGTGCGCGAGATCGGCCGCGGCGGCATGGGGGCGGTCTTCCTGGCCGAGCGCGCGGATGGCGAGTTCCAGCAGCGCGTCGCGCTCAAGATCGTGCGGCGCAGCCTGGCCGATCGGGATCTGGAGCGGCACTTCCGGCGCGAGCGGCAGATCCTCGCCACGCTCAGTCACCCGCACATCGCGCTCCTGCTGGACGGCGGCGTCAGCGCCGATGGCGAGCCGTTCTTCGTCATGGAGTACGTGGACGGCGTGCGCATCGACGAGTACTGCGCGCGCACCGCACTGACGACCCGCGATCGCGTCAAGCTGTTCCTGAAGGTGTGCCGTGCCGTCGCCTACGCACATGAGCAGCGGGTCGTCCATCGCGACCTGAAGCCGTCGAACATCCTCGTGACCGCCGACGGCGTGCCGAAGCTGCTGGACTTCGGCATCGCCAAGCTGGTGGCGACCGGCGGCTCAGGCGAACTGACGACGACGGCAATTCGCGCGTTCACGCCCGACTACGCGGCGCCCGAACAGGTACGCGGCGATCAGCAGTTGACGGCGGCCGTGGACATCTTCAGCCTTGGTGTGCTGCTCGGCGTCCTTGTCGACGGATCGGCGTCCCCGAGGCCGGGACGTACGCCACCGCCGCACGTGACCGGCGATGCCGCACACACCGGCGACCGACCACCGCGTGACCCGCGTGACACGACGCGGCGCGCACCCCTCGATCCCGAGTTGCGGAACATTGTCGCGTTGGCACAGCGCGCCGAACCCGAGCGCCGCTATCCGTCCGCCCGCGAGTTCGGCCAGGACATCGAGCGGTACCTCGACGGGCTCCCCGTCGTCGCGCAGCCCGACACCGTCGCCTACCGCGTCTCGAAGGCGATCGGACGCCGCAAGAGGCTGCTCACCGCAGCGGCACTGGCTGCCGGCGCTCTCGTCACCGGCATCGCCGTCGCCTCGTTCTACGGGACGTTGAGCGATCGTCGCGCCGAGGCGAGGCCGGCGGCGGTGGCAGGCGGCGCGACAGCCGACGCGGCTCGGCCCGCCAACCCGCTCGCCAACGTCAGGACCATCGCCGTCCTGCCGCTCAAGTCGCTGACCGCCGCCGAAGGACCCGCCGACGGCGGGAACCGTGCCGACGATCAGGCACTGCGTGTCGGGATGGCCGATGCCATCGTGACCAGGCTGAGCCAGGTCCCGCAGCTCGCCGTGCGCCCGACGAGTGCGACCGTGCGGTACCTGGATGAGGACTACGACGCGGTCGAGGTCGGGCGCGCTCTGCAGGTGGAGAGCCTGCTGGAAGGCACCCTGCAGCGTGTCGGCAACGAGCTGCGCACGAGTCTGCAGCTCGTGGATGTCGCCAGCGGCACCGTGATGTGGGCCGACAGTCTGACGAGCGATCTCGCCAATGTGCTGCGCGGGCAGGAGTCGCTGGCCAATCGCGTCAGCCGGCTGCTGGCGCTCAATCTGTCGGAGACGACGACGGGCAGCACCCGCGCCGCGCAGGGCTCGGCGAACCTCGCCGCGCAGGACGCCTACCTGCGAGGCAATCTCGCGCTGACCACGTCCTTTCGCCAGGTCTCCAGCATCCTGGAGGCGCGCGACGCGTTCGAGCAGGCGATCCGTCTCGATCCGGATTTCGCGCTCGCGCTCGCGGGACTCTCCAACGCCTACACGCTGGCAGGCTCGCTCACCCTGCTCGCACCGCAGGATGCCTATCCCAGGGCGGAGCGCGCGGCACGGCGCGCACTCGAGATCGATCCCGATATCGCGGGGGCCTACATCGCCCTGGCCGAGATCGAAGCGGACTACAACTGGAACTGGGATGCCGCCGAGGCAAACAATCTCCGCGCCATCGAGTTTGCGCCCAACAGTGCGGCGGCGCACCAGAGCTATGCCGAGTTCCTCGCGCGCATGGGCCGCTTCGGCGAGGCCGCCACGCATTCGGATGTGGCGCAGCAGCTGGACCCGACACGCGTCAACTACGCCGCCGTTCGCGCGCTGCACTACTACTACGAGCACCGTTTCGCGGACGCCATCGCGCAGAGCGAGCAGGCGATCGACAAGGATCCCGACACGTATCTGGCCTATCTCTATCTCGCCGTGTCGCACGCGGCGCAGGGGGACTACACGTCGGGACTCGAGGCGGCCGGCAAGGCGCGCGCACTGACGGGAGGCGCTGTGTCGGACGAGTTCGTGGCGGGCTGCAACTACGCGCTCATGAACGACCGCGTCAGCACCGAACGGGTCTTGCAGCGGCTCGCCGCCATGAGCCGCAGCCAGTACGTCGATCCGTTTCTCTTCGTCGCCATCTACGCCTATTTCGGCGACACCGCCAGGGCGTTCGAGTACCTCGAGCGGTCGTACACCGAGCGGTCCTACTGGATGACGGCGCTGAAGGTGCATCCCGTCGTGGACTCGCTGCGCGCCGACGCGCGCTTCGACGAGATGTTGAGGCGGATGACGTTCGAGTGACCGATGCCACGTGATCGGGCATCAGCATGCTGGTGTGCCCGCGGCGGCGCCCACCGATCCAGCGGCAACGAGTTCGACGAAGTTCCGTCGCTCCATGAGGTCACCGCTGCAGGCACACGCCGGTGTTCGCGCGCTGTCGACGCAGGATGACGCCACCCATCACAAGAATCAGAGCGCACCCGCGAGCTGGCATGTCGTGGTCGAGCCGTGCGCCATCGTCTTCGTCGCGGGCAAGGAGAGCCTCGACATCTTCCCACGCAACTATGGCCTGTACCCGGCCATCATGCTGGAGCCACTCGAGGAACCCGGCGACGGCGGCGACGCGCTGAGCGTGCTCGACGAGGCGCGCATTCGCGAGGCGATCGCGTTTGGCGAAGAGCACCCAGGGAAGCGCCTGAGGCGCCACGTCACGCTGGCGGCGAAGCGCGTGCCCACCGACGAGCAGCGCTGGTTGGTGGGAACCGTCTCGACGCCATTCACTCGAGTCGCGATGGGGGCCCACCGTGCACGGCAGGGTGCCGTGCGCTTGAAACTTGCGGACGTGCAGAAAGAGTGGCTTGAACCCAAGCTGCACGTGTACGTCTGTTCTCGTGTCTATCAAGGCCTGTCATCTCCGCCGGTCCGTGTGTTCATCAGGCCGGCGCGGGGGAGTCTCGACGAGAAGGTTCGCGCGACCGTCCCGGCGGAACGCCTCGCCCCGATGCCGCCTGCCTACCATCGACTGTTCTTCGACCACTACCAGATCACCGTAGGGCATGGCCTGATGGCGGTGTTCCCGCTCAGTGTCCTGACAGCGGACAGCGAGGTGTACGTGGAGTACGTCGAGCAGCAGCCGCTATGTCCCGCGTGTGGCGCCACCCTGCCTCCCCAGCCCGGCGCGGAAGTTCACTGATCCGGATCGTCACGGCCTTCGGTCGGCAGGCGCTGCGAGCCTTCGACATGCACGCTGTCGATTGTCGGCTGAAGCCGTTCACCCTGGAGCGGTTCCTTCGTGGTCTGCGGACGGCCGCCACCTGCTGTCTACGGACATGGAAACCCGAGGCATCGGGATCGTGGGTCTCGATGACCGGTCGTCGTCTCCGCGCGTGTCGATCGGGCCGCTGGCGACGGATGAAACGGCCAATGGCGCGGTCTCGCCGCCGGCCTCTGGGTGGCGTACCAGTCGAATGAGACCGGCCGGCACGAGGTCTACGTCGGGCGCTTCCCGGACGTGGTGGGGGCGTAGTGGCTGATGTCGACCGGCGGTGGCGTGCAGCCCGTATGGGCGCCGGACGGAACGGCGCTCTACTACCGCGCCGGCAGGTCGACCATGGCGGTGGCCGTCGACGCCGGCGAGCCGGCCGCATGGGGCCGGCCGGCGAGGCTGTTCGAGTACCGGGTGCTGATGGGCATGCCTGCCGGTCCCAGGCATTTCGATATCGCCCCCGACGGCCGGCGGTACCTCGTGCCCGCGGTGGTGGAACTCATGGGTGGCTCACGTGAGATCGTGGTCGTCCAGTCCTGGTTCGACGAGCTGACGCGCCTGGTGAACGGGTCGCCGGCACGCGGCCCGTCGGGGTCGTGAGCCGGCGGGCGTCGCGTGCGCGACGGCGTATCGTGGGTGTCGGGTACAAAGGAACGCAAGCATGGCGGGGTGTTGCCATTCCAGAACACCAGGCGTCGATCCTGCGTCCAGCAGGCGCCGGCGACTCGATTCCCGGTGCGTGCAGCATTTCAC
>CAYMAG010000067.1:0-26607 GCA_964388335.1 uncultured Vicinamibacteraceae bacterium | reverse complement strand
CTGCTGCTCGCCACGGTGGACGATGAGGGCCGCATGGCCAACCAGCGGCAGTTGCGGATGGCGCCACCTCCGCCCGGGGCGCCGTGGGAAGTCACCACCGACCTCGCGCTGCCGCGCGGACACCATCAACTCCGGGTGGCTGCCGTCACCGCGGACGCGGCACGCACCGGCCTCGTGCTGACACCGATCGAGATCATCGAGCCGGGACGCGACCTGGTCATGACGCCACCCGTGCTGCTCGACACGACGGAGGGACAGGTGCATCCCACGGCGGTCCGTGCGTTCGTTACCGGTGATCCACTGGGCGTGCAGGTGGAGGTCGGCGGACGCGCCGTCCAGCAGCGCGCCGTCACGGTACAGCTCTCGCTTCTCGATGCCGCCGGCCGCAGCGTGCGGCGCGCGGACGCCATACTCGACCCGGGCGCCAGGCCCGATCATCAGCGCGCAACCGCGGTGATGCCGACCGACGGAGTCGACGCTGGCGCATATGCGCTCCTCGTCGAAGCGACCGACGGGACTGGCAAGCGCAGCGTGCGCCACGTCGTGCCCATTGAGATCGCGGCGCACAACCCCGCGCTCACGACCGCGGGGTTGGTGGTCGTGCCGCACTCCGTGGTGGCACGCGGTCTTCTGTCGAAGCTCGAGGCGCCAGGCACGTTCGTGATTCGCACCGAGCAGGAGTGGCGAGCGTTCTGGGGAAGGTTGCCGACGCGTCAGGAACCGCCCGACATCGACTTCGCGCGCGTGGTGCTGCTCGCGGTGATCGGTGATCCTGGTACCGTCGATCCGACCGTTGATGCAGTGACCCAATCCGACGGCACGACCGTGGTGCGTTGGAGCGCCGCGAATGCCGCCGAGGCTCCCCATGCGCCTGGTGCCGGCCGGCATCCGTTCGTGGTGGTGGGCCTCGTCGAGCACCAGTCCGACGAGGTCCGATTCGAACGCATCTGGTAGCGGCGCCCGAGGAGATCGTCGCTCATGGACCCGCATCAGGCCCATGAACGTCGACGCGCTGTGTCGTCACGACGAACCGTCGTCGCGGCGGGCGACGAGCGTCGCCTCCAGCGCGGGCAATGCGGCCAGATCCTTGGGCCGCCCGGTCGATCGCTTACTGGTGATCACCCGCTCGAGAGGCAGCACGTAGACGGGTACGCCATCGACGTGATGCAGGATGGCCTCCCGGTACTCGACATCGAAGGGCTCCAGGCCATGAGCGGTCAACACGACGTCGAGTCGTTCGAGTTCCGCACCTCCGAAGGCCGGCGGCTGGATACCGAAGCCACCGACCCAGAATCCTCCGGCGTCAGCGGCCGCTGCCCGAATCCCCGGGTCTTCGACGCGTTCGAACCAGAGGTCGATATCCTGCGTCGCGAGCGGCGCCCCTTCGAGGACAGCGGCGCCAAGGCCGACGATGAGGAAGCGCACGCCGTGCCGATTCAGCGCCTCGAGCAGCGCGCGTTCAGCGGGGGCGAGCGCGAAGTCGTCCACGACTCAGGCCCTGTCGAAGGCGTTGTGCAGGAGACAGTTCGAGACAGCGGAGCGCGTGATAGATGTCCGACGCGTCATGCATGCCGTGGGTGCTGGCGAGTCGATGGGCGCGTGCCCAGAGCGCCTCGGAGTGCGTGAGCCACGCGCGCTGCTCTGGAGTCAGTTCGCGCAGGTCACGCGCGCGCTCACCATCGGCATCGACCTTCTCGTGAGGCACGGTCCAATCATGCCATAGCGCACACCACTTCGAGCGTGCCGCGCAGCGCGCCAATGCGGCACTCTATCTCTTCGACGTCGGGCTGGGAACCGACATCGACGTCGCGCGAGACGTGACAGTGGCCGACGCGGCGCTGGCGCGCGAGATGCGCAGGACCGGCCGAAACGATGTGCGTGTGCTGGCGGACAACACGGGCGGTCTGGCCACGATCGATACGAACAATTTCGATACGGGCGTCCGGCGGATGCTTGCGGAGAGTGGACAGCACTATCTGCTCGGCTACTACAGCCAGGCGCCCCGGGACGGGAAGACGCACAAGATACAGGTGCGGACGACACGACGAGGCCTGACGGTGCGGGCCCGGCCGACCTATCACGCAACCAGAACGGCGCCTGGCGAGACGCCGGACGTGTCCACGGAAGCCGTGGCGACCGGCCTCCTGCCCGTCACGGGGCTCGATCTCCGAACGGTCGCCGTCGCTGTTCCCGCGGCCTCGAAGACCGGCAGCGCGCTGGCGGTGATGGTTGAAGTCCGTCTGCCCGAGAGCGTACGAGGCGAGCGCCTGGAACTCGTCACGCTGGCCGTGGACCGGGAGGGACGCGTCGTGGCGCGCGACCGCTTCGCCGCGGCGCTGCGCGCCAGCAGTTCGGATGCCACCCAACGCTGGCTGCGCGTCGCCTCGCGACTCGACGTGCCGCATGGCCGCTATCACGTACGCGTCGCGGCTCGCCGCACCGGAGGCCCGACACGCGACTCCGCGGAATCCCTGACGGGGAGTGCGTTTGCCTACGTCGATGTCCCGAACTTCAGCCGGGGTCTGACCGTCGGAGGGCTTGCGTTGGCCACGCCGACGAGGGGCGGGGTGAGCCGCGCGGACCTCATTCCCGGAGAAGCGGTGCCCATCGCGACCCACGAGGTGCGGCCAGGCATGCCCCTCATGGCGACGCTGGCGCTTCGCAGCACGGTTGCCGGTGACACACCGATCAGCATCGTGACCACGCTCGAGCGACCGGATGGTTCGTCGGTCGAACTCGATCGCACATCGCGGTCTGCAGCGGACGCACGACGTTCAGCGGGCATTGCGTACGCCGTTCCCGTTCCCACCGCAACTCTCGAGCCTGGGGTCTTTCGGATACGCGCAGCCGTCGAGCACGGCGAACACACGGTCATGCGCGAGATCCGGCTGCTGGTGGTGCCGCCGTGACCGGTCAGGGTCTGAGCCGGACCAATGTCGTCATGTTCGGAGACGGATGCGTCTCAGACAACGACGACCTCTGCGTCTCCGTTCTCTGTGTGCACCCGTTTCCTCCGCAACCTCCGTAACCTCCGTGACTGCGCTCCCCTACACTCCGATGACCGCCGTCAACTCCTTGACCGCCGCCGCTGACTTGTCGAGCGCGGTCTTCTCATCCGCGGTCAGCGTGATCTCGACGATCTGCTCCATCCCCTTCGCGCCGAGCTTGATGGGCACGCCGAGGAACTGCCCGTTGTATCCGTACTCCCCCTCGAGATAGACCGAGCACGGCAGAATCTTCTTCTTGTCCTTCAGGATGACTTCCACCATTTCGGCAGTGGACTGCCCCGGCGCGTACCACGCACTCGTCCCCACCAGCTTCGTGATCTCGGCGCCGCCGTTGGCCGTCCGCTCGCTGATCGCCGCGATGCGCTCGGCAGACAGCAACTCGGTGATCGGAATGCCCGCGACGGTCGAGTAGCGCGGCAGCGGCACCATCGTGTCGCCGTGGCCGCCGAGCACGAACGCGTGCACGTTCTCCACCGACACGTTCAGCTCCATCGCGATGAACGTCCGCATGCGGGCCGAGTCGAGCACGCCCGCCATGCCGATCACGCGCTCACGGGGAAAGCCGCTCAGCTTGTGCACGGCCTGCGCCATCGCGTCGAGCGGGTTCGCCACGACGACGACGATCGCGTCGGGCGAGTACTTGACGACGTTCTCGGTGACCGTCTGCATGATGCCGTAGTTCACCTGCAGCAGGTCGTCGCGGCTCATGCCCGGCTTGCGCGGCACGCCGGAGGTGATCACGACGATGTCCGAGCCCTCCGAGAGCGCGTAGTCGCTGCCGCCGACGAGGCGCGTGTCGCTGCCTTCCACCGGACACGATTGGTAGATGTCGAGCGCGATGCCCGCGGCCTTGGTCTCGGCGATGTCGATGATCACGACGTCGGCGAGTTCGCGGGTGGCGATGGAACGGGCGACTGTGGCGCCGACGTTGCCGGCGCCTCCGATGACGGTGACTTTGCGGTTCATGGAAAAACTCTCCTGGCTTTGGGCTTCAGGCTTCAGGCTTCGGGCTACAGGCTTCGGGCTTTCGGCTTTGGGCTTCTGGCTGCAGGCTTCGGGCTGCAGGCGCGAGGCCGACCACGATCGTGCTGCTTCCGATACCGTGTTCGTGGCCCGTAGGATTCAGCCCATGGCCTCCCCCGCCTGTAGCCTGCAGTCCGTAGCCCGTAGCCCGTAGCCCGAAACCTATAGCCCGTCTACATGTGCTGAATGACCGCGTCGGCGAACTCCGACGTCTTCAGTTCGGTGGCGCCTTCGATCAGGCGCGCCAGATCGTAGGTGACGCGCTTCGAGGCGATGCTGCCCTCGATGCCCTTCACGATGAGATCGGCGACCTCGTGCCAGCCGATGTAGCGGAACATCAGCTCGCCCGACAGGATGACCGAGCCCGGATTGACCTTGTCGAGGTCGGCGTACTTCGGCGCGGTGCCGTGCGTGGCCTCGAAGACGGCGTGCCCGGTCGCGTAGTTGATGTTGCCGCCCGGCGCGATGCCGATGCCGCCGACCTGCGCCGCCAGCGCGTCCGAGATGTAGTCGCCGTTGAGATTGAGCGTGGCGATGACGTCGTACTCGCCCGGCCGCGTCAGAATCTGCTGCAGGAACGCGTCCGCGATGACGTCCTTGATGACGACGCCGCCCGGCAGTGTGCACCAGGGGCCGCCATCGAGTTCGGTCGCGCCGAACTCGCGCTTCGCGAACTCATACCCCCAGTCGCGGAACGCGCCCTCGGTGAACTTCATGATGTTGCCCTTGTGCACCAGCGTGACGCTCTTGCGGTTGTTCGCCACGGCGTACTCGATGGCCGCCCGGACGAGGCGCTCGGTGCCCTCACGCGACACCGGCTTGATGCCGAGGCCGACCGTGTCAGGGAAGCGAATCTTCGCGTAGGCCTTGGGGAACGCCTGCTGCAGCAACTGCTTCAACTGGTCGACCTCCGGCGTCCCCTCGGCGAACTCGATGCCGGCGTAGATGTCTTCGGTGTTCTCACGGAAGATCACCATGTCGACCTGGTCTGGCCGCTTGACCGGCGTCTCCATGCCCTGGAAGTAGCGCACGGGACGCAGGCAGACGTAGAGGTCGAGTTCCTGCCGCAGGGCGACGTTCAGCGAGCGGATGCCCCCGCCGACGGGTGTGGTGAGCGGTCCCTTGATGCCCACGAGGTACTCGCGAAACGCGGCCAGCGTATCCTCGGGGAGCCAGCTCTGATACGCATTGAACGCCTTCTCGCCGGCGAACACCTCGAACCATACGGCCTTACGCGCCCCGCCGTAGGCCTTCTCCACCGCCGCATCGAACACCCGCACGCTGGCACGCCAGATGTCACGCCCGGTGCCGTCGCCTTCGATGAACGGAAGAATCGGATGGTCGGGCACCACGAGCGTGTCACCGCGGCGCGTGATGGCGGCGCCCTCGGCTGGTGGCGTGAGGTGAGCAAACGATGGCATGCGTTGTCCTTGGGTGATTAGGTCACTTCCCCACGGGGGTGTGACGCGTTATTCACAGAAGCTGTGGAAAACCCTGTTCAAAAGCCCGCGTCGCATGGCGAAGACCGCTGCGGTGTCGGCGTGTCCAGCGCTTTGCACCACGTTGGTGCGTGGCAACGGGTCACTACACCCGGCGAGCGGCGGTCATTATACTGTAGGGACCTGGCCCGGTATCCGCAGTCGTGCCGGCCCTCTTCCGACCAACCGACCTCGAGGATCGAACACTCCATCATGAAAATTGTCGTTTCCGATGACCTGCCCGCTTCCGCCATCGATTTGCTTCGGGCGGTGGACGGGTGGACTGTGGACGCGCAGGCCGGACGCCCGCGCGCCGACCTGCTGCGAGACGTCGCCGATGCCGATGCGCTCCTCGTCCGCAGCGCGACGAAAGTGGACCGCGAGTTGCTCGAGGCCGCGCCGAAGCTGCGGGTGGTGGCGCGCGCCGGCACGGGCGTCGACAACGTGGATCTCGAGGTGGCCAGCGCCCGGGGCGTGATGGTGACCAACGCGCCCGGCGCCAACAGTGTGAGCGTCGCCGAGCATGCTTTCGCGCTGCTGCTGTCGCTGGCCCGCCGCGTGCCGGCGGCCGATGCGGCGATGAAGCAGCAGAAGTGGGAGAAGAAGAAGCTGACCGGCGCCGAGATGCGCGACAAGACCCTGGGCGTTGTGGGCCTCGGCCGCATCGGCCAGGAGGTCGCGCATCGGGCGCGCGTCTTCGGGATGAAGATCGTCGCGCACGACCCGTTCCTGCCGAAGCACGTCGCCGCCGACATGGGCATCGAGTTGCTTGACCTCGATACGCTGTGCGAACGCGCCGACATGATCACCCTGCACCTGCCGGTGACGCCGCAGACGCGCGGCCTCTTCAACGCCGAGCGCTTTGCCCGCTGCCGGCCGCACGCGTTGCTCGTCAACACGGCCCGCGGAGAACTCATCGACGTCGATGACCTCAAGGCCGCGCTCGATGCCGGCACGATCGGCGGCGCCGGGCTCGACGTCTTCGAAGTCGAACCGCCGGCCGACTGGTCGATTGCCCAGCACCCGAAGGTCGTCGCCACGCCGCACATCGCGGGGTCGACGTCCGAGGCCCAGGAACTCGTCGGCATCGACGTCGCTGTGGGGGTGCGCGAGTACCTGCTGCACGGCGTCGTCCGCAACGCGGTGAATTTCCCCTCGGTGCCAGCCGACGAGTTCTCGCGCCTGCAGCCGTTCATGACGCTCGCCGAGCGTCTGGGACAGGTGGCCGGGCAACTCGCCGATGGGCCGATCCACACGGTCGGCGTCCGCTACTACGGCGCCCTGGCCAACGGACCGTCGGAGTTGACGACCGGCTCGGTGCTGGTGGGCCTGTTCCGACGCATCCTGTCGTCGGGCGTCACGTTGATCAATGCACGCGCCCTTGCCGGCGATCGCGGCGTTGAAGTCACCGAGACGCGCAGTTCGCGACCGCGGACGTTCGCCAATCTCATCTCGGTGAAGGTGCACACGCCGGCGGGTGAGCACTGGGTCGAAGGCACCGTGTTCGGCGCCGACAGCCCGCGCATCACGTCCGTTGACGGCGTGAGTGTGGAGGCGGCGCTCGAAGGCACGTTGCTCGTCATCCGCAACGACGACCAGCCGGGCGTCATCGGTGAGGTGGGCACGCGGCTCGGGCGTCACGGCGTGAACATCGCCACGTTCGCGCTGGGACGTGCCGACGGCGGCGCGGTCGGCGTGGTGAGCGTGGACGAGAAGGACGGCGCCGAAGTATCGGACGCCGTGCTCGCCGACATCCGCACGGCGCCACACGTACGATCCGTGACCGTCGCCCGCATCTTGTGAGTCAGGTAGCCTGCGGCTCTCCGAGCCGCAGGTTCCCGCCGTGGGTCAGGTAGCCCGCGCCTCGCCGAGGCGCGGGTCCCCTCTCCTCGGAAACCGACGCCTCGCCGAGGCGCGGGTCCCCTCTCCTCGGAAACCGACGCCTCGCCGAGGCGCGGGTTCCCTACCGTAACGTCAGCGTGAACACCCGGTCCTCCGGCATCAGCAGCACCTCCACCGCGTCGTCGCTCACACCCTCGATGCGATAGACCTCGGCGACGACGTCTCCCGCGCGTGCGTGGATCACCCCGCGATCGCCTGCCAGGACAGCGACGTGACCGTCCCCATCCGCGGTGCGGGTCTTGGCGACGCCGATCAGCTCGAGGCGTGGCCACGATGGCGCTGCCACGGTGTCCTCTCCGTCGCGCAGGCCGGCGGCATCTCGCCTCACCGCGCCAGACGAGGCAGTGCCGGACGCACCGGACGCGCGCTCGCCGCCGAACGGGTCACGCCGCGCGCCATTCAACGGCACGGCGACCGTCCGTTCGAGCAGACGGCGCAATTCCACGTCGGGCGCCTCCAGCCCGGCCGGTGTCGCGCGGCGGGTCGCCGGCGGCACGCCGGTGGGCGGCGAGGGCACGATCTGCACCCACCACATGACGCCCATCAGCCCAAGCAGCACGGCCGCGAGCACGCCCTTCACTGTCACGGACCGCATCCTACCGTAGGACGCCTGAAGCCCCATGCTATGATTCCCCGTGCACCCTGCCGGATCCGACACACGGACTCCAGCGACGGCTGTGGCCGTCATCCCCGCCCGGTATCAGTCGACCCGTCTCCCCGGAAAACCGCTGGCCGACATCCATGGTCGACCGATGGTCGAGCACGTCTATCGACGAGCCTCCGAGGCGCGTTCTCTCTCACGTGTCATCGTGGCGACCGATGATCTCCGCGTGTTCGAGACCGTGCGGGCGTTCGGCGGCGAGGCCATCATGACGAGCCCGCACCACCGCACCGGCAGCGAGCGGGTCGCCGAGGTCGCCGCGGGCCTGCGCGACTCGCTGATTGTCAACGTGCAGGGCGACGAGCCGCTGCTGTCGCCGTCGATGATCGACGACGCCGTGGCCGCGGTCACACGTTCGCCGGACGTGCTCATGAGTACCGTCCGCCGGCGAATCTCCGAGCAGGCGGACCTGGTCAACCCGGCGGTCGTGAAAGTGGTGTGCGACCTCGCCGGGCGTGCGCTGTACTTCACGAGGGCGACGGTGCCCTTCGTGCGCGACGTCGACGCGTCCGCCACCTGGTTCAAGCACATCGGCCTGTACGTCTATCGCCGCGAGTTCCTGCTGCACGTGACAGGTCTCGCGCCCACGCCGCTCGAACGGGCGGAGTCGCTCGAGCAGCTGCGTGTGCTCGAGCATGGTTTTGCCATCGTCACGGTGGAGACCACCGATGACGCCATGGGCGTCGACACGCCCGATGACCTCGAACGCATTCGCCGCGTCGTGGCGGCCACCTCTCTCGACTGATGTCCAACACCCAGCCCACGTCCCCGCGTCCCGTCAAGTACATCTTCGTCACCGGGGGCGTCGTCTCGTCGCTCGGCAAGGGCCTCGCGGCCGCGTCGATCGGCGCGCTGCTCGAGGGGCACGGCTACCGGGTCACCCTGCAGAAATTCGACCCGTACATCAACGTCGACCCGGGCACGATGAGCCCGTATCAGCATGGCGAGGTGTACGTCACCGACGATGGCGCCGAGACGGACCTCGACCTCGGGCACTACGAGCGCTTCACGAGCACGGTGACGTCGAAGAACTCGAACTGGACGACCGGCAAGATCTATCTGTCGGTGATTCAGCGCGAGCGGCGCGGCGACTACCTCGGCGCGACGGTGCAGGTCATTCCGCACATCACCAACGCGATCAAGGAGAGCATCCTGGCCGTGTCGGAAGGCGTGGACGTGGTGCTCGTCGAGATCGGCGGCACCGTGGGCGACATCGAGAGCCTGCCGTTCCTCGAGGCGATTCGCCAGTTCCGCCAGGACGTGGGCCGCGAGAACACGCTGTACATCCATCTCACACTCGTGCCCCACGTGAGCACGGCCGGCGAGTTGAAGACGAAGCCGACGCAGCACAGTGTCCGTGATCTCCGCTCGATCGGCATCCAGCCCGACATCCTGCTGTGCCGCACCGACCGCCAGTTGCCGCGTGACATCAAGCGCAAGATCGCGCTGTTCTGCGACGTGCGTGAAGAAGCGGTCATCACCGCGCGTGACGTGCAGAGCGTGTACGAGGTGCCGATGGCGTTCGCCGGCGAAGGCCTCGACCACATCGTGCTCAACCAGTTGAACCTGCCCGACACCGAGCGTGACATCAGCGAATGGGAGGACCTGGTCGAACGCCTTCGCCAGCCGACCGACAGCGTCACGATTCACGTGGTGGGCAAGTACGTCGGCCTCGAAGACTCGTACAAGAGCCTCACCGAGGCCCTCTTCCACGGCGGCATCAGGCATCGGCTCGAGGTGAACATCGAGTGGGTCGAAGCCGAAGCGCTCGAAACCGACGAGGGTCTCGCGGCCCTCGACGGGTCGGTCGGAATCCTCGTGCCGGGCGGCTTCGGCGATCGCGGCACGCGCGGCATGATGAAGGCGGTCGAAGTGGCGCGGACGCGCGCGATTCCCTTCTTCGGCATCTGCTACGGCTTCCAGTGGGCGACGGTGGAGTTCGCACGCAACGTGTGTCACCTGCCCGACGCGGACAGCACGGAGGTCGCGCCCGAGACGGGCAACAAGGTGATCTTCAAGCTGCGCGACCTGCTGGGCGTGGACGACTTCGGCGGGACGATGCGTCTCGGTTCGTATGCCTGCCAGCTGAAGCCGGGCTCGCACACGCAGCAGTTGTACGGCGCCGACGTGATCCACGAGCGGCACCGTCACCGCTACGAGTTCAACTCGCTCTACGAGCCCCTGCTCGCCGAGCACGGCATGAAGGTCGCCGGACGCTCGCTCGACGGCAAGTTCGTCGAGATCGTCGAGCTGCCCGACCACCCGTGGTTCGTGGCCGTGCAGTTCCATCCAGAATTCAAGTCGAAGCCCCGTCGCCCGCATCCGCTCTTCGCCGGGTTCGTCGAGGCCGCCTACCGGCATCAGCAGGCGCGGTCGCGCCGCGAGGCGAAAGAAGCCGCCGGGTCGCTGGCCTGACGCTGGCGTCCCCGCGTCCCTGCGCCATACTGTGCCGATGGACACCGTCCAGGTCGGGCCTGTAGCGTTCGGCGCGTCCCCGCTGGCGCTGATTGCCGGACCCTGCGTGATCGAAAGCGAGGATCACGCGCTGTCGCTCGCCCACGCCATCCACGCCATCGCGGCACGCGTGGGCGTGCCGTACGTGTTCAAGGCCTCGTTCGACAAGGCCAACCGGACGTCCGCGGGCAGCTTTCGTGGCCCCGGCCTCGACGCCGGCCTCGTGACACTGGAACGCGTGCGGACGGAAGTCGGCGTGCCGGTGCTGACCGACATCCACGAGGCATGGCAGGCGGCGCCGGTCGCTGAAGTGGTCGACGTCCTCCAGATTCCCGCCTTCCTGTGCCGGCAGACGGACCTGCTGGTTGCCGCGGCGCTGACGCGTGCGGCCGTCAACGTCAAGAAGGGACAGTTCCTCGCCCCCGGCGACCTGCGCCACGTGGTCGACAAGTTGACCGGCGCCGGCACGCGCCGCATCCTGCTGACCGAGCGCGGGACGTCCTTCGGCTACCACAACCTCGTCGTCGACATGCGCAGCTTCCCGCAGATGCGCGCGCTTGGCTTCCCGGTCATCTACGACGTGACGCACAGCCTCCAGTTGCCGGGTGCGGGGGACGGCCGGACGTCGGGCCAGGCCGAGTTCATCGGCACGTTGGCCTCCGCCGGTGTGGCTGCCGGCGTCGATGGCGTGTTCCTGGAGGTGCACGACGATCCCGCACGCGCCCTGAGCGACGGCGACAATGCGCTCCGGCTCGACGCACTCGAACCGCTCCTCCGCCGCCTGGTCGCTCTCCATGCCGTCGACTGACGAGATCCTCGATGTCGCGCGGCGGGTGCTGACCATCGAAGCCGCCGCCATCCACGCGATGGCCGAACGGCTGGATCCGACCTTCGCGAAAGTGGTCGATCTCCTGGTGGCCTGCCATGGGCGCGTCGTGTTGACCGGACTCGGCAAGTCGGGGCACGTCGCGCGAAAGATCGCCGCCACGTTGTCGAGCACCGGCACACCGGCGTTCTTCCTGCACCCCGTCGAAGCCCTGCACGGCGACGTGGGGGCCGTCACCGGCGACGACGTGCTGGTGGCCTTGTCGTACGGCGGAGAAACGCCCGAACTGGTGCAGTTGCTCGACGCGCGGCAGCGCCTCGCGATCCCGATGGTCGTGCTGACCGGACATCCCGATGCCCCCCTCGCACGCGGGGCCGACTTCGTGCTCGACTGCGGCGTGGACGGCGAGGCCTGCCCGCTGAACCTTGCGCCAACGGCGAGCACGACCGCAGCGCTGGCGCTCGGCGACGCGCTGGCGATGGCTGTCCTCGTGCGGCGCGGCTTCAGCGAAGACGACTTCGCCGCCAGGCATCCCGCCGGCCTGCTGGGGCGGCGCCTCATGCGGGTCCACCAGGTGATGCACACGGCTGCCGCGCGTCCCCTCGTGTTCGCGACCACGCCGCTGGCCGACGTCATCTACGAGATGTCTCGCAAGGGCCTGGGCATGACGTGCGTCGTCGACGCCGGCGAACGACTCGTCGGCCTCGTGACCGACGGCGACCTCCGGCGTGCGTTCATGCGCGACGGCGCGGGCCTCGAGCGGACCGCGGCCGACGTGATGACCCGCAGCCCGATCACGATCGGACGCGACCTCCGCCTCAGCGAGGCGCGCAGCCTCATGGAGGCGCGACGCATCACGTCCGTCCCCGTCGTCGACGCCGACGGACGCGTGACGGGCATCGTGCACATCCACGACCTGTGGACGAGCGGACGCTGATGACCGACGCCCAGGTCACGCCGGATGTCCGCGCCCGTGCCGCGCGCATTCGCGTGCTGCTGTTCGATGTCGATGGCGTATTGACCGACGGCGGTATCTACCTCGGGCACGACGGCAGCGAGTTCAAGCGCTTCGACATCAAGGATGGCGCCGGCATCGTCCGGGCCAGGCAGCACGGGCTGGTCACGGGCCTGCTGTCGGCGCGCCGCTCCGGGGCGACGACCCATCGGGCGGCCCAGTTGGGGATGGCTCCAGTGCTGCAGGGGGTGACGGACAAGGCCGCGGCACTCGCGCAGTTGGTGGCCCAGGAGGGATGGCCCCTCGAAACCATCGCGTACATGGGCGATGATGTGCTGGACGTGCCCGTGCTGCTGCAGGTGGGGCTGGCGGCGTGTCCGGCCGATGCCGTCGAAGAGGTTCGCCGTTGCGCGCACTGGGTGAGTGCCTGCCCTGGCGGACGTGGGGCGGCCCGCGCTCTCGTCGACCTGGTTCTGGGTGTCCAGGACGCGTCGATCCGTCCAACCCTTTGCCAGACCGAGTCTCGTGATCGCTGACTACCTGCCACTGCTCGCCGCCCTGATCGCCCTGCTCGTCGGTCTCGCCGCCGGAAAGGCGTGGGAACGCTACAAGCTGCATGAGGGCCGGTGGATCGATCGCCGCAAGGCGCGGCAGTCGCCGCATTACATCCAGGGCCTGAACTTCCTCGTCGCCAACCAGCTCGATCACGCCATCGAGGAGCTGAGCCAGGCCGCGCGGGTGGACGAAGACGCCGTCGAGATCCACATGATTCTCGGCAACCTGTACCGCGAGAAGGGACAGGTCGGGCGCGCCATCCAGATTCACCAGCAGATTCTGCAGCGGCCGCGGCTCAGCCGGCTCGAGCACACCTACGCGCTGCTCTGCCTCGGCCTCGACTTCAAGCGCGGCGGCTTCGTCGACCGCGCGCACGAGGCGTTCGGCGAGGTGCTGCGCCTCGACCCGAGCAACGCCCATGCGCTGCTGCAGTTGCAGAAGCTCTTCGAAGACCAGCACCTGTGGTCGGACGCCTATCGGGTGCGACAGGAGCTGGTGCGCGACAACGAGCCCGACACGACGCGTGATCGCCACGATCTCATCCAGGCGTTTCTCGAGAACGAACTCGGGATGCAGGCGCTCGCGCGCGACGACCACAGGGACGCGTGCCGCCGGTTCGAGGCCGCCATCGACCTCAGCGAGAGCTGCATTCCGGCGTATCTCAACCTGGGAGACGTCCGGCGCGCGGATGGCGACATGACGGGCGCCGTCGCCGTGTGGGAGCAACTGGTCGCCTCGATGCCGGCGCGCGCGCATCTGGTCGCCGACCGCCTGAGCGACGCCTACACCGAGGCTGGTCGTCCGGACGCCTTCGAGCACCTGTTCCGGCGCCTGACGATGGACCACCCGCAGGACTGGCGCGCACGCATCGCGCTGGCGCGACACCTGCACAAGGCAGAGCGCCATCAGGACAGCCTGCAGCTGATTCTCGGCGCGTTGGCCATCAACCCGCATGCCCTGCTCGTGCATCAGCTCGCCTGGGACACGCTGCTGGCGCTGCACCTCGACCAGGAGTCGGTGCAGCGGTACGTCGACCACAGTCGCGACGCCGTCTTCTATCGTGACCCGCACATCTGTCTGCGGTGCCGCTACCGCAGCAAGGAACTGCTCTGGCGCTGCCCGCAGTGCCACGAATGGGACTCGTTCGTCGAAGACCGGATGGCGCCGGCCCGCACCAGCGCGGACGACGTCGATGCCTGACGGAGTGCTGCGCGTCGCGCTGACGGGCGGCATCGCAACCGGCAAGAGCTACGTGCGGCAGCGTCTGCAGGAGGCCGACGTGCCGACCATCGACGCCGACGTCCTGGCACGCGAGGCGGTGGCTCCGGGAACAGCGGGCTTCCGCGCTGTCGTCTCACGCTTCGGCCGCGGAGTTCTCAGCGAAGGCGGCGCGATCGATCGCACGCGCCTGGCTGCCCTCGTTTTCGCCGATCAGACGGCGCGCGCCGACCTCGAGGCGATCGTGCACCCGGAGGTGTACGGCCGGATCGACACGTGGTTCACGCGACTTCGGACGAACGGGTACCGCGGGCCAGCGGTGGCCGACGTGCCCCTGCTCTTCGAGACCGGACACGCCGGCGACTTCGACGTCGTGGTCGTGGTGGCGTGCGATGAGCCGACCCAGCTCGCGCGCCTGATGGCGCGGGACGGCCTCGACGAGGATGCCGCCCGTCAACGTCTGGCCGCGCAGTGGCCGATTGGCACGAAGGTCGCGAAGGCCGACCTCGTGATTCGGACCGATGGCACCTTCGCACGGACGGACGCACAGGCGGCGCAGCTGGTCCTCCAACTGCGGCGTCAGGCCGGCGCGTGACCCGCGGCGCGCGCCGCGGCGGCCTGCAGCGTGTTGCGCATCAGCATCGCGATGGTCAGCGGGCCCACGCCGCCAGGTACGGGGGTGAGCGCGCCTGCAACCTGTGCCACCTCCGGGTGCACGTCGCCGATCAGCGTCGACCCACGTGTCGCCAGCGTCGCCAGCCGCGGTGAGTCGTCGCCGAAGAACCGGCGAACGTGCGCCTCCTGATCGAGACGATTGATGCCCACGTCCACGACGCACGCGCCGGGCTGCACGAAGTCTGCCGTGACGAAGCCGGGCCGGCCGATCGCGGCGACCAGGATGTCGGCGGTGCGTGCAAGTGCCGGCAGGTCGGCCGTGCGGGAATGCGCGATCGTCACCGTCGCGTGGCGGTGCAGCAGCAGCAGGGCCATCGGCTTGCCGACGATGTCGCTGCGGCCGATGACGACGGCGTGGCGTCCGGCGATCGGAATGTCTGAACGCTGGAGCAGCTCGATCACGCCCAGGGGTGTGCACGCCACGAGCGCGGGACGGTTCTGCACCAGGCGGCCGACGTTCTCGGCCGTGAAGCCGTCCACGTCCTTGGCGGGATCGATCGCTTCGAACACGCGCCGTGCGGCATCCGCTCCCATCGCCGGCGGCAGGGGCGACTGCACCAGGATGCCGTCGACGTCGGGGTCGCGGTTCAGCGCGTCGACGATGTCGAGCACCTCGGCCAGCGTCGCCGAGGCCGGCCGCTGGTGCAGGTCGACCTTGAAGCCCACGTCCGCACCCTGCCGGTGCTTGCTGCCGACGTAGACGTGCGACGCCGGGTCGTCGCCGATCAGGACGAGTGCGAGTCCGGGTGGACGGCCGAGGATTGCGGTCGTGGCAGCGACCTGCGGGCGCAGTTCCTCCCGCAGCGTGTGAGCGAGACGTGTTCCATCGAGCAGACGTGCAGGCACGGGCATCAGGCTATCGCGAGGCACGGCTCCGAAGATAGACCCGCAGCCGCACCGGAGCGTTTCGCGCGGCCTCGTGGCACGGCTGCTCGACCTGCGCGGCGCAGCCATACCTTGTTGGTACAATCGGAGTCCTGAATGGCCAACCGCCCCGCTCAGGTCAACAGGATTGATGTGGAAGCGAGCAGCGGCAATGTCTTCGCCGACCTCGGCCTGCCGAACCCCGAGCAAGAACTGCTCAAGGCCGACCTGACGCTGCAGGTCTACAAGGCACTCGAGGCCCGCAAGCTGACGCGGATGCAGGCCGGCAAGGTGCTGGGCATCCCACAGCCGCGCGTGTCCGATCTACTGAACGGTCGGGCCCGCAGTGTCTCCGCGGAACGCCTGATGGATTCCTCACGGCGCTGGGGCACGACATCGAGATCCGGGTCAGGCGCACCCGCAAAGCTCGAGGGCACGTATCGGTCGTCGTGCCGCGTAGCCTCGAGGTCCGCTGATGCCGGCCGCTTGGGCAAGCGAGGCGGCGATGAGTTCCCACCGACGGATGGTGAACTGCCGTCGGTCGTAGACCTGAACTACAGAAGCTCTTACTTCTAACACGATGGCGACGTCGTTCCGTTTTCGTCAACTGGTCAAGAAAGCCGTTCGATCATCATACTGGCTGTGGACGCGTCGCCTGGAGGCCGATGCCGTACGAATGCGTCGGTCGGACTACAAGCGTACCTGGGACCATCTGTCCGGAACAGAAGCGGACGCGAAGATGTTCGTTGCGTCGACAACCGACGAGTCGTCCTTCAGACAGTCTGCCGAGTACACCCGTAGACTCCTGGAATCTCTGGTCGGTCTCACGAGCGGGGACGTGGTACTGGAGATCGGCTGCGGCGTCGGCCGACTGGCACCGGAGATTGCCCCGAAGGTCAAGCGATGGATTGGCACCGATATCTCTGCCAACATGCTCTCGCACGCACGGCGCAGACTGGCATCGTATTCCAACGTCGAGTTCGTTGAGCTTGCAGACGTCAGCCTGGCCGCGATTCCAACTGAATCCGTCGATGTGGTCTACTGCACGGTCGTCTTCATGCATTTGTACGAATGGGATCGCTACAAGTACATATCGGAGGCCTTCCGTGTCCTGAGACCAGGTGGAAGGCTCTACTGCGACAACGTCGACATCACGTCGACGCTGGGCTGGACCATGTTTCAGGATGCGGCGTCTTATCCCCCGAACGAGCGTCCCAGTTATCTGCCGATGCTGTCGAGCGCTGATGAGCTTCGCGTCTACGGCACCAAGGCGGGTTTCAGCCACGTCGAGATCAAGCAGTACGATGACGCCTGGGTCGCATTGGTCGCCCGTAAGGTGACGACCTGACAGGGACCTGTGAGCGTCACCCTTCGCCGAGCGCCGTCAGGTAGCGCCGCACGGCCGCCCCCGGATCGCCGTCGAGCAGACCACCGATGACGGCCACGGCGGCTGCCCCCGCCTCGATGACCTCGCCGCACCGTTCCGCCGAGATGCCGCCGATGGCCACCACCGGCAGCGGTCGTTCGGCCGCCGAGGCTGCCGCCGCCGCATGGCGCACCATCTCGAGCCCCACGGCGCCGTAACCGGTGTCCTTCGTTCGCGTCCCGTACACCGGCCCCACGGCCAGGTAGTCGATGGGTGCGGCACACGCGCGCGCCACCTGCTCGACCGTGTGCGTCGACAGGCCGACCATGCCGTCCGGCCCCACCAGCACGCGGACGTCATCCGGCGGAAGGTCGTCCTGCCCCACGTGGACGAACGGCACGCTCGCCGCGAGCGCCACGTCGACGCGGTCGTTGGTGACCAGGATCGCGTCCGCACTCGTGCGACGCATGCGCTCGGCGATGGCGTCGGTCCAGCGCAGGACGTCACGGCCCGGGGCCTGCGTGGCCCGTAGCTGCAGGAACGTGGCGCCGTGGTCGAGGTAGGCCGCCGCGAGATCGACGACCTTCCAGCCCGCCCGTGACGCAGTGTCGGCGTCGACGATCGCGTACAGGCGCGACGGCAGCGCCCTGCGCAATCTCGGTAAGGGGCCTGGCCAGGAAGCCGTCGATGATCGCCGCGGAGATGCGGCCATCGGGTGGAAGGTCACCGGCCGGTCACGCATCACCCAGGAAGCGGTCCATGAACGCCGTGGAGATGCGGCCGGCCTGGAAGTCGGGGTCGGCCAGCACCTTGAGATGCATCGGCACGGTGGTGTGGATGCCCTCGATCACGGTCATCTCGAGCGTGCGGCGCATGCGTGCGATGGCCTCGTCGCGCGTGCGGCCCTGCGCCATCACCTTGGCGATGAGCGAGTCGTAGTAGGGCGACACGATGCAGTCGGTGTGCGCGAACGTGTCGACGCGGACGCCCGGCCCGCCGGGCACGCTGAACACCTCGATGCGGCCCGGACTCGGCGTGAACGTTTCTGGATGCTCGGCGTTGATCCGGCACTCGATGGCGTGCCCGATGAACTGCAGGTCGCTCTGCTTGAACGAGAGGCGCTCGCCGGCCGCGATGCGAATCTGTTCCTTGACGATGTCGATGCCGGTCACCATCTCGGTGATGCCGTGCTCGACCTGCAGTCTCGTGTTGGCCTCGATGAAGTACAGGTTGTCCTGACCATCCATCAGGAACTCGAACGTCCCCGCGTTGGTGTACTGCACGGCACGCGCGGCATCCACGACCGCCGCGCCCAGCTTCCGGCGCATCTTCTCGGTCAGCGCGCACGACGGCGCCTCTTCGATCAGCTTCTGGTGACGCCGCTGCACCGAGCACTCGCGTTCGCCGAGGTGCACGACGGTGCCGTGGTGGTCAGCGAGCACCTGGAACTCGATGTGACGCGGCGCCTCGATGTACTTCTCGACGTAGACGTCGCCTGCCCCGAACGACGCCTGGGCCTCCCGCTGCGCCGTGCGCAGCAGCGACCCCAGTTCTTCGGCCGAGCGCACGATGCGCATGCCCTTGCCGCCGCCGCCGTTCGAGGCCTTGATGATGACCGGATAGCCGAGGTCACGCGCCACCTTGAGCGCGGCCTCTTCACAGTCGACGGCGCCTTCGCTTCCCGGCAGGATCGGAACGCCGGCCTTCTTCATCGCGCGCCGGGCCCGTGACTTGTCGCCCATCAGCCGGATGACGTTGGGCGCCGGGCCGATGAACCTGATGTGGCAGGCCTCGCACACCTCGGCGAGGTACGCGCTCTCGGACAGGAACCCGTAGCCGGGGTGAATCGCCTCGGCGCCGGTGATCTCGGCCGCGCTGATGATCGCCGGGACGTTGAGATAGCTCTCGCCGCTGCGCGGAGGGCCAATGCACACGTCCTCGTCGGCAAAGCGGACGTGCAGGCTGTTCTCGTCGGCCTCGGACCAGACAGCGACCGTCTTGATGCCGAGTTCGCGACACGCGCAGATGACGCGCAGCGCGATCTCGCCCCGGTTCGCGATCAGGATCTTCTTGAACACGCGCTAGCTCGCCTTGATCGCGAACAGCCGTTCACCGTACTGCACCGGCTGGCCGCTCTCGACGAAGACCTCCACGATCTCTCCGTCGTATTCCGAGACGATCTCGTTCATCAGCTTCATCGCCTCGATGATGCAGAGCACCTGGTTCTTGCGCACCAGATCGCCGACGTTCACGAAGGGCGGGGCGCTGGGCTCGGGCGTGCGGTAGAACGTGCCCACGATCGGTGACTTCACGACCGCCAGTTCGACCCCGTCGGCGGCCTCAACCGCCGGGTCGTGTGGCGCCGTCACCGCCGGTGGGGCCGCGGGCACCGCGCCTGGCGCGGCGGCGGGAGGAGCCGCGCTGACCACCACGGCCGGCGCCTCGGCGCCGCGCTTGCGTACGCGCAGCTTCACGCCGTCCTGTTCGAGTTCGAACTCCGAGAGATCGTGCTCGCGGACCAGATCGAGTATCTGCTTGATTTCGTCGAGAGTCATTTTCAGTGCGAGGATGGCCATCCGAGGGGCACGTCGGTGAGGGGTTCGAATCCCGTCGCCGTCACGGCGACATCGTCTTCTATGCGAATGCCCCCGGTGCCGACGACGTACGCGCCGGGCTCGATGGTGCACACCACCCCGGGGTCGAGCCCGGGTTCCGGTGCCACGTCCGGACGGGCCTGCCCCAACCGTGGAGCTTCGTGGATCTCGAGTCCCAGCCCGTGCCCCGTCCCGTGCCCGAAGGCCTCGGCCAGCCCGGCGGCTGTCAGGACCGCCCGGGCCGCCGCGTCTACCGCCGTGGGTTCGACGCCCGGGCCAACCGCCGCAAGCGCCGCCCGCTGGGCGTCGGCTACCGCGGCGTGCAGCCTGTCGAGCGCCGACGACGCGCCCCCCGGACAGAGGGTGCGCGTCAAGTCCACGCAGTATCGACGGAAGACCCCTCCAAAGTCCAGCACCACCGGGTCTCCGGACTCGATTCGGCGGGTCGTCGGACGCGCGTGCGGGAACGCGCTGTTCGGCCCGCTCGCCACGATCGTGTCGAAGGCCGGACGGCTGAATCCGGCCAGACGTACCCGATGATCCACCTCGGCCGCGACGTCGATCTCGGTACGGCCGGCCGCCACCACGCCCTCGGTCAGCAGGCGCCTGGCCACGTCGGACAGCCGGGCGCCAGCTTCACGCAGAATGGCCAGTTCTTCGGCGTCCTTGGTGCGCCGCAGGCCCTCGATCACGCCTGCGGCGGGCGTCAGGCCACCGCGACCGATGGCCTGCTCGAGCCGCCTGGCGGCAGAGACCGTCAAGCTGTCACCCTCGATGCCGACGATCGCGCCGCCCGTGCTGCGCAGACACTCGGCCACGGCGGGGGCCCATGCGCCGGTCTCGAGCACGACCGGCGAGATCAGGTCGCGCCCGACGACATCGGCCTGCCTGGCGAGCGCTCCGGCATAGCGGAAATCGCTCAGCACGTGCAGTCTGGGCTCGCGCGTCAGCACGGCGACGGCAGACGAGGCGTCCAGCCCGCAGAGATACAGGATGTTCGGCAGGTGGGTGACGACGAGCGTGTCGAGGCCAGCGGCCCCGAGCCTGCCCGCAGCCTGACGGATGCGTGAGGAGTACGGGAATTGAGTGTCGCGATCGACGTGCAGCACGCCGGCTCAGTCTACGCCAGAGCGCGGCTCCGAGGGGTGGTCCCATGGCCGATGCGGCGGAGTTCGTCGAGCGAATTCGCTGGAGCCATACGCTGCCTCGCAGGGTCAGAACTTCTGCAGCACGTCGATCTGCTTCGTCACCGACACCTTGTTGCCGAGCGCGTTGGTCACGGTGAGCCGGACGAAGTAGTCACCACGCCGCGGGAACGTGTACTCGATCACGCGGCCCCGCAGGATGATGTTGCGGTCGTCGACGTTCCACTCGTACTGCAGGCTGGGGCTGTCGAAGCAGTCGGTCGGCCCCTGTGCCGACAGCGGACAGTCGCGCGACAGGCCGGCATCGAGCGTGACCTCCGTGTTCTCGTAGGGCTCGGTCGGACGCCAGGTGAAGTCGGCGATCGGCTGGCCGGGGAACACGATCGTGCCGAGCGGGACGAGGCGGATCCTGACGACCCGCTGGACCGCGTTGCCGTAGTCGCCGCTCAACGGCGTGACCGCCACCTGCACCACGTTGTTGAGGTCGGGGTTGTTGGCGAACCCACCGGGTGGCGCCGTGTAGACGAACGTCGCGCGGCCGTCCGGTCCGGTCGCGTTCGACTTGGACGAGAGCCGGCCCAGATCGACGATCGAATTGCCGACGTAGATGTCGGCGCGCAGTGGCACGCCGGGTCGAGGTTCGCCCTGCGGGCCTCGTGCCGTGACCAGGACCTGCGAGGTCGACATCCCGTCGGTCGACAGGACGTCTGGCGTCGCGCGTATCTGCAGCGACAGGCCGAGTTCGGAGGGTCCGGTCGGTGCCAGAACGTCGGGCGTCGAGGTGCAGGACGCGGTGGCCCAGACGCCGAGCAGCGTGAGCGAGAGAAGCGAAAAGCGTCGTGCGGTCGTCATGGCTGCCCCTGGTTACTCGGAGTCCGCCCAGTCGGCGAAGTTGACGCTGATGGAACCGGTGACCGTGACGTCGCGACCGGTCTGGTCCTTTCCGAAGAAGGTCACGTCGGCGATGGTCGAGATGACGAGCGCCCCGCCGCCGCCGCGCAGCGTCACGAGCGGCGCTTCGAGCTTGGCCTGGGCGCGCACGAGCGTGAACACGCCGGCCTGCCCTTCGGGCGTCACGGTCAGTGCGAGGGCTCCTTCGAAGCCGTAGGGCACATCCACGCCCGGCGCGTTGCGGCCGTCGGTGCGGCGGAAGTCCACGCGGTAGCGGTTCAACGTGATCAGGTTGTTGGTCGTCGGGGCGTTCGGATTGGTCACGTCCTTCATCGCGAGCCGCAGGGCCACGCGGCCGTTGTCCTCGAAGACGCTGCCTTCGGTCGCCACGTCGGACCGCAGGAGGCCCGTGAACTGCGTTGCCGAGCCGGACCCACCCGCAGCCGCCTCGAGACGCTCGAGAATCATGTAGGCGGACGACTGGCCCGTGAGGACGGTGTCGCTGCACCCGGCGCCCGCAAACGCCACGAGACAGAGTGCGGCGAGTGTTCCCGCCCGGCGGGGACGCGCGTGCGCGCCCGATGGAGACTTCGTGAAGGTGCTCATTCGACCGGTCCTCCGTCCTTGAGGATGCGGGGGGTGATGAAGACGAGCAGCTCATCGGACGCGGTCGCGTCGTCGCGCTGCTTGAAGAGATTGCCAAGCAGTGGAAGGCGGTGCAGCAGGGGCGTCCGCTCGTGGGTGGTCCGCTCGATGCTCTCCGAGATGCCGCCGATGATGGTCGTGCCGCCATCGGCCACCAGCACGCGCGTCTGCACGCGCTGGGTGTTGATCGAGATGTTCCCGTTGGCCTGCGGCGTGCCGGGCGAGCCGTTGTCCACGTCGACGTCCAGGATCACCGTCCCCGCCGCCGTGATCTGCGGCGTGACCATCAGCGTGAGTGCCGCGTTCTTGAACTGCACCTGCGGAATGGGCTGGAGGATCTGGACCCCATCGCCTGCTGGAGGCGCGGCGACGGTCGTGTAGGGAATCTCCTCGCCGCGGGTGATGATGGCCTGCGTGTTGTTCTGCGTCACCACGCGGGGCCGGAGGATGATCTTGATGTTTTCTTCACGCTCGATCGCGGCGAGCGCGACGTCGAGATTGATCGCACCGTTGATGGCGCCGAGCAGCACCTCGATGGAGTCGCGCGGCAGGCCGACCGCCGGGCCCGACGATCCACGCGCGTCGACCGACGAGGGGAAGGCCAGGCTGGTGGTGTTGCCGAGTTCCGGCACTGCCCGGCCCCGCGCCGCCAGCCTGACGCCCAGCCGCTTCGCGAAGTCGGCTGTCGTGAGCACCATGCGCGCTTCGATCTCGACCTGGAGCGGAGCGGCATCGAGCTTCGCCACCAGCGCTTCCGCCGCCGTCAGGGCGTCGGGCAGGTCGTTGAGGATCATGACGTTCGTCTTCTCGTCGACCTGGTACGAACCGAACCCTGGAGTCAGGACCGACTTGTCGAGCAGCGGTGCGAGGTCCTGGGCCTTCGCGTAGCTGAGTTGAACGACCCTGGTTTCACGCAGGCGGTTGCGCTCTTCATCGGCCTGCGCCTGACGAAGCTTCGTGCCCTCGTTCAGCTCCGTCGTCAGCGTGCTCCGTGGAGCGATGCGGACGATGGAGCCGGTCGGCACGCACGCGAGTCCGTTGGTGCGCAGAACGACCGCGAGCGCCTGGTTCCATGGCACGTCCTTGAGCTTGACGTTGACCGTCCCCTTCACGTCGGGGTCGATCACCAGATTCACGCCAGCGACCTCGGAAAAGGTTCGCAGGATGGCGTTCAGGTCGACGCCGTCGAAGTCCATCGAGATGGGATAGGTTTCGACCACCGCGTCGCAGGCGGCGTGAGCGAGTTCAGCGGGCGTCGCGCGCGGCTGGGCCACTGGCGCGGCGGACGCCGCAAGTCCCATCGGGACGACGGCGGCCAGCATCCAGAGGCTCGCGGCAAGCAGCGGCATGCGCGGGCGCATCATCGGTTCTCCTCTGTTGAGCGAATGGTCTTGCGGATCTCGCGCTGCGTGATGGGCGACAGCGGATCGGTCACGTCCTGCAGAAACACGACGGCCTCCTCGGAGATGACCTTGACCGAGCCGTCGAGCAGCGGATCGCCGTTGCCAACCGTGTAGGTACGCTTGTCGGGCCCGACCACCGTGGCCAGGAACCTCCCCTGCGACTCGACGACACCGCGCACACTGATCTCGGCGATGAGCAGGCCACGAGGACCGGCCGGTCGTGCCCCTGTCCCTGGCGCGGTCCCCGTGCGCGCGAGGCTCACGAACGGGTCGCGACGGCCCGCTGCGTCGTAGGTCGTTCGCTCGTCGACGCCTCGGGCGGCTGCTGCGGGTGGCGAAGTTGCCGCGCCGCTCGGGGCCGCGGGAGGCTGGGCCCCGACCGACGCGAGCAGGCTCACCATCCAGAGACTGGTGATGGCGGGCATTGCACTTACCTGGCGCATGGGACCGTCCTCATCGGGATGCTCCTGCGGTTCCCGCTCGCGCCGCACGCCCCCTGGGCGCCACAGCGGCCTGGGCTGGCTCGGACAGCACGAAGGTCGTCACCGTGAGGTCGGCCGACACCGAGGCTCCGGGCGCGATCGGGTCGCGCACGGCGTGGGCCTTGATGTCGATGCCGGTGATGTTGATGATGCGCGGCAGACGGCTGACCCGGTCGAAGAAGACCCCGAGATCGTGGTACCCGCCCTCGAGCTGCAGGACGATGGGCCACTCTGCGTGCTGCTGCTTCACGGCGACGGCCTGAGGCTTGAAGGCGCGAATCGCCAGACTCGACTGCATCGCCAGCGTCTGGATGCGGCGCAGCAACTCGCCGACGTCCTTCTGCTCCGGCAGCACGGCCTGGAGGGCGCCGAGACGTGCTTCGAGTTCGGTCACCTCGGCACGGAACTCCGGCAGGCGGCGCTCCTGGGCCTGTCCCCGCGCGACCTCGGCCTGCAGCGCCTGCAGTGCCTGCGTCTCACGGGCCAGCCCGGCCTCGAGATCCACGTGGAAGAAGTGGTAGTAGCCGGCTGCCGCGGCGACGGCCAGCACGACGTAGAGGGCCAGCTGGCCCCACCAGGGTGTCGTGTCGAGTCCGAGCTTCATGGCTGGGGCCTCGCTCTTCCGGGCGCCGCCGTCGGCGTGGGCCCCTTGGCGGGTTCACGCTGGGTCTCCCCCTGCGGAAACACCGCACGTACCTGGAAGCGCACCAGTTCGAGGTCGTTCGCGGTCTCGACATTGCTGTCGAGAATCTCGACCGGGCGCGCGAACGCGCTGGAGGACTCGAGGTTGCCGATCAGGTCGGACAGGGCCGTCAGGGTCGTGGTCCGGCCTTCCAGGAAGACGTCGGATCCGTTGGCCTTGAGGTGCGTGAGCCACAGGCGCTCGGGAAGACCGCGGCTGATCTGGTCGAGCAGCGTCACCGGCGATCGCTGGCCCTGCCGAAGCTGCTCGATGAGCGCCACGCGCTGCTGCAGCTGCGTCCGCCGGCTCTCGAACTGGGCAATCTGTTCGAGCACGGAGGTCAGGCGCTGGCGCTCGGCCTGTGCCTGCTGCATGGCGAGGGCCGTGGCGGCCATCTCGGCCCTGACCGAGGTGTACGCCCAGCCGATGCCCACGAGGGCGGCCAGCACAATGGCACCGCCCACGACGTGCAGGCGATTGGCCGCCAGGCCGGCGATAGCCGAGGGACCCGACGGAACCCGCTCCAGTTGCAGAAGGTTGATGCGAATCATCGGTCGCCTCCCCAGCGGAGGGCGAGGCCGACGGCCACCGCCGATGTGGCGACGGCTTCCGACACCGAGGGAAGCCCGAACTTCTCGCACTCGAAACGAATCGACTTGAATGGCTCGAGGGTCTCGACCGTCATGCCCAGGCGGTGCTGCAGCGCGTCGACCAGCCCGTCCACCTGGGCGCCGCCGCCGGTCACGAGCAGGAGGTCGATGGCACCCGTCCCGGTCGTGCCCCGGAAGAAGTCGAGGGTCTTCTGCACCTCGAGGAGCAGCGCGTCGGTGACCATCTGCAGCGTCGGCTGGGCCTGCACGGGGTCGAGACCGTCGACGGGAACGCCCCGCTTGAGCAACTCGGCGCTCTCGTGGGGCACCTGGAAGTCCTTCTGCAGGGCGTCGGTGTAGGCGTTGCCGCCCATGGGCACGTCGCGCGTGAACAGCGACTGGCCACCCTGGACGATGTTGATGGTCGTTGCGCTGGCCCCGATGTTCAGCAGGGCGACGACACCGTCGCGCGTGCCGTAGTTGACCTCGTAGGCGTTCTGAATCGCGAAGGCATCGACGTCGACGATGGTGGGCACGCAGCCGGCCTGGGCGATGACACCGGTGTAGTCGGCGATGGTTTCCTTCTTGGCCGCCACAAGCAGGACATCCATCGTGCCGCCCGCGGCGCCCTTCGCCGGTCGGTGCAGCACCTGGTAGTCGAGCGTCACGTCCTGGATGTCGAACGGAATGTACTGCTCCGCTTCCCAGGTGATGGAGCTGGCCAGTTCGGCGTCGGTCATCGCCGGCAGCGTGATCTTCTTGACGATGACCGCGTTGCCGGAGAGCGACGCGGCGACTTCGCGGGTCGTGATGTGGTGCGTGTCGAACAGCCGGCGAATCGCGTCGGCGACCGTTGCGCCATCGATGATGGCGCCGTCGACAATGGCGTCCGATGGCAACGGCTCGATGCCGAACGATACGACCCTGTACGACTTGCCCGCGGTCTTCAGCTCCACGGCCTTGACGGCGGAGGAGCCGATGTCGAGCCCGACGACATTCTTGTGTTTACGGAAAAGCACGGTCAGCCTCACGCGGTGACAGTTCTGTGCGTCGTACACTCGCTGCTCGAACGTGTCGATGCAGGTTCGTAACTGGCTTCTGGACTAAGCAAGCTCAGTGCCAGTCATTTCTGCACGCGTTGACGCGTATCGGGCGCGAGAGATCGCAGGAACGACCATCCAAGGCTGTCG
>CAYMAG010000066.1:23426-26715 GCA_964388335.1 uncultured Vicinamibacteraceae bacterium | reverse complement strand
AAATCGATGGTGCCCTGCCCCATGAAGTGAGGGTTGTCCTTCAGGTGGACTTCACAGATCCGGTCGCGCCCGAGCCAGCGTATCTCCTGGAGGATGTCGTGACCCTGCCCGGTCGAGTTGCCGACGTCGTAGTAGACGAGGACGGCCGGCGACTTCGCGCGTTCCATGATGCGGACGTTGTCGCGGGCCGAGACGGTGTTCTCGAGCCCGAGGATGACGCCCGCCTTCCCGGCGTCCGGCCCGAGTTCGCGCAACACATCCGCCACGTGGTCCATGTCGGCGGGCGTCTGGAGCGCGCCCGCGTCGAAGAACGGCAGCAGCATCACCTCGACGCCCAGCGCGCGCGTCAGGGCGATGCCTTCGGACACTCGCTGCGGGCCGAGCGGGTCGGACTTCAGATAGTTCGTGTGCAGGATGTTCAGGCACGTCGAGACGATGGGGACGCCCTGGCGGCGCGATTCGTCCAGGGTGCGTTGCACGACGTCCTGCCCGATCGGCGCGCGGGGACGTCCCGTCGCCAGGCTGACCTGCACGCCGTCGAACCCGATCTGCTTCGCAAGGCCGAACGCGTCGGGATTGGCTTCCCTGCGCAGGTTCCAGTCCGTGACGCCCACCTTGAAGGTGGCACGTCGGGCAGCACCGCCGGCTTGCGGCCCTGCGGCGCTCGCCAGGCCGGCCGACGACAGACCGGCGGCGCCGAGCGCGAGAAACGAGCGTCGAGTCGTGAGCATCGGCGATCTCCAGTGAGACTGCAGGACTGCATCATAGCGGGAAGTTCGGGATTCGCCTCGGTTCGGGTGTTCGTATACGCTTCCGCACGACACATGGCCAGCCATCGCATCGCTCTCTACCCCGGCGACGGCATCGGCGTCGACGTCGTCGACGCCACTGTCCCCGTACTCGAGGCGGCCGCCCGCGCGTCCGGCGGGGTCTCGCTCCACTTCACGCGGATGGACTGGGGCGTCGCCTACCATGCTCGCCACGGGCATGTCGCGCCTCCCGACTTCCTGCAGCAGCTGCGCCCGTTCGATGCCATTCTGCTCGGCGCGGTCGGATGGCCTGCCGTGCTGCCCGACAACGTCACGCTCGAGCCGCTCATCCGGATTCGACAGACCTTCGATCTCTGGTCCTGTGTCAGGCCCGCCAGAACCTGGCCGGGCGTCCGGAGCCCCCTGCGGGACGAGCGCCCGATCGACATGGTGGTCGTGCGCGAGAACTCCGAAGGCGAGTACGTGAACGTGGGCGGACGCTTCCACCAGGGCCGTCCTGAAGAGTTCGCCGTGCAGAGCGCGCTGCACACGCGCCGGGGCATCGAACGGGCGCTCAGGTTCGGCTTCGACCTGGCCCGGACACGTCGACACCGGCTCACGATGGCCACCAAGTCGAACGCGCAGCGTCACGGCTTCGTGCTGTGGGACGACGTGCTCGACGCCGTGGCGCCCGACTATCCGGACGTGGCGTGTGACAAGCAGCACATCGACGCGATCGCGATGAACTTCGTGCGCCGTCCGGGCTCGTTCGACGTGGTGGTGGCATCGAACCTCTTCGGCGACATCCTCACCGACCTCTCGGGCGCGATCACGGGCGGCCTCGGGCTGAACCCGTCAGCAAACCTCGACCCGTCGCGCACGTATCCGTCGTTGTTCGAGCCCGTCCATGGCTCGGCGCCCGACATCGCCGGCCAGGGCGTCGCCAACCCGGTAGGCACCATCCTCGCCGGCGCGATGATGCTGGAGTGGCTGGGCGAAGGCGATGCGGCGCGCCGCATCGATCGCGCGGTCGAGGCGGTGCTGGAGTCTGGCCACGCGACACCGGACATCGGGGGAACTCTCACCACGACGGCGATGGCCGATGCCATCAGCGATGCCATCGGCGCTTCGCTCTGACGCGCGGTCGATTCCTCAGCCGCACGGTATGCTGTGCGGCATGCCGGCAGATGATCTCGCAGATGATCTAGACGTTGCGCTGCGCGCGTTGCGCGATGCGCGAACCGTTGCGGTGGTTGGCCTCGATACGCGCACGCACCGCCCTGCCTACGGCATCGCCTCGTATCTGCAGCGCGCGGGTTATCGCATCGTGCCCGTCCATCTGGGCCGCTTCGCCGCCGACACGATTCTCGGCGAGCGGGCGTATTCGAGCCTGCGCGACGTCGGCGAGCCGATCGATGTCGTGAACGTGTTCCTGCGCAGCGAGTTCACCGACCCGATCATCGACGACGCGATCGCGATCGGCGCGCGTGCCATCTGGCTGCAGGTCGGCATCGTCAATCCGCAGGGGCTCGCGCGGGCACGGGCGGCAGGACTGGTCGCCACCGACGACCGGTGCTCGATGGTCGAGCACCGCCTGGTCGCGAGAGGCACGCGCTCGTCATGACCCCACGGCTCGTGTCGCTCGATGCCTACCGCGGCCTGATCATGTTCACGCTGCTGTGCGGGGGCATCTTCCAGTCACTCGAGGGGCATCCCACGTGGCACTGGCTCGCGGTGCAGAACGAGCACGTCGCGTGGGAGGGCGCGGTCTACTGGGACATCATCCAGCCGGCGTTCATGTTCATGGTCGGCGTGGCCATGCCGTTCGCGTTCGCCGTGCGGACGGCACGCGGCGAGCCCTGGACGCTGCAGCTCCGGCACGCGGTGCGACGCGCGCTCCTGCTGATCGTCATCGGCATCCTGCTCGACCACATCGGCGCGCAGCGCATCCAGATCGGCTTCATCCGCGTGCTGCAGCAGATCGCCTTCGGCTACGTGGCGGCGTTCTTCATCCTCGGACGTACCTGGCGGGTGCAGGCGCTGGTCGTCGGCACCATCCTGCTGGGCTACCAGCTGCTGTGGATGTTCAATCCCTGGAACGGTGCTGGCGGACCGTGGGCCCAGGGCAACGAGAACATCGGCAGCGCGTTCGACATGTGGCTGCTCGGCCGGCACTACTCCGGCTACTACGTCGGCATGAACGCGATACCGTCGGCGGCCACCATCATGCTCGGCGTGATGGCCGGTCAGTACGTCCACACCGCGCGCGACACCACGCGGACCTCGCGCGTGCTGCTGCTCGCGGGTATCGCCGGCATTCTGGTCGGCCTGGCACTGAGCCCGTGGTTTCCGCTCATCAAGCGCATCTGGACGCCGAGTTTCGCCATCTACTCGGCCGGCTGGACGACGCTGCTGCTGGCGGCCTTCTACTGGGCCATCGAGGTGCAGGGCTGGCGCCGCTGGGCGTACCCGCTCATTGTGGTCGGCATGAACTCGATCGCGGCGTACGTCATCGGCAACGCGTTCGCCGGCTGGTTCCG
>CAYMAG010000066.1:2277-23326 GCA_964388335.1 uncultured Vicinamibacteraceae bacterium | reverse complement strand
GCGCCCGACGCCTCGTTCAGCTGACGCGTCTGCAGCACGGCACCGCCCTCGCACAGGACGGCCGTGATGCCGAACTGCGCGTGCGGCCCGTCCGTCCACGACGTGTTTCCGTACTGCGGGCCGGCTGTCTGCGTGAGCGGCTCAATCAGCCCGAGCCGGTCGGTTTTCAGCATGACGTCGCGCAGCGTCGTCCAGTCTCCGAGCCCCGCACCGTTCCTGGAGCCGAACTCCGGGCCCGGCGTGATCCTCGGCTCGACGATGCCGGGCCAGGTGTGAATCGCCCAGATGGTCGTCACCGGTGCATCCGACGCCATCAGCGCCTCGAAGTCGCGCTGCCAGAGATACGCCTCGTGGGCTTGTGCGCCAGCGTTGGCGCCTTCCGGCCGATAGCTGCGGTTCATGTCCACGCCCTGCGCGTTCACACGGTACCAGCCCTGCGCCGGCGCGTCCGGACTCATCATCATCACGACGTGCACAATCTGACGCCGGCGTACGTCGGCACCCTGGTCGCTGAGCAGCCAGTTCACGAGACCGGCCAGACGCCACTGCGAGTTGTGCTCTCCAGGATGCTGATTGGCGAAGTAGTGGACCCATCGTTGCGCGCGCGCGTGCGGGCTCTCGGTGTCGGTAATCTCGAGGCGCAGCATGTCGCGCCCGCCCAACGTCCGTCCCACGGTGTGGACGGTGACGTGCGGACTCTGCCGCCACCCGTCGATCAGCGCGAGCGCGTCGTCCCACGACATCGGCACCTGCGTGCCGACGAAGACTTCGTCACTCGTGAACGGCGGAAACAGCAGCGTGTCGTCGAGAGGTGAGGCCAGGTACCCCTTCTCCCAGGCGATCGGATGCCAGTGCCTGCCGTCGTACGAGAACGACTGGTGGTACTCGTTGAACGAGTAGTTCTGTCCTTCCGGGAACACGACGTCGAGCCGCAACTGGTTGCCGCGCGCGTTGCGGAGGATGCGGAGGTTCAGCTTGTTGGGCCAGCCCGGCTGATTCGGCGCGGCCCCGAGGCGCACGCGGAAGTGATTGCGCCCGACCTCCTCGATCGATGCACCCTGCGAGCCAAGCGGCCCGTCGAAGCTGAAGTCGTCCACGGAGAGCGGACGCGGCTCGTCCTGCCGTGCGCACGCTGCGGCGGCCAGACCCGCGAGCCAGAGGAGAAGGGCGAGCGTGAACGGACGAGCGGGACGAAGCACAGGTGCGCTCATGCGGTGGGCCTGGCCATCGCGCGAAACGTCTCGCCGATGGCCGCAATCTTTGCGGGTTGGTTCCGCAGTCCGCTCCAGTTGAACACCATCACGCCTGTCGCGGGCGGCGTCGCCCCGTGGCGCAGCACCTCGTCGATCTGCTCGACGGGCACGTCCTCACCCCAGTCGGCGATCTGCACGATCGGCCAGATGCGGTGGCGCTCGCCGGCGTTGCCCCCGACGCCGAGATACCCGCCCAACCACCGGACCTGGCGCGAGATCCAGGCCGGGTCGTCACGATGGCCGAAGCGCGCGTGATACGGCATGGGGCTGAAGACGTCGATGTGCTCGGCCTGGGCCTTCAGATCGATCGCGAGCTTCGTGAGCCGGGCGCCCCCCTCGTCCTCGTCGGACCAGGCGTTGTGAAACGTGCCGAGCAGTGCCGATGGACGCACGGCATCGCGAGTCTCGCGGAACTCGCGTACCCAATCGGTGAAGACGCCGAGCCGCCAGCGCACCCACTGCTCGCGATCCGTCGTGAGGAGGCGCCGCGCGCGGGCCGCGATCGGCGCGTCGGGCAGCGGAACGCCGCTGTCGTCCTGAAACCGCCGCAGGCAGCGTTCGCAGAAGCACGTGTCGGGCATGTTCGGTGTCGCCTGTTCCCAACTGGCGTGGCTGTGGTGATAGTCGAGCCAGACGCCGTCGATCGCGAACGTCTCGAGCAGACGACGAAAGGCCTGCATGCGCGACGCGCGATAGCCCTCGTGTATCGGGCAGATACCCTGCCAGCCGTCGGGAGGGGGTGAAACGCGACCGTCGGCCCCCACCGGCGCCGCGTCCGGGTGCGTCTTCAGGTAGTCGGCCACGTGCAGCGTGTTGAACTCGGCGTAGACCTCGACGCGCTGGGCGCGCAGCAAGGCGAGACGCTCTGGCGTGACGCTGCCAGAGCCGAGCCAGACGGCATCCACGCCGAACTCGCGCAACGATTGGCCGGCGTCCAGAATCTCCTGCGGTACGCCTCCGTAGATGCCGCGTACCGGCGTCGTGCGAGGGACAGCAGCTGGAGACGCCGCCGGAGCCTGCGTCGTCCCGGCGGCCGCGTCGGGGGTGGCACACGCCCCCAGAACGACGGCCGACATCGTAGCGCCGTTGGCCAGCCACTCGCGACGGGTCATGCCGCGCGCGTTCACGCCTTCCAGAGTGCCGGCCCTCCACGAACGCCCATCTGATTCGACACGATGATCGTGCGCCGATTGACCGCGAAGCGAATCTTCTTCGCGTTGCCACCGCCGATGTAGATGCGGTCGTACCGGAACAGGGCGTACAGCTCGGCGATCGCCTTCCTCACCCGACGACTCCAGACCTTGCGTCCCTTGTGCCTGAGCGCACGGTTGCCGAGTTGTTCCTCGTAGGTCTGGCCTTTCCGGAACGGGTGGTGGGCCAGTTCGAATACCGGGAGAGGGGTGCCCTCGTTGAAGACGACCGCACCGAACCCCGTCCCCAGCGTGATGACCAGTTCCACGCCTCCGCCGTGCACGACCGCAAGGCCCTGGATGACGGCGTCATTGACGACCCGTGTCGGACAGCCGAGTCGAGCTTCGAGCGACGAGGCGAGGTCGAGCCCCGCGAGCCGTCCCGTCCCGAGGTTCGGCGCGGTCTCGACCGTCCCGTTCTTCACGACGCCTGGAAAGCCGACGGCAACCCGATCGAATGGGCGCAGCGGCTTCACCAGCGCGTCGATCTGATCGACCAGGTCGTCCGGCGTCAGGTCGGCCGGGGTCGGTACGCGGACGCGCTTGCTCAGCATCTCACCGTGCCGATCGACCACCGCGGCCTTCAATCCCGACCCGCCCACGTCGATGGTGAGATAACGGGTGGGCTGCTGTGGGCGGACGGTTGCCATGGTGCAACAGGATGCCACAGGCGCTCGGGTTGTTCGAGCCGTTCACGCTCATCCGGCATGGCTCGCGCCGACGGCGTCTGCGGGGAAGTAGTAGGATCACGGCATGTGGATGCGGCGGACCTTTCGCAGCGTGTTCGCGGGCGCCGTGATCCTCGCGATCGCCGGCGTCGGCCTCGTGTCACACGCGCAGCCCACGCGTCCGCTCGTGCTCCTCGTCACGATCGACGGGGTGATCGACCTCGGGCTGGCCCCATACCTGGCCCGCACGATCGCCGAGGCCCAGGATGCGGGCGCGAGCGCTGTCGTGCTCGACATCAACACGTTCGGCGGCCGCGTGGACGCAGCGGTGGCCATGCGCGACACGCTGCTGAACTCACCGGTCCGCACGGTCGCGTTCATCAATCAGCGGGCCATTTCGGCCGGCGCGCTGATTGCCCTCGCGTGCGAGACGATCGTCATGACACCGGGCGGCACCATCGGTGCGGCGGCTCCGGTGACGGGGGGAATGTCCGACGCGCAACCCGCGAGCGAGAAGTCCGTGTCGTACGTGCGCAAGGAGTTCGGCGCGACGGCCGAGACCCGCAAGCGCCCGCCCGCGTTCGCCGAGGCCATGGTCGATGAAGACGTCGTGATCGACGGCGTGATCGCCGAAGGCAAGCTCCTGACGCTGACCACGACCGAGGCCCTCGAACACAAGATGGCCGACTTCGTCGCCAGCGACCTGGCGTCTGCGCTCGAAGCGGTCGGCCTGGCCGGCGCCGAGGTGCGCACCGTGGACCAGACCTGGGCGGAAACGCTGGTGCGCTTCCTCACGCACCCGGTGATCAGTTCGCTGCTCATGACCATCGGCCTGCTGGGAGTGATCGTCGAGATCCGCACGCCCGGCGCGGTCATTCCAGGCACGGTCGGGTTGCTCTCGATCGGGCTGTTCCTCTGGGGGCACTGGCTCGTGCAGCTGGCGGGGTGGGAAGAGCTGCTGCTGATCCTTCTGGGCATCGGGCTCCTCGCCCTCGAAGTCTTCGTGCTGCCAGGCGTCACCGTCGCCGGCATCGCGGGCATCATCGCGTTGGTCGCCGGACTCGCCATGACGCTCGTGGGCGCCGGCGCGACCGTGGCCATCGTCGTGGGCGCACTCGGCCGTGTGGCGATTGCCATCCTGCTCGCGCTGACGGGCTCGGCCGTGCTGCTGCGCATGCTGCCCCGGCTCCCGTTCGGCCGCCAGCTCGTGCTCGCAGGTGGCATGTCGGCCGATCTCGGCTACGTGTCCACACCGGAGAGCGATCGCCTGACGCTGGGACGCCGGGGCACGACCGTGTCGCCGCTGCGCCCCGCCGGTATCGCCGAGATCGACGGTCGGCGTGTGGACGTCGTTTCCGACGGCGGCTTCATCGAAGCCGGCGTTTCCATTTACGTGACCCGTGTCGACGGCAACCGGATCGTGGTCCGGCACGCCCAGACCCACGAGGAGCCTTCCCATGAATGAGCTGGACCCTACGGCGATTGGCGCGCTCGGGCTGCTGCTGCCCGCGATTCTGCTGATGCTGGTGATTCTGTACATCGTGCCGCTGCCGCTGTGGATCGCCGCCTGGTCGTCTGGTGCCTACGTCGGGTTGATGACCCTCGTCGGCATGCGGCTCAGGCGCGTGCCGCCGGCCACGGTGGTCAACGCGCGCATCAGCGCCGTCAAGGCGGGCCTCGAGATCTCCATCGACGATCTCGAAGCGCACTACCTGGCTGGAGGCAACGTGGTACGCGTCGTCAATGCGCTGATCTCTGCCGACAAGGCGAACATCGCGATGCCGTTCAAGCGCGCCGCCGCCATCGACCTCGCCGGGCGCGACGTGCTCGAAGCGGTGAAGATGTCGGTCATTCCGAAGGTCATCGAGACGGCTCGTATCGCCGCCGTCGCCAAGGACGGCATTCAGCTCATCGCGGTGTCGCGTGTCACCGTGCGCACGAACATCGACCGCCTCGTCGGCGGCGCCGGCGAAGAGACCATCATCGCCAGGGTCGGCGAGGGCATGGTCAGCACCATCGGCTCGGCCGACACGCACAAGGACGTGCTCCAGAATCCGGACCACATCTCGAAGAACATCCTCGCCCGAGGGCTCGACGCCGGCACGGCCTACGAGATTCTGTCGATCGACATCGCCGACGTGGACGTGGGCGAGAACATCGGTGCCAAACTGCAGATAGATCAGGCCAACGCAGACAAGCAGATTGCCCAGGCGAAGGCCGAAGAGCGGCGTGCCATGGCCGTCGCGCAGGAGCAGGAGATGCGGGCCCGGGTGGTCGAGGCGGAAGCCGAGGTGCCCCGCGCCATGGCCGAGGCATTCCGGCAGGGCAACCTCGGCATCATGGACTACTACCGCATGAAGAACATCCAGGCCGACTCGGCGATGCGCGAATCCATCGCCGAGGACGACGACAACCCCCAGTCGCCGACGAAGCGCTGACGGAACCTCCGCGCCATGTCCCTCGAACTCCTCATCCTGCTGGCGCTGTTCACGCTGCTGCCGATCATCGAGCAGGCGTGGCGCAAGCATCGCGAGGCCAGGGAACGGGCGAGGCGGCGGGCGCTGGGGCTTCCCCCGGTGCCGCCGCCGCTGCCGCCACCCATCCCGCGCATCCCACCCGGGCATGCACCGCTGCCGACGAGGACGGATGCGTTCGACGAGGACGACGAGTCGGACGTCGAGGTCCTTCGTCACACGCCACAACCGAGGCCCGTGCCCATCCCGATCCAGGTCGTGCCACGCCCGGCAGCTGCGCCGCTGAAGATGCCGGTGCGTCGTGCCGTTGCACCTCTCGCGCGACGGCGGGCCGTGCCGTTGCGCGAGATCATGCGCGACCCCGGCGCCGTACGGCGCGGCATCGTGCTGATGACGGTGCTCGGCCCCTGTCGCGCCAACGCCCCCTACGACGTTTCGCCAGTGGGCCAGACAACGGGCGACCGCTGAGAGCCGCCCGCCCGGGCTCGCCGTCAGAACTCAGATGGTACATCTCCACCTGATCACCGCCGTCACTGCCGCCTTGATCGCCGGCGCTGCCTGCTCGCGGCCCGCTCCGCCAGAACCGGCCTCCACTGCGAGTGGGGCCGTGGACGTGTCACCGGTCGCTCACGCGCCCGACGTTGACGCTCCCGCCGCGGTCGACGACGAGACGCGTGCCTTGACCGGCGCGCACACACGAGCCGTATGGGTACAGCACGACGGCAGCGACCCGTTCGCGCAGGGTACCGGCCTCGTCGTCATGGGCTACGACACGGACGATGGGCGTGGAGAACGCGCGCTCGTCGGCCAGCCCGGCAACTACGCCAAGCCGCTCTTCACGTCGGACGGCCAGCGCGTCGTGTACTCGACAGTACGCGAGGGTGAGGATGGTGAGGTCTTCGTCGTGAACTTCGACGGCACGGGAGCCCGGTCGCTCGGTGCCGGGTTCGGCCTCCACGTCCGTCCCGACGCGGATGGCGGCGGCGATTGGCTGTACATCGGCACGGCTCATCGAGACTTCCACTACGGCGTCGTGAGCCGGACGCGGCTCGATGCGCCAGGTCAGCGCGAGGTCGTGTGGGACAAGACCCGCGTGAACCGTGACACGTTCCAGGTCTCGCGTGACGGTACCCTGGCGGGAGGGCTGTTCCCCTGGCCGGAGGCGGGCGTGGCCGACCTGCGGGCGGGGACATGGCAGCGACTGGGTGACGGCTGCTGGACAGCCATCTGCCAGGTCGGCCCGCCATTGTTCTGGTACTTCGATGGCGCACACCGCAACCTGACAATCGTCGACGTGCCCACCGAGCGCCGCTGGATGGTGCCCATCAACACGGCGCCAGGGTTCAGCAACCCGGAGGTCTATCACCCCCGCTGGACCAATCACCCGCGCTTCATCGCGCTGTCCGGGCCGTACGATCAGGGGGGCGGCAATCAGGTACGCAGCGGCGGGGCTCAGGTCGAGATCCACCTCGGCCGATTCAGCGCCGACTTCACGCGCATCGAGGCATGGGCTCGCGTGACCACGAACCAACGGGCCGACGCATATCCCGACGTCTGGATTGCGGCCCAACAGAGCCCGCATTCGCTGCGGGCGAGCCGGATCGGACCGGCCGGTGTCGGTGGCGATGCGGGTCCGGCGCCGGCTGGATCGGTCGCCCCTGACCGCCTCGTCGTCGAAGCTCGCCTGACACATGCCGGACCGATTCCCTCACCCGAGTCCATCCTCCCGTATCGCAACGCGCTCGCCGTCAACCGCTACGACGTGGTGACCGTCAAGGCCGGAACGTACGACAAGCGGGAAGTCCTCGTGTCGCAGTGGATCATCAGAGACAGTCGGGTGCTGCCGAGCGCCAGCCGCGAGCCCGGCCTGCAGGCCGTGTTGACGATCGAGCGACACGATGCGCATCCCGAACTGGAAGGCGAACGCGTGATCTCCGACACCGACGCTCCCGAGCTGGCGCTGTACTACGACATCGAGTCGTGACGGCCGCATGGTCTTCAGCTCGTACCTGTTCCTTTTCTATTTTCTGCCTGTCGCGCTGGCGCTGTACTACGCGGTGCCGCGACGGGGGCAGCACCTCGCGCTGACCGCGCTGAGTTACCTGTTTTACGGCTGGGCCAATCCGCTCTTCGTGCCGCTGCTGTTCGGCTCGACCCTCGTGGACTACGTGTGCGGCCGCATCATCACGACCGCGCGCGCCGATGGCGTGCGCACCGATGCGTCCGGCTTCGAGGTGCCCGTGTCGCGCGTCGCGCGCCGGACGCTGGCCGTGTCGATCGTCAGCAACCTCGCGCTGCTCGGCTTCTTCAAGTACTTCAACTTCGGCGTCGAGAGCTACGACGCGATCGTGGAGGCGCTGAATCGGCCAGACTGGCGCCTCGACCTGGCGTTTCGCGTCACGTTGCCGCTCGGCATCAGCTTCTACACGTTCCAGTCGATGAGCTACGTCTGGGACATCTACCGCGGCCGGGCGACCGCGATGCGCAGTCTGGTGGACTTCGCCTGCTACGTCTCGATGTTCCCGCAACTCGTGGCCGGCCCGATCATCCGCTTCTCGGAGGTCGCCGACCAGTTCCGCACGCGCACGCACACGCTGACGAAGTTCGCGCGGGGCGTGTCGTTCTTCAGCGTCGGGCTCGCGAAGAAAGTGCTGCTCGCCAACCCGTGCGGCAAGGTGGCCGATCTGGCGTTCGAGGCGGGCTCGCTGCACCCGCTCGAGGCCTGGTACGGAGCCTCCGCTTACGCGTTCCAGATCTACTTCGACTTCAGCGGCTACTCCGACATGGCCATCGGCCTCGGGCTGATGCTCGGCTTCGTGTTTCCCAAGAACTTCGATTCGCCGTACAAGGCGCGCTCGATCACCGAGTTCTGGCGGCGCTGGCACATCTCGCTGTCCACGTGGCTGCGCGACTACCTGTACCTGCCGCTCGGAGGCAACCGGAAGGGGCCCGCGCGGACGTACGCGAACCTGCTGCTCGTCATGCTGCTCGGGGGTCTGTGGCACGGCGCGGCGTGGACGTTCGTGGCCTGGGGTGCGCTGCACGGCGCGCTGCTCGCCGCCGAGCGGCGCTTCGGCAAGGCCCCCGCCTACGCAGCCTTGCCGGATGCCGCGCGCGTCGTGCTGACGTTCGTGCTGGTCCTCATCGGCTGGGTGTTGTTCCGTTCGGCGTCGATCGGCGATGCCACAGCCTACCTCGGACACATGTTCGGACTCGGCACACCGCAAAGCGGCGCCGTGCTGCTCGCCGGCATCGTCTACGAGCCCTATTACCTCGCCACGTTCCTGACGGCTGCGGTTGTCGTCTGGACATGTCCACAGACGTGGGACTGGACACGCGCCATCACTGCGCCGAAGGCCATGACGATCGCGGGCCTGTTCGTGCTCTCGGTCATGGCGCTGACCACTCAGGCGTTCAATCCCTTCATCTACTTCATCTTCTGATGCCTCGCCTTTCCGACCCACCGACGCCATCCGCCTCCCCTCTCTCGCGCGAAGAGATCGCGCGGATCGAAGTGGGCCACACGTCGGTCTCCCCCGCCGTGGCGCTGCTGCTGGCCACGCTGTTCGTGGCGGCGATTGCAGCCGCCGCGACCGTCGAGTTGGTGCGCCTCGGCGGTCAGGACGGCTCCTCGCCGTGGCGGCATCTCGGCGCCCTGCCAGGCACGGTGCCGGCCAGTGCCGTCGAGGCCGATGGCGGCGCATGGGCGCGTGTCGTGGCTGCCAACCGCACGACACTCTCTGCTTTGGCCGCGTTCGAGCGCGACCTCGAACGGCAGTCCGTGATTGGCCGCGCGCTGCGGCCTCCCGTCCAGTTGCTCCTGAGCGGGTGGCTGGGCGCGGGCAACGAACGCGTGTACGTCGGGCGCGAGGGCTGGCTCTTCTACCGGCCGGACGTGGCGTACGCCACGGGGGCGGCGTTCCTGTCGCCGCGCCAGCAGGCACACAGGGTCAGGATCGCATCGGAGTGGGACGACCCGCCCCAGCCCGATCCCGCGCGGGCGCTCCGGCAGCTGAAGCTCGACCTCGACACGCGCGGTATCACGCTCGTGGTGATGCCGACGCCGCTCAAACCCACCGTCCACCCGGAGCACCTCGCCGCTGCCTACGCCGGCTTCGACGCGCCTGTCCAGAACCCGTCCTTCCAGGCGTTGGTCGACGCGTTACGACGCGACGGCATCCTCGTGTTCGACCCCGCCGCTGTCCTGATCGAGGCGCGGCGCGAGACCGGCCGGCCGCAGTACCTGCGCACGGACACCCATTGGCGTCCCGAGGCCATGCAGCGCGCAGCGGCGGCGCTTGGATCCTTCCTTGGCACGCAGGCAGCGCTCACGCCTGGCTCGACTCACTACACGCTCGAACCGGCGAGCATCAGCCAGGCCGGCGACGTCGTACAGATGCTCGACCTGCCGGATGGCCAGACACGCTACCCGCTCGAGCGGGTCGAGATCACGCGGGTGCTCTCCACTGATGGCTCACCGTGGCAACCGGCGCGTGGTGCCGAGGTGTTGCTGCTCGGCGACAGCTTCAGCAACATCTACGCGCTCGAGACCATGGGATGGGGCAACGGGGCGGGCTTTGCCGAGCATCTCTCCGTCGTGCTGCGGCGTCCGCTCGATCGGCTCGTCCAGAACGACAACGGTGCATTCGCCACGCGGGCCATGTTGCAGCGCGTCGCCGCGAGTGACCCCGGCCGGCTCGCCAACACGCGCGTGGTGATCTACCAGTTCGCCGCTCGCGAGCTGGCGCAAGGCGACTGGCGCCTGCTGCCGTTGCCGACACCCGGAGGCCAGGTCTTCAGCATGGACGAGAACTGATGAAGGGGCCGGGCTCGCCAGACCCTCCTCGCCACCGCTGACCTGTTCACCGAAGTCCTACGGCGGAAGCCTTGCCTCGAGGTTCATGCGGCTCGATACGTGTCCGCGGGGGCGACGCGGTACACTCAGAACAGGAGCCATCATCGTCGTCGGGTCTTCCGACTCGACAGGCAGTGTGCCATGACCGTCAGCTTTCACATTCCTCCGGCCATCGAAGAAGCCATCGCTCGCTCCGGGCTCGATCCGGCGACGACGTTCAAGGAGGCCGGGCTCGTGGAACTGTATCGGCGCGGCCAGATCTCCCACGGAGCGCTCGCCGACGCGCTCGGCATCGCCCGAATGGAAGCGGACGCTGTCCTGCGCCGCTACGACGTGACGGACGACCTCCTGACGAGCGATGAACTCCGCGACCAGGTCGACGCCCTGCGAGGGCTGGTCGCCGGAGGTGCCTAACCCTCACCGCCACGCCATCCGGAAGGGCCGCAGGAATGCGGGCCCCTGCGACGTTCCGCTCAGATCTTCGGCAGCGTCACGCCCTGCTGCTTGAGGTACTTGCCCTTCTTGTCGGCGTACGACACCTCGCATGGCTCGTCACCCTGGAAGAACAGCACCTGGGCGATGCCCTCGTTGGCGTAGATTTTCGCCGGCAGCGGCGTGGTGTTGCTGATCTCGAGCGTCACGAAGCCTTCCCACTCGGGCTCGAACGGCGTGACGTTGACGATGATGCCGCAGCGCGCGTAGGTGGACTTGCCGAGGCAGATGGTCAGGATGTCGCGCGGAATGCGGAAGTACTCGATCGTGCGGGCCAGCGCGAACGAGTTGGGCGGCACGATGCACACGTCCGTCTTCACGTCGACGAAGGAGCGCGGATCGAAGGCCTTCGGGTCGATCACCGTGCTGTTGACGTTGGTGAAGATCTTGAACTCGTCGGCGACCCTGATGTCGTAGCCATACGACGACAGCCCGAACGACACCACCCCGTCACGGACCTGTCGGTCCTCGAAGGGCTCGATCATGCCGTGCTCGAGCGCCATGCGGCGAATCCACTTGTCGGCTTTGATGGACATAGAAGGCAGGGAGGGGAAAGGGGAAAGGGGAAAGGGGAAAGGGGAAAGGGGAAAGGAAAGAGGGAAAAGGGTAAAGGTAAACGGTGGAGACCCCGAACCTACTTGCGAAACAGCGACAGCACCAGTGTCAGCAGCACGCTGACGACGATGCATGTCACGATGGGAAAGTAGAAGCTTCCTCGTTCACGGTGAATGACGATGTCGCCCGGCAGGCGGCCGAGCGGCAGGCCCAGCATCATGAGGCCGCCGATGGCGGCAATCGCGAGCCCGACGAAGACGAGGAGGCGCGCGGTCATTTCAGGCTTCAGGCTTCAGGCTGCGGGCCTCGCATCGGCCCGAGACGCGTCCGCCACGTCCCTGCCCAAGGTCCCTGCCATGAAGCATGAAGCTGCGGCATGAAGCTTGGGTCATGAAGCATGAGGCTGTGTCATGAAGCATGAAGCATGAAGCATGACTTCCCGTCTACCCCAACTCCAGTCCTCGGAAGAAGTACCCGAGTTCGAACGCCGCCGTCTCGGGCGCGTCCGACCCGTGGGTCGCGTTGTTGTCGATCGATGCGCCGAACTCGGCGCGCAGCGTGCCGGCCTCGGCGTTCGCCGGGTTGGTCGCCCCCATGAGCGCGCGCCACTTGACGATGGCGCCGTCGGCTTCGAGACACAGCAGCACGCACGGGCCGGACGACATGAAGTCCGTCAGACCGGCGAAGAAGGGCTTGTCGGCGTGCACGGCATAGAAGCCCTCGGCTTCACCCTTCGTCAGGTGCTGCAGGCGCATGGCGACGATGCGGAAGCCTTCCGATTCGATACGCGCGAGGATGCGGCCGGTGACGCCGGCCTTGACGGCGTCTGGCTTGATGATGGCGAACGTACGTTCCATGAGGGTCGGGGTGTCCTTCAGGTGTGCGCGTCGAGAATCGCGTCGAACGCGGCGCGGTCGGGCCTGGTGACCTCGGCCGGGAGCGTGGCGAGGGGCTGGTCGACGGTGTTCAGAAGCGAGAAGAAGTCCATGCCGTCGGGCTCGACGTAGATGATGCCCGTGGCGAACTCGCCGCGACGCGCCGTCTCGTGCAGCAGCCGAATCGCATCGAGCTTGCTCGTCGGATCGTAGGTCTCGTCGAGCTTCTTCAGCAGTAGCGTCGACCCGTCGTGCATGCGCACGGGAACGGTCGACCCGGGCTCGTACTCGACGGTGATGTCCTGGAAGAATGGCACGAAGCTGATCTCGCCCAGCGGCTCGTCGTGGTCCTTCGCGTACGCGTAGCTCTTGGTCGATCCTTCGTGGTCGTTGAAGGTCACGCACGGCGAGATGACGTCGATCATGCAGGTGCCGCGGTGGCTGATGGCTGCCTTCAGAATCGACAGCAACTGCTTCTTGTCGCCCGAGAAGGAGCGGGCGACGAACGTGGCACCGAGTTCGACGGCCAGCGCGCAGACGTCAATCGGCGGCAGGTCGTTGACCACGCCGTTCTTCAGGCGGCTGCCCACGTCGGCCATCGGCGAGAACTGCCCCTTCGTCAGGCCGTAGCAGCCGTTGTCCTCGATGACGTAGATGAGCGGCAGATTGCGGCGCATCAGGTGGACGAACTGGCCCACGCCGATCGCGCCCGTGTCACCGTCGCCGCTCACGCCGATCCCGAGCATCGTCTTGTTGGCGAGCAGCGCGCCCGTGGCGACCGACGGCATGCGCCCGTGCACCGAGTTGAACCCGTGCGCACCGCTCAGGAAGTACGCCGGGCTCTTGCTCGAGCAGCCGATGCCCGAGAGCTTGAGCACGCGCGTCGGATCGACGCCCATCTCGTAGAACGCGTCGATGATGCGCTCGGTGATGGCGTTGTGCCCGCAGCCGGCACACAGCGTGGTCTTCCCACCGCGGTAGGCAGCGGGCTCGAGGCCGATGCGGTTGACCTTCTTCGGCGGAGTCGGAACAACGGGGGTTGCCATGATCAGACGGTCTCCTGGGCGCCGACGTTCTCGTCTTCGTGCGCGGTCCCTGGCGGCAGCGCCGAGCGGGTCTCGTGCGCCATGATCTCGTCGGTGATGGACCGCGCGTCGATCGGCAGTCCGTTGTAGTGGCGCACGCTGCGAAGCTTCGCGATGTGGGCCGCGCCGAGTTCCTGGCGCAGCAGCGACAGCATCTGCCCGTCACGGTTCTGCTCCACCACGTACACGCGGTCGTGCCGCGCGATGAAGCTGGCCACGGCGCCGGTGAACGGGTAGGCACGCAGCCGCAGATACGACGTGGCGAGGCCCTGCTCGGCGTCGAGCTGGTCGCGGCTCTCGATCACCGCCCAGTGCGACGTGCCGTACGCGATGATGCCCACACGTGCGTCGTCGCGGGCGTCGACGACGGGCGCAGGCAACTCGCCGCGCGCGGTGTTGAACTTCGTGACCAGCCGGTCGAGCGTCCGCGTGTAGTCGTCGGCGCGCTCGCTGTACTGCCCCTTCTCGTTGTGCCCCGAGCCGCGCGTGAACGCGGCCGGACCGAACTGTCCGGGAAGTGTGCGATACGGAATGCCGTCGCCGTCGACATCCACGTAGCGTCCCCATTCACCGATCTCGGCCAGTTTCTCGGGCGTGAGCACCTTGCCGCGGTCGAGCGGTGCGTCGGGATAGGCGAAGCGCTCGGCCATCCAGGTGTTCATGCCGAGGTCCAGATCGCTCATCACGAACACCGGCGTCTGGAAGCGCTCGGCCAGATCGAAGGCCGCCATGGCCATCGTGTAGCACTCGTCGACCGATGCCGGCAGCAGCAGGAGGTGCCCGGTGTCGCCGTGCGACAGACCCGCGGCGAACTGGATGTCGCCTTGCGCGGTGCGGGTGGGCAGCCCGGTCGAGGGTCCGACGCGCTGGATGTCGAAGATGACGGCAGGAATCTCGGCGTAGTACGCGAGCCCCGTGAACTCGGCCATGAGCGAGATGCCTGGCCCCGACGTGGACGTCATCGAACGCGCGCCCGCCCACGATGCACCCACCACCATCCCGAGCGCGGCAATCTCGTCCTCGGCCTGAACGACCGCGAACGTGGCCTTGCCGGTCTCCTTGTCCATCCGGTACTGCTGCAGGTAGTCGATGAGCGTTTCCGGCAGCGACGAGGACGGCGTGATCGGATACCACGCCACGACGGTGACGCCCGCCATGAGGCACCCGAGCGCTGCGGCCTCGTTGCCCTCGATGAGCAGCAGGTCGCGCGTCTCGTCCATCCTGCGCACGGCGAACGGCACCGGACGCTCCGCGAAGTGTTCGGCGGCATACGCCGCGCCCGCGTCGAGGGCCGCCTTGTTCAGCTGGATGGCCCTGGCCTTGCCCTTCAACTGCCGGGTCAGCGCTCGCTCCATCTCGGCCGGGTCGATGCCGAGCAGGTGCCCCAGCACGCCGTCGTAGATCATGTTCTTGACGAGGCGGCGCAGGCGGGCGTCGGGACAGACCTCCGACACGATGCGGTCGAACGGCACCGGGTAGAACTGCAGGTCGCCGCGCAGCTGGTCGAGGCGCAGCGGCTCGTCGTACACCACGGCACGGCCGGGCTCGAGCGACAGCACGTCCTCGTGCGCGGTCTCGGCGTTCATCGCGACCAGCAGGTCGATTTCCTTCTTGCGCGCGATGTACCCGCGGTGATTCGCCCGAATCGTGTACCACGTGGGCAGACCCGCGATGTTCGACGGAAAGAGATTCTTCCCGGAGACCGGAACGCCCATCTGGAAGATGGAGCGCAGCAGCACGAGGTTGGCCGTCTGGCTCCCCGAGCCGTTGACGGTCGCCACCTGAATGCTGAAATCGTTGACGAGCGGTTGGAAGGATGGGTCTGCTGGCCCCGCCAGCAGGTCGGATGACGCCATGCAGTTCTCTGCCTTTGCCTGGGCGATGGCGCGAGGGACGCGCGGGCCCGATTCGGCCGAGTATATCACCCGACCGGACCGCGCTCCGCACGTCGGGAGACGCGCCGGGGGGGTGAGACGGTCAGCTCCGGCGGACAGGTCGGCCTCCGCGCCGAAGCGCCGCGGCGCGCAGGCGGGAGGCCAACCCTGCCTTACAGCCGGGTCTGCATGGCCTGGCCGATATCGGCCGGACTCTTCACCACCGTCACGCCCGCGGCGCTGAGCGCCGCCATCTTCTCGTCCGCGGTGCCTTTGCCGCCCGAGATGATGGCCCCCGCGTGGCCCATGCGCCGGCCCTCAGGCGCCGTCTGCCCCGCGATGAAGCCCACCACCGGCTTGGTGAAGTGCTCCTGAATCCACGCCGCGGCTTCCTGTTCGGCCGAGCCGCCGATCTCGCCGATCATGACGACCGCTTCGGTCTGCTCGTCCTGCGCGAACAGCTCGAGCGCGTCGATGAAGTTCGTGCCGATGAGAGGATCGCCGCCGATGCCGATGCAGGTGGTCTGTCCGTAGCCGAGCGCCGTCAGCTGGTGGATGGCCTCGTAGGTCAGCGTGCCGCTCTTCGACACGATGCCGACGCGCCCTTCTTTGCAGATGTGACCCGGAATGATGCCGGCCTTGGCCTGCCCGGCGGTGATGAGACCCGGGCAGTTCGGCCCGATGAGGCGCGACGGTTTGCCCTTCATGAAGGCCAGCGCCTTCATGGTGTCGAGCACCGGAATGCCCTCGGTGATGCACACGATGAGGTCGAGGCCCGCGTCGGCGGCCTCCATGATCGCGTCGGCCGCGAACGGCGGGGGGACGAAGATGACCGAGGCGTTGGCGCCAGTCTGTTCGACGGCGTCGGCCACGGTGTTGAACACCGCGAAGCCCTCGTGCGTCGAGCCGCCCTTGCCGGGGGTGACACCGCCAACGACGTTGGTGCCGTACGCCGCGGCCTGCTTGGCGTGAAACGTTCCCTCACGCCCGGTGAGACCCTGGACGATGAGGCGGGTGGAGCGATCGATGAGTACAGCCATGGCAGTTGTGCGCGCCCTTCAGTTGGTGGAGAGGGCGACCACCTGTGCGGCGCCTTCGCCCATGGTGTCGGCCGTCGTGAAGTTCAATCCGCTGTCGCGCAGCATGGCCTTGCCCTGCTCCACGTTGGTGCCTTCCATGCGGATGACGATGGGCACCGCCACGCCGAGTTCCTTGACCGCCGCAATCACGCCCTCGGCGAGCACGTCACAGCGCAGGATGCCGCCGAAGATGTTGATGAAGACGGCCTTGACGTTCTTGTCCGACATCAGGATCTTGAACGCGTTGCGAATCTGCTCGGCGTTCGCGCCGCCGCCGACGTCGAGGAAGTTCGCCGGTTCGCCCCCGGCCAGCTTGATGATGTCCATCGTCGCCATCGCCAGGCCGGCGCCGTTCACCATGCAGCCGATCGTCCCGTCCAGGCGAATGTAGTTGAGCGAGAACTTGCTGGCCTCGATCTCGAGCGGATCCTCTTCGGCCAGGTCTCGCAGGTCGCGGAAGTCCTGGTGCCTGAACAGGGCGTTGTCGTCGAAGGTGACCTTGGCGTCGAGCGCCACGATGCTGCCGTCCCCCGTCACGATGAGCGGGTTGATCTCGATGAGCGAGGCGTCCGTGGTGATGAACGCCTCGTAGATGGACAGCATCACCTTGACGGCCTTGTTGACGTGCTCGGGCGCGAGGCCGATGCCGAAGGCGATCTGCCGCGCCTGGAAGGCCGTGAGCCCCGTGACAGGACTGATGTAGACCTTCCTGATCTTGTCGGGGGTGTGCGCCGCCACCTCCTCGATGTCCATGCCGCCCTCACTGCTGGCCATGAGGACCGGGCAGCCGGCCGCGCGGTCGATCAGCAGGCCGAGGTACAGCTCCTTGACGATGTTGGCGCCTTCTTCGATGAGGACGCGTTCCACCAGGCGGCCCTCCGGCCCCGTCTGGTGCGTCACCAGGGTCATGCCGAGGATGTGTTTGGCGGTCTCCTCGGCGGCGTCGGCGTTCTTGACGACCTTGACGCCCCCGCCCTTGCCACGCCCGCCGGCATGAATCTGGGCCTTGACGACGACCACGCCGCCACCGAGCCGGCGGGCAATCGCCCCGGCCTCCTCGGCCGAGAAGGCCACTTCTCCGCGGGGCACCGGCACGCCGTGCCGGGCCAGGATGGCTTTCGCTTGATATTCGTGAATTTTCACCGGTGACCCTGCGTCGTGGAAGTGGCCCGCACATCGCGGCCCGCCGTGGATCGACCACCGCTCCAACGGCGTCCCTATCATTGACGCGCGCGGCGAACGGGTCAAGCCGGCCTTTCGCATCGGGCGTTTGCTCAGGTCGACAAGGCGGGATAGAATTCGCTCGGTTTTCGCCGCCGAGCGCTGGACAGACTCGGGCCACCGGCGGCGAGCCCCCGGGCGGGCACGGCCCCGGGTACTTGTCTTCCGGCAGCTTTCTCGCACCACGCGAACGCCAGATGCCCGCGTCGGGACCGCCACGGTCAGGGGTCCCGGCCGACGTCCGCGCGCGGTCAGCGGAGTACGACATGTCGCAGCGTCCGTCCTTCTTCTCGTCGACCGTGGGGTCGAAATTCGTGATCGCCCTCACGGGATTGCTGTTGTTCGGCTTCCTGCTGACGCATCTGGCCGGCAACCTGACGGTCTTCGGGGGATCCGCCACCTTCAACGCCTATACCCACAAGCTCGAGAGCACCAAGCCGCTGCTCTACGTGGCCGAAGTCGGGCTGGTCGCGATCTTCCTGCTCCACATCGTCAAGACGGTGGCGGGCTACCTGCGCAATCGCAGCGCACGGCCCGTGGGCTACACCGAGAAGCGGGGCGCCGGGCACACCAGCCGCAAGAGCCTGTCGTCGACCTCGATGATCCTGACCGGCGTCACGATCCTGGCGTTCGTCGTCATCCACATCCGGTCGTTCAAGTACGGCCCCTACTACGTCGAGGACGTGACCGGGTACCGCGACCTGTTTCGCGTGATGGTGGACGCGTTCCAGGACCCGCTCTTCGTGGGCTTCTACGTCGTCTCGATGGCACTCATCGGGATGCACCTGAACCACGGCATTTCGAGCGCCACGCAGTCGCTCGGCCTCGCGAACAGCCGAACCGCGCGCAGCCTGGTGCTCGCGGGACGCGTCCTGGCCGTGTCCATCGCCGGTGGATTCGCCTTGCTGCCGATCTACATCTTCCTCGCCTACTAGGGAGCAGCGTTCATGCATCTCGACAGCAAGATCCCGGGCGGCCCGATCGAATCGAAGTGGGAGCGCCACAAGTTCGAGTCGAAGCTGGTGAACCCGGCGAACCGCCGCAAGTTCACGGTCATCTGCGTGGGCACCGGCCTGGCGGGTGCCTCGGCGTCGGCTGCCCTCGGTGAGCTCGGTTACAACGTGCACACCTTCTGCATCCACGACAGCCCGCGGCGCGCGCACAGCATCGCGGCCCAGGGCGGCATCAATGCCGCGAAGAACTACCGCAACGACGGCGACAGCATCTACCGGCTGTTCTACGACACCGTCAAGGGGGGCGACTATCGTGCCCGCGAAGCCAACGTCTACCGCCTGGCCGAGGTGAGTGTCGATATCATCGATCAGTGCGTGGCGCAGGGCGTGCCGTTTGCCCGCGAGTACGGCGGCCTGCTCGACAACCGGTCGTTCGGGGGCGCGCAGGTGTCGCGCACGTTCTATGCCCGCGGCCAGACCGGGCAGCAGCTTCTGCTCGGCGCGTACCAGTCGATGATGCGACAGGTCGAGGCCGGCACCGTGAAGCTGTTCGTGCAGCGCGAGATGCTGGACGTGGTCGTGATCGACGGCCAGGCGCGCGGCATCATCACGCGTAACCTCGTGACGGGCGCCATCGAACGCCATGCCGCCGACGCTGTGCTGCTGTGCACGGGCGGCTATGGCACGGTGTATTACCTCTCCACCAACGCCGTGGGCAGCAACGTCACGGCCGCCTGGCGCGCCCACAAGCGCGGCGCGCTGTTCGCCAACCCGTGTTTCACCCAGATTCATCCCACCTGCATCCCCGTCTCGGGCGAGCAGCAGAGCAAGCTCACGCTCATGAGCGAGAGCCTGCGCAACGACGGGCGCGTCTGGGTGCCGAAGAGCGCGACCGACACGCGGCATCCGGAGGACATCCCGGAGGCCGACCGCGACTACTACCTCGAGCGCCGCTATCCGAGCTTCGGCAACCTCGTGCCGCGCGACGTGGCATCGCGCGCCTCGAAGGCGGTGTGCGACGAAGGACGTGGCGTGGGTGACAGCGGGCTGTCGGTGTACCTCGACTTCGCCGATGCCATCCACCGTCTCGGACGCGACACGATAGCGCAGCGCTACGGCAATCTGTTCGACATGTACCAGAAGATCACCGACGACAACCCATACGAGGTGCCGATGCGCATCTACCCCGCCGTGCACTACACGATGGGCGGGCTGTGGGTGGATTACAACCTCATGAGCACGATTCCCGGCCTGCACGTGCTCGGTGAGGCGAACTTCTCGGATCACGGCGCGAACCGCCTGGGGGCGAGTGCGCTGATGCAGGGCCTCGCTGACGGTTACTTCGTCATCCCGTACACGCTCGGCCACTACATCGCGAGCGCGGCACTGCCAAAGGTCAGTGCCGACCACGCCGCCTTCGCCGATGCCGAGCACAACGTGCAGGAGCGCATCACGCGGCTGCTTTCGGTGAGGGGCTCGAAGACACCGCGCGAACTCCACCGGCAGCTCGGTCGGGTGATGTGGGACAAGGTGGGCATGGGTCGTACGCGCGAGAGCCTGCAGGAGGCCCTCGCCGAGATCCCGCGGTTGCGCGACGAGTTCTGGCAGAACGTGTCGGTGCCAGGCGAGCCCACCAACCTGAACCAGAGCCTCGAGTACGCCGGACGCGTCGCCGACTACCTCGAGTTCGCCGAACTCCTGGCGCTCGACGCGCTCGAGCGCAACGAGTCGTGCGGCGGGCACTTCCGCGAGGAGTACCAGACCCCCGAGGGCGAGGCGCAGCGCGACGACGAACACTTCGCGCATGCAGCCGCCTGGGAGTTCACTGGCGTTGGACAGACTCCGGTGCGACACACCGAGCCCCTGGCCTTCGAGCACGTGAAGCCGTCGCAGCGGAGCTACAAATAGGAGGACGGGAAATGGGCTACGGTCTAAACGGGCTACGGTCTACGGTCCACGGGAAACAAGCTACAGGCTACAGGCTTCGGCCGGGACCGTGGACCGTGGACCGTGCACCGTGGACTGTGGACTGTGGACCGTGGACCGTGGACTGAGTTGAGACCGAGGACCGTGGACCAATGAGCAAGACCCTGACCTTGAACCTGAAGATCTGGCGGCAGGCGGGCCCGAACGCCCCCGGGCGCCTCGTGGAATACAAGACGCTCGACGTGTCGCCCGAGATGTCCTTCCTCGAGATGCTCGACGTCGTCAATGAACAGCTCATCAAGCGCGGCGAAGAGCCCGTCGCGTTCGATTCGGATTGTCGCGAGGGCATCTGCGGCACCTGCGGACTGATGGTCAACGGCGTGTCGCATGGTCCGGACCGCGGCACGACCGTGTGCCAGCTGCACATGCGGCGCTTCAAGGACGGCGACACCATCACGATCGAACCGTGGCGTGCGAAGGCGTTCCCGGTGGTCAAGGACCTCGTCGTCGACCGGTCCGCCTTCGACCGCATCGTGCAGGCAGGCGGTT
>CAYMAG010000066.1:0-2177 GCA_964388335.1 uncultured Vicinamibacteraceae bacterium | reverse complement strand
AAGGACCTCGTCGTCGACCGGTCCGCCTTCGACCGCATCGTGCAGGCAGGCGGTTACGTGTCGGTCAACGTGGGCGCGGCCCCGGATGCCAACGCCATCCCCGTGCCCAAGGTGGTAGCCGACCACGCGTTCGATGCCGCGCAGTGCATCGGGTGCGGCGCCTGTGTGGCGGCCTGCAAGAACGCCTCGGCTGCCCTCTTCACGGCGGCGAAGCTGACGCACCTCAACCTGCTGCCGCAGGGACGCGCCGAATGGGCACGGCGGACGCGCGCGATGGTCGAGCAGATGGACATCGAAGGCTTCGGTGCCTGCTCCAACGAAGGCGAGTGCGAGGCCGTCTGCCCGAAGGAAATCGGGATCGAGAACATCGCGAAGATGAATCGCGATTATCTCAAGGCGGTCATCGGGGGCTGACGGGGGATCGTCTGCCGTCTGCCGTCCACGGTCTACCGTCCAGGGCCTGCGCGGCGTTCGCTATCGGGGCAGATAGGCCGTCCGCGCGCGCACGGCAACGCCGCGGCGTGACACCGACACGTCGATCTTGCGTACGCTCGCCCGCTCTTCCTGCGGGATGTCAGGCTGGACGTAGGCCAGGCGATAGTACTGCGTGCTGTCGCGGATCATGCCTGGCAAGCCCTTCGCCGGATTGTTGGTATCAACGGTCAGCGTCCCGCCTGTGCTCGTGCTGAGGCGTTCCAACGACCCGTGATAGCGAGTGAGCATGGCATCGGCTGCTCTCCCGATGGTCATGCCCGAAGTGGACGCCGCCCTGGAATTCTGCCAGGTGGTGATGACCGGCGCCGTTGCCTCGAGGCCCCGTGGGTTGGCGGCATATATGACGACGTTTGCGACAGATGCAGCAGCCACGACCTGCTCGTAGGCGCTCCACACGAACTGGTAGTCGCCAGGGTCGCGGGGATTGATCGGACCGAGCGGCTGTCCCTCGCTTACCAGCAGAATCGTGCGACGCTCGGAGGCGTCGCCCGCCATCGACTCGGCGACGGCCTTCAGGTTGCGCAGCACCACCAGCGTCTGAATCTCGCGCTCGTCGCGATCGATCGACCCCGAGTTTTTCTGCCCGCGGAAGCCGTCGATCACCCGGCGCGCCTGTTGACGGTCCGTCGAGAGCTGGAGCACCACCTCGTGAGCGCCGGTGGTGACTATGGCCAGACGGTCCTCTGGCGCAAGCGCGTCGATGAGCGCCGTCGCGACCGTCATGGTCTGCTGGGTCAACTCCGGCGAGATGTGCAGCGAGTCGAGCATGAGCACGTAGTCCCTGCGCCTCGACAGTGTCGCCACGGCTCGCGTGCCGCCCGGCGGAGACGCGGTGATCGTGACGCCGTCCACGCCGCGAGCAGGTGCCAGCAGATCGACGTACTCGAACGCGACCAGCTTCTGGTGCACGTCGTTGTCGCGCACGACGACCTCGTCGGCACGAAGGTCCGTCACGGTGACACCCCTCCTGGTGACAACGGCTGATACTTCGACGATGGTCGTACCAGTCGTGAAGGTGGGGGTCTGAGGCGCAGGCGCTCGCGGCGCGGCGGGCTGTTGCGCCGCCGTCGTGACGGCGCCAGCGACGACGGCTGCAACTGCAAGGGCTCTCAAGCGCACGACGCGGCTTCGCCTCCCACGGTGAACGGAATCCACACATTGTAGCGGCTCCTCTGCGTCTCCGCTTCTCCATGCACTCGTTTCTCCGTGATCGCCGTGACCTCGGCACCCGCGTCAGCGGAGGGGTCGGCGGCCCCCCACGCTATCAAGGTAGACTCTGGAATTCACCATGTGGACACGCTTCGCCGCGCTCTGCGCCGTGTCGAGCCTGGTCAGTCAGACCGCCGCGCAGCAGTCACCACCGCCCGAGCAGCCGACCTTCAGGGCGGAGGTGTCCGTGGTGGAAGTCGTTGCCGTCGTGACCGGCGAAGATGACCGCAGCCTGAAAGATCTAACGGCCAGCGACTTCGAGGTGATCGAGGACGGCGAGCCCCGTACGCTCCTGTCGGTGCGACGTCTCACGACGTCGACCACCGCCGCGACACGGCGCACGCCTGTGAACGTCGAGGACGCGTACGTCGAGCAGTTGGCGACCAACGCCGACGTGGCCGACGCGCCGGCGTTCGTGCTGCTGCTCGCCACGGTGGACGATGAGGGCCGCATGGCCAACCAGCGGCAGTTGC
>CAYMAG010000065.1:21096-26755 GCA_964388335.1 uncultured Vicinamibacteraceae bacterium | reverse complement strand
CTGCGCGGCGGCTGGGGCATCTTCTACGACCGGCCGCAGGGCAACATGGTGTTCGACATGATCGCCAACGCGCCGGGCGTGTTGAACTCGACGCTGCAGTGGGGACGCCTGCAGGAACTCACGGCCGCGGGCGGAGACCCGTTCCCGACGCTGTCGATGAATCCCACGGCCTACAACTTCGTGCCGCCCCGCGTCACGCAGTGGAACCTCGGGGTGCAGCGCAAGTTGATGAACAGCTTCATGTTCGATCTGGCCTACGTGGGCTCGACGTCCGACAACCTGCTGCGGCAGGTGCAGCTCAACGCGGTGCCATTCGGCGCGACGTTCCGACCCGAGAACCAGGATCCGACGCGTGACCCGAGCGCGACGCCCGGCGCCACCGCGCTGCCGAACGACCTGCTGCGGCCCTACCAGGGCTACGGCGGCATCCGGATGTGGGGGTACGACGGCTACTCGAACTACCACGCGCTGCAGACGGGCATCAACCGACGCTTCGACAGGGGGTTCATGTTCTCGTTCTTCTACGTGTGGAGCAAGGCGCTCGGCATCAACAACGACGACTTCTCGGCCGGCGTGCCGAACGTCACCGAGGCCGAGACGCGCCGGCTCGACTACTCGTATCTGGGGACGGATCGCCCACACAACTTCGTGACCAACTTCGTCTACCAGATGCCCGAGGTCACGCAGTCGAACGTGCTGGGGCTGCTGGTCAACGAGTGGCAGATCTCCGGTGTCTACCGGTGGACCAGCGGCCGGCCGTACGGCGTCGGCTTCAACATCCCCGGCATCAACGCGGCCAACCTCACCGGCACGGACGGCAACCCGAATGCCCGTATCGTGCTCACCTGCGATCCGGGAAGCGGCTGGAGCGGCGACCCGTACCAGCAGTTCAACACCTCGTGCTTCGCGCCGCCGCAGCCCGGCAGCGACGCCAGCGAGTCGGCGCGCTTCTTCGTGCGGGCGCCGCCCATCAACAACGTCGACCTGTCGCTCTCGAAGAGCTTCGCCTTCCCTGGGCGCGTGCGGTTCGAAGTGCGACTCGACGCGTTCAACGCCCTCAACAAGACGCAGTTCACCGGCGTCAACACGACGGCGAACTTCGCGAGCCTGACCAACCCGGCGATCACGAACCTGCCGTACGAGAACGGCAACCTCGTGCGGCCGAACGGCTTCGGTTCGATCAACGGTGTCTCGGCACCGCGCACGCTGCAGCTGGTCACGCGCGTCACGTTCTGACCTGGCACCGGGGAGGGTGTCAGGACAGGGGAGGGGAGGGGTCACCCGTGGACCCCTCCCCTTTGGGGGTCACGTCTTGCCTCAGTGCAGGAACAGCTTCTCGACGGCGCGTCCCTGCACGTCGCTCTTCAGGCGCAGCACGGCATCGTGCACGGCCGCACCGCCGGACGCCGCGCGCATCAGCGCGTCGACCATCGCGAACAGCGTGGTCGTGCCCACGCCGCGTGCGTTCGACGTCTGATCGAACCTGTCGAAATCGAGTAACGCGTCGCCGAACTTGCCGAGCAGCTTCTCGAGGGCCGCGGGGGTCAGCGTCTTCCTGCTCGCCAGCGCCTTCACGAGCGCCTTCAGCGCGTCGACCATCGACTCTTCGATCAGGTACAGCGTCTCGAGGAACCGCGCTTCCGTCCTCGACAGTTGCACGCGGGACGGCGCCTGCACGGCCACGACAGGGGCGACGTCGAAGACACGCGGCGCACGGTTGGAGAAGGTCGGCGCGCTCTCGTCGGCGAACACGGCGTGGACGGCTGGCGTGGCATACGCGAACGCGACATCGGGCAGCACCGCGTCCCTGAGGTAGTTGGCCAGCACGATCCGGCGCATGCCGCGGCGCACGGCATCATCTGCCGCCGCGGTCCACTCCGTCACACCGAGCAGCGCCTCGAGCCCGGCCTTCGAGAAGCGGACGTCGTAGGTGCCCTCCACCCGGCCGAAGCCACCGTTCGGCGCGCGCGGCAGCACGGGGATCAGGTCGTCCAGCGTGGCGCCCTGCCTGTCCAGCCCGAACTCACGCGCGAAGGCCAGGTAGTCCTCGAGTTCCGCCTGTGACGTGTCGTCGTCGGTGAACCCCAGCGTGTAGCTCGCAGACAGCGACGTGATCGCGTCGATGACGTACGACAGCGTGCGATCGTCGCCCGGTACGACGCCGGCGGACTGCCCCAGCGCGCGCACCAGCAGGTTCGTCTGCATCTCCTCCTGACGCCGCTTACGTCGGCGCCCGACATCGAGCGTCGTCGTGCTCAGCACCGTCAGCCCGTGCTCCGACGGCACGATGCGCTGTTCGCTCTCCGTGATCACGCGATCGAAGCCCTCGTACGCGTAGTTGAGATGCCAGCCGACGATGTTGACCTTGAAGGCGGATTCGCGCCTGGTGCGATGCGTAAGGACAGCGTCACGTACGCGGACCGCATCGGTATTGGCGGACGTCAGCACGCGCTCGAACTCGCCGCGCGCGGCCTCGGCGAACAGGCCGCGGCCCAGGGCGTCGTGCATGTTGATCGAGACGTCGACCAGCGCCTCGCGCTCGGTGGCGCGGCTGTACTCGGCGTGCAGCGCCATCGCGTAGCTGCTGTTGGCGGCCTGCCGGAAGGCGTCGTACAGGCGTGTCGTGAACTCGTCCATCCGATCGCGCACCTGCTTCAGCTCGGCGAGCGCCGCCTTGAGGTCCGTCGCCGACTCGAGTCCGCGGCCGACCAGCCGGCTGACGAACTGTCCCACCTTGTCGGACGCCAGGGCACGCAGTTCGTCGACGGTGTCGATCTTCGCCGCTTCGCGGAGCAGCGCGTCCACGCCGAAGCTGCCCTTCGCCACCGTGATGACGCGGCGGAGTTCCTCGTGCTCGGGATCGTCCAGCAGGTGCAGCACCGCCTGCGCCCGCCGCTTCAGCTCGGCCACCGTGTCGAGGGCCTTGCCGTCACGCACCACGGCGCCGGTGAGGAATCTCAGCGGATCGCCGTCGGTGAGCTGGGCGAGGATGCCCCACAGCTCTGGCGTCAGGTGCTTGCGCAGCGCCTGCAGCGAGTCGGGCCCCACGCTGGTCACGCGCGTGAGGAAGTCGCGGACGACGTCGAGTTCGTCCAGGTGGCGCTCGAACACTGTGACGGCACGATCTTCGAGTGTCTCGTAGCTCGTGACCACACGTTGCACACGCGCCAGGAACGTCGTGAACGCGGTCTTCTTCGACAGCGCGTCGAAGCCGGTGCCGATCAGGTCGCCGACGTAGCGTTTCGCGAGGCCGTCGATCGCCGCCGAGAACTGCTCGAAGTCGGCCAAGGCCAGTGCCCGCTGCAACACCGTCACGAAGCTCTTACCATTCACGCCCAGGATCGCGCCCAGGAAGTCGCTGGCGTCGCCGGGCAGGTTGTCGAGCTGGTGGGCGAACGTCACGTTGACGTCCGCCGCGACCTTGAAATCTTTCGACGAGAGGCGGCGCACGCGCACCCGTGCCCATCCCGCCAGGTCGTCGTCTGCGGTGACGAGAATCGCGAAGCGGCCCGCCACGCCGGCGGCGAGACCGACCCGGCCCAGCACGCTGAGGCCGTAATGCTCGGACAGTTGCAGGGCGCCAGCCGTGACGGACTTCGTGCCCGACAACTGGTACCCGGACGCGACCTCCGCGCCGAGGCGCAGGTAGCCGCCGTAGCGGAGCGCGATGGCCTCGCCGGGCGTCGGCGCGTCCGTCAGCTGCTCGGGGAGCCGCATGGCGCCGAAGAAGTCCTTCAGGGTGAGCCGCGCCGCCTGCGAGGCCGGGAATGCGCGCAGGTAGCTATAGCCGCCATCGGCACCGGCATCGACGGTGACGGCCGCTGTCAGCGCGGCGTACGAGAACACGCCCCGTGCGCTGGCGCTCGCGGCCGCGCCGATGTCGAGCGCGAGCACGAGGTCGGCGGCGTGTGCGGGGTCCTTGAAGTAGGCGCCCAGGCCGTTGGTCTGGAGCAGCTGGCGAGGCGCCCCCGTCGCACCGGGGAAGATCGGGACGAGCTGCGCGTTGGCCGACACGGACACGCCAACCTTGACGGTGTGCGGCTGGCCGAGCGGCAGGGTTTGTCCGCCGCCTGCCGAGAAGCCGACAGACAGCGTGGGCGCGTCAGGCGGGAGGCGGGCGGCGAGGTTGATGGGCGACGCGTCGACGGTGATCGTGCCGCTGCCGCCGAGCAGGAAGGGGACATCGGACTTCGAGAACGTCGGCACCTGGGGCCTCCTGACTGTCTCCGGTGTCAACGATGGTGGGCAGTGTGGCCGAACGCTGGGGCCGAAGCCTTCGGCGGAGGGTCGCCGACCTGGCACTTCGCGTGTGCCACCACAGGCCTGCCCCCGCTGACCCGCAGACCCGCTGACCCGCAGGCCCTGTTGACCACTTGACAATAATGTGTGATACACACTATTGTCTCTCATATGGTCGACGAGGACATTCTGAACGCTCATCTGCAGGAACTGCGACGCGGCACCGTCGTCGTCGCCTGCCTCGTCATCCTCCAGCGCGAAGACTACGGCTATTCGCTCCTCGAGCGCCTCGCCGGCGCGGGTGTCAGTACAGAAGCCAACACCCTCTATCCCCTGCTCCGCCGCCTCGAGAAGCAGGGGCTGCTCGTCAGCGTCTGGAACACCGACCAGGCCCGCCCCCGCAAGTTCTACCGCACCAGCCCCACCGGCCGCAGACTCGCCGCCCTGCTGCTGAAGGACTGGGCCAGCCTTCACAGCGCCATCGCCACCCTCGAACAAGGAGCATCCTCGTGAACACGTTGATCGACCGCTACGTCTGGGCCACCATTCGCTCCCTGCCGCAGAGGCAGCGCGCCGACGTCGAACGCGAGCTGCGCGCGTCGATCGCCGACGCGATGGACGCCCGGCTCGACGCCGGCACACCCGCCGCCGAAGCGGAACGCCAGGTTCTCACCGAGCTGGGCGACCCCACCAGGCTCGCCGCCGGGTACGCCGATCGCCCCCTTCATCTGATCGGTCCCGCAGTGTTCCTCGACTATCAGCGCTTCCTCACGATGCTCGTCTCGATCGTCGTGCCGATCGCATGTGGCGGCGTCGTGCTGGGCGGCCTGCTCAACGGCAGCCCACTGCCGGGACTGATGGCCGCCGCGGTGTCCGCCGGGCTCACGACGCTGATTCACATGGTGTTCTGGACGACGTTGCTGTTCGTGGTGATCGAACGATCGGCGAAGCGCGGCCCGCGGACGGTGTCGTGGCGCCCAGCGGACCTGCCCGACCTGCCAGCCGGCCGACGCGAGGACATCTGGACGACGGCGTTCACGGTGGTGGCACTGATCGCGGTCATCGCCACGATCTACTGGCAGCAGTACGCGTCACCCTTCCGGGATGCGGCGGGCACGGTCATCCCGATGCTGAACCCGGCATTGTGGTCCTTCTGGCTCCCCTTCTTCATCGCGGTGCTCGTGGCCGAGGTCGTGTTCGCGATCGTCCTGTACCGTCGTGGCGGCTGGACGATGGCCTTCGCGCTGGTGAACGTCGCGCTGAACGTGCTCGGCACGGTCCCGGCGGTGGTGCTGCTGCGCACCGGACGCCTGTTCAACCCTGCCGTCCTGAAGGAGGTCCCACTGGACGCACATCTCGTCGGCATGCTCACGACGCTGCTCACCTTCGCCGTCGTCGGTATCGCGCTCGTCGACGTCAT
>CAYMAG010000065.1:17041-20996 GCA_964388335.1 uncultured Vicinamibacteraceae bacterium | reverse complement strand
TGCTCACGACGCTGCTCACCTTCGCCGTCGTCGGTATCGCGCTCGTCGACGTCATCGTCGGCTTCGTCAAGGCACGACGCGCGGCGACGGCCAGCGAGCGCGACGGGATGGGCGCGATCTAGCCGGGTCGACGCCGCCCAACCGCCGTCTCCCCGGTAACGCGCGAGGCGGTGGCGCGGCGGTGGCTTGCGTGGCCGTAGCCGGCGGCGAAGGCCCGCGGCGGCCGCACCGGAGGCGTAACGCCGCCCGCGTCCTGTCGATCTGGCACCTCGCGTGTGCACACTGAGACCTGACCCCTCGCGTGTGCATCCGCAGACCTGACCCCCTAGAACAGCGGCGGCACCCACTCCGACAGGTACGCCCGCAGGAACGCATCCTCCGACCGCCGCAACTCCTCGGCCGTCCCCTCGAAGTACACCTGGCCGTCCTTCAGCATCAGGAACTCGGTGTCTTCGCTCGTCTCGCGATCGGCGGGCACGATCCGGAAGTGCCCGTCCTGCCGCGTCGCCTCGTGCGTGGCGATGTAGAACGCGTCCTGCAGCTGATGGGTCACCAGAATGGACGTCACGCGCTCGAGATCCCGCAACTTCAGGATCTCGGCGTCCACCGTCTTGGCCGTCATCGGATCGAGGCCGGACGTCGGCTCGTCGAACAGCAGCAGATGCGGACGAGCCGCCATGGCGCGCCCGATCGCGACCCGTCGCCGCTGGCCGCCCGACAGGTCGGACGGCATCCGGTCCATGAACGCCTCGAGCCCGATGAATCCCAGCACCTCCGCGACGCGCGCCCGTACCTGCGCGGCGGGCATGCCGGTGTCGTCCAGCTTGTAGCCGACGTTCCCGGCGACGGTCAGCGAGTCGAAGAGGGCGCTCTCCTGGAACAGCATGCCGATATCGTCGCGCACCGGCATCAGTTGCGCCTCGGTCATGTCGTCGATGCGCTGCCCGTTGACGCGGATGATGCCGGCATCGGGCTTGAGCAGCCCCAGAATCAGCTTGAGGGCGACGGACTTTCCCGAGCCGCTGGGCCCCATCAGGATAGCCATGTGTCCGGCGCGTACTTCGAAGCTCAGGTCCCGCAGCACTTCCTTGTCGTCGAACCACAGCGACACGTGCTCGAAGGCGACGACGGGCACGTCGGCGTCGAGATCAGGGGCGGGCGAACTGGTGTCGTGCACGAGTGTGCGCATCGCCATGAGCAACCACAGCAACTCGCGTGCCGGCCGGCGGTCCGGCCGATTCTCCTCTGGATCTGCGCGACGCTCTGCAGAATGCGCGACGGCTGCTTTCGGGTTGCCCGGATAATTCTACGGCCCACGGACGATTCCCCGCTTCGCCGTTCTGTCGCTGCCCGCGGCACCCAGGCCGGGCGTGACGAGGCCACCGGAAGGTATGCTCATGTGCATGAGGTGTTTCACGGCGGCCCTTGCCGTCATCCTGATGATGGCGACCGGCTGCTCCCGTGCCGTCCGGGTACCGCCCGACGCCATCGAGGACGCGAGGCTCGGCGCGCGGGTGAAGACCACGCTGGTCAACGATGACGTGCTGGGACCGCGCATCCTCGAGGTGCGGGTGACCCGCGGCGTCGTGACGCTCTCGGGCCTCGTGGGCTCCACGGCCGAAGCCGACCGCGCCATCGAACTCGTCCGCGCCATCCCGGGTGTCACCGAGGTACGCTCGCAGCTGGTGGTCGCCGAGGCAGCCGAACTGCAGGCGATGGCGGCGACCAGCGAGCCCGTACCGAGGCCCGTGCACGCGCCGGAGCAGCATTCGGGGCCGTCGAGCAACCGGCGTCTGGCCGTCGGCGCCGCGTTCGGCATGCAGCGCCCCACCGACGATCGACTCGACAACAACATCACCGTGGGCCCGATGGTAAGGCTGGGTGTGGGTCGAGGATTCGGGGTCGGTGTCGGCTTCAGCTGGTTCAGGACCGACCTCTCGTCGGCGGACGACGAGACGCTCGGCCGCGTCACGCTCCGGCCCGTGATGGGTGGCGTCAACTACACCTTGAACGACCGGACGCGCTGGGCTCTCGGCCTGTCGATGGTGGCCGGCGTGTCGTTCAACAGGTTCGACTTCGAGGCATCGACCGTGCGCGACGGCCTTGCGCTCGCGGTGGACAACAGCTTTGCGATGCGCCCCGGGGCGTCGCTCTGGTACGACATCGACAGCCGTACGGCGTTCAACGTGTTCGTCGGCTACATGTTCACCCGGCCGGGCATGACGTTTCTCGAGGGCGGACAGTTCGTGCGTCGCTCCGTGCGCGCTGACGCCGCCCTGCTGAGCGTGGGCCTGGCCTGGAAGCTCTTCTGACCCCGAGCGTCACGCCCGATGTTCCGATTCCTCCTGCCGCTGCTCGTGTCCGCCGGTGACGCCTCGCGCTTCGCGGGACGGGCACTGCTCGAGTCGATCCGTCCGCCGTTCGAGGTACGCGAGACGTTGCGCCAGTTGTTCGAACTGGGCTGCCGCTCGGTGCCGCTCATCGCCGTGAGCGGCTTCGCCATCGGCGTCGTCCTGTCGATGCACACGCGCTCGTCGCTGGCGCGCTTCGGCGCCGAAGCGCTGATTCCCGCCGGGCTGGCCATCGCGCTCGTCCGCGAGACGGGCCCGCTCACCGCCGGCCTGCTGCTCGCCGGACGCATCGGCGCCGGCATCGGCGCGGAACTCGGCGCGATGAAGGTGACCGAGCAGATCGACGCGCTCGAGGCGTCTGCCGTCGATGCGTTCAAGTTCCTCGTCGTCACGCGCGTGGTGGCGTGCGTGGTCGCGCTGCCGTTGCTCACGTCGCTGATGAACGTCACCGGGATGCTCGGAGGCTTCGCCGCCGAGACCTCCATCACGGGCATCCCGCTGATGACCTACATGCGGCAGGCCTTCTCGCTGATCGAGTTCTCGGACCTGATCCCGTCGACGATCAAGACCGCCGTGTTCGGCTTCATCATCGCGGTGGTCGCCTCGTACCTGGGCGTCAACACGTCGAGCGGTACGGAAGGCGTCGGCCGCGCGTCCACCCGCGCCGTCGTCACCTCGTCGATCATGCTCATCGTCGCCAACGTGGTCCTCGTGCGCATCATCTTCTTCTTCTATCCAGCGTAAGCGATGACTGACGAGACCGTTCCGGCCATCGAACTGCGCGGCGTCCACAAGGCCTTCGGCTCGCTGCGCGTGCTCGACGACGTGTACGTCGAGATTCCGGCGGGGCAGGGTTTCTGCGTCCTCGGACGGAGCGGCACGGGCAAGAGCGTGATGCTGAAGCACATCATCGGACTCATGCAGCCGGATGCGGGACGCGTGCTGGTCGAAGGCCGCGACCTCACCGGACTGTCGAGCCGCGAGCTGTCGCCCATCCGCCAGCGCATCGGCTTCCTCTTCCAGAACGCCGCGCTGTTCGACTCGATCACGGTCGGCGAGAACGTCGCGTTCCCGCTGCGCCGCCACACGAAGCTGCCCGACGAGGAGATTCGCGCCCGCGCGCAATCGCTGCTCGACCAGGTCGGTCTCGGCCGCGACTACGAGAAGATGCCTGCCGATTTGTCGGGCGGCATGCGCAAACGCGCCGGACTGGCGCGCGCCATGGCGCTCGAGCCCTCGATTCTGCTCGCCGACGAGCCGAGCGCCGGCCTCGACCCGGTCACGGCCAGCGAGATCGACGAACTGCTGGTCGCGCTGAAACACGGGTCACGGACGACGCTGGTCGTCGTCACGCACAACATTCCGAGCGCGCGCACGATTGGCGACCAACTGCTCTTCCTGCACCAGGGCCGCGTGCTGGCACGAGGCACGGCCGCGGAACTGGACGAGAGCGACCACGCGCTGGTGCGCGAGTTCATGGGTTCGACGGGGTCGGGCTAGTCCGGCCAGGCCTGGGCTGGTCCGGGGCTGGCCCCGGGCCCCGGAGACAATAGAGACAGCAACTATGAGCACATCCACCCGCACCGCGATCGTCGGCGCCTTCG
>CAYMAG010000065.1:13297-16941 GCA_964388335.1 uncultured Vicinamibacteraceae bacterium | reverse complement strand
ATAGAGACAGCAACTATGAGCACATCCACCCGCACCGCGATCGTCGGCGCCTTCGTCCTCGGCGGTCTGATGCTGTTCGCTGCCGGACTGTTCATGATTGGCGATCGGCGTCTGCTGTTCGCCGAGCAGTTCGAGGTGACGACGACCTTCACCAAGGTCTCGGGCCTGGAAGTGGGCACGAAGGTGCGCATCGCGGGCCTCGACGCAGGCGAGGTGCTGGAGATCGGCCTGCCGCCGGTGCCATCCGCGCCGTTTCGCGTCCGCATGCGCTTACGCGAGGATCTGCATCACCTCGTCCGAACCGACTCGGTGTCCGCCGTCCAGTCCGATGGCCTCGTCGGCAGCGCGTTCATCCAGGTGAGCCCCGGCACGGACGCCGCGCCGATCGTGACGCCCGGACAGACCATCCGGGGAATCGACCCGATCGAGTTCGGCGACCTCATTCAGGAGGGACGCGACACGTTCCGGACGGTGACCACCGAGGTGATGGAACTGAAGGAGGAAGTGTCGGAGGCCGTGGGTGCGGCGACCGGCGCGGTGCGCACCATCGATGCGGTGGTCGCCGAGGTCGGCCACGAACTCGAGGCGATGGTGCGGAGCAGCACGACGGCCATCAACGAAGTGCAGAAGGTGCTCGCCGACGCACAGCTCATCGTCGCCAGCGTGAAGGCCGGCGAGGGGACGATTGGCCAGCTGATCACCGACGATGCGCTGTACACGCGGATGACGGGGCTGGCGGCAGAAACCGAGAAGACCATGGCCAATCTCCAGTTGGTGACCGAGCGCGTGCGGACGACGTTCGACAGCATGACGGCGCCGGACGGGTCGGCGCAGCAGACGATGCGCTCGCTTCAGGGGACGATGGCGCAGGCGGAGGAGGCGATGTCGGACCTGTCGGAGGCGACCGAGGCCCTCAAGCGCAACGTCCTGTTCCGTGGGTTCTTCCGCGACCGCGGGTTCTTCGATCTGGATGCGATCACCCGCGACGCGTATGTGTCAGGCGCGCTCGAGGGCGACACACGCGTGGCGCTGCGGGTCTGGATTGATGCGGAGGGGCTGTTTGCGCGCGACGCGGACGGCATCGAGCAGCTGACCGAGGCAGGCCGGCGACGGATCGACTCGTCCATGACCGACCTGGTGCGGTATCCGCGCGACAGTGCGCTGGTGGTGGAGGGGTACGCGCCGGTGACGGAGGGTGGGACAGCGCACGTGGTGTCGCTCGAGCGCGCGTCGCTGGTGCGGGATTACCTGCTGAGCCGGTTCCGGCGGCGGTCGACGCTGACGGGGATGATGGCGATGGGGAGTCAGGCGCCCGGGAGTCCGAGCGGGGACGAGCGATGGTCGGGGGTGGCGCTGACGCTGTTCGTGGAGGGCGCGGCCCTGCGGTAGGGTGGTGGTGGTCACATCCTGGCCGTCTCCCCGAAGTGCTTCCGGTAGGCCCGGCTCAGATCGTTGGCATGCCCGTACCCCAGCGCGTACGCCGTCTCCTTCACCGACCGCCCCTCCGCCTGAATCAGCTGCCGCGCCCGCTCCATCCGCGCACGGTGAAACCACGCCAGAGGACTCATGCCCACGTCCTCCACGAACACCCGATACAGCGTGGACTGCGACACGTCGAGGTAGTCGCACAGGCGCGCAATGGGCTCGCGGCTGTCGACGTGCGCGTCGAGCCACGCCTTCGCCAGCACACACAGGTCCGACGCCCCGCTGCTGGACGCCTCCGGCGCGCCGGCCGGGACATCCAGCACGGCCCGCTGCACCGTGGTCTCGAACAGGATGCGACAGCCGTCGAGGTACGCCGCCGCGGCGCCATCCGGCCGCAGCACTTCGCGTCTGCACAGGTCGTGCAGCCGCTCGAACGGCTTCCGCCCGGCCTTCCCCAGCGCCCGCATGACATGGGCGGCCCGCAACTCCGTGTCTGCCCGCACGCCCGGCGCGTCCCGCCACATCCAGAGCAGGAACTTCGATGGGCCGATGACGGAGCCTGTCCACCCGAACGGACAATCGGGACCAATCACCGCCAGCGTCCCCGCCGGCATCCGCACCTCCCGCCGGCGCACGACCATCGTCGGACTGCCCTCCTCGATCAGCACGTACACCCACCCTTCGTGCCGGCTGGCGGGAATGGGCTGGCGCGTGAAGTCCCGATAACCCCAGGCGAGGTACCGCAGGGGCACGTCGAGGTCCGCGCCGGCCTTCCAGAACGACCGATCGCGCTCGGGAAGGTAGAGATGCCGCTGCTCCTGTGGGCCCATAGCATCACCATTCAACCAATTTCTGCGGCACGTTCAACAGATTTGCGATGGAGACCGTTCGGGCTACCCTAGTCGCTCATGACATCCCAACGCAGTCGTCGCAGTTTCCTCCGGGCCGCAGGCGTGCTCGCTGCGGCCTCGGCCGGCCCCTTGATTCTGCCCGCGCGCCTGCGCGGCGCCCAGGCCCCGAGCAACCGCATCACGCTCGCGTTCATCGGCACCGGACGCCAGGCTCAGGCCCTCAACCTGCCCGAGTTCATGGCCGTGCCCGGCGTGCAGGTGGTGGCCGTGTGCGACGTCGACAACTGGCGGATGCAGCAGGCGAAGACGCTGGTCGAGAGTCACTACGCGAAGCACGCGCCGTCGGGCGAATACAAGGGATGCGCGACACACGGCGACTTCCGCGAGGTGCTCGATCGCCAGGACGTCGACGCGGTGATGATCTCGACGCCCGACCACTGGCACGTGCCGATGGCCGTCGCGGCACTCAAGGCCGGCAAGGACGTCTCGCTCGAGAAACCCACGACGCGCTTCGTCAGCGAAGGCCGCACCATCGTCAACCTCGTGAAGCAGCACAACCGCGTCTTCCGCGTGGACAGCGAGTTCCGCTCGCTCGAGCGCTTCCACCGCGCCGCGGAGCTGGTGCGCAACGGGCGCCTCGGCACGCTGCACACGATCCGATCGAGTTCGCCGCGCGAGCTGTTTCCGGACGAACCGGCGGTCGTCGCCACGCCGCCCGCCGAGTTGGACTACGACATGTGGCTCGGGCCCGCACCGCAGGTGCCCTACATGCAGAAGCGCGTGCACGCGCCGCGCGACCTCCGCAGCCGTCCGGGCTGGTTTCGCAGCCGCCTGTTCGCCGACGGCATGCTCACCAACTGGGGCGCGCACCTCAACGACATCGCGATGTGGGCGAACGACACCGAGCGCACCGGTCCCATCGAAGTGCAGGCCACGGGCAACTTCCACGACGACGAGGTGTGGAACGTGCTCGAGAACTTCGACGCGACGTACCGGTTCGCCAACGGCGTCCAGATGACGTACAGGATGGGCGAGCCGCACGTCCGCTTCGAGGGCGACAAGGGCTGGCTGCAGGTCAACTACTCGAAGTCCGCCGCGCACCCCGACCTGATCGAGGCGAGTTCCCCCACCATCCTGAAGGAACAGATCGGCGCGGGCGAGTTGCGCTTCCCGCTCCGGAGCGAGCGCGTGGACTTCATCGAGGCGGTCAGGACGCGCGGCCAGACGATGGAGGACGCCGAGGTCGGACAGCGGGTGATGACGCTCTGCCACCTGCCGCACATCGCCATCGAGCGTGGCGGCGTGACGCTGCAGTGGGATCCCGTCAACGAACGCTTTCCGAATGACCCGGAAGCGAACAAGCTGCTG
>CAYMAG010000065.1:5210-13197 GCA_964388335.1 uncultured Vicinamibacteraceae bacterium | reverse complement strand
ACTCGTGACGGCGTAGCGACTCGTGGCGGCGCAGCGACTCGTGAGGACGCAGCGACTCGTGGCGGCGTAGCGATTCGTGGCGGCGTAGCGATTCGCAGTCGCGGGGCGGCGCCATCGGTCACGCGTACCAGGCCATCGACGACGACGACGACAAGATCCGGACGCCCATCCTCCTGCAGGATCACAAGACGGTCGTCTGGTTCGGCAACCTCGAGAGTCGCGCGCTGCCGACGCGTTGACGCGTCGCGCCGCGGCCGGCGCGATCTTCCGTCATCCTCACGACCGACGCGTGACGCGCACACGCACCCGGATGGCGGCCTCGACCTCGTCATCATCCCAAGGCGCGACTTCTTCTCCGCAGGGCGCTACTTCGTCGCGCTACCGCCGGCGGCCACCGGCTGGCCCACGCTGTCGATGACCACGACCTCACTCAGGTCGAGCGCGCGCACCTCACCCTCGATCTTCGCGCGGTCGCCCACGAGCAGCAGCATCGCGCGATCCGGCCGCGCGTATTTCTGTGCGGCGGCGAGTGCCGCCTCGTGCGTCGCGCCAACCGTGGCGTCGTACTCGCGCTGCAACTCGGTCATCGGCAGGTGCTGCGCCCACAGGTTGGCGATCTGTCCCGCAATGCGTGTGTACGCCTCGAACTGCTGCATGTAGCCGCGCATCTTCGTCTGACGCGCCGCGTCGAATTCCGTGCGGGTGATGGGCCGGGTGCCCGACAGCGCCTTCAGCTCGTTGTCGAACTCCACGACCGCCGGCGCGGTCTTGTCGGTCTGCACGCCGCCGCCCGCGAACCACACGCCCGCCTGCTCGTAGGGCGCCAGGGTCGAGAAGACGCCATAGGAGTAGCCCTTGTCCTCGCGCAGGTTGAGGTTGAGCCGCGTGCCGAAGCCGCCGCCGCCCCAGACCGCGTCGGCCATCCTCAGCGCGTAGTAGTCCTCTGCCTTGCGCCCGGGGGATGGCAGGAAGTGCTGCGCCACGGTCTGCGCCGCATCCTGGCGATCCACGAGGTAGATGCGTCTCGCCGCCGCTGGAGCGGGGTCGGGAATGGTGACGGCAGGCGCCGCGCCGCCCGTCCATCCGCCGAAGTGCTCCTGCGCGAGCGCGCGTGCCTCGTCCAGCGTCACGCTGCCCACGAAAATGAGCGCGGTACTGCCCGGCTTCCAGCGCTCACGGTGGAACGCCGCGAGGTCGTCCCGCGTGATGGCCGTCACCGTCGCGGGCAGGCCCTGCGCGGGACGGCCGTAGGGGTGGTCGGCCCCGAACGCGAGGATGTTTCGGACGCGCGCGGCGACGGCGTTCGGGTTGTTCTCCTGCTGCGTGAGCGCGTCGAGTTGCCGCTGCTTCTCGCGATCGACCTCGGACTGCGGGAACGTCGGATGCTGCACGACGTCGGCCACGATGGCCAGGGCGGGCGACAGGTTGCGACGCAGGACGTCGAGATTCAGCGTGGCGAACTCACGCCCCGCACCACCCGTCAGCGATGTGCCCAGATCGCCGAGCGCGTCTTCGATCTCGAGCGCCTTGCGGCGCTCCGTGCCCATGTCGATCGTGCGGACAGTCATGTTCGCGAGGCCGGCCTTGTCGGACGGATCGGCCATCGCGCCCGCACGCGTCGCGATGGCCACCGTCGCCTTCGGCAGGTCAGCGCGCTCGACGACGAAGATCTCGAGACCATTGGCCAACGTGGCGGTCTGGACGGCCGGCGCCGTGAAGGGACGATCGGCCCCGGCGGGCGGCTCCACCGACCGGTCCAGCGTGCTCTCGGACGGCCGCGCGGACGCCTCGGGACGGAACCGGATGACCAGGCGATTGGACGTGTCGAGCCAGCGAGCCACGTCTGCGCGGACCTGCTCGGTGGTCAGCGTCCGGTAACGCGCCATGTCTTCGTCCAGCTTGCCCGGGTCGCCCAGGAACACGTTGTACTGATTGAGCAGGTCGGCCTTGCCGCCGAACCCGCCGATGCCTTCGAGGCCCGAGATGAAGTTGAACTCGTGCTTCGTGCGTGCGCGATCGAGTTCGGCCTGCGTCGGCCCCTGCGTGGCGAGTTCGGCAATCTGCTCGCCGATGATGCGCTCGACCTCGTGCAGCGAGGTGCCGGGCCTGGCGGTGGCCTGCACGATGAACGCGCCCGAGATCTCGGCCGACAGCATGAAGGCGTTCACGTCGGTGCAGAGCTGCCTGTCGTACACGAGCGCCTTGTTGAGACGCGACGACAGGCCGTCGGCGAGAATGCCTGCCGCCATGTCGAGCGACGCGTCGCCGGGCGCGAAGTACTCGGGGGCGGGCCACGCCATGTACGTCCGCTCCTGGGGCACGCGGTCGGCCACCTCGACGACGCGCTCGGAGGTGACCGACGGAATCCATCGCGCCGGTCGGTCGAGCGCGGGACCCGGCGGGATGCCGCCGAAGTACTTCTCGACGAGCCGCTTCGCCTCGGCCGGGTCGAAGTCGCCCGCGATGGCGAGCGAGAGGTTGTTGGGCGTGTAGTACTGCCGGAAGAAGTCCTTGACGTCGTCCAGCGTCGCCGCCGAGAGGTCTTCCATGCTGCCGATGACCGTCCAGGAGTACGGGTGCCCCACCGGGAACAGCTGGCTGAACATGATCTCGTACCAGCGCCCGTACGGTACGTTCTCGAGGCCCTGTCGGCGCTCGTTCTTGACGACGTCGCGCTGGTTGTCGAGTTTGGTCTGGTCGGTGACGTCGAGCAGCGTGGCGAGCCGGTCGGACTCGAGCCAGAGCAGCGCCTCGAGGCTGGCGGAGGGAACCGTCGCGAAGTAGTTCGTGCGGTCGTTGCTCGTCGTGCCGTTGACGCCGCCTTCACGGACGTTGGCGCCGAGCTTCTCGGCCACCGTGAAGTATTCGCCCTCCACGTGCTTCGAGCCCTGGAACATCATGTGCTCGAACAGGTGCGCGAAGCCGGTGCGCCCGGCCTTCTCGTTCTTGGAGCCCACGTGGAACCACTGGTTGACGTGGACCATCGGGAGCTTGCGGTCCACGTGCAGGATCACCCGCAGGCCGTTGGGCAGGGTGTGCTTCTCGAACGCGACGGCCGGCAGGTCCGACGCAGCAGCCTGCGGCGCCGTTGCCTGGGTTGCTGATGGGGTCGCTGATGGGGTTGCTGCCGGGGTCGGTGACGGGGGCTGCGCGCCGACCGGCGGGGCGAGCGTGCAGATGGCAGCAAGGGCCGCGACGATCGAGAGACGGAAGCGGCGGTGCGGGAGCGTACGCATGGGTCGGAGTCCTCCGGAGAGTCGTCCCAAAGCATAGCGCCCACCTGCTCCGAATCGGGAGACCTTCTCGCGCTCGCGCCCGATCCGGCAGGGACGGACCGGATGCGGCTCACGCGACGCGGCTCACGGGACGCGCCTGTCGGGACGCGCCTGTCGGGACGCCCCTCTCGGAGGCGTCCACCGCGACCCGTTCCGTGTTCAGTGCCCGAGCAGCCGCAGCCAGGGCGTGCCGACGGCCAGCAGCGTCACCAGGAAGAGCATCCCGAAGACGAAGCCCAGCCGCCAGAAGTCCTTCCGCTCGATGAAGCCGCACTCGTAGTACAGCGGTGCCGGGCCCGTGGCGTAGGGCGTCAGGACGCCCATGATGCCCAGCGAGAACCCGAGCAGCATCACGAACAGGCGGACCGGCATGCCGTCGACCGCCAGTCCGGCGGCCAGCACGACGGGGGCGAGAGCGGTCGTGTGGGCGGTGATGCCGGCGAACACGTAGTGAATCAGGAAGAACAGCGTGACGAGCGACAGCATCACGACGAGCGGCGGATATCCGGCGAGCAGGTCGGCGGTGCTGCGTCCCAGCCAGGCCACGAACCCGACGCGGTTGAGGCCGTCGGCCAGCACGACCAGCGTAGCGAACCAGACGAGCACGTTCCAGGCCGGCGTGTTACGGACGACGTCGGCCCACGAGACGACACCACAGAGCAGCATGAGCGACACGCCAAGCATGGCGACGAGCGTGGCATCGATCAGCGCGCCGCCGAAGACCCACAGAAGCAGCGTGAAGACGGCCAGGACGGCCATCAGCACTTCCCTGCGGCTGACCCGTCCCATCTCGTCCAGCGCTCGGCCGGCCCAGCGCGGCACCTCCAGGCTGGTACGAATCTCGGGCGGGTAGATCCTGTAGACCAGCCAGGGCACGGCGGGGAGCAGGATCGCGCCGACCGGAAGAAACCCCACGAGCCATTGCCCCCACGTCACCTCGACGCCTGCGATCTCGCGGGCCAGGTCGAGCAGGAGCAGGTTCGGTGCGAGCGCGGTGATGAACATCGAACTCGTCACGCAGGTCGTGGCGAAGGCCACCCACATCAGGTAGGCACCCAGCCTGCGGGCGGATGCGCCCGGCCGCGACCCGTACAGTTCGGGGATGCTGCGAATGACCGGATAGACGGTGCCGGCGCTGCGCGCGGTGTTCGACGGCGTGAACGGCGCGAGCAGCGCGTCCGAGAACGCCACGGCATACCCCAGGCCCAGGGTGCGGTGTCCGAGCGTTCTGACCATCACGAGCGCGATGCGACGACCGAGCCCCGTCTGCTCGTACCCCATGGCGAAGATGAACGCGGCGAAGATCAACCACACGGTGCCGTTCGAGAATCCGGCGAGGGCCCAGCGCACCGACTCGGACGGCAGGCGGAAGTCCGGATCCGCGCGCTCGGCGACGGTGAACGGCAGTCCCGTGGCCGCCGCGAACGTGACGCCGACGAACGCCACCGCGCTCGGGGGCAGCGGTTCGGTAATCAGGCCAAGAATCACCGTCGCGAACACGGCGACGTAGTACCAGGCCGACTGGGTCAGGCCCGCCGGCGCCGGCAGGATCGCGATGGCGATGCCACCCAGCAGAGGGATCGCGACGCGCCACCACGGCGCGCCCAGAAGACCTCGAGGCTCAGCTCGGGCCTTGGCGTCACCGTCACCGTGCGAGGGTGTCCGCGGCGCGGCCATCAGTGCGCACGGTGCGCCGCGATCGCATCCAGGCGGTACGTGTTCATGGAGACACATTGTGGGGCGCGGGGCGACGCCGCGCAAACGGACCGCTGCACGGCGCGGTATCGTGTACCGGACGGAGGCAGCGATGCGCACCCACAAGATCGCCATGATCGGCGCCGGCTCGGTCGTCTTCTGCAAGACGCTCATCGCCGACATCCTCGCGACGCCCGCGCTGCAGCACAGCGAGTTCGCGCTGATGGCGCCGACGGAGACGAAGCTCCGGCGCATGGAGGCGTTCGTCGGACGGATGATTCGAGACAACGCTCTGCCGGCAAGAGTCTGGGCGACCACGGATCGCCGCGAGGCGATCAGAGACGCCGACTTCGTCGTGGTGATGATCCAGGTCGGCGGGTTCGACGCGTACGCGGTCGATTACGAGGTGCCGCTGAAGTACGGCGTGGACCAATGCATCGGCGACACGCTCGGCCCCGGCGGCGTGTTCCGCGGCCTCCGCCACATCCCCGTGCTGGCCGACATCGCGCGCGACATGGAGCAGGTCGCCCGGCCCGGCGCGATCCTGCTGCAGTACGCGAACCCGATGGCCGCCAACTGCCTGGCCCTGGGCCGCGTGAGCCGCGTGCCGTTCGTCGGCCTGTGCCACGGCGTGCAGACGACGCTCGACCTGATTGCCGGCTATTGCGGCATCGAGAACAAGCACGCGATTACGTACACCTGCGGCGGAATCAACCACATGGACTGGTTCCTGCGCCTCGAGCACGAGGGCCGCGACCTCTACCCCGAGTTGCGCGAGAAGTTCGAGCGCCCGGAGTACTACAAGAACGAAAAGGTGCGCGGCGAGGTGTTCCGCCACTTCGGCTACTTCATGACCGAGTCGACCGGCCATTTGAGCGAATACGTCCCCTGGTTCCGCAAGAACCGCAGGGCGCTCGACCTGTACTGCGACGAGCCGGCGTTCGGGGGCGAGAGCGGCGCGTACTACACGTGGGGCAAGGCGATGGCCGAGAAGTACGCCGAGGTCGACCCGCTCGCCTTCGAGGAGACGGCCTGCGACTGCCGCAGCGTGGAGTACTGCTCGTGGATCATGGAGGCCGTCGCCACGGGCCGGCCATTCCGGTTCATGGGGAACGTGTACAACGACGGCTACATCGACAACCTGCCGCGCGACAGCTGCGTCGAGGTGCCGACGTTCGCCGACGACACGGGCATCCGCCCGACACGCGTCGGCGCGCTGCCGCCGCAATGCGCCGCGGCCTGCATGAGCAACGTGATCGTGCAGCAGCTCATCGCCGACGCCGCCCTCACCGGCGACCCCGAGCACATCGTCCACGCGCTGGCGCTCGACCCGCTGACGGCCGCCGTCTGCACGCTCAAGGACATCCGCGACATGGCCAGCGAGATGCTGGAGGCACAGCGCGGTTGGCTCCCCGAGTTCGAGGGACGGGCGATCCGCGCGACGCCGACGATCCGCATTCCGCCCGACGTGCGCCCGGTGGAAGTGCCGCTCGATCCGGCGCTGGCGATTCACCAACGCTTCGGCAAGCTGGTGTCACAGCAGACGGGGTAGGCGCGCGCGACTGGGCCTGGCGCACGCGAGTGGGCCGGGCGCGCGAGTGGGGGCCAGGAGCGCGCGCGAGTGTGGCGGGCGCCCGTACTCGCCGCACGAGACGTCCGGTCCGCCGGCGATCGGCGCTGAACCTCCGTGCCTCACCCGGAGGGGCCGGGTGGACCGCCGGCCCCCCGACCGGCCTCGGACCTCGAGCCGGATGCGGACCCGGGCGGAGACGGGGGCAACGATCCGGGCAGGGTCGCACCAGGGGGCTGACTACCGGCGGGCGCGGTGGTACTACCACCGCTTGCGCGTGCGTCTGCGCGAACGCCGACACCACCTCGGCCACGCTCAGCGGCGGCGCGGGCACGGACGCGGGACATCACGGTCTGTCCGAAGAACTGTGACGCCTCGAAGGCGTTGTGCGCGCGGCATCGCAGCGCGACGTTCTCGACGGAGGCCGGGCCCCCGATCGCGTACGGCGTCAGGTGATGGAACTCCAGCCAGGCACGCTCACCACACCGTCCGAGCCGCCCGACGTACGCGCACTGCCCGCCGTCACGCAGCCACACCGCCCGGCGCACCGTCGCCGGAATGTGGCGAGACGAGGTCGACGGCGTCCCCGATGCCCGCGGTGAGTCGGTCGCCGCGAATCGCTGCCGCTCGAGGTGCTGGACCAGCACCGTCAGTGCCCGGTCCACGATGTCCACCAGGTCGCCGTTGGGCACCGCGTGGCGCAGCAGGTCCTGCGCGCGGCGAAGCGTGGCATGCGTTTCGGCCGAGATGGTCATCTGCAGCTTGAAGCGCGTCGGCGACAGCGGGACAGCCGACGCCCGTGATCTCGCGTTGAACGACGCGGCAGCACCCGACGTGGCTGGATGCCCGGCGGATGCGGCAGATGGGTCGGCGAGGGCTGCGGGCGGCGGCGCCGACTCCGCCGGTAGCGGTGGTGCGCTGGAGGGTTCTGCCAACGGCCGCTGGTCCGTGCCAGGCAGCCTCCGGATGGTGGCCGGCACCGACCGCCTCGGCGCGATCTCGGCGATGAGCAGGTCGAGTTGCCTGGTCGTACGTCCCGCCGCACGCGCGAGCACGTCAGCCTGGTTCGAATCGGTGAGGTACGGCGCGAGACGCCGGACAGCCGTGAGGCCCAAGACGCCGCTGTCGAGCGCGGCGAGCACCGCCGGAAACCGGGCGGCGGCACGTGCCACCGTAATGCGGTTGTACGCGGGGCCCTCGTCGATGTGCAACACCTTGGTGCACCAGACGAAGATCGACCCACACCCCTCGTGGAGGTAGAGCTGCCGCTCGTCGACCTCCATGAGGACCCGTACGAGCGCTATGGCCGTCCGGCGGTCGGCGCGCACGAGCCGCATGGCCTCGCGCACCAGCGCTTCGTCGGAGAGCTTGGAAAGGGCAACGCAGGTCTCCATGTATCCGTACACGCTCAACTCGTCCCGGGACGAGTTGAAGACGCGCTCCTCGA
>CAYMAG010000065.1:0-5110 GCA_964388335.1 uncultured Vicinamibacteraceae bacterium | reverse complement strand
ATGTATCCGTACACGCTCAACTCGTCCCGGGACGAGTTGAAGACGCGCTCCTCGAGGGTCGTCAGAGCACGTTCGGTGCCATCGCGGAATCGCGCGCAACACGTACGCCTGCGAGGTGACGAGCGAGACGCATTGCAGAACGTGCAGTTGCGGCCGTGCCGCACCCCGCAGAATCTGCAGACCGCTCTCGGCGCGAACGCGAGCGGCCTCGTGCGACAGACGTACGCCCGGGCGCCCTCCCGGCAGGCGAGCCGGACGGCCCTGGGCGCGAGTCCCACGGCTCTGGCGCGGGTGCGGTAGTCAGCGCGTCACGCAGGCGAGGAATTCAGCGCGTCGGGCGGGGCGCTCCTCAACGCGTCGGCGGCGCGAGCGCGCCGAGCAGGTCGGCGGCAAGCACATCCAGTTGCCAGCGGCGGACGCCGGGGATCTCCGCGAGTTCGTCGGCCGACGCGGGGTTCCGCCGGGCGACCTCGTCGAGCACGGCGCGCGAGACGAGAAAACCCGGGTCGAGATTCAGCGCCTCGGCGACGCGCGCCCGCACATCCCTGAGCCGCTCGCCGCGTACTTCCACCTCGGCGTCGCGGTCCAGGCGTTTCGGCTTGGGAAACCGCGGGAGATCCGCCTCGGGCACCGCGAGGCCCCGTTCGACCGCCGCCAGCAGGTCCCTCCCCCGCCGGTCGGCGAGACCGCTCGAGATGCCCGGTATCCTGCGCAGCGCGGCCGCTGTCGTCGGAGCGGTGAGGCCCATCTGCAGCAGCACCTGATTGGACAGAATCCGGAACGGCGCCTGGTCGCGCTCTGCCGCAACCTGCTCGCGCCACGCGTGCACTTCACGCAGGATCGCCAGCGCACGCGGTGGCAGCTCGCGCGCCCCCTTGATGCGCAGGAAGGCGTCCGCGACGTCTGCGCTGTCTGGTGCGACCCAGCGCGTCTCTTCGCGGCGCGCGAACTCCTCTTCGGCCCACGCGAGCCTTCCCGCCGCCACGAGTTCCGCGTGCAGCGCGTCGCGCAGGGCCGGCAGATACGCCGTGTCCGTCGCCGCGTATTCCTTCATGCCCTCGCTCAGCGGACGCTCCGCCCAGTCGGCGCGCTGGAAGGCCTTCGGCAGCGTGACGCCGAGATACGTCTCGATGACCGCACCGAGCCCGAGCGCGCGCACCCCGAGACACGCGGCGGCGATCTGGGTGTCGAAGAGTGGGCGTGCCCGGAGCCCGAGGTCGCGATCCAGGATGCGGAGGTCGAAATCCGCGTCGTGGAACACCTTCTCGATGCGCTCGTTCGAGAAGGGGCCGGCGAGCAGGTCGAGCGTGGGCAGGGCCAGGGGATCAATCAGCACGGTCTCGTCGCGCGACGAGATCTGGATGAGGCTGATGCGGTCGAGAAACCGGTGGTAGCCCGCAGCCTCGGTGTCCACGCCGAGGATGGGCTGGCCGCTCAGGCGGCGGACGGCAGCTTCGAGGCCGGCGAGGGTATCGACGTAGGAATAGGCGGTCATTCGCGGGTTCATGTGAGCGGTGCCTGCGCAGGTGGGTGGTACGTAACCGGCCCGCGGAACGAGACGAGTCCGAGGGCGGCCCGTGCCGATGGTCGGGCTCCTCCAGGCCGATCTCGAGGCGCTGATGGCCGACTACCTGCGCGGCGGCACGATGACGCGGTCCACGTCACGGACGCCGTAGGTGGCCGGCATCTCCCGGTGGTCTCTGCCGGCGCGGGCGTTCCAGTCCCACACCACCCGCCCCTCCCGCAGCGTGAGTTCGGCGATCATCCGCCGGTCGGCCTTCAGCGTGCCGCGCGCGCCGTCCGCATAGCCGAATTCGCCCTCGAGTACACGCAGCACGGCCACATCGGCCTCGGCGCCAACCGACAGGTGGCCGAGTTCCGGCCGCTGAATCACGCGCGCCGGCGTGTCCGTCGACGCGCGAATCACCGCCTGCAGCGGCATGCCTGCGACCAGGAACTTCGACATGGTGGTGATCATGTCCATCATGCCGGCGTTCATGCTCCCCGTGTGCAGGTCCGTCGAGATCGTGTCGGGGTAGAACCCCTGCTGCACGGCAGGCACCATGGTGCGGAAGACGAAGCTGCCGCCGCCGTGGCCCACGTCGAACAGCACGCCGCGGGCGCGCGCCTGCGTCAGGTAGTCGAGCAGCGTTCCGTCGGCATCCACGTACGGAACGGGGCCCCTGAACATGTGCGTGCTCATGTCGCCCGGACGCAGCCGTTCGGTCACGAGTTGGTGGAAGGGCCGCTCTTCCCGGAAGTAGCCGAAGTCGACCATCACGGGCACGCCGGCCGCGCGGCCCGCGTCGACGGCGCGATCCACCGACACCCATTCCGCGCCCTGGTAGTGCGCCGACTTGACGCCGACGACCACGTCGCGATGCTTCGTGGCCATGTCGGCGGTCGCCCTGGCGTCCATGTCGTGGACGTTCTGCTCGGGCACGTCGGTCAACATGCCCAGTCCAACGATGTTGAGCATCGCGAGCACGCGGGTGCGTGAGCGGTCGATGACGGTGCGCCGGAAGTCCTCGAAGTTGCGCCACCCCGAGCTGCCGGCATCCACCATCGTCGTGACGCCGCTGCGGAAGCTGAAGCCGTCCGGCAGGACGCTGTTGTCGCCCGCCCATGCGCCGCGCATGCCGGTCGTGGCGAAGACGTGCACGTGGAGGTCGATGAGTCCGGGCGTTACGTAGAGGCCGCTGACGTCCACCACCTGCCGCGCGGTCGTGGCATCGATGCCGGCACGCACGGCCGCGATCCTGCCGTCGGCCACCGCCACGTCCATGACGCCGTCGAGGCCGTTGCGGGGGTCGATGACATGGCCGCCCTTGAGCAGCAGGTCGTAGGCTGGCTGGGCGCCGGCGTGTGGGACGGCGATGAGCAGGACCAGCAGCGCTGGCCAGAGTCGGACGTTGGGGATGGACACGTGCGGATCTCCTTCAGCGTGCGTGGGTGGACGCACTGGCAGGTTCTACCACGACTGCGCGGGACGTCGCGCAAGGTGTAGACCTGACCCCCAGCCGGGCCACTTCAGACCTGACCCCTCAGCCCGGCCATTTCGGATCTGACCCTCCGCCCGGCCACTCCAGACCTGACCCTCAGCCGGGCCATTTCAGACCTGACCCCAGGATGCCCCCAGGGTGTCACTGCACCACCTGCCGCACATCGCCGAGCCCCACGGCCGCGCCGCCACGCCGCGGGTCCGAGACGCCGACGAGGACGCCGTCCGGTCGAATCAGAATCGACTGCACGTCGCCCTGGAATCCGGGGCGCTCCTCCACCCGGTGCCCGAGCGCGCGCAGCTGCTCCACGGTGGCAGGGGCGAGGCCGCCGTGCTCGAAGCGCAGCTCGTCGGGCAGGTGCTGGTGGTGGAGCCTCGGCGCCGCCACCGCGGCCGGCAGGTCCATGTCGAAGTCCACGATGTTCGAGATGATCTGCGCCACCGACGTGATGATCGTCGAGCCGCCAGGTGTGCCGGTGACCAGACGGACGCGCCCCTGCGGGTCGAGGACCAGCGTCGGCGTCATCGCCGACAGCATCCGCTTGCCCGGCGCAATCGCGTTGGCCTCACCCTGGACCAGGCCGAATTGATTCGGCGTGCCGGGCTTGGCCGCGAAGTCGTCCATCTCGTTGTTGAGCAGGAATCCGGCGCCAGCCACCACGACGCGGTTTCCGTAGAGCGAGTTGAGCGTGGTGGTGACCGCGACGGCGTTGCCCTGCCGATCCACGATGGAATAGTGGGTGGTGTGCTCGTTCCCGGGCGTCGTCGTTCCTGCCGGCACGCCCGCCGGGCCGAGCCCCGGCTCGACGCGATCGGACGGGGTCGCGCGGCTCGCGTCGATGGTGGCACGGCGTTGCGCGGCGTACTCCTCGCTGATCATGCGCGGCAGGGGCTGCTGGACGAAGTCGGGATCCGCCAGGTAGGCGTTGCGGTCGGCGTAGGCGCGCCGCGTGGCTTCGGTCCAGAGGTGCACGTGCTCGGGGGAGTGGTGTCCGAGCGCGCGCAGGTCGTAACCCTCCAGTATCCGCAGCAGGGCGCCCAACGTGGCGCCACCTGAAGACGACGGCGGCATGGCGATCACGCGGTGGTCACGATAGGTGAACCCGATCGGGTCGCGCCACCTGGCCTCGTAGCGGGCCAGATCCTCGCGGCTGATGATGCCCCCACCGCGCCGCATTTCCGCGTCGACGAGATCGGCGGTGAGGCCGTGGTAGAAGCCGTCCCGGCCCTCGAGCGCGATGCGGCGGAGCGTGTCGGCGAGATCGCGTTGCACCAGGCGATCGCCCACACGCGGCGCGCGGTCGTCAGGCAGCAGGGTGGTCGCCGCAGAAAAACCGCGAAGCCGCGCTTCGAACGACTGCAGCGAGCGTGCGAGCCGTTCGTGGACCACGATGCCCTCGGCGAGATTGATGGCCGGCTGCAGCAGCTCGCTCCAGGGGAGCGATCCGAGGCGCTGGTGCGCCGCCCACATCCCGGCCACCGATCCGGGCACGCCGGCGGCCAGATGGCCGGTCACCGAACGGTCCGTGAGGTTGCCGTCGGCGTCGAGGAACATGTCGCGCGTGGCCCTCAGCGGGGCGGTCTCACGGAAGTCCAGAGCGACGGCCGTGCCGTCGGCCATCCGCGCGACCAGGAAGCCCCCGCCCCCGATGTTGCCCGCTTCCGGGTTGACCACGGCGAGGGCAAAGTGCACCGCAACCGTGGCGTCCACGGCGTTGCCGCCGCGGCGGAGGATCTCGACGCCCACCTCGCTGGCCACCCGATCCGTGGTCGCGACCATGCCGTCGCGCGCCAGCACGGCGACCAGCGACTGCGGCGGGAACGCCCAGTCCGGCGGGAACGTGCCACCGGGTACGGCGGGAGGCGCGGGGGCGCATGCCGTCAGGGTGAGTGACGCGGCGAGGGCGAGCGACCGCAGGGGCGAGCGTTTCGACATGGGAGCAGCCACGCGTTCGCAGTCCGGGCGAAGCGACGCCACTATATGCCAGCGCGGCGGTCGAGCCGTATGATGTAGGTTTTCTGGAGGCGTCGTGTCCAACATCCTGCAGCACCTCCCCGTCGGCGACAAGGTCGGTATCGCGTTTTCCGGTGGCCTCGACACGAGCGCTG
>CAYMAG010000064.1:12954-27147 GCA_964388335.1 uncultured Vicinamibacteraceae bacterium | reverse complement strand
CCGCATGGCCAGCCGCTCGGAGTCCGTCGACCCCGCCGCGACTGCGACGTATGTTGCGGGAGTGGCGGGGTCGACGGGGCTCGAACCCGCGGCCTCCGGCGTGACAGGCCGGCGCTCTAACCAACTGAGCTACGACCCCGCAATGGGTTGCCTGCGCTCGCTGAACCGCCTCGAGCCTCGGCGTTGAGCCGGCTCGGAGAGCCAGCTTCGACCTGACCGACGGCCGGCTCGGAGAGCCGGCCCTACCTTACTCCTGGCCTGCCAGCCTCCGTCCTCCTTCGCGAAGCGCTCTTCCTGGCTTGCCAGCCCGTAGTCCTCGTTCGCGAAGCGGCTCGTCCTGGCTTGCCAGCCGTAGTCCTCCTTCGCGAAGCGCTCGTCCTGGCGTGCCAGCCCGTAGTCCTCTTTCGCGAAGCGCTCGTCCTGGCTTGCCAGCCGTAGTCCTCCTTCGCGAAGCAGTCTTCTTTTCGCGAAGCGCTCGTCTTGGCTTGCCAGCCGTAGTCCTCCTTCGCGAAGCGCTCCGGAGGACGAAGGCTGGTGGGCGGTACAGGACTCGAACCTGTGACAGCCGGTGTGTAAGACCGGTGCTCTACCAGCTGAGCTAACCGCCCGCCTTCGTGCGGCTCGTCATCCCACCACCGCACTTCGGCGCGGCTGACGCCCCTGTGGCAGCCTGTACCCTACCGCACTTCGGCGCGGCTGACGCCCTGTGGCAGCCTGTACCCTACCGCACTTCGGCGGGGCTCACGCCCTGTGGCAGCCTGCACCCTACCGCACGTCGGCGCGGCTCACGCCCTGTGGCAGCCTCCGCACCCTACCGCACTTCGGCGGGGCTCACGCCCTCGTCTTCTATCGCACTTCCTACCTGCCCTGCTGCAGTCCAGCACCGCTGCGGCAGACGGCGATTATACACACGCCCTGCGTCGGCCCGTCAAGCCGTCCGCCGCGCGATCGGGAGGCGCGCCGAACTTGCCCCTGCATCGCTTGGCACAGCTCCCCATCCGCTGGACCAGTGTTGCACCTCCGGGGCCCGGCACCCCCGTCTCCTCCCGCAGACCGCGACCCAGGCTCAGCGCAGACTTCACGATGTCGTCGGGCCATCACGGCCACTGCTGCGCCCCATGCAGGATGCGGACGACGAAGACCGCGTCTCCTCGGACCGCGTAGACAATGATGTAGGGCAACGGTGACATCACCAATTCACGGGTGCCCTCCTTCTTGCCCGGTCGGCCGCGGTTCGGAAACGTCAAGAGCGTGCCGGGGGGTTCATAGAGCCTCCGCACGAGATGCGACGCACGCTCCGGCATGCGCTCGAAGAGGAGTCGGCGATCCGTTCGAGATCGGCAGTGGCCTCTTCGGTCTACCGGAGTCGCATCAGCGACGCGACCGCTGCGCGGCCAGCGTCTGTTCCAGACGGGCGCCTACCGCTTCGTGCGTCAGGACCTGTCCGGCGTCGATCTGAGCCAGCCCCTTCTCGACCTCCTGGATGAACCAGTCGTCATAGTCGACGGCCCGCTCGATCGCCTCTCGCACCAGCAATTCGGCCGAAACGCCTCGCCGACCAGCCGCCTGCGCAAGCCTGCTCTCGAGGTCGGGAGAGAGGTGTACTTCCATGCCGCCAGTGTACAGTCCGAGCTTTGGCTGTCAACAGCACCGTCGTGCGATGTCGTGCGAACGACTACTCCAACCGCAGCGCCTGTACGGGAGGCCGCGTGACCTCATCTCACGAATCCGACATGCGCCCGAATCGCGACACGACGTCTGCTCACGGTCCAGACGATCGCCGCGATCGCCTCGCCCCGAATCGCAGACATGAAGCATCAAGCACGAAGCATGAAGGCGGCCTGAAGCCTGAAGCCTGAGGCCTGAAGCCCCGCATGAAGCATGAAGCATGAGGCAGGCATGAAGCATGAGGCATGAAGCATGAGATCCTGCTAGCCTGTCGTGCTCGTATGGAAATCTGGCCGGGCAAAGCCTACCCCCTCGGCGCGGTACACGACGGTGCCGGGGTCAACTTCTCGATCTTCTCGGAACCTGCGACCAGGGTGGAACTCTGCGTCTTCGATGACCGCGGCCACGAAACGCGCGTCGATCTGCCGGAGGTGACCGCCTTCTGCTGGCACGGGTACGTGCCGGGCATCGGTCCCGGCACGCGCTACGGCTTTCGCGTGCACGGCCCCTTCGCGCCGGACCACGGGCAATGGTGCCATCCCAACAAGCTGCTGCTCGACCCGTACGCGAAGGCCATCGACGGGCAGGTCCAGTGGAACGAGGCGGTGTTCGCCTACAGGTTCAAGGCGCCGGAGTCGTCGGTCAACACGCGCGACTCCGCGCGGTACGTCCCCAGGTCGGTGGTGGTCGACGAGGCGTTCGACTGGGGCGACGACCGGCACCTCAGGACCCCCCTGCACAAGTCGATCATCTACGAGATGCACGTCAAGGGCTTCACCATGCAGTTCCCCGGCCTGCCGGACGAACTGCGTGGCCGCTACCTCGGCCTCGCACACCCGTCGGTGATCGATTACCTCTTGACGCTCGGCGTGACCGCGGTCGAACTGCAGCCGATCCACCAGTTCATCCACGACGCGCACCTCGTCGAGAAGGGCCTGCGCAACTACTGGGGCTACAACTCGATCGGATTCCTCGCGCCCCACAACGAGTACGCGAGCAGCCAGCGCGGCGCACAGGTGCACGAGTTCAAGCAGATGGTGAAGGCGCTCCACGCCGCCGGCATCGAGGTCATCCTCGACGTGGTGTACAACCACACGGCCGAGGGCAACCACCTGGGGCCCGTGCTCTGCTTCAAGGGCATCGACAACGCCGCCTACTACCGCGTGATGGGCGACCGGCGCCGGTACTACATGGACTACACCGGCACGGGCAACACGTTGAACATGCGGCATCCGCACGTGCTGCAGCTCATCATGGACTCGCTGCGCTACTGGGCCAGGGACATGCACGTCGACGGCTTCAGGTTCGACCTCGCGGCGACGCTCGCCCGCGGTCTGCACGACGTCGACAAGCTCTCGGCGTTCTTCGACCTCATCCAGCAGGATCCGATCGTCTGCCAGGCCAAGCTGATTGCCGAGCCGTGGGACATCGGTGACGGAGGCTACCAGGTCGGCAACTTCCCGCCGCTCTGGTGTGAGTGGAACGGGAAGTACCGCGACTGCGTGCGCGACTACTGGCGCAGTCAGGACCAGACCATGAGCGAGTTCGCGTTCCGGTTCACCGGCAGCAGCGATCTCTACGCCGGCAACGGCCGGCGGCCCTACGCGAGCGTCAACTTCGTCACCGCGCACGACGGGTTCACGCTGCGCGATCTCGTCTCGTACAACGAGAAGCACAACGAGGCGAACGGCGAGGGCAACCGCGACGGCGAGAGCCACAACCGGTCGTGGAACGGAGGGGAGGAGGGGCCGACCGACGACCCCGAGATCAACGCCGTGCGCCTCCGCCAGCAGCGCAACTTCCTGGCGACACTGTTCCTGTCGCAGGGGGTACCCATGCTGCTCGCGGGCGACGAATTCGGCCGCACCCAGGGCGGCAACAACAACGCCTACTGCCAGGACAACGCCGTGTCGTGGCTCGACTGGTCGAGCGTCGACGCAGGGCTGGTCGAGTTCACACGACAGGTCATCGCGTTCCGGCGGGATCACCCTGTCTTCCGTCGGCGCCGCTGGTTCCAGGGCACCGACATTCACGGCCTGCTCGACATCGAGTGGTTCACCCCGGACGGCAACGTCATGGACGACGCCCACTGGTCGGCCGGGTACGGGAAGTCGTTCATGGTGTTCCTGAACGGCGAGGCGATTCAAAGTCGCGGCCCGCAGGGCGAGCGCGTGGTGGACGACAGCTTCCTCGTCCTCTTCAACGCGCACTACGCGCCGCTGGAGTTCGTGCTGCCCGACGGCCCGTTCGGCGCCGCGTGGGAGCGGGTCATCGACACCTACACGGGAGAGGTCGCACCCGAGCACGCGCACCACGACGCCGGACAGGCCGTGACGCTCGAGGCGCGGGCGCTGATGGTGATGCGGAAGACGGCATAGAGTACGCTAGCGGGAGGCTCTTTCTCCATGCGTACGAGACTTCGGCACTGGCTGAGCGGACGGGCGCCGGGACGCGTGCGGCAGGCCGCCCTCGAGCACCCGCGCGCACTCGTGTCGGTGCTTGCGCTGACGTCGGTCGCGGCCTGGCTGGTGTTCGGCTACGTGCTCTGGTTCGCGTGGGACATCCGTCAGTCGCTGCCCGATACCGCGACCCTGCGCGGCGTGTCCGACATGGCCCAGGCGACCACCATCCTCGACGTGGACGATCGCCCGGTCTTCACCATCTTCAAGGAACAGCGCATCGAGGTGCCGCTGGCGCAGGTCTCGCCGCACATGACGGCGGCCGTGCTGTCGGTGGAGGACCAGCGCTTCTACCAGCACAACGGCGTCGACATCGTCCGCATCGGGGCCGCCGTGGTGGCCAATGCGCGCACGGGCTCGAGGTCGCAGGGAGGCAGCACCATCACGCAGCAACTCGCACGGCAGAGCTTCCTGACGCGCGAGAAGACCTACACCCGCAAGATCAAGGAAGCCTTCGCGGCCCTGATGATCGAGGGCACGTTCTCGAAGGACCAGATTCTCGAGCTGTATCTCAACAAGGTCTACTTCGGCGACGGCTTTCACGGGGTCGAGGCGGCCTCGCTCGGGTTCTTCGGCAAGCACGCGGCCGAACTCGACGTCGCAGAGGCGGCCCTGCTGGCGGGACTCATTCAGTCGCCCTCGAGCTATGCGCCCACCATCAACATCGACAAGGCCGTCGCGCGGCGCGCGATCGTATTGCGCACCATGTTCGACGCCGGCGCCATCGACCAGGCGGCCTTCGACGCGGCGCGCGAGGCACCGGTCCGCCTGCGCAACCAGTTGCGCCGCGACGAGGCGTTCGGCCTGTACTTCAAGGAGCAGGTGCGCCGCGAACTCGTCGACCGCTTCGGATGGGAACTCGTCTCGGAAGGCGGTCTGCGCGTCTACACGACCATCGTCCCCGAGGTGCAGCAGCAGGCCGAGAAGGCCGTCGAGGCGCGGCTGCAGCAGGTGGAGGCGCGCCGCGGCTATCCGCACACGCCGCGCGCCGACATCGCGATCGAAGAGAATGTCGCGCCAGACTACCTGCAGGCTGCGGTCGTGGTGCTCGATCCTCGCACCGGGGCCGTTCGGGCCCTCGTCGGCGGCCGGCACTTCGGTGAGAGCCGCTTCAACCGGGCGGTGCAGGCGCGACGGCAATCCGGCTCGGCATTCAAGCCGATCGTGTACGCCGCCGCCATCGAGTCGGGACAGTCGCCAGCCACGCTCGTCACCAACCTGAACGACCCCATCAACACACCGCAAGGGGACTACGTCCCCGAAGACGAGCACTCGGACGCCGACACCATGACGCTGCGCACCGGCCTGCGGACGTCGAGCAACCGCGCCGCGGTGCAGTTGCTGCGCACCGTCGGCATCGACACGACCGTCGAGACCGCCCGGGCGCTGTCACTCGGCGACATGCCTGCCGTGCCGTCGATGGCGCTGGGCGCCGGAGAGGTCACCCTGGCGTCGCTCACCGCCGCGTACGGCTCGTTCGCCACCGGGGGCGTGCTGCGGCTGCCCCACCTGATTCGGCGCGTGGAGTCGCGCGACGGCGAGGTGCTGTTCGCCGTGCAGGACGACAGCCGCACGGTCTTCACGCCGCAGACGGCGTTCCTCGTGACGACGATGCTGGCCGACGTGATCAATGCCGGCACGGGCTGGCGCGCGCGGGCCGAAGGCTTCAAGTTGCCGGCGGCGGGCAAGACCGGCACGACCAACGACTACCACGACGTGTGGTTCGTGGGCTACACGACGCAGGTGGTCACGGGCGTCTGGATGGGGTTCGATCGGCCGAAGCCCATCATCGCCAATGGTTACGCGGGAGAGTTGGCCGTTCCGCTGTGGGCGAACGTCATGCGCGCGGCGACCGCCGGGGACGAGGCCGAGCCCTTCGAGCGCCCCGCCGACATCACCAGCCTGCAGGTCTGCCGCGTGACGGGCAAGCGGGCCTCGCCGGGCTGCGCGCACGTGCCGGTCGATACGGACAATGGCGTCGAAGAGCGCTCGATGGTCTACAGCGAGTACTTCCGTCGGGGTACGGAACCTCGCGAGACGTGCGCCGAGCACGACGGTCCGGGGTTCTGGGCCAGGCTGGCGGGTGCGTTCGGCCGGGAGTCAGGCCTGAAGCCGGTGACCGCCGAGCAGGCCGGACTGCCGTCTGCCGCGATCCCGCGCGGCATCCCGCAGCCCGCGGTCGCCGAAGCCCCGCGGGCCGCCGAGGCCGAGTCGGCGCCCGCCGCAGAGGACGAGGCTCCGAAGGCCGAGCCTGAGAAGCGACGCGGGTTCTGGGGACGTCTCTTCGGTCGCCGGGGCAACGACCGCGAGCAGGAGTCGGACGGTGACGACAAGCAGCAGCAGCAGCAGCAGCAGCAGCCGCCGCCGCCGCCGAAGAACCAGACGGCCGAGTCGTCGCCACCGAAGCAGGACCCATGACGCTGCCAGAGATGGTCGGACACGACGACGTGCGGGCGCTGCTCGCGCGAGCCGTGGCCCGTCACACGCTTCCGCACAGCCTGATATTCGACGGCCCTGACGGCGTTGGCAAGCGCACGTTCGCCGTTCGGCTGGCGGCGGCCGTCAACTGCCTCGACCGGACAGACGGGACCGCGTGCGGCGCCTGCGGTGCCTGCCGGCGCATCGCCAGGGCCGCCCATCCAGACGTCATCGGCGTCGAGCCGAACGAGAAGGGCACCATCACGGTCGACATGGCGCGTCGGGTCATCGAGGATTCGAGCTACCGGCCGTTCGAGGGACGCCGTCGCGTCGTCATCATCGACGAGGCCGACCAGATGCAGCCCGCCGCGCAGAACGCGCTGCTGAAGACGCTCGAAGAGCCGCCGCCGTCGTCCATGTTCATCCTGATCACGTCGCGTGTCGATGCGCTGCTGGCGACCGTGCGCTCGCGCTGTCCACGTTTCAGGTTCGGCCGCCTTGCCACCGAGGAAGTCGCGCGCATCCTGCAGCGCGACCGCGGGCTCGCAGCGGATGCGGCGCTGTCGCTGGCCGCCGTGTCGGACGGGTGTGTCTCCCGGGCGCTGTCCGGGGATGCGGGCGGCCTCGACGAGGCCCGGCGCGTGGCCCTGGGCCTGCTGCAGGGACTGGCCCCGCGGCCGTCGCCGTCCGTCCGGCTGGCGCTGGCGCAACGGTTGCTCGAGGCGCCGAAGAAGAAGAGTCCCGCGAACGAGCGCGACATGCTGCGACGTCGACTCGATGCGTTGGCGATGTTGTTGAGAGACGTCGGCGGGGTGGCGTCGGACGCGAGCGCTCGCGCGCTGATGAGTCCGGATCTCGTCGTCCCGCTGCGCGAACTCGCCGGGCAGTTTTCCGGACGTCGCCTCGTCGACGCGTTCTACGCGGTCGATCGCGCCCGGCGGGCGGTGGATCGCAACCAGAGCGGGAAGATCGTCGCCGACTGGCTCGCGTGTGAGCTGTGAGGAGTGTGTCCCTGTCGAGTCCCGAACGTGCCAGCGTCCCGCCGCCCACGGTCAGCGTCCGCCACGTGCCGGCCGGTCGCCTTCGTGCCTTTCTGCTGCCTGAGCTGGCCTTCGATCCGCCACTCATGGCGGGAGACGAGGTCGTGGTGAGCAGCGGCGACACCACCGAGTGCGGCACGATTGCGGCGGAGCCGTCCGCGTTGACGACGCGGCGGCGCCTGGTGGGGGAGCCTGCGCCGACCGTGGTGCGGCGCATGTCCGAAGAGGACGTGCGGACGCGGCTCCAGCAGCGGCTCAGGGAGCGTGAGGCGTTCCAGTTGTGCCAGATGAAGGTGCGCGAGCGCGGGCTGGAGATGAAGCTCACGCGCGTCGAGCATGCCTTCGACGGCTCGAAGCTGCTGTTCTACTACACCGCCGACCATCGCGTGGACTTCAGGGAACTGGTCCGTGATCTGGCGGCCGTCCTGCGGGTCCGCATCGAGATGCGGCAGATCGGCGTGCGGGACGAGACGCGCATGCTGGGCGGGTACGGCACGTGCGGGCGTCCGCTCTGCTGCACGACGTGGCTGACCAGCTTCGAGCCCGTGTCGATCAAGATGGCGAAACAGCAGCACCTGAGCCTGAGTCCTTCGAAGCTGTCGGGGGTGTGCGGTCGGCTGAAGTGCTGCTTGCGGTACGAACTGCCGAATGCGAAGGGCGAGACGCGCGCGGGGTGCGGGCAGGCGGGCAGTTGCGAGGGCAGTTGCTCGCAGGACGGCAGTTGCGGGTCGGAGGGCGGCACGTGTTCGTGCGGCGCCTGATTGCCGACCTGGCACCTCGCGTGTGCCACGGCAGACCTGACCCCCTCTGTGTGCCATGGCAGACCTGACCCCACGGATTGCGCTGACCGTCGGTGACCCGGCGGGGATCGGCCCCGAGATCGCCGTCGCGGCAGCAGCGTCCGACGCCGTGCGCGCCGTGTGCACGCCCGTGATCTTCGGGCCCCACACGCCCGGCCAGGTGGCGGCATTCACGAGGGGGCGTGTCTCGGCCGCAGCGGGACGGTCAGCCTACGAGACCCTCGTCGCCGCAGTGCGTGCCGTCGAGCGGGGTGAGGTGGACGCCATTGCGACCGGTCCCGTGAGCAAGGAGGCTTTCGCCGCCGCGGGCCTGCAGTGGAAAGGACACACCGACCTGCTCGGCCACCTCGCCGGTGCGCCGCAGGTCGCCATGATGTTCTACTCCGAGCCGTTGCGCGTCGTCCTGGCCACCGTGCACGTGCCCCTGCGCGAGGTGCCGGCGCTGCTGACCACCCCGCTCCTCGTGTCGCTGATCGATCTCACGCACCGGAGTCTGCCGCAGTTCGGCTATCCGAATCCGCGTATCGCCGTCGCCGGACTCAATCCTCACGCGGGTGAGCACGGCCTGATGGGCGAGGAAGACGATGCCGTCATCGCTCCCGCGGTCGCGCAGTGCCGGTCGCTCGGTATCGACGTGATCGGGCCGGTGCCGGGCGACACGGTGTTCCTGCGCGCCGTGCGCGGCGAGTTCGACGTTGTCGTCGCGACGTATCATGATCAGGGCCTGATCCCGGTCAAGCTGCTCGCGTTCGGGTCGTCGGTGAACGTGACGCTCGGCCTGCCGCTCGTGCGGACATCGGTGGATCACGGCACCGCGTTCGACATCGCCGGCAAGGGGCTGGCCGATGCCTCGAGCATGGTGAGCGCGACCACGCTGGCCGCGCGGCTGGTGCTGGCGCGGCGGGCCGTGCGGGGCACCCACGAGACACAGACGGGAACGTGATGGCAACCGAGAAGCCGGCCAGGACCGGTGGCACCAAGCTGCTGGCCGACAACCGCAAGGCCGGATACGACTACGAATTCCTCGATCACTGGGAAGCCGGCGTCGTCCTGCTGGGCACCGAGGTGAAGGCGATTCGCGAGGGACGGGTGAACCTGCGCGACAGCTACGCGCGCATGGAAGGCTCCGAGCTGTGGATGTACAACGTCCACGTCAGCCCGTACAGCCACAGCGGGTACGCCTCGCACGAGCCGCTGCGGAAGCGTAAGCTGTTGCTCAATCGTGCCGAGATCCGGAAGCTGATCGGCCGCACCGTGGAGAAAGGGCTGACGCTCGTCCCGACACGGATGTACATGAAGAACGGTCGCGTCAAGGTGAACATCGCGCTGGCGCGCGGCAAGAAGTCGTACGACAAGCGCGAGACCATCAAGAAGCGTGAGACCGACCGCGAGACCCGCGCCGCTGTGAAGACACGGATCCGGTAGGGGAGCGGCTCGCCGAGCCACTCCTTCCGTTCTGGCAGACGGACGCCTCGGAGAGGCGTCCCTACCTGACCCGCGCGTCCTCGAGCACGGCCTCGTACGCCGGCAACACCCGCTCCCACGTGAACGCCTCGGCGTGCCTCGCCACGCTGGCCGCACGCATCGCACGCAACGCCGTCGGATCGTCGAGCAGCGCATCGAGCTGCGCCGCGCACAGCACGTCGTCGGCGAAGTACTGTCCCGCCGCGCCGGCGACCCAGCGGTTGAACCGGTTGTCGTGCGCGAGTATCGGCGAGCCCGCGCCCAGCGCCTCGACCAGCGACGGATTGGTGCCGCCCACGGTGTGTCCGTGGATGTACAGCCGCGTGTGCGCGCGCAGCGCCTGTACCAGCGGCGCATCGTAGAGCGCGCCCACGAACCTGACGTTGGCATCGGCCGCCGCACGCACCGCCCCATGATAGGACCGCGTGGCATCGTAGTGCCCCACCACCACCAGGGGGACCGGCCGGCGCCGGGCACTCCAGGCACGCACGATCTCGAGCACGGAGTTCTCGGGCTCGGGGCGCGCGATCACGAGGCCGTAGCCGTCGGGCGTCAGCTGCATCGTCTGCAGCGGCTCGATTGAGGCGCCGGCGGCCGCGTCGGCACCGTACGGCACCATCACCGTCCGCTCGCCCAGCCCTCGTTCGACGAGTATCGACGCAATTTCGGGGTGATCGGCGATCAGCCGATCGGCCGTCGCGCCCGCAACCCAGCCGTTGGCATAGAACCACGCCTTTACCGGCACCGACCACTTGCCTCGCTGCCACTCGAGACCGTCCATGTTCACGACGTGGCGCCGCCGCCGGGCGAGATACCACACACCGAAGACGGCGGTGTTGAACCCGAGCGTCAGGACGAGGTCGGGCCGTGCCGCGGCGTGCCGCACACACGCCAGATCGAAGGCGATGCTCCCGGCCGAACCCTCGAGCCGTGTCGGCACGTGCTCCAGCGTGACGCCGCGCCACTCGCTCTGCCGTCGGGGGTGTCCCCACGACTCCTGGCAATACACGGTGACCTGCCAGCCGCGCGACACCAGCCATGGCGCGAGATGCTCGGCACACGCCTCGAAGCCGCCGTGCCTGTTCGGAATCCCTCGCGTGCCGAGAATGCGGACGCCGCGTGTCGCCGGCATGTCGCTCACGCGCCGCTCCGGACGCGCAGGACGACGACCATGTCCGACGCGGTGGCGTCGTAGCGGCCGAACGTGACGAGCCGCGACAGGCCGCCGATTGCGGACATGGCCAGGTCGCCCACGCGGTGGCGCCGACGGAAATGCAGCGGTACCGGACCCTCGTAGACCTCGAGCAGCACCACGTCGAGGCCCAGTCGCGCCGCGAGACGGCGGAGGCCGGCGCTTCGCAGCTCCAGGCGCATGGTCGTCGGAAACTGGTCGAAGGTGCCGGTGCCAGCGGTCGCGTCGCCAAGCACCCGCCGGTACACCCAGACATGCACCCACCAGGGTGTCAGCTTCGTGATGATCCCTTTCAGCGAGACCACGTTGGGCAGGCCCAGGACGACGACGCCCCCGGGGCGAACGATCCGCACCAGTTCGGTGAGCGCATGGGCCGGGTGCGGCAGGTGCTCGAGCACGTCCCACGACACGACCGCGTCGGCGCACGCGGACGCCATCGGCAAGCTGGCGACATCGGCCTCGATCGCCCAGCGCACGTCGCGGTTCCGGAGCAGTTGCGCGCGTGAGACGTCGAGGCCGATCACGGCAGAACCGGGCGGATAGGTGAGGTGACTGCGCGCCCCGCAGCCCGCTTCGACGATGAGTGGCGGCCGGCCGTGAGGCGCCCCGCACGCCTCACCGATCAGGGCCGACGCGCACGCGCGCTGGGCTTCGCCGCCGTCGCGCACGCTACCTGGCGCCGCGCCCGAGCAGCACGGCTGGTACCGTCTTCAGGGCAATCTTCAAATCGAGCCAGAGGGACCAGTTGTCGATGTACTCGAGGTCCAGGCGCATCCACTCGTCGAACGTCAGCTCGTTGCGTCCGCTGACCTGCCAGAGACAGGTCAGTCCGGGCTTCATGCTGAGGCGGCGGCGCTGCCACGGCTCGTACTGCGCCACTTCTTCGACGACGGAAGGGCGGGGTCCGACGAAGCTCATGTCGCCCCGGAGGATGTTCCAGAGCTGGGGCAGTTCATCGAGGCTCGTCCGGCGCAGGAACCCGCCGAGCGGAAACACGCGCGGGTCGTTCGTCATCTTGAACGCCGGACCGTCCATCTCGTTGTAGGGCTGCAGCGAAGCCTTCAGACTGTCGGCATCGGGATGCATCGTGCGGAATTTCAAGAACGTGAAGCGGCGGCCGTGCCAGCCGCAGCGAGTCTGGCGAAAGAGCACCGGTCCGGGCGACGCCATGCGGATGGCGACGACGATGGCCAGCATGAGCGGGCTGAGCAGCACCAGCAGGCTGACCGACAGGACGACGTCGACCACGCGTCTGACCGCCAGGCGCACTTCGTTGCCGGGCGTGGTCGAGAAGGTCAGCAGCGGCAGATCGGCGCTCAACTCGTCGAAGCTCAGGCGAGCGATGGAGCGCGGCAGGAAGTTGACGGCCAGGCGGACGACAGTGCCCTGGGCCTCGAGGGCCTGGATGATGCCGGCGATCTGATTCAGTTCCTCCAGGTGATGCAGGGCTGGCGCGATGATGACTTCGGCGGCGTGCGTCTCCTGCGCGACGCGCGGGATGTCACGGTAGTCGCCAAGCACGGCGTGCGGCGATTGCGGCGCCTCGTGCCATCGCCCGTCGGTGAGCAGGCCCACCACCTCGAGACCCCAGTCACGGTGGGCGTCGATGGCCGCCGCGGCGCGCTCCACCTCGACTGCTCCTCCGGCGACCAGCAGCGCACGGCGGCTGTCACCGCCCAGCAGCAGGCTGCGCACGAGCCGTCGTCCGCCGGCGACCAGCAGGACGTCGAGCACCAGGAACAGCACGATCACGGGCCGGCTGATGTAGCTGAGCTTGGCGCCGAAGATGACCGCCATCATGAGGAGGCCGGCGACGCCCACACCCGTGACGAGGCCCGACGTCTCGGTGTGCAGGCTGCGGCCCTGCCGTCCGTAGAGTCCGAGCGCGTAGAACACCAACGGCCAGATGACGAGGATCAGCGCCAGCAGGGGCAGATACCAGTCGAAGGGCGGCAGCGTGGGGCTGATGAAGGGCAGCGTGCCCTGCGACACGAGGCCGCGCCCGAGGTAGGCAACGCCCAGCGCCGCGGCGGTGGCGCCGAGGTCCGTCAGGAGATACGCTCCGTTGACGAGACGAGTCCTTGCAGCGATCACGAGTGTCTTTCACCCGCGCGACGTCCGGCAGCGACGTGCTTGCGCGCACCCATTGTGAGTCACCGGAAGTCGCACCGCAATAGCGTTCCGCTGGATCTATCGGAACCAGCGCGCGACCTCTGCAGGCGGGGTCCTGCGCCGCTGCTGGATTACTCGCCGCTTGCGCCACATGCGAGGTGCCAGCCTGACGACGTCCAGCAGCCCTGGCACGGACGAGTGCTCGCGCAGCAGCACGTAGCCGATCACCTGCAGGTCGCGGACGAGCGTTGGCCAGAGGAAGGTGATGGCCTCGCTCGCCGACTGGTTCTTGACGCGCAGGAGGAAGCGGTTGCGCACCGAGCAGCGGTTGACGTCGGGCGGCAGGTCACGGCGGCGCGACGGCGTGACACGGCGGCGATGGTGCGCGATGGCCGCCGGGACGTATACGGAGGTCCAGCCCAGCACCCGCGCGCGCCACGCAAGGTCGGCGTCCTCACGATAGGCGAAGAAGTCCTCGTCGAAGTACTCGCCCCCGACGGCAACATCCTCCAGCATCGTGCGGCGGTACAGCGCGGCAGCCCCGCTCGGTCCGAACACGTCTTCGACGCCGGCATCGTACTGCCCGGCGGCGGGCTCGTCGGCGCCGCGGTCGAGGTGGCGCTGGTCGCGCGTCATGATGATGCCGGTCGAGTCGAGTACGTCAGGCGCATCGAGACGCAGCAGCCGGCCGGTGGCGGACCCTGCCGGCGTGGTGGCTTCGAGGGCGGTCACCAGAAGGCTGACGTAGTCGGGCCTCAGCACGGCGTCGGGATTCAGACACAGGTAGTACGCGCCGCGGCTCGCGGCGATCAGGCGATTGTGTCCGCCGGCGAAGCCGAGGTTGTGGGGCGACCAGGTACGCTCGTCCGACCCGGTCGCGTCCTCGACGATCGCCCGGCCCTCAGGTCCCGAGGCGTTGTCCCAGACGTGCAGTTGGATCGCGGGATGTGACTGCGCCCGCACGCTGGCGATGCATCGTGCGAGCAGCGCGTCGGCGTTCCACGTGACGATGCCGACGGACACGAGCGGAAGGGACACGG
>CAYMAG010000064.1:9429-12854 GCA_964388335.1 uncultured Vicinamibacteraceae bacterium | reverse complement strand
CGGGGTGTTCACCTCAGGGGCGTCGCCGTCTCGTTCGTGCCGGCGCCGAACAGTTCGCCGCCGCCGTTCCAGTACATCGCACGCTCGACCACGATCCCGACGCCGTTGGTGCTCTCGATGAGCGCGCCGAAACGCTCGCCGTCCTGAAGCTGTGCGAAGGCGTCCTGACATGGTCCCGGCTGACCGGCGTAGCAGGTGAACCGCGACCCGGCCCTGACGCTGATCGGCGCCGAGAGCACCGAGGCGCGGCCGCCCTCGCGCAGCAGGCGGAGGCGGACCGTGGCGTCGGCGGTCGACGGGTTGGCGACCAGGATGAACGTCTGGTACCCGAGCAGGCCGCCATTCTCGCCCTCGGCGAGGCCCCACAGCGTCGACGTCGTGGTCACACCCGCGCTGTTGTGGGCGTCCGTCCAGTTGTTCGAGTTCCCGAACCAGTACATCGCGCGCTCGACCACGATGGGCACCGTCGCGGTCACCTCGGCCGAGACGTCGATCTGCGTCCCGATGGCATCGCGGCCCGAGACGCGCGAGAGTTCAGCATCCACGAACAGCGACTCACGGGTGTTCGGGCCGATGCGGTAGGTGGCCGTGTAGGGTCCTTCCGGCGTCAGGTACCGCACCGTGACGGTGCTCGGCGTACTGTTTGGGTTGGCCAGCAGCAGCCAGGTATCGAATCCCGGCCCCGTCGTGCCTTCCGCGACGAACCAACGGGTGGCCGCCTCGGGAACGCCCGCGGAGGCGTGGCCGCCCTCGAAGGTCCGTCCGCCCCGATTGAAGTACATCGCGCGTTCGACCGTGATCGGCTGCGTGCTCGTGATGCGCGTCGAGAACGCCTTGCCGAGGAGCTGCGGGTTCTGGTTCGCCCACACGGTCAGCCGCGCGGGAGAGGACGGGAACTCGTACCGGTCGGTCACCACGCTCCCGTCCGGTAGCAGGTAGTCGAGCGTCACGCCCGGCGCGTGCGGCGTCGTGCTCGTGATGAGAATGAACGTGTCGAAGAAGTCGTTCGCGGCGCCCTCGGCGAGGAACCAGGTGGTGCGTCCTCCGGTGAGTGCCTTGCCCGTGTGGCCGCCCCATGCCGAGTCGCCCCAGCTCATGGTGCGCTCGACAATGACGGCCCCCCGCAGGGTCTCGACGATCACCGACACGGCGCGCCCCTGTCCGTTGTAGGTCGCATTGGGAAGCCCGCTGACGTTCAGCGTGTAGCGGCCGTGCGGTGAGATCGAGACATCCTGCACCACCGGCGTCGGCGGGCTCGCCTCACCCGGCATCTGGCCCAGCAGCACGGTCACGCGCGCGGCAGCCGCACGCCCTTCGGGATTGGCCAGTGCCACGCGCTCGTTGAAGAAGCCCGTCGACCCTTCCGCCAGCTCCCACCTGTTGGGCACCAGCGGGCTCGTGCCGCGCTCGAACTCCTGCTGGTTGCTGACGCCGTCACCGTCGGCGTCGCCCGACATGTTCGTGATGCCGTACAGAGCCTGCCACTCGCCGGGCGTGAGCGGCGGATCGTAGACTCTGGTCACCTGGAGCGGCCCGGTCGAGTACTTGCCGTACGTGTAACTGCCGCGCGACATCTCGACGTAGATCCAATACGTGCCTGGCGACACGCCGCCCGGCACCTGCGCCAGATCCCACACGTAGGCGCCTGTCGACGCATTCAGCCCGCTGGCGACGAGCGTCCGGCCGTTGTCGGGGTCGCGGTCCGAGTCGAGGTAGACGTTCACGGTGCCGGTGGCCGTCGCGGGCAGGCTCGAGTACGGCGCACCCTGCGCGGCCCACTGGACGACGAAGACGCCCGACTCGTCGGGTTCGTCGTCGGCCGCGAGGCGCACGTTCGACAGGCGGAACGGGACGTCGAGGCGGCCCTCGGTGATGTCGATGCGGAAGTTGGTCAGGTTCGACGACAGGGCGCCCCACGCCTGCCCGGCCGGCAGGGTCTGCAGGCCTTCGTCCAGGCACTCGAAACTGCTCGACGTGTACTGCGCGAGGTCGAGCGTGACCGTGATCGGTCCTCCGCCGTAGACCAGCAGTCCACAGGTCTGCGAGAACGCACCGCCACGGTCGGCGTGGGTGCGCCACAGCACGCGGGACATGCCGCCGACGCCGGGACGCCCCTTGGCGAAGTCGGTCAGGAAAGGCTCGGGCGCCCAGGGATCGAAGGTCAGCGGCGACGGCAGTGGCACGTTGTACTCGAGGGTGAACGTGAGGCGATGGAACCGCCGGGCCTGCTCGGGTGTGAGCGAGAACCTCGCGCTCAGGTCGTCGTCGAAGAAGCGCACCTGCGAGTCGCTGTGAATGACCCCGTGGCGGCCTGAGTGGTAGGCCGTCGCCTGCAGGCCCGTCGGCGTGAACGACGCGTCCTTGACGTCGTTCAGCGCGTTCTGGGGCGTCGAGTAGCGGAACACGTCCTCGGGATTGGTAAGGTCCCACGGATCGCCGATGAGCGACGCGGCCATGTCCTGGCCGCCGGCGGCGTCGGGGTTGAGCACGGTGAAGTGCGGCACGTCCTGGACGACGAGCGTTGCCGTGCGCGAGGCGCTTGCGCCGGTCGCCGTGAGTGTCCAGGTACCGGGCGTCAGATGGCCGTAGTCCCAGGTGATGGCCGAATTGTCGGCGAACGCGCCGGCCGTCGCGCCCGGCGTCCCGGCGTCGAGCCCGGGCCTCAGGTGCTCGGGGAACACCTGCAGCGTCTGCGTGCCGCTGCTCGCCGTGACGACGACGTTGCCGCCCAGCGCGGTCCACGAGAGGTCGACCGTCCGCGATGCGGTCAGCCGCACCCAGTCCATCTGCACGGTCGAGCCGATCGGTCCGTCGCCGAGCGTGAGGCCGAGGCCCATCATCGGGCCCTGCCATGGCACCCCGCCGAAGCGGTTGCCCGCGAATCGATGGACGTCCGACAACCGCATGCGGTACACCTGCCACTGGTCGGCTCTGCCCTGAGCCGCGACCGGCACCTGATTGATCCAGCGCCCCAGGTCGTTGTCGTACCCGCGGCCCAGGAAGATGAAGATGCCCGCGGGCGTGGCCGCCGATCGGCGGCCAGCCTCCCACAGGAGCTTCATCGCCTCGACGTTGGTCGCTGCCCACGATCGCTTCACGCGGAACGAGAGCCACGTGTAGCGGCCGGTGTCGATTGGATAGCGGACACCAGTCTTCTGCACGGCGTTCATCGCCCCGGGAACGCCGCCGAGCAGCATCTGCAGCGCGGGCTTGTTCTCGCGGGTGACGCCCGTGAAGATCCCGTTGCTGACGGTGGGATGCGGCTGCCAGCTGGTGAACTCGTTGCCGGCGTCCTGCGGCGTGTCCTCGCCGAGGGAGTACGCGTAGTTGTAGTCGGAGGGCGCGTCGAAGTCCCACGGGTCGCCCATGACCTCGGCGGCGTAGTCGGGTGCTGCCTGCACGGTTCTCGACGTCGCGCCGTCGAT
>CAYMAG010000064.1:7625-9329 GCA_964388335.1 uncultured Vicinamibacteraceae bacterium | reverse complement strand
CGGCGGCCCGCTGTCAGAAGGGCAAGGACGATGCCAGCGGCGGCGAGGGAGGAGACGCCAAGGGAGGGGCGCAGGAGGGGCTGCCGGAACTCGAGGGTGAGGAGCCGGCTGCCGGGCGGAACGTCCACTGCCATCAGGACGGCATTGGCCGTCTGCCAGGGAGTGGGGCGGCCGTCTATCGTCGCAAACCAGCCAGGATGCGCCCGTTCTCCGAGCACGAGGACGCCGCCCTCCGGAGCCTCGAGCGTGTAGCGCCGGGAGTCGTCGGCCATCGACACGCTGGCGACGCGTGCCGGGCGTCCGGGTGCCTGCGTGGGTGCACGCGACACCCATGCCTCGTCGGCGGGCTCGAACGGCCGTGTCTGCATTTCCAACAGATGGCGGTCGGGCGAGGCGGTGTTTACACGGTCGACGAACCATGCGGCCGGGCGTGCGTAAGGATTCCGATACACGTTCAGGTCGCCTGCGTAGGCGAGCGTGGCGCCCGGAATGCGCTCGGGAGCCGACGAGAACGCCCGCATCCAGAGCGCGCGATCCACGGCGGTGCCGTCGACGGTGAGCGTCGCCGGCATGTCGGACGCCGACGCGGTCGTCCACAGGGTCGGGGCCGAGCCAGGGGATGTGCCCTCGGCCTCGATACGCAGCTCGAACGTCTCGTCCGCGGACGGGAAGGCCGGCGGGAACGCGAGCGTCAGCCAATCGTTGTCCGGCAGCTCGGCGGCCGGCACCGTGACCGAGGCCAGCTCGATGCCGGCGGCGTTGCGCAGCGTGATGCCCAGCGATCCGTGGTTGCGCCGCTGGTACGTGGCCGTGAGCACGTCCACGCGGCGCAGGCCTTCGTACCGCGGGCGGAATCGGAACGTCACGACCCGGCCCGGCAGCAGTTCGCCGACGGTGGCGTATCCGCCGCTTCGCGGCATGACGTCCACCGGTGACGTCACGACGAAGCGCGTGCCCAGGAGACCCAGCAGGCGCAGGTCGAGCGACGTCGACGTCAGACCCACGAAGTCCCAGACGGTCGGCGGCGCGTCCATCGCCGCGGTCGGCTGCTGAACCGCATGCAGGTACCGCTGATAGTCGGCATCGCCGTGGAAGTCGAAGCCGGTGACGGTGTCGATGCCGAAGAGCGACCACACGTGCCCCTCGACGAGTTCAGCCGCCGCGTCGACCGGCGCTATGCGCGCGCCGATGGACTGCTCCGCGAGCCAGGCGAGCGCGGGAGTCGACGGGTAGTAGCGGTCGCGGCTCACCGTCGGATTGAAGTGTCGATTGGCCTGTGCGAGGTCACCGGCGGCGACAACGACCAGCAGGACGGCCGCCACCTGGCGCGCACGGGGTGACCGCGCGAAGGCCGTCATGGCGACCAGCGCCATCGTCGTGCCGGCCAGCAGCACGAAGCGGAGCACTTGCGCCTTTTCGAAGTCCTGCAGGTGCAGCGCCCGTATCTGCGGCAGATGCACCGAGAGCGCCAGCGCGGCGCCCAGGCTCAGGAGGCCGAGCGCGGCCGCGCCGCCCGCCATCAGCATCCATCGCGCCCGACCGGACGGTGGCGGTGTGCCGCTGCCCATGTCGGCGTGCCCCTGTCCCTCGGGATGGGTGCCATCGGTGCCGGAGCGGAGCAGGGCCTGCAGCCCCAGCGCCGCAAGTATCGCAAGCGCGCAGGCGACGACCGCATACCAGCGGAAGGGGTTCGACTGTGTCTGG
>CAYMAG010000064.1:0-7525 GCA_964388335.1 uncultured Vicinamibacteraceae bacterium | reverse complement strand
TTGCCGGTGACGACAGCAGTGACCCGACCATCGGGCCCAGGGCGCCGGCGCCGAGCAGCACACCGGCGGCGACGCCGGCCAGCAGCCAGGGGATTGCGCGCCAGCGCCGCGTCAGCCCCAGCTCGACGGCGGCATGAACGCCGAGCGCGAGCATGCAGGCCATGAACGTGGCGATGTACGCGCCGGTCGCGAGCAGGCCCACGCCGATCGCGAGGGCGGCCGTCGAGCGCACGGATGGCGTGTGTACCGTACGGCGCACGAACAGGACACCGAGCGGCAGCCACGCGGCCACGGTCGGCATGGGCGCGCTCAGCCAGGTCAGGAAGTGCCCGTTCAGGCCGTACGCCACCCCGCCGAGCGCCGCGGCTGGTGACGACAGGCCGAGCCCCCGCAGCAGCGCCCACATGCACAGGGCGGCGACGAGCAGCCGCAGCGGCGCGTAGACGGTCACCGCGTCCTCGGCGGGCATGAGATAGAAGGGCAGGCTGAAGGGCGACAGCATGCGTCCGGTATCGAGTCCCTGGAAGAACGACGGCACGCCCGAGAGTCGAGAGGCGTCGTAGTCGGGCAGCTCGCCGTGCCGCAAGCGCTCGAAATGCGTCGCCATCAGCGGCTGGTGATAGAACGCCTCGTCCGATCGCGTCGGGTTCGTGCCGAATTCCCGCGCGCCGTCGTACGCCCAGGGCTGGAACTGGAAGACGAGATCGGCGGGCGAGAACACGTCGCCGTCACGCCACTCGCGGTCGAAGATCGCGCCGAGCGCGGTCACCATCACGACGACGACGAGCGCGAAGGCCGCGCGCTGGCGTGACCAGGCGTCGAGATTCATCGCCGCGCCACCAGTGCGAACTGCGATGCGCCGCGCCGCAGTGGCGGAACGGACAGCCAGAGGGTGTCCACGGCGAACACGGCGCGCCACAGCAGACGGTTGTCGCTGCGGATCAGCCACGGCAGTGGACCTGCGACGACATCCACGTCGTCGCGCCGGATGTCGTGATATCCCGCGGCAGCCAGCTCCTGGCGGAGTTGATCCGGATCCAGCGAGGCCTCCTGGGGCGAGTGCATTGTGCTGCGTCGCCTGAACCACCGTTCCATGGCGCGCCGGAGCCAACCGTTCGCGTTCGGATCGCGCAGATACAGCAGGCCGCCGTCGGCCAGCCACGGCCTGAGCCGCGCCAGCAGCGCCGCGCGCTGAGCGGGCAGGAAGTGATGGAACACGCCCATGGCGTAGATCAGGTCGAACTGTCCAGGCGCGAACGTCTGCTCGTCGATCGCGCCCGTGATGACCTCGACATTGGGGACGCCCGCACCCTCGAGGCGCCGTCGCGCCTCCTCCGCCGCGACGGCCGACAGTTCCACCGCCACGATGTGCCTGACCGCGCCGGCGAGCGCCAGCTCGTAGTCACCGAGACCGGAGCCGATCGACAGCACCCGCATGTCCGCGTCGAGCGCGACGAGCCGGCGCAGCGCCGCCACGTTCCACGCCACGAGCCGGCGGAACCCTTCATGATCGAAGAAGCGCTCGTCGATGGCGCGCCGATACCAGGCGTCCTCGTGCGCACGCTCCACGTCGAGTGCAGACGCCGGCGTCATGCGGGTGCCTCCGCGCCTCGCCACCATCCAACGTGCCAGGACCAGAGTGCGGTGACGGTGAACGCGGCCACGGCCAGCCAGTGTCGTGGCGGGGTCGTCACCGCCAGGGCTCCCAGCGCGATGGCCAGACCGAGCACGTCGACGGCCGCGACCCAGGGGCGCAGGGCGGGGACGAGATACAGCCCGTGCGCGAGACCGATGCCGACGGTGGCGGCGGGTACGTAGTCGATGCGCCGCGTGCGGCCGTGTCTGCGCACGAGCGCACGTTCTGCGGCGCCATACCGCCGCATCATCCGGCGAAACCACGCCAGCGTTCCCGGGCGATGGTGATGGACGATGGCGTCGGGAACGAACAGCAGCGTTGCCCCGCGGCTCCGCAGCCGCAGGTCCAGGTCGACGTCCTCGCCCGGCCACATGCCTTCGGTGAACCCGCCGATTGCCGTGACCGCCCCGGTCACGTACGCGCTGTTGCAACTGGCGTTGTGCGCGACCTCGCGGACACCGCCGCCCGACCGTGTGTAGTCGCTCACGATCGAGGCCAGACGAAAGAAGGCATCGAACGCGGCCCCGCTGGAGACATCCGGGGGGAAGACGTTGCGCTGCGGCCCGCCCGCGCCCGTCGCCCCGGTCGAGTCGAGCGTCTCGACGAGCGTGGCCAGCCACGTCGATGGCACCGTGCAGTCGGCGTCGGTGAATGCGACCACTCGCCCCGACGCATGCCGCACGCCGATATTACGCGCCGCCGACGCACCGGCGCCGGCCGTCTCGAGCACCGTCGCGCCGTGCGTCCGTGCCAGGGCCGCGGTCCCGTCCGTCGAGCCATCGTCGACCACGATCACTTCGTGCGACGCGTACGTCTGCCTCGCCAGTGACTGCAGGCACGCCCCGAGTGTGGCCTCGGCGTTGCGTGCGGCGATCACGACAGAGACGTCCGGTGCGGTCACGACGTCCCCGCCCGGCGGCGCGCCCGCCAGACGATGGCCCTGTTGCGCCAGGCCATCGCGGTCTGCACGCTCTTCCATCGTTTGATCGACTCGATGTCGCCTTCGCCCACGCCCGCCCTCAGCAGCGCACGTTTGACGGCGTGCGTGCCGCGGAAGCTTCCCGCCATGGCTTCATGGAAGCGCTCGACGTGGGGCGCACGATCGTCGGCGAACGCCGGCGCCGCGCAGAAGGCCTGCAGGGGCGCGGTCACGGCGTCCCAGGTCATCCGCTGCGCCACGTCCGCGATGGCCGCGCGTGCCGAGTCGCTCGCCTCGCGATCGTCGAGCATCGACGCGATGGCGCCGGCAAGCGCGTCGGCGTCGCCGGCAGGGACCGCCCGGCCGAGGCCCAGACGCTGCACCAGGTCGCCGAAGACGTCACCCTCGGTGCACACGATGGGCAGGCCCGCCCAGAGGTAGTCGAGCATGCGCGTGCGGAACGAGTAGCGCGTCTCGAGGTGCTGGCGGTGCGTGCTGACGCCGATGTCGGCCTCGCGAAGGTAGGCCGCGCGCTCGTCGTACGGCACCCAGTCGTTGAAGATGACGTGCGTGTCGAGCAGGCCCGCGGCGCGCGCTCGCGTGCGTGCACGCTCCACGGCCGCCATCGGCTTGACCTGCGGGTTCGGGTGGCGCACCCCCATGAAGAAGAGCCGGATGTCGTTGCGCGTCTTCGTCAGCGTCGCGACCGCGTCGATGAGCGTCTCGGGGTCCTGCCAGTCGAGGAGCGACCCTCCCCAGAGCAGCACCTTGTCGTCCGGCCCGATCGCCGGGTGCACGCCCTTCATCGCGCCGGGGGGACGACCGTTCGCGTGCCGGAGCGCACGGGCGCGGGTGACGGCCGTCTCGATGGCTTCGGCGGGCAGGCCGAACGGGACCACGGTGACCAGCCGCCGCAGATCCGGGTCGCGCGAGAGGGTGTGCGCGTTGACGCGTCCGGCGGTGTGCAGGGCGCCGATCCAGAAATCGCGCTGCCGCTCGCTGGCGCACAGGAAGAGGTCGCCGAACTGCAGCTGCGCGTTCTGCACCAGGAGGATGTCGCGCGCTTCGCGGGCCGTCTCCGGCGCAACGTCGGCCTGTCCGGTGCGTGTCTGCTCGAGATACTCGAGCGTGAACGGGCAGTACAGGTCGACAACGATGGGCGCGACGAGCCTGGTGAGGAACGGGTAGCTGTGCAGCGCGAAGCCCTGGACGACGATGACGTCGGCGGTCTCGGCCTGTGCGCGCAGGGCGGCGGGCGATGCCGGGTCGTACGGCACCATCGCGAGACGGTCGTCGTCGACCTCGACGGGTGCGGGCGCGGCAATCGTGACGCGCACCGTGCGGCTGAGCGCGCGACCCATTTCGAGCACGCGCACCGCTGGCCCCGACATGTTGCCGCGCAGCGCTTCGTGCGTGACGAGCAGCACGTGCGGACGCTGGCCGATGACGTCCTTCACGTGCAGCAGGTCGACGATGGCACGCTGCGCACGCCGGTACGACGCGCGGCCGTCGAGCGTCTCGAGCGGACGCCCCAGGTGCGGCAGCACGTCCGCGTCGGGGCGCCGGCGCCTCGACTGACACAGCCGCCGCTCTTCTGCCAGCGCACGCAGGTTCGTCAGCACGCTGCCAATCGCGGCGAGTTCGGGCATGGGCAGCGCCGCCAGCAGGCGATCGCGCCGTGGTTCCGGGGCGGCGGTGTCGCCGGGGCGGACGTAGACGTCACGTGCTGCAGGCGGCGTGCGCGACGCGGTGGTCCAGTGCCGCAACCGTCGCGCCGTCGGCGACGAGAGCCAGCGGGTGTTCTGTGCGATGCGGAGGCCGGCGAGCACGAGCAGCGCCGGCAGTACCTGCGGCAGTGACGCAGCGTCATAGGTGCGCATCGCCACCCAGAGGGCGTTGCGCTCCATGAGCCAGCGCTTGTGTGCTCCGGGTTGCGTGCGCGCCGTCGCGCCGTGCCGGTGGTAGGCCACCGCGTCGGCCACGGTCCGCACCGTGTAGCCCGCCGCGCGCAGCCGCCAGCCCAGGTCGAGGTCGTCGTAGTAGGCGAACAGGCGCGGGTCGAACCCGCCCGCGTCGTCGTACGCGGTGCGCGTGACCGCGAAGGCGCCGCCGTTGGGGAAGAACGAGTCGGCCAGCCGCATCCCCTCGCGGTACCGCTGCTGATACATCTCCTGGAAGCCGCGCGCCTCGAAGCTGGACGTGCCCCGTACGAAGTCGATGCGACGCCCGTCCCAACTCATCACGCGCGCACCGGCGCACGCCGCGTCGTCGCGCATGGCGTCCACCAGTCGCGTGACCAGTGTCGGCTCGACACGCATGTCGTTGTTCAGGAAGAGCAGCACCTCGCCCGTCGACGCCTCGACGCCCGCGACGTTTCCGCCCGTGAAGCCTCGATTCTCCGGCAGGGCGACCACGCGCACCGCCGGGAAGCGTTGCTCGACGAACGCCACGCTGCCATCGGTCGACCCGTTGTCGACGCAGATCACCTCGAGCAGGCCGGCGGGGTAGTCGCTGGCGAGGATGGACGTGAAGCAGGCAGCGAGATGCTCGAGCCCGTTCCACGACACGACGATGACCGAGACCTTCGGCCGGCCAGCGAAGTGGACGGGCGCGGGCCCCGCGCCCGTCGTGGCCGTGGGCGCGGACACGGCCACGGGTCCATCCAGCGCGAGGGCGCGGCGATCCGCGAGCAGGTCGGGCAGGTCGCGCGCGAACGCCAGCAGCCCGGCGAGCGGCAGCACCGTGGCTGCCTCGTCGGCGGGCCAGAGGTCACCCGGCGGCCTGCCGCCGAGACGCGTACGCAGTCGCTGACCTATCGAGGCCCGTCCCCACGTGCCGCCGAACGCGAGGTCGTTGGCGTCGAGCCCGGTGCCCCGCCAGGCGCCGGCCAGCAGTCGCGCAATCCCTGCGGCGAGCGCCGGGCCAAGGGCGTCCGGCGGGGCCGTGCGGACGATGCGCGCCAGCAGGCTGCGCCAGGACAGTACGGTCCGCACGTCGTCGTGCAGGGGGTAGCTGGTGGCCGCCGTGGGTGCGTCGGGCACGGCGCACGCGCCGGTGTGGTACCCGAGGGCCTCCAGGCGTCCGGCGAGGTCGGCGACGCCCCCTACCGACCAGTAAAGCGTGTCGAGTCCGCCCGCGGCGCTCCACGCCTCCCTGGTGACGGCCCACCACGCCGGGTCGTCCTCGCAGGGCGGCATCGGACTCTCGATGCGGGCCGTGAGAGAGGCGATGAGATCGGCGTCGGCCTGGGCGTCGAACCGGGGCGATGGCGGACCGATCCAGGCGAGGGCCTGCTGCTCCGCCGCCGGTCCCACGCGGCTGAGCAGATCGATCAGCCAGCGGTCCTGGCATGGCGCGCTGCTGGCGGCCACGACGATGACGTCGGCTGTCGTCTGTCGCACGGCGTCGTTGATGCAGGCCGCACCACCGCGCGGCCTCGACGGCTCGTCGCGCGCGACGACGACGTCGACCGTCGTGCCCGAGGCGCCAGCCAGCCGATCCCGCAGGGCGGTGGCGGTCCGCTGCCCGTCGGGCCAGCGGACGCCGTGCACGACCAGGGCCACGGAGCCCCGTGTCACGACCGGACGGCCTCTGAAGGAACCGTGGCGGTCGTCACCTGCCAGGCCCCGCCGAGCGTCACCTTGCCGAAGCGTTCGAGTGTTCCGCCCTCCGTCACGGTGAACGTGGCCACACGTTCGCGATGATCCAGCGGATCGATGAGGTGATAGTCGTAGGCCGAGACCGAGACGACGTAGCGGCCCGGCAGCAGCGGCAGCCGGTCCACGCGATACGACACGACACCGTCGCCTTCGACGTGATCGATCGCGAGTCCGCCCGTCCGGGTATTCGGTCCCGTGAGGTGTGTGCCGTCCTCGTGGTAGATGGCGAGTCCGAACACCGGCCGCGCGACACGCGCGGGCGCGTGATAGTGCATGGCGATCGTCAGCGCGTCCCCCGTGTGGAGGTCGTGCACGGTGGCGCCTTCGGCGTCGAGCAGGTCGACGCGCGTGATCGTGACGTCACGCGACCCCCAGCGGTACTCGCCGGCCACGCCGCCCGACTGTGCCGCGAGCTGGTGGTAGCGTCCGATGACGTGCGACGGCGCGCCGGTCGCCACGAGGCGCCCCTGCTGCAGCAGGCACGCGTGTGTGCACAGCCGTTCCACGAGCAGCAGATCGTGCGACACGATCACCACGGTGACGCCGCGGCCCTGGAACTCCTGGATCTTGCGCAGGCACTTGCGCTGGAACGACTCGTCGCCGACCGCGAGCGCCTCGTCGACGAGCACGATTTCTGGGTCGAGGTGGGCTGCCACCGCGAACCCGAGGCGCATGTACATGCCCGACGAGTAGTTGCGGACGGGCGTGTCGATGAAGCGCCCGAGTTCGGCAAATGCCACGATCTCGTCGAAGCGCTCGCGAACGGTAGCCGGCGGCACACCGTGCAGCGAGGCATTGAGGAACACGTTGTCGCGGCCGCTCAGGTCTGGACTGAACCCCGCCCCGAGTTCGAGCAGGGAGGTGACCCGGCCGTGCACCGAGACGCGTCCACGGTCGGGTTCGAGAATGCCTGCGAGCAGCTGCAGCAGCGTGCTCTTGCCGCACCCGTTGTGCCCGATGAGCCCCAGTGTCTGCCCCCGGTCGAGCGAGAGCGACACATCGTCGAGCGCCCAGAAGGTCTCACGCGCCGAACTGCGGCCGCCGACGAGGCTCAGCAGCCGCTCCTTCAGGCCCTGCCCGCGCTGGTGATAGAGCGTGAATTGCTTCGAGACTCCGTCGAGGACGACGGCGGCGGCTGACACGGCGCCAGTATAACGGGACGATGAGGCGGATCCGCGTCCCCGGGGGACGGCCGGAGGGATCCGCGTGTCGGCGAGCCGGAGGACCGCGTGTCGGCGAGGCGGGAGAGCGGAGGGATCCGCGTCTCGGCGAGACGCGGCCTACCGGGGACGTGCTGTCCTTCGTTCCTTC
>CAYMAG010000063.1:18943-27980 GCA_964388335.1 uncultured Vicinamibacteraceae bacterium | reverse complement strand
AGCTAGCCGTGGGTAACCCGAGACGCCGTGCCAACGTGAGGCAGAAATGCTCGTTCTCGGCATGGCCGTCGAAGTCTCCGGTCGGAGGCTTCAGGATGTGGGTGGTGGGCGTGCGCCCGGACGGCACACCCCATCGCCCGTCCTGCAGCAGCAGCGCGGTTTTTGGGTGGGCGCCTGCGAGGCTGAACTGCCCGGCATCGCGCGGCGTGCGCCATGCAGAGTGATCGGCTCTGAGCATACGCAGCCGTTCTGCGATGTCGTGCTCGCCGAGCCACTCCACCGGCCCCGGCGACGCAGCCGACAACTCAGCGACGCGATCCGGGCGCACGAACTGGACGGCGCCAGCGCAGTCCTCACCGACATGGGCAACGAGAGCGAACGGGTTTCTCGGAGATACGTGAAATTTCCGCGCCCAGCGATCGAGAACAAAGGCGTTGTCCGGCAGCAGGCCCCAGAGAAAGGCTTCGACCGGACCGTGGCCATGCTCGGCAGCGGCCAGCGGGATGGACAGGGAAAGCGGGTGTGCGCCTGGCGCGGCGAGCCAGTCCTCGCTGTACATGAAGGACAGCCGTCCCCGTCGGTCGCGTCGCACGCGACCCATGTCGCGACTGTCGATCAGTGCCCCAAGTTCGTCGGTCATCGACGTGTGCCCCGGGCGCTGTCCACGATCTGATCGATGTCTGGAGCCGGACCGGCGTCCGCAGTGGGAACAGCGGTCTCCACGAGCTCGAGCCTGAGGTCAAGGGCCTGCAGCGCACGAAGAATCAACCCGACCTCGGCGCGTGGTTTCCCCTTCTCGACCTCTACCAGCCACTGGCGGCTGACGCCGATCTTCGAAGCGAGTTCCTGTTGGTCCAGACCGCGCCGCCGTCGATGACTCCGGAGGGTGGCACCCAAGTCGCGGGGCGTTCGGATCGGCATGATGCGTCTCTGAGGATGTCAGCGTTCGGAGACATTGTACCGAATGTCGTCGAACGGCGACAAGCATAAAAGTCGCCGAACGATGACATTTTACGTCGCTTTGACGACCGATGACAGTGGTCTCGCCCGCGACGTCGTTGGCAGATCCTTGCGTTCCTGCGATTCCACCTCTTCCCCTGGCGACGCACGGCGCCAGTTGACGCCGATGTCCGCTGCGACGGCAGGCCTCGGACATTCCGGGCCGGTGTTCGAGACGAATGGTAGCGTGACCCCTGCTCGTCCGGACGCGGAGGAGGCCGTGTTCCTCGGGTGCGGCGACGCCGACGCGGTCAGCAACGACCGCCGGGCTGCCTGCCCGGTTGGTCACTCAGCGGCTCGGCGCGTTGCCCTTCCCGGTAACGTGTCGGCCCGTGGTGGTCGAGAAGAAGACCCGGTCCGAAGTGCAGCCGCGCCTCGTGCGCGTTGTGCGCGCGGCACCGTAGCTCGATGTTCCCGATCGTCGCCGCGCCTCCTGCGGCGTAGGGCTCCACGTGATGGAACTCGAGGAAGGCCGTCTCGGCACAGCGCCCCTGGCTACCGACGAACGCACAGCGTCCGCCATCGCGTCGCCAGACTTCGCGTCGCACGGCCGCCGGTATGTGGCGTGATCCTGCGGCGCAAGGCTTCGACGTCCGCGGACGCGTCGTCTCGGCGAAGCGACGGCGTTCGAGGTGATCGACCAGCACCGTGAGTGCGCGGTCGAGAATCTCGGCCGCGTCACCCGTGGGCACCGCGTGGCGCAGCAGCGCCTGCGCGCGGCGGAGCTTGTCGTGCGTCTCGCCCGAGACGGTCACCTGTATTCGGTAGCGGGCAGGGGCGAGCGGAGCCACGCGCGTCGGTGCCACCCGCACTGGGGCAGGGGCGTCGTCGTTGCCATCGGTAAGCGCTGTGGCCCCAGCCCGATCGCCGGACGACACGCCTGGCTCCGGTGACGGCCTCGGCGCTGCAGCGCACGCAGAAGGCCGACGCCAATCGGGCGGTGCGGCAGGTGCCGGGGACAGCGATGCGACCGAGGGCGTCGATCGATCGGGCACCCTCCGCACGATCGTCGGTGCGTCGGGCTTCGGCTGCAGCGTCGCCACCAGTCGTTCGATGTCGCGCTTCGATCCGTGACGAGCCGTCTCGAGGACGGCGATGTGATTCTCGAGCGTGAGATGCGGGGCCAGCAGACGCACCGTCGTGAGCGTGACAGCTGCCTGCTCAACGAGCTCCAGGATCACGGGATAGGTCCGTGCCGCGCGCGCGACCTCGATGCGGTTGTAGGCGCCGCCCTCGGACAGGTGCAGCACCTGCGTGCACCACGCAAACATCGACGCGCACCCTTCACGGAGATAGAGCCGCCGCGTGTCCACTTCCACCAGCGCGCGGAGGAGCGCCGCCGTGGCGCGACGTTCGTCGACCGCCAGTTGCCTGGTGAGGTCGAGGAGCGCACGGTCATCGAGTGCTTTGAACGTCGTGGTTACGGGCGTCATACTTCTTTCTATCACGCGGCTTTTCTGTCGCTCAGGACGGTCGACAGGGAGCGATCGCCAGCGCGCGAGGCCCTCGAGCCTACCCAGCGCCTGTTCAGCGACCTGTGGTGATCGTCGTCCGCGAGAGCGGCTGTGCCACACCGATCGCCGATGTGGCGCCGGGTGCTCTGAAAAACGTGTCAAGAGAAATCGTGCGCCGATTCGTGGGCGAACCGGGACGCCTTCGTGCTCGGTCGCTTCGGCCCGCTGCGTCGACGCAGCGTGCTCGGTGTGGAGGCGAACTCGTTCCGGAACGAGTCTGCGTGCTGCTCGCGTCCGCCGCTTCGGCTGTTCGACCGCGGATGCTGACGGCCGTGTGACCGCGGGTCCCGCACTGGTCGCTCGACGGCTGGATGCGTGCGCGATTGATGGGCACGCCGGCGGGACAGAGTGTCCGATAGGCCACATTCGAGCGAGCGGGCCTCACGGCGATCGCCGAGTGATGCCTGCCTCACCTGCGGGCACCAGGCAGCGCACGTGAACGCCGGTCAGGCGGTAAGCTCCTCAGCGTGGTCACCATTCGCGTCTACGACTCGTCGCGCACGCGTCGCGACTGGATGGACATCATCCGGCCCACGCAGTTCGCGGTCTTCGCCTCGCTTCTCGAATTCGGCGTCCCGTGCGACGCCGACGGGGTTCCGACGAGCACCGACCTGGCCACCTGCACCCTCTTCGACTCACTGGCCGACGCCGAGGCGTTCTGCAGGTCACGCATCGCGCGCCTTCCCGACGTACGGTTCGACGTGTTCGACGCGGCGGGGCGCAGCCGTCCACCTCTGCTCACGGTCGTCCACCCCTCGCGCGCCACGGCGCTCGAGGGCCACGCCGGCGGCCGCCGCCTGCGTCTGTGGATCGCGGTCGGGTTGATCGTGGCAGCGCCCGTGCTGTTCTGGCTCGACTGGGGATACGCCGATGGCCTGCTGATCGTGCCCACGCTCCTCGGATTCAATGCGCTGCTGGTTGCCGCTCGTCTGCTCCAGATGAACGGCGCGTACGCGTCCGCGGAGCGTCGACGCCGCGAACGGACCGATGGCACCGCCAAGCCCGACGGCCCCTCCCCGTCACTCACCCCATGATCGCTGACACCCGCACCCAGTCTTGCCGCGGCTCGCGTAAGCGATTTCGCACCTCAGCAACGTGTCGCATGCCGCTGACGCGTGCAGGCCCGGTTGGAATCTGAGGCACGCGCCCTTCATCGAGGCCACGCCAGGTCTCGCACGTCTGGTGGTGGCGCCCAGCCGGTCGGCAGCCAGTGCCGAGCCGGTCTGCCTCGTGAGTTACTGGAGCTTCATCGCCAGGGCATTCGTGCCCGCCGCCCACACCACGCCGCCGGCGTTGGAGTACATCGCCCGCTCGACGATTAGCTGCGCCGCCGCGCCCGGGCCGATCTGCACGAGGCTCTCGACGACCGCGCCGAATCGGCGGTCCTGAACTGCCGGCCCGAAGCCACCCGACGCGACAGGCGCACCGACCGGCACGTTCGTGCGGCTGCTGGCCGCGACGGCGACGGTGCGCTCGGCACTCGTGCCGTCCTCGAAATGGAGCGTGACCCGGGCCATGCCGTCGAACGCCGACGTGTTGGCGATCAGGATGTACGTCTCGACGGAACGCGCCCCGCCTTGCTCGCCCTCGGCCATCGCCCACCGCGTTCCGGTCGTCGTCGCGCCCGCCGAGTTGTGCGCCTCCGCCCAGGTCGACGACGAGCCCGGCCACCACATCGCACGTTCCACGATGATTGGCTCGTCGCATGTCACGGTGGTCGACACCGCCGTGTCGGCGAATGGGCCGCCTTCGGCATCCACCCAGAGTCGTTGCCGGCGCAGATATGCTCGCCTCGGCGTGTAAGCCATATCCGCTCGCGCGGTCCCAGGTCATCGTCCGGTCGACGACCACGAGACCGTCAGACTCGACGGTCGTCGAAATCTCCACGGTGCCGTTGCCGAGCGTCGTTCGCGGGTCAACCGTTGCGCGTGTGAACGGCGGCAGCACGAGGTCGGTCGTCCGTGTCGCGCCGTCACTGGCGAAATGACGGATCAGGGTCGTCCTCGGTGCACTCGTCGGATTGAGCAGTGCGAGGCGCGTGTCGAAGAACGCGCTCGACGCGCCTTCGGCAAGGTGGCGCGTCCTGATGCCGTGCGGATGGGAACCCTGCTCGAACTCCTGGACGTTCGACCGTCCGTCAGCGTCCGTGTCGAGTGCAGCGTCCGAGGCATCGAAGGGGTCGAGGCGTCGTTCCCGTGCCGCCGCCGCCCAGCATCGTGAAGCGGCCGCCGATCCGGCGCGCGTCCGGGTTGCACGGCCCTGACCGATGCCATAGGCTGTATTCCGTCGTCCTTCCGGCGCGCCACCGCGCCTGCGACAAAGGAGCAACCCTGGTTCGCAACCAACGCATCCTGCGCGCTGCCCTGGCGGCGTGTGTCAGCCTTGTCTTACCTGTCACCGCGGCCGCGGCCCCCGACGTCATCGCCTCGTCGCCGACGCCCATCGAGGCGATCTGGTCCAGCAACGGGCGCTTCGTCGCCTGGCAGTTACATGCCGGCACCGTCACGGTCTTCGACCGCCAGGGCGGCACCTCCTCGTACTCGTTCGAGCAGCTCCGCCCGCCATCAGTCGTCGCCGCGTACATCACCGGACTGTTCGGCATCAGTGACGACGGCCGCTATCTCACCTACAGTCTGCGCTTCCACAGTACGGTGAGCCCCGGTTACACGACCGTCGTCCGACTGGACCGCGACACAGGGGACCATCTCGTGGTGTTCGACGACGCGGCGCAGGGGCAGATCGTGCGCAACTCGGTAGTCGGCGGCAACCGGCCGCGTGTGGCCGTCGACGCCGCTGGCGGTCGCTTCGTGTGGATCGACCTGACAGCGCAGCCGACACTGACCGCGCGCGTCATGGTTCGATCTGCGACGGAACCGGACGCGCAGCAGATCGGAACGACATGTCTGGTGCCATCTGGGCAGTTCGTGCGCCTCTGCGCCGCGCCGGACCTGTCGCGTGACGGCACGCGTGTGGTCTACGTGGCGGGCGAGAATGCACCCGGGGCGCTCGCCTACCGTCATCTACCGACCGGCGAGACCACGTACTACCCGCAGGTCGCACCGGCGGCGCCACTCGACGAGTTCGCGGCGCGTGCACTCGTGCTGGCGTCCGATTCTGAGCTCGTCATCGCGCACGAATCGCTGCCACACGGGGCGGATGTCGTGTTCGACCCCGGTGGTGCCACGCGCGTCGATACGCTCGATGCAACACAGGTGCTCTACCAGCCCGTGGCCCTGAATCGGGAGACGCTGCTGCTGCGCCGGCGCGGCTCGTCGCAGCGGGACAGTGCCATCGTCGACCGGCGCTCTGGTCTGCTCGCACCGCTGCCGGGAACGTGGGTGCTCGGCTTGTCGATTGCCGGCGAGGTCCTGGCGGTGCGCGTGGGCACCGATGCCTTCGAACTCGTCGTCACGAAGCTCGACGCCGATGGTGACGGCATGCTCGATGGGTGGGAAAGCTACTTCGGTCTCGATCCCGCAAACCCGGCCGACGCCACGCTCGACGCCAATGCGGATGGCATCACGAATCTCCAGGCTTTTCTCGACAGGCGGCATCCGACGGCGCTGGCATCGGCCACGCGGCTGTTCGCGGAAGGTGCGGCCGGGGCGTTCTTCGACACGGTGGTGACGCTCTTCAATCCCGGGCCCGACGAGGCCAAGGTCGTCACGCGGTTGCAAGGCGTGATTCCGGAGCAATTCGTCGCGAGTGTACAGACACTGCCGGCAGGCGGGCGCGCCGACGTCGCGTCGTGCTGCCTGTCGGTTGCGACGCCCGCGGAGTTCGGCGTCATCGTCGAGTCGACGATGCCGATCGTCGTCGAGCGGCGCATGACGTGGGACCGCGCCCTGGGCTACGGCAGCCATGCCAGCACAGCCGTACCGGCGGCCGAGACGACGTGGCATTTCGCCGAAGGCGCCACCATCGCGGGGTTCCAGACCTTCTTCCTCCTGCAGAATCCAGCCGCCGTCCCGGTCACGGTGGACGTCGACTACCTCCTGCAGACCGGCGGCACTGTGCGCCGCACCCACCTGCTGCCGAGCGCCGGGCGCTACACCATCTGGGCCAATCAGGAGGGCGCCGAACTCGCCGCTGCGGAGTTCGCCACACGCGTGACCGCTACCGCGCCAATCGTGGCGGAGCGGGCGATGTACCGCGACGTGCAGGGACAGTTCTTCGGCGCGGGCAGCAACGCGGTCGGGGCGACGACGCCGTCGACGACGTGGTCGTTCGCGGAGGGGGCGACGGGCGACTTCTTCGACACGTTCATCCTCGTCGCCAACACGGCGCAGACCGCGGGCACGCTGACGGCGACATACACGGCCGAGGCCGCCGGCGGCGTGCCGGTCACCGTGACGCGCACCTACGACCTCGCGCCGGAGTCACGCCGCACCATCTGGCTCGATCACGAGGACGCAGCGCTGGCGAGTGCCGCGGTGAGCACGTTCCTGTCGGCAGACGTGCCGGTGGTTGCCGAGCGCTCGATGTGGTGGCCGGGGAGCGCCGCGACCTGGGCTGAGTCGCACGTCGAGTTCGGGGCGGTGGAACGCGGGTTGCGGTGGGCAGTCGCCGATGCCGAACTCGATCCGTCCACGGGCACCGACACGTTCGTGCTGGTCGATGCCGATACCGGTGGGACGCCCGCGACGGTGCGTGTCGTCGCGTATCCGTCCCTGGGCGCGCCGATCACGCGCGATGTCGCCGTCGCGGCCGGCCGCAACACGCTGTGGATGGCCGCGCTCTTTCCCGAGGTGGGTGGGCAGCGGTTCTCCGTGACGATCGAGTCGCTCGACCGCCCTGGTGTTGCTGCGCCGATCACGGTGGAGAAGGCGCTGTACAGCCGCTGGTTCGACGCCGGAGCAGCGTCGCTTGCCACGCGCCTTCCCGACCCGATCCCGTGAGGTGCCCGGGGCAGAGCGTGGGCCTAGACTCTGCCGCATATCGCGCTGCCGTTCAACGGGGCAGGAATCACCGTGTGCAGTCTGGTCCTCTGAGGTATGCACTCGGGCCGCAACAGGAGACGTGCACCTCTTGTGGTGCGCCTCTGGTCGACAGCTTCAACCGCGTCCTCGAACGGCTGGAGCGGGGATACCGCATCCAGAGGAGTTCCTCGCGACAGCGGCGCACGCGTTGAAGACGCCCCTCGCGCCGAAGAGAGTCGAATGCTGCACATAGGGAGTTGTCAGACGCCCGAGATTCTCGGCGATGTCGATGGGGCTGTCGCCTGCATCGCGGAGTTCGCACGGCAGGCCGACGAGAGCGGGGTAGACCTGCTCCTCTTTCCCGAGTGCTTCCTGCAGGGCTATCTCGTAGAGGAGGCCCATCTTCGACGCCACGCTGTTGCGCTCGATTCCGCTCCTTTTCAGGTCGTCCTCGAGAAGCTGCGTTCCATCCGCGCGACGCTCGTGGTCGGTCTGATCGAGCGCCACGGCGAGAAGTACTTCAATTCGGCAGTGGTCGTGCACGCCGGAGATGTTCTCGGCGTCTATCGCAAGACGCATCTCACGGCGGGAGAGGCGCTCTTCGCACCTGGAGACAGTTACCCGATCTTCGAACTGAACGGCATCCGGTACGGCATCAATATCTGCTTCGACACGAACTTCCCTGAAGCTGCCGCGCCATTGGCCGCGCGGGGCGCGCGGCTGCTGCTGGTGCCAGCGCAGAACATGATGAGGCGCGAGGCCGCGAACGAATGGAAGTGCCGTCACAATCGGATACGAGCGGAGCGTGTCAGGGAAACGGGCATGTGGCTCGTGTCGGCCGATGTGACGGGCGAAAGAGGCCATGACTACGTGGGCTACGGTCCGACGAGCGTGATGAGCCCAACGGCGGAGGTTGTCGCGCAAGTGCCCCTGTCAACCGTCGGCATGGTCCGCTGGCCCATCGTCTGACCGCACCACCTCCTGCACCTACTGACCATCGGCCCGTACGGCACGGAGCGGGTCGACTTTCGTCGCCGTGCGGGCGGGAATCCAACTCGCGGCCAGCGCGGCCAGCGTGAGCGTGAGTGCGCCCGCGGCGAACACGAGGGGATCCGTCGTGCTCACCCCGAACAGCAGTGACCGCAGCACGGCCTCACCCACGGTGGATCACGTCCTTCGATCGCACGCCTCAGCGGCACGCTGAACTCGGATGGAGCCGAGCAGCACTCGGACCGATCGTGCTGCCCGTCAACGGACGCCCGCGCGTTCCGCACCTCCGCTCCTCCGCGCCTCCGCGTGAACCTGTTTCCTCCGTGATCCTCCGTTCGCCTCCACTTCGACGACGCACCGGCGCCACCCGCACGCCAGCGGAGCCAACGGAGGGGACAGAGGGAACGGGTGCACAGCGGAGGCGCAGAGCAACGGAGGGTCCTGCTCACCCCGAACAGCAGCGACCGCAGTGCGCCCGCACCCACCGTGGATCACGTCCCTTCGATCGCACGCCTCAGCGGCACGTTGAACTCGATGGAGTCGCGCCAGCACCTCGCATCGATCGTGCTGCCCGTCAACGGACGCCCGCGCGTTCCGCACCTCCGCGTCTCCGCG
>CAYMAG010000063.1:0-18843 GCA_964388335.1 uncultured Vicinamibacteraceae bacterium | reverse complement strand
GATCGTGCTGCCCGTCAACGGACGCCCGCGCGTTCCGCACCTCCGCGTCTCCGCGTGAACCCGTGTCCTCCGTGACCCTCCGTTCGCCTCCACTTCGACGACGCACCGACGCCACGCGCACGCCAGCGGAGCCAACGGAGGGGACAGAGGGAACGGGTGCACAGCGGAGGCGCAGAGCAACGGAGGGTCCTGCTCACCCCGAACAGCAGCGACCGCAGTGCGCCCGCACCCACCGTGGATCACGTCCCTTCGATCGCACGCCTCAGCGGCACGTTGAACTCGATGGAGTCGCGCCAGCACCTCGCATCGATCGTGCTGCCCGTCAACGGACGCCCGCGCGTTCCGCACCTCCGCGTCTCCGCGCCTCCGCGTGAACCCGTGTCCTCCGTGACCCTCCGTTCGCCTCCACTTCGACGATGTACCGACGCCACGCGCACGCCAACACGCTGAACTGGACTGGAGTCGAGCCAGTACCTCGGCCCGATCGTGCTGCCCGTCAACGCCAGCCGGTGGCTCCGCGCCTCCGCGTGAACCCGTTCCCTCCGTGACCTCCGTTCGCCTCCGCGGCAACAGGCTCGGACGGCGCGTGTGCTATGATCGAGTGTTTGTCCGCTACTCTCAGTTCTGGAGATTGCACGCACATGATGAAGTACGTTGGCCGGTTGATTGTCTGTTGTGCCGTTGCGCTGATGCCTGGTCTGACGACCGCGGCCGCGCAGGAGTGCCAGGACAATCCGTTGTTCACACGCATGCCGAACTACCACGTCTACGAATGCGAGGCGTCCGAGTTCGATGCCAGGCAGATACCCATCGACGTCGATGCCGACGGCGAGCCGGTCCTCGAAACGGTAGAGGGGGCATACAGCTACGTGACGTACGAACTCGACGAAGGCGCGAAGGCTGCGTCGCCGCTCCAGATCCTGCGCAACCATCTGAACGCCGCGAAGGCCGCCGGCGGTACGGTCGTGAAGGAGTTCGGCGCCCTCGAACGGATGCTCGGTGACTGGGTGAACATCCAGCAGCAGATCGCCACGATCAAGTTCGTCAAGGACGGCAAGGAGACGTGGGTACACCTCGGGTCGGTCAATAGCGGCGACTACTACGCGATCGCCATGGTCCAACGCGAGGCGATGGCCCAGACCGTGTCCGCGACCGCGCTGCTCCAGCAGATCGAGCGCGACGGCCTCCTGACGCTGGAGGTTCATTTCGACACGGGTAAGGCCACCATCCAGCCCGCGTCGGCCACGACGCTCGACCAGGCGGCCGAGGCGCTCAAGACCGCGCCGCAGCTCGTCGTCGAGATCGGCGGGCACACCGACAACGTGGGATCGCCGGAATCGAACCTGACGCTCTCGCAGCAGCGCGCCGAGAGCGTGCAGGCTGCCCTCGTGGAGCGCGGCGTTCCAGCGGACCGGCTGTCGGCCAAAGGCTACGGTCAGACCGCTCCAGTCGCGGACAACCGCACCGAGGAGGGCCGCGCGCGCAACCGTCGCGTGGAATTGGTCAGGAAGCCGTAACCCACCGGTGTAGACTCTGCCGCATATGCACGCATGGCGTCCGTTTCCCGCCGCGGGCCGAGGCGCGCTCGCCGCGGCGGTGGCCTTCCTCGCGGCGGCCGTGGCCGGTGTCTCGACGCAGCAACCCGTGCCGCGCGAATCTGCACCCACACCGCCGGTCACCGAGACGCGTGACCCGTATCTCAATCCTCGCGAGACCGACATCTCGCTCGCGATGAAGGTCGACCCCGACGAACTCGTCGAGGTCGATCCAGTGGAGCCCGACAAGGCGCTCGACACCTTCCGCGTGAAGCCGGGTTTCCGCCTCGAACTCGTCGCCCACGAGCCCGACGTCGTCGACCCCGTGCAGATCGCGTTCGACGAACACGGCCGCCTGTACGTCGTCGAGATGCGCTGGTATCAGTCGGAAACACGCGGCGACCTGATGTTCGACGAACGCATCGGACGCATCCGCCTGCTCGAAGACACCACCGGCGACGGGCACTTCGACAGGAGTACGATCTTTGCCGACAAGCTGCGCTATCCGTCGGCCGTCTTCCCCTACGATGGGGGCGTCTACGTCGGCCTCGAGCCCGACCTCATCTTCCTGAAGGACACGACGGGGGACGGCATCGCCGACGAGCGGCGCGTCGTCTTCACGGGCTTCGGCGATCATCGCGACCGCCTCGACAGCCAGATGTTCCTCAACAGCCTGACGTGGGGCCTCGACAACCGCATCCACGGCGCGAAGGGACACGGCGGCTTCATCACCTCGGTGGCCGCTCCCGGCCAACCGGTGCTGGATCTGCGGACGCGCGACTTCTCGTTCGACCCGCGCACCCACCACATGCGTCCGGAGAGCGGCGGCGGTAAGCAGGGCCTGTCGTTCGACGACTTCGGCCACAAGTTCGTCTGCACGCAGTCCACGGTCGCGAAGGTGACGATGTACGAAGAGCGATACGGGGGACGCAATCCGTTCTACGCGCCGCCCCGTGCCCTGGCCGAGATCGCCCGTGCGCCGGGCGAGCATCCTGACCGCCAGCGCGTCGAGCGCATCAGCCAGGAAGACCCGTGGCGGAAGATTCGCAACCGCTGGCGCGCTGAGGGCATCTTCGGCGGACCGCCGCCGCAGCCGTCCGGCTACATCACCGCGGCGACGGGCGTCACGCTCTATCGCGGAGACGCCTATCCCTCCGACTACTACGGCAACGCCTTCGTCGGCGCGAGCGCGAACAACCTCGTCCATCGCCGGAGGATCGTGCCCGACGGCGTCGGCTTCCACGCGCAGCGCATACCGGAGGAGGCCCACGAAGAGTTCCTCGCGTCCACCGACATGTGGTTCCGGCCGGTCGCGTTCGCCAATGGCCCGGACGGCGTGTTGTACATCGCGGATCTGTACCGCGAGATCATCGACTTCTCGGACGGCGTGCCCGAGTCGATCAAGCGGGTGAAGGATCTCAACCGCGGCAACGACCGCGGTCGCATCTACCGCGTCGTCCCCGAGGGCTTCGTGCAGCCGGCGCGTCCGCGGGTCGCGACGGCGACGACGCGCGAGTTGGTGGCACTGCTCGCGCATCCGAACGTGTGGCACCGCGAGACGGCGGCGCGCCTGCTGTACGAGCGCCAGAGCAAGGCGGCGATCCCGGCGCTCGTCGACCTGCTCGAACAGTCGGCGTCCGCAGTGGGGCGCCTGCACGCGCTGTATGCCCTCGCTGGCCTCGATGCGCTCGACCCGGAGCACGTCGTGCGTGCACTCGGCGATGCGGATGCCGGCGTACGCGAGCACGCGGTGCGGCTCTCGGAGCGCTTCGTCCGCGACGGGCGCATGCCCGAGGCGCTCTGGACGGCCCTCGCGCCGCGCGTGGAAGACGAGGCGCCGCTCGTGCGCTATCAGCTCGCGTTCACGCTCGGAGAGGTGTCGCACCCAGAGCGCCTGTCGTGGCTCGCCACGCTGCTGCGACGCGACCTCGAAGAACCGTGGGTGCACGTGGCGGCGCTGACCTCGCTCGCGCAGGGCGCGGGGGACGTGTTCACCAGCCTCTCGGGCGACGCCTCGCTTGGACGCTCGCCTCACGGGCTCGCGCTGCAGGCCGATTTGATGCGCACCATCGGCGCCAGCGGCCGCGGGCGCGACATGCTCGCCGTGCTGCTGGCGCTGGAGCGCGTCGACGACCAGGCGCAGGCTTTCACGCTTCTCTCGGCTTTCGCCGATGGACTCGCGCGCGCCGGCTTCCCGCTTGCGCTCTTCGAGCAGCGCCTGCGGCCGATTCTGGATCGTGCGCTGACCGCGATGCGTGACACCCGGACGCCGGAGACCGTACGTGTGCAGGCCATTGCGCTCGTCGGACTCGCGTCGCCATCGCGCGACACCACGACCACGATGCTCGGCCTCGTGGCGCCGGAGCAGCCGCGCGCGGTCCAGGCTGCGGCCATCGCGGCGCTCGCGAGGCTCGACGATCCCACGCTGGCGGATGAGTTGCTCGCACGCTGGCCCGCGTTCACGCCCGTGCTGCGTCGCGAAGTGCTGCCGCTGTTGCTGGCTCGACCCGACCGCGCGCTGGCCCTGATGACGGCCATCGAGCAGGGTCGCGTCCTGCGCAACGAACTGACGCCCACGCAGACGGCCTTTCTTCGGTCGAACCGCAGCGTGGATGTGCGCCGCATGGCCGGCCGTGTGTTCGGAGCGCCCACGGCGGGGGACCGCGCGGCGGCGATCGCGCGCTACCAGCCCGCGCTCCAGCTGCAGGGAGACGAGTCGCGTGGGCATGACGTCTACCGAACCCGTTGCGCGTCGTGCCACATGGCGGGGGACCAGGGGTACGCTCTCGGACCGAGCATCGACTCGATGAAGAACTCGGCGCTCGAGGAACTCCTCATGCACATCATCGACCCCGGCCGCGCGCAGGACGCGGGCTATCGCCTCTACAGCGTCGAGACCGCCGACGGTGAAATGCTGATGGGGCTCATTCGCAGCGAAACCGAGTCGAGCGTCACGCTCGCCCAGCCGTTCGGCGCCGAGCGCGTGCTGCCGCGCGCCAACATCCTGCGGCTGCAGGGCATGGAGCAGTCCATGATGCCCGATGGTCTGGAAGAGGGACTGTCGACACAGGACATGGCCGACCTTCTGCGTTTCCTCGTGAGCGCGCCGTGACCCGTCCGCTCGTGCTGCGGGCCGTGCCAGGGGCCGTGGCCGTGTGCCGCATGCCCGCCGATGCACAGCACAGCGAGGCGTGGCTGCGTGCCGTCGTGGCATCACGTGCGCCCCTGGTGAGCGTGACGCGGACGGATGCCGAGTTGTCCATCGTCTGCCCGAAGGACCTTGTCCCGCCCGGAGCCCGAGTCGAGGCCCCGTGGCACGCATACGCGGTGGACGGCACGCTCGACTTCGCGCTGGTGGGCATCCTCGTTCGCCTCACGACCCCCCTCGCGTCAGCAGGCATCAGTGTGTTCGCGATTTCGACCTTCGACACGGACTACCTGCTGGTGCCCGCGGCCAGTGCCGACGCGGCCGTACGCGCCTGGCTGTCGGCAGGCATCGGCGTCGTCGATCAGGACGCCTCCCCCGGATAAGGTAGCCCAGCCTCGGCGAAGGGTGGAGCCGCGCCTCCCGAAGTGGGCCTGGTAACCCCGCCTCGCCGGGCGGGCCGGGAACGAACGGAGGCAACGTCCGTCCATGCGGACGCCCGTCCCTACGCATGAGCCCGTCACAGGACGATTCAGGCGTTCGCGCGCCGATCGCGCGCGATCATCATCGGATCGTCGGCCGGCGTCGGCGCGGGTGTCGGCGCAGCCACCGGCGGCAGGAAGGGCGCGCTGATTGGCGCGGCCATCGGTGGTGGAACCGCGACCATCTGGGATCAGGCCACGCGACGCTAGGAGTTGATTTATACTTTCCTATCCTCCGCGACTGCCCAGTCCGGTCCCGGACCCGCACGGTCCACGCAGGAGGCAGGAAGACCGGACGATTTTCTCTTTCAGGTATCCACTTTCTATGAGCAAGGTTCGGCGGATTGGTGTTCTCACCGGAGGCGGCGACGCCCCGGGACTCAACGCGGTCATCCGGGCGGTCGTCAAGGCCTCCCACAGCCACGGCATCGAGTGCCTCGGTCTCGAAGACAGCTTCGACGGCCTGATCGAGCCCGATCGGCATCGGGTGCTGACGCCACGCGACGTAACGGGCATCCTGCGCATGGGCGGCACGATCCTCGGGACGACGAACCGCGGCAACCCCTTCATGTACCCGGTGCAGACCTCCGACGGCAGCCGCGACTACTCGCAGCGCTGCGTCGACATGTTCCATCAGCTCGGGCTGCAGGGGCTCGTCGTGATTGGCGGTGACGGTACACTCGCGATCGCGCACGAGTTCGCCACGCGCGGCATTCCCATCGTGGGTGTGCCCAAAACCATCGACAACGACATCGTCGGCACGACCAACTGCTTCGGCTTCGACACGGCGGTGAGCTTCGCGACCGACGCGATCGATCGCCTGCACACCACGGCGGCGGCGCACCATCGCGTGATGATCGTCGAGGTGATGGGACGCTACGCAGGGTGGATCGCGCTGTATTCGGGTGTGGCCGGCGGTGCCGACGTGATCCTGATTCCTGAGATTCCCTACGATATCAACCTCGTGGCCAAGCGGATCAAGGACCGCGAGGAGTGGGGCGCACGCTTCAGCATCGTGGTCGTCGCCGAGGGTGCGCGTCCCCAGGGGGGCAAGGTGTCGCTCGTGAAGGCCGCCGATGGGGGCTACGTCGAGCGCCTGGGCGGTATCGGGCACCGCGTCTCGACCGACCTCGAACAGCTGACAGGCAAGGAGACCCGGTCGGTGGTGCTCGGCCACCTGCAGCGGGGCGGTTCGCCCACGAGCTTCGACCGGATGCTCGCCACGCGCTTTGGCGCGATGGCTGTCGAACTGCTCGTGCGCGGCGACCATGACCGCATGGTGGCGTTCACGCCGCCGGACATCGGTTCTGTTCCGCTGGAGGACATCGTCGGCAAGCAGCGTCTGGTGGTTCCGGACGGCGACGTCGTGCGTACGGCGAAGTCGCTCGGTATCGGCTTCGGCGACGAATAACCCTCTCGTCGCACATCCTCATGGGTAAGGGAGGGCCCGTCTCGCCGAGGCGGGCCCTCCTGTTGTTGGCCGAGGCGGCCCTTTCGCTCTTCACACGTAATCGCGCCAGGCGTCCAGGATGTCGCGCAGTTCGTCGAGTTCCGTGCCGTCCACCTCGACGAGCGGCGCGCGCACCGGGCCCGCCGCCTGCCCCTGCATCGCCATGATCGCCTTCATCGCCGAGACCTCGTACCCTTTCCGGCGTCCGCGTACCTCGTAGAGTGGTACCACGAGGGTGTCGAGCAGGCTGCGCAGGCGGCCTTCCTCGCCATTCGCCGCGGCATCGTGCAGCGCCAGTGCGAGCCTGGGCGCCACGTTCGCGATGCTCGACGTGTAGGCGCGGATGCCCAGGCGGTAGTACGCGCCGACGAGGTCATCGCCCGCACCGCCCACCCACTGCAGGCGAGTGCCCAGCCGCGCCATGATCTGCTGGTAGCGGCGGATGTCGCCGGTACCGTCCTTCCAGACGGCGAGCGTCGGGATGGCGTCGGCCATACGCTCCACGAGCGCGGCGCCCGGGTTCACCCAGTCGCGGCTGTACACGATCAGCGGCAGTGGCGTCGCAGCGCCGATGGCCTGGTAGTACGCGAGAAGGCCCTCGGCGTCCGCATTGGGGTATGAGGGCGGTAGTGCCAGGATGGCGGTGGCCCCCGCGTCCGCCGCCTGACGCGCCATCGCCGTGGCCGAGCCCACGCTGCCGCCGGTGCCCGCGACGACCGGCGTCCGTCCATCCGCCCGCTGCACGATGACCCGCACCACCGCGTCGTGCTCGCGCTCCGACAGCGAGTACACCTCGCCCGTCCCGCCCGCCGCGACGATGGCGGCGAGTGGATGGGCGAGGAGCCTGTCGAGGTTGTCGGACAGCCCGGCCGTGTCCAGGTCGCCCGAGGGCGTGAACGGTGTCACGGGGAACGCGATGACGCCTTCGAGCTGGGGCAGTGCTGTCACCATCGGGGCAATCTCCTGGTCCACTGAGGATCGATGTGCTTACGCATCTCGGCTTCGTCGTCGCGTTTGCGGTAGGGGCATCGTGCGTACAGCTCGCGTCCGCGCGCCAGCCGATCGTAATCGAGCGACACGCCGAGGCCCGGCGCATCCGTCACGCGCACGCTCCCACTCTCGAAGGGGATGCGGCCACCCACCACGACCTCGTCCTCCGCTCGCTGCCACGGATAGTGGGTATCGCAGGCGTAGGTCAGGTGCGGCGAGGCCGCAGCGACATGCGCCATGGCCATCAGTGAAATGCCGAGATGACTGTTCGAGTGCATCGAGAGGCCCAGCGCGAACGCCTGACATGTTCGCGCGAGCTGCTGCACCTGCCGCAGGCCACCCCAGTAGTGTGGATCGCACAGGACAATCTGCACCGCATCGTCTCGAACGGCCGTCGGGAGGTGGCCGAAGTTCGTGACGGCGACGTTGCTCGCCAGCGGCGTCTCGACCTGTTCGGCCAACAGTTGCCGGCGCACGGCGGCCATGCCGTCGAGACCGGCGGTGGGGTCTTCGAGGTAGCCCCCGCGGCCGAGTTCGTGTGCCAGGGTACGCCCGACCAGGCACGACGTCTCGACCGACCACGCGCAGTTCGGGTCGATGCGCAGCGGCACGCCGGGACCGAACGCCGCGTACAGCGCCTGCATCGCCTCGATCTCGTCGGCCGGATCGAGGACGCCGGCCTTGAGCTTGATGGACGTGAACCCGTACGCTCCCATCATCTGCCGTGCCTGGGCGACGATGGCCTCGGGTGTCAGACCTTCACCGTATTCGTCGTCGCGCGTGTCGTCACCCTCGCCGCCGCCTCCCGCATGCTTGTAGAACAGGTAGGCGGAGAACGGCACGAGGTCGCGTACGCGCCCACCGAGGAGCGCGCAGACGGGTTGCCCGAGGCTCTTGCCGACGAGGTCGAGCGCGGCCATCTCGAGCGCCGAGTAGAGCCGCGTGGACGCATCGAGCGGGTTCTCGCCCGGCACGCGATGCGTCTGCGAACGGTCGCCCTCGACCTCCGGCGAGAGCATCGGCATGAGGCGAGCCGCGAGGGTCCAGGCATCCGTCCCGACGAGCGAGGGTGAGATTGCCGCGAGATCGGCGGCCATCGCGTCGCCGCCGTGCGTTTCAGCGAGACCGATGATGCCGTCCTGGCTTTCGAGTTCGATGATGGTGCGCAGGGCATACGGGGCGTGCAGCCCGTACGAACTGCGCAGCGGGGGATCGGCGATGGCGATGGAGTGGGCGCGCAGGCTGGCGATTCGCAGGGCAGGCATGAACGGTCTCAGATGAGGGGAACGAACGCCGCGGCGAGCATCGTGGCCAGCAGGCCGGCCACGCCCATCACGGTGATTTGCAGGGAGAAGTTGCGCAGGGTCTCGGCAGGCGTCATTCCGCTCATGCGCGACACCACCCAGAAACCACTGTCGTTCATCCACGAGAAGGGCTTCGATCCGAATCCGATGGCGGCGGCCAGATAGACCGGGGCGAAGCCCAGGATCGCCGGCGTCGCGAGGCCGCTCACCATGCCGACGACGGTCACCATGGCCACGGTCGCCGACCCCTGTGCGGTGCGGATGAGGGCGGTGGCGAAGAAGGTCAGCGGCAGGATGCCGAGCTGTGAGCCCGACGCGAATGCCTCCAGACGGTCGCCGATACCCGTGTCCTGCAGGATGCTGCCGAAGGCGCCTCCAGCCGACGTGACGAGGATGATGGTGCCGGCGCCGGCGATGGCCTGCGGCACGGCCGTCTGGATGGCGGCAGCGCCCTGGCTGCGAATCATGACCGCCAGTGCGATCACCATGGCGATCGTGAGTGCCACGTGCCGGTCGCCGAGCGCACGCAGCCACTCGAGCCAGATGCTCCCGGTCGCAGCGGCACCGCCACCTGCCGCCGGCACCAGCGCCTGGCCGCCGATCAGCGCGACCGGCAGAATCACCGGGAGCACGGACCACCCCAGCGACGGCAACGATGACGTCTCTCGCGCGGCAATGGCGCGGAGCGCGTCGATGGACATGTCGGACGTCTCGCGCAGCGGCACGGGCCACCGGCGATCGATCGCGTACGCATACACCCACCCGACCATCGTCGCCAGCAGGCCGAGCACGATGCCGACGATCATCATCTGGCCGACGTCCACGTTGAGGGCGGTCGCCACGAGCAGCGGTCCCGGCGTCGGCGGCACGAGCGAGTGCGCGATGCTCGCGCCACCGGCGATGGTCATCACGTACAGCCCGTAGCGCGCCGCGTTGCGCAACGCCAGCGCCCGTCCGAGCGGAACGGTCAGGTAGAACACCGTGTCGAAGAACACGGGGATGCCCAGGACGAAACCGGCCATCGAGAAGCCGATGGGGGCGAGGCGCTCGCCCACCACCAGCAGCGCCGTCCGGATGATGCGATCGGCGGCGCCGCTCTCGAGCATGGCGCGGCCGATGACCGCGGCCAGCGCGATCATCACGCCGACGTTGCCGGCGGTGCGGCCGAACCCGCGCGCCACGCGTTCACCGGGAGACAGCGTGGCCGCCGCCCGTGCTTCCTCCGCGGTGCCGCCCCTGGCCAGCACCTGTTGTTCGAGCGTTGCCGACGGTGTCAGCGCGCCGATGATGAGCGCGGTGAGCACGAGCGCGAGGAACGCGTCGAGCCGCAGCACGAGGATGGCCAGGCCGACGAGCAGCACTCCCAGCCCGGCGAGCAGCAGCGGATCCACGTCAGGCCGTCTGTCCGGAAGGGGCGTCGACCCACTTCACCGAGTGGTCGCCGGTCACTGCGACGAGTGAGGGCGGCGCATCGAGCCGGAAGTACGACCACGGTCCAGGCAGGAACGGATAGCGATCGATGACGGATTCGTCGATGGCGATGCCGAGGCCTGGGCTATCGGGCACCACGAGGTCTCCATTCTCGATGGGCAGTGGCTCTGCCAGGATGTCGTCGGCCAGTTCGAACGGATACATCCCGGCGCGTCCGCGGTTGCCGTGGCACGGGTGCTCGAGCCACTCCACGACCGACGCGGGCCAGCAGACGCCAAGGTGCGCCGACGCGAGCACTTCGAGCGTGGTGCCCCAGCAGTGGAAGGCGAAGCGTACATCTCGCGCCTGAGCAGCACGCGCCACCGCCGTGAATGCCGGCAGCCCGCCCTGGCAGCACACGTCCATCTGTACGTAGTGGACGGCGTCCGTCTCGATGAGATCCAGCAGGCCGGGAACATCCTGCTCGTGCTCGCCCGAGGCCAGCGGCGTCGGCACGGCCGCGCGCAGACGGCGATACGCGTCGTGGTCGTCCGGCGGCAGCGGCTCTTCGAGCCACGTGATGTCGTGCCCGGCCATGTCGCGCGCGAGTTGCTCGACCGTCTCGGGCGAGTAGCTGTGGTCGCCCATCCGCCACCACGAGTGCGCGTCGATCATCAGGCCGAAGCCGTCTCCGGTGGCCTCGCGCATCAGCGCGACCGTGCGCAGATCGTCGCCTGGCCCGAGCGCAGGCCGCATCTTGTAGGCGGGGAAGCCCATCGCCTGGATGGCCGCGGCCTCGGCTGCGTAACCCTCCGGTGACATGTACATGCCTGCGCTGCCATAGAGCTTGATGCGATCGCGGCAGCGTCCACCGGCAATCTCCGAGAGCGGTGCGCCCTCGTGTCGTCCGATGAGGTCGAGCAGCGCGAGTTCGACGGCGCGGTAGGTCTTGCGAAGCTCCAGGCCGCCGGGGACGTCGAACGTCGCCCACGCCCGCGGGTCGCGGCCATCGAGCCAGGGACCGATGACGTCGTGAATCTCCCGCGCGGCCCGCTCGTGCGCCGGTCCGGGCGCGTAGCCCGTCAACCCGGTGTCGGTGACGACGCGAATGAGCATCGCATCGCGCTTGAGAATGGTGCGCTCTCCGCCATGGAAGGGGAGCCGCAGCGGCTCGCGTAGCGGACAGGACATGAGCAGGGCATCGACACGGGTGATGCGCATGGGCAGTCGGATCTCCTCGAGTGAGGAGGCATCGTACTGCCGACGACCGGCTACCGTCTACCTGCGGGCTACAGGCTGCAGGCTGCGGGGCTACGGGCTACCGCGAACAGAGGTCACGGAGGTAACGGGTTCACACGGAGGCGCAGAGCAGCAGAGGGCCTCCGCTTCTCTGCTGCTTCGTTGTGCACCCGTTTCCTCCGTACGCCTCCGCGGACAGGAGCCTGTGCGTCATCGTTCGGGCCACGACGCAACAGAGAGCACGGAGGGAACGGATTCACACAGAGGCGCAGAGCAGCAGAGGGCCTCCGCTTCTCTGCTGCTTCGTTGTGCACCCGTTTCCTCCGTACGCCTCCGCGGACAGGAGCCTGTGCGTCATCGTTCGGGCCACGACGCAACAGAGAGCACGGAGGGAACGGATTCACACAGAGGCGCAGAGCAGCAGAGGACTCCGTTTCTCCGCTGCTTCGTTGTGGACCCGTTTCCTCCGTCTACCTCCGCCGGGCACGCACCCGCCGCGCGCCGGCCTCACCCCAGCGGGTCGTCGAAGATCTCGCGCAGCCTCGCGTGGTCGGTCGTATAGCCGAGGGCGAGCATCAGCTTGATGCGGGCCTTCACACCGCTCAGACGACCCGCGAAGATCAGGCCCAGGTCGAGCAGACCGCGCCCGCCGCCCTCATACCCGTAGCGCTCGCGGACGCTGCCCGCGCCGCACCGCGACGTCAGCACGATGGGCAGCCGTGCATGGACGGCGCGTTCGATGTCGTCGAGCATCGCCGGTGGGACGTTGCCGCGTCCCAGCGCCTCGAGCACCAGCCCGCGTGCGCCGCTGCTCAGGCTGCACCGCACGAAGCGTCCGTCCGCGCCCGCGGTGACCTTCACGAGATCCACGTCCGGCTCGAAGCGCCGGACGCGCAGGAGCCCGTCGGCCTCGACATCGCGCCAGGTCGACTCGCGTGGCACGCTGCGGAGGTAGCGGACGATACCCGCGTCGACGACGCCGACTGGCCCGAACTCGCGAGACTGGAACGAGGCCGCCGCCTCGGTGTGCACCTTCTCGACTTCACGGGCCGAGAGAATCTGCTCGTTCATCGCGACCAGGACGCCGCGGCTCTGCGAGGCCGGCGCGGCTGCGACCTTCGCCGCGTGGACCAGGTTGGCGGGCCCATCCCAGCTCGGCTCCGACATCGTGCGAATCGCGCCGACGACCACGACGGGCTTGTCACTGGCGATCGCGACGTCCAGAAAGTAGGCCGTCTCTTCGAGCGTGTCGGTGCCGTGCGTGATCACGACACCATCGACGTCGGGACGCTCGAGCCACGCGGCCACACGCCGAGCCAGGCGCCACATGTGTTCGGGCGTGACGTGCGGCCCGGGCAGGCGCGACACGTCCTCGAGTTCGACATCGGCGACGTCTGCGAGTTGCGGCACGTGCGCGAGGATGTCGAGGCCGCCGAGCGCCGGCACTGCCGACCCCGTCCGCGCGTCGATGCGCATCGAGATGGTGCCGCCGGTGAAGAGGATGGCGATCACACCGTCATGAGGTCCTTGTCCTTGTGTGCCTGCAGGTCGTCGATCTGGCCGACGAACTGGTCGGTGATCTTCTGCACGGCATCCAGGGCGCGGCGCTCATCGTCCTCCGAGATCTCCGAGTCCTTCATCATCTTCTTCAGGCGGTCGTTGGCGTCACGCCGCACCTGCCGCACGCCGTTGCGCCCTTCCTCGGCCAGCTTGTGGACCACGCGCGTCAGTTCCTTGCGCCGCTCTTCGGTGAGGCTCGGCAGCGGAATCCGGATCACCTTGCCGTCGTTCGACGGGTTGAGCCCGAGATTGGACGAGCGAATGGCTTTCTCGATCGCGGTGATCAGGGACGGGTCGAACGGCTGGGCGAGGATCATCGTCGGCTCGGGGACCGACAGCTGCGCCACCTGATTGACGGGCATCGTCGTGCCGTAGGCGTCCACGTGCACCTGATCGAGGAGCGCGGTCGAGGCGCGTCCCGTCCGCACGCCGGCCAGTTCGCGACGGAGGTGGTCCAGCACCGCGCTCATGCGGCTGCGGCACGCGTCCTGCAAAGTCTTGATATCGGTGGCTTCCATACGGTATCTCCTGGCCTCGCGCCGCAGGCATCAATCATCAGGCATGAAGGACCACGCATGAGGCACGAAGCATCAAGCATGAGTCATGAAGCATGAAGCAGCATGAAGCATGAAGCATGAGTCATCACCCCGCCGTGACACGCGTGCCGACCGACTCGCCGAGAATCGCGCGACGCATGGTGCCGGGCGTGTTGAGGTTGAGCACGACAATCGGCATGCGGTTGTCCATGCAGAGCGAGATGGCGGTCGCGTCCATCACCTGGAGACCCTGCTCGAGCACCTGCAGGTACGTAATCTCATCGTAACGCGTCGCCTTGTCGTCCTTCATGGGGTCGGCGGTGTAGATACCGTCCACCTTCGTGGCTTTCAGGATGACGTCGGCCTTGATCTCCATGGCGCGCAACGCGGCGGCCGTGTCGGTGGTGAAGTAGGGGTTGCCCGTGCCCGCCGCGAAGACGACCACGCGTCCTTTCTCCATGTGCCGGATGGCGCGCCGGCGGATGAACGGCTCGGCCACGGCCCGCATCTCGATCGCCGTGAGGACCCGGCTCGGGATTCCGTGGTGCTCGAGACCATCCTGCAGGGCCAGGCCGTTCATGACCGTGGCGAGCATGCCCATGTAGTCGGCGGTCGCGCGGTCCATGCCGCGCGCGCTGGCCGCCATGCCCCGGAAGATGTTGCCGCCTCCGATGACGATTGCCGTCTGGACACCAAGGGACTGGATTTCGGCGACTTCGGTGGCAATCTGGGTGACGACGGCGGGGTCGATCCCGTAACCGTGGTCGCCCATCAGTGCTTCGCCGGAGAGTTTGAGGAGGACGCGCTGGTACGCTGGACGTGACATAGACGCCCGGCATTATACAGGCCGACGGGGGCGCGACCCGTCGGCCGACCCTGCGGAACGACCACCTCAGGCGCTGGCTTCGCCCACCTTGAAGCGTGCGAAGGAGCGGATGGTCAGAGGCTGGCCAATCGTCGTCGAGATGGCCGCGAGTGCCTGCGACACCGTCACCTTGGGGTCGCGGATGGTGGGCTGATCCACCAGCACGATCTGCTCGAAGAACGCCGCCAGCTTGCCCTCGATGATCTTCTCGATGACGGCGGCGGGCTTGCCCGACTCGGCCATCTGGGCGCGGTAGATGTCCTTCTCCTTCTCGATCGCGTCGGCCGGCACTTCGTCACGGGTCGTGTGCTGCGGGCTCGCCGCGGCCACGTGCATCGCCAGTTCGTTGACGAAGGCCGTGAACGCCTCGTGCTCGCGGGCGTCACCGCTGACACCGTCGATCTGGACGATCACGCCGATCTTGCCGCCCATGTGGCTGTAGCTGCCGATGTAGCCGCCGACCAGGCGTGCCGACCGCGGCACGGCCATGTTCTCGCCGACCTTGGCGATGGCCGCCGTCAGACGCTGGCCGAGCGGACCGTCGGTCGCGACGAGCGTCTCGTGCGGCTCGTCGGTCGCGTCGATCGTCGTGACGATCTCGTCCACGAGCGCCTTGAACTCGTCGGTACGTGCGACGAAGTCCGTTTCACAGTTCACCTCCGCCATGGTGCCCTGCGTCCGGCTGGCGTCGACGAGGATGCCGACCATGCCTTCGCTCGTGCTGCGGCCGGCACGCTTGGCAGCCTGGGCCATGCCGCGCTTGCGGAGGTACTCGATGGCGGCGTCGATATCGCCGTTCGTTTCGGTGAGTGCCTTCTTGCACTCCATCATGCCGGCGCCAGTGCGCTCGCGCAGGGTCTTGACCAGTTCAGCGGTGATAGCCATGGGGATGTCCAGGGAAAGGAAGGAAGGAACCAGGGAACCAAGGAACGAAGGAACGAAGGAACGAAGGAACCAAGGAACGAAGGAACCAAGGAACGAAGGAACGAAGGAACGAGCGGGCGGACACACGAAACGCCGGCCGGGGCAGTCCCAGGACCGGCGTTCGGGACCATCAGCCGCGCGCGTCAGACCGACGCGGGGCTGACGGGGGGCACGGGTTCGGGTTCGGCAGGCGTCGCTGTCGTAGCGCGCAGCGGACGCTGCTGGGCGCGAAGCGGTTCACGTCCCTCACCCTCGCCCTCGTCGGCCGTGGCCGGCATGGCCTCGACGTGCTTCGACTCGCGCAGGCCCCGGCCTTCGATGACGGCATCGGCGATCCGCGACGCGAACAAGCGGATGGCCCGCAGGGCGTCGTCGTTGCCGGGGATGGCGTAGTCGACTTCATCGGGGTCGCAGTTGGTGTCGACGATGCCGATGATCGGAATCTTGAGCTTGCGCGACTCGTCCACGGCGATCTGCTCGTGCTTGGTGTCGACAATGAACACCACGTCGGGCAGACGGTCCATGTGACGGATGCCGTCGAGGTTCTTCTGAAGACGCCGCTTCTCCTTGTCGAGCCGCGCGATCTCCTTCTTCGAGAGGATCTCGTACCGGCCGTCGGTCTCCATCGCCTCGAGGTCGCGCAGGCGCGTCAGACTCTTCTGGATCGTGGTGAAGTTGGTCAGCAAGCCGCCCAACCAGCGCTGGTTGATGTAGTACATGCCGCAGCGCTGCGCTTCTTCCGCGATTGCATCCTGCGCCTGCCGCTTGGTGCCCACGAAGAGCAGGGTGCGCCCTTCGGACGCGAGCTGCATGACGAACTGCTCCGCGTCGCGGAACAGACGCGCGGTCTTGCCGAGGTCGATGATGTAGATGCCATTGCGCGCGCCGAAGATGTATGGCTTCATCTTCGGGTTCCAGCGCCTGGTTTGATGGCCAAAGTGTACACCCGCCTCGAGCAGGTCTTTCACAGCAATCGGGGTCAAGAACGTTCCTCCACCAGAAATCGTGAGCCGGCGCCTGCCAGCCCGTCCGCCATGTCTAACGCTTGCTGAACTGGAACCGCTTGCGGGCGCCAGCCATGCCGTACTTCTTCCGTTCCTTGGCGCGCTGATCGCGTGTCAGGAGGCCCGCCTTCTTCAGCGCGGCGCGCAGTTCGCCGTTGTACAGGCACAGCGCCCGGGCAATGCCCAGCCGCAACGCACCGGCCTGGCCCGAGATGCCGCCGCCCGCCGTCGTGGCGTAGATATCGAACTTCTCGAGGGTCTCGGTCAGGACCAGCGGCGCCCGCACCTGCAGACGCAGCGACTCGGTGTTGACCGCGTCGGCCAGGGGATGCTGGTTGATCGTGATCTGCCCGCTGCCGGGCCGGAGGAACACACGCGCGGTGGACGATTTGCGACGACCCGTACCGTAGTACTGAATGACTGACACGATTACTGCACCTCGAGGGACGTGGGCTTCTGCGCCGCGTGTGGATGATCGGCGCGTTCGTAGACGTTGAGCTTGCGGTACATCTGGCTGCCGATCTTGTTCTTCGGCAGCATCCCGCGGACGGCCTCTTCGACCAGGCTGGCAGGACGTCGCGCACGCATGTCCTTGGCACGGACCTCGCGCAGACCGCCTTCGTAGCCGCTGTGATACCGGTACAGCTTCTGCTCTTCCTTGTTCCCGGTCAGCACGGCCTGTGCGGCGTTGACGACGATGACGTGATCGCCCGTGTCGAGAAACGGCGTGTACGTGGGCTTGTGCTTGCCCTGCAGCACCGACGCGGCGAGGCTGGCCACGCGACCGAGCGACTGACCCGCCGCATCGATGACGTGCCACCGACGCTCGATGGTCGTGGCGCTGGGAATGAACGTGCTCATGATGACCCTTTGTGCTCCTTGCCGGCAGACGGCAAAAGGAGAGGATACGCGGCCCGGGCACAACTGTCAATGATAACGGGGAATCAGACGCGCCAGCGGAAGCCAACGGAGGGGACGGAGGGAACGGGTTCACGCGGAGACGCGGAGGCGCGGAGTACCACGTTCACACCCACGGTTGGGCCAGGTCCCTTCGATCGAACGCCTCAGCAGGACGCCGAACGAATGGAGCCGAGCCAGCACCAGCGACACGCGGAACTCGAATGGAGTCGAGCCAGCACCTCGGGCCGATCGTGCTGATCGTCAACGGACGCCGACGCGCTTCGCGCAACGGGGGGACGGAGGGAACGGGTTCACGCGGAGACGCGGAGGCGCGGAGTACCACGCCACCCCACGGTGACCAAGTCACTTCGATCGACCGCCTCGGCAGCAGGCTGAACTGGGGTGGAGTCGAGCCAGCCCCTCGGACCGATCGTGCTGACCGTCAATTGACGCCGACGCGCGTCGCGCAACGGAGGGGACGGAGGGAACGGGTTCACGCGGAGACGCGGAGGCGCGGAGTACCACGTTCACACCCACGGTTGGGCCAGGTCCCTTCGATCGAACGCCTCAGCAGGACGCCGAACGAATGGAGCCGAGCCAGCACCAGCGACACGCGGAACTCGAATGGAGTCGAGCCAGCACCAGCGACACGCGGAACTCGAATGGAGTCGAGCCAGCACCTTGGATCGATCGTGCTCACCGCCAACGGCAGTCGGCGGGCTGCGCGTCTCCGCGCCTCCGCGTGAACCCATTGAGGACGGAGGGAACGGGTGCACAGCGGAGGAACAGAGCAGCGGAGTGGCACGTCCACGCCTAAGGTAGACCCAGGCCTTTCGCTCGAACGCCTCGGCAGCAGGCTGAACTGGGATGGAGTCGAGCAAGCCCCTCGGACCGATCGTGTGCTGACGGTCAACTGACGCCGACGCGCGTCTCGCAACGGAGGGGACGGAACGGGTGCACAGCGGAGGCACAGAGCAGCAGAGTGCCACGCCCACACCCACGTTGGACCAGGTCGCTTCGATCGAACGCCTCAGCAGCGCGCGGAACTCGATGAGGTCGAGCGAGCACCAGCGGCACGCTGAACTCAATGGAGCCGAGCCAGCACCTTGAACCGATCGTGCTGCCCGTCAGCGGCAGCCGGTGCGCTCCGCGCCTCCGCTCCTCCGCGCCTCCGCGTGAACCCGTGTCCTCCGTGATCTCCGTGGCCTCCGCATCCCGGGAACACGACGATGCACCGACGTCACCCGCACGGCAACACGCTGAACTCGATGGAGCCGAGCCAGCACCTTGGACCGATCGTGTGCCCGTCAACGGCAGCCGGCGCGCTCCGCGTCTCCGCTCCTCCGCGCCTCCGCGTGAACCCGTGTCCTCCGTGATCTCCGTGACCCTGCATCGCGCGACACGCCGCCCCACCGACACCTCTGTCACGAAACTGCCATCCACGCGACAGCCTTGGATGGTCGTTCCTGCGATCTCTCGCGCCCGATACGCGTCAACGC
>CAYMAG010000062.1:12233-28620 GCA_964388335.1 uncultured Vicinamibacteraceae bacterium | reverse complement strand
GGCGGACGGGGTGTCATGCCTCATGCTTCATGCTTCATGACAGGCACGCCGCGGTGGACGGTAGCCGGTTCGACGGTAGACGGTTGCGGTAGACGGTTGCGGTAGCCCGTAGCCGGCAGCGGTAGACGAAAGACGGAAGACAGGAATCAGGCAGATGTCCTCATTTGGCGAGAAGATTCGCATTCGGCTGAAGGCGTACGACGCCCGCGTGCTCGACCAGTCCACGACCGAGATCGTGGACACCGCCCGCCGTACGGGCGCACGCCTGGCCGGCCCGGTGCCGTTGCCGACCGAGAAGAACAAGTGGACGGTGCTGCGTTCGCCGCACGTGGACAAGAAATCGCGCGAGCAGTTCGAGATCCGGACGCACAAGCGCCTGGTCGACATCTTCGAGCCCACGCCGGCGACGGTGGACGCGCTGATGAAGCTCGATCTGCCCGCGGGCGTGGACGTCGAGATCAAGGCGTTCGGCAAGGAACACGGCAAGTAACCCTCCTTCGCCAAGGCTACGGAGGGCAGGCCCTTCATCGCCAAAGGCTACGGAGGGCAGGCCTACGCCAAGGCTGCGGAGGGCAAGCCCTTCATCGCCAAAGGCTACGGAGGGCACCTCCTTCGCCAAGGCGGCGGAGGGTAGGCCCTGCGCCAAGGCGGAGGAGAGTAGGGCCGGCTCTTCGAGCCGGCCGCGTGACACGAAAGACAGGGTTGGCGATCTCGCCGAAGCGCCGCAGGCGCGACGGCGGACACGGACCCAGAGGGTGAGACACAGACGATGGTGACGGGAATCATCGGGAAGAAAATCGGGATGACGCAGGTGTTCGGCGCCGACGGCGTCGTGACGCCGGTCACCGTGATCAAGGCTGGCCCGTGCGTGGTCGTGCAGGCCAAGACGGTCGAGGGCGACGGCTACGGGTCAGCGCAGATTGGCCTGGTCGAGCACCGTCCGGCGCGCGTCAACAAGGCCATCGCCGGCCACTACGCCAAGGCGAACGTGCCGCCCACGCGCATCCGCCGCGAGGTGGGCGTGGCGGGTGATGCCGTCACGGCCGGCTCGGAAGTGCTGGTCTCCGGGCTGTTCGCGGACGGCGAAGTGGTCGACGTCATCGGCACGTCGCGCGGGCACGGCTTTCAGGGCGTGATGAAGCGCCACAACTTCGCCGGGGGCGCGGCGTCGCACGGCTCGATGTTCCACAGGGCGCCCGGCTCGATTGGCGCCTCGTCGTACCCGTCCCGCGTCATCAAGGGCATGCGCGCCGCGGGTCACATGGGCTCCGACCGGGTGACCGTGCACAACCTGAAGATCGTGCGCGTCGATGGCGACAATCATCTGCTGCTCGTGAAGGGCGCCGTTCCGGGCCCGCGCAACGGGTACGTGCTCGTCCGCAAGGCCAGGAAGGCCAAGCCCGTGCGCGTGCCGCAGACCGAGAAGCCCAAGGGCAAGAAGTAAGGAATCACTCAGATGACTCTCGACGTCGTCAATGCGAAGAACGAACGGGTCGGGTCCATCGACCTGCGCGACGAGGTGTTCGGCGGTCGCGTGCGGACGGGCCTGATCTGGGAAGCCGTGCGTCACGAGCAGGCCGAGGGACGCGCCGGCACGCATGCCACCAAGAGCCGCGGCATGGTGGCGGGCAGCGGCAAGAAGCTCTGGAAGCAGAAGGGCACGGGCCGGGCGCGGGTCAGCGACGTGCGCAATCCGCTGTGGCGCAAGGGCGGCACCGTGTTCGGTCCGCACCCGCGCGACTACGGGTATGCCTTCCCGCGCAAGATGGCGAAGGGCGCGCTGCGCGATGCGCTGACGCAGAAGCTGCGTGACGGCGCCGTCGTGGTCGTGAGCGCGTTCGGCCTGTCGGACATCAACACGGGCGCGGCCGAGAAGATGCTGCGCGAGCTGGGCCATGCGCGCAAGTCGCTGCTGATCGACGTGCAGCCGGACGACACGCTGGTCCTGTCGACCCGCAATCTGCCGGGCGTGCGGCTGGTGCAGGCCAACCGGGTGTCGGCGCGCGACGTGATGGACAGCCCCACCATCATCGTCAGCCAGGCGGCGCTCGAGCGACTGCAGGAGGCGCTGGGTTAGGCCTCGGCCGCATCTCAGCAGGAAGAACGAGTCATGAAACTCACTGACGTCATCCGCCGGCCGCTCGTCACCGAGAAGAGCACGCTGCAGCGTGAGTCGACCAACGTCCTGGTGTTCGAGGTGGCGATGGACGCCACGAAGATCGAAATCGCCCAGGCGGTCGAGAAGCTGCTCGGCGCGAAGGTCGACGCCGTGCGCACGGCCAGGACTCACGGCAAGGTGAAGCGCCAGGGGCGCTTCAGCGGCCGCCGCAGCGACTGGAAGAAGGCCTACGTCCGGCTCGAGCCTGGCGAGAAGGTGCCCGACATCCTGGAGATCGCGTAAGCGAGGAAGCGACCCATGCCCATTCGCAAGTACAAACCCACATCGGCGGGCCGTCGGTTCCAGACGGTGCAGACGTTCGATGAGATCACGGCCACCGAGCCTTACAAGCCGCTGACCGAGCCGCTCAAGAAGTCGGGCGGGCGGAACAACCACGGCGAGCTGACCTCGTGGTGGCGCGGCGGCGGTCACAAGCGGACGTACCGCGTGATCGACTTCAAGCGCGACAAGCACGAGATTCCGGCGAAGGTGACGACGGTCGAGTACGACCCGAACCGGTCCGCCCGCATCGCGCTCGTGACCTACGCCGATGGCGAGAAGCGCTACATCCTGCATCCGGTGGGGGTGAAGGTCGGCGACACGATTGCCGCCGGTCCGACCGTCGACATCCTGCCCGGCAACGCGCTGCCGTTGCGCAACATCCCGCTGGGCACCGTCGTGCACAACGTGGAACTGCGGCCCGGCAAGGGCGGCCAGATGGCACGCAGCGCCGGTGCTGCCGTGCAGCTCGTGGCCAAGGAGAAGGACTACGCGACGCTCCGCATGCCGTCGAGCGAAGTGCGCCTCGTGAACCTCGAGTGCTACGCCACGATCGGGCAGGTCGGCAACGTCGACCACGAGAACGTGTCGGTGGGCAAGGCGGGCCGCAGTCGCTGGAAGGGCAAGCGTCCCCACGTGCGTGGTGTGGCGATGAACCCGGTGGACCACCCGCTCGGCGGTGGTGAAGGCAAGACCTCGGGTGGCCGTCACCCGGTGACCCCGTGGGGCGTGCCGACGAAGGGCTACAAGACGCGCAGCCACAAGTCGACGGATCGCTTCATCGTTACGCGGAGGCAGAAGTAAGGCGCCATGAGCAGATCACTGAAGAAGGGTCCGTTCATCGACACTCCTCTCCTCGAGAAGATCGAGGCGATGAATGCGGCGAACGAGAAGAAGGTCATCAAGACGTGGTCTCGCCGCTCGACGGTGATCCCCGAGATGATCGGGCACACGCTGGCGGTGCACAACGGCAAGAAGTTCGTGCCGGTGTACGTGACCGAGAACATGGTCGGGCACAAGCTCGGTGAGTTCGCGGCGACGCGGTCCTTCAAGGGCCACCCCGTGAAGTCCGAGAAGTCCGGCAGGTAAGGGGAACGGTGATGGTGGAAGCTCGAGCCACAGCCCGCTACGTCCGCACGTCCGCCCAGAAGGCGGGCCTGGTGCTGGACCTGATCCGCGGACGGAACGTGAACATCGCCCTGGCGACCCTGAAGTACTCGACCAAGGGTGTGTCCAAGGCCATCGAGAAGCTGCTGCAGTCGGCGATGGCCAACGCCCAGCAGGAAGCCGGGTTCGGCGGCGACGTCGAGCGCCTCTACGTGTCGGCGGCGTTCGCCGATCAGGGGCCGTCGGCCAAGCGCATCCGTCCGGCCCCGATGGGCCGGGCCTTCCGGGTACTGAAGCGCACGACGCACCTCACGGTGCAGGTGGCCGAGCGTCCCGTACGACGCCGGGCGCCGTCGAGTGCACCGCCGAAGTCGCGATCGCGCAGGGGCGCGGCGGCGGCTGACACCAACTAAGACGAAGGACGACGGACGCAATGGGTCAGAAGGTTCATCCTTACGGATTCCGCCTCGGGTTCAACAAGACCTGGCGCTCGCGATGGTTCGCCGACAAGGAGTACGCCAAGCTCCTGCACGAGGACCTGAAGCTGCGTGACCACCTCAAGAAGCGCTTCGCGCACGCCGGGGTGTCGAAGGTCGAGATCGAGCGGGCCGCCAACAAGCTGAAGGTGGACATCCACACGAGCCGTCCCGGCATCATCATCGGCCGGAAGGGGTCGGAGGTGGACAAGCTCAAGGTGGAGGTGCAGACGCGCACCAACCGTGAGGTGTTCATCAACATCCAGGAGATCCAGAAGCCGGAGCTGGATGCCCAGTTGATTGCCGAGTCGGTGGCCATGCAGCTCGAGAAGCGCGTGGCGTTCCGCCGGGCGATGCGCAAGGCGGTCGAATCGGCGCTGCGCTTCGGGGCACGGGGCATCAAGGTGCGCGTCTCCGGTCGACTGAACGGCGCCGAGATTGCGCGGTCCGAGTGGTATCTGCACGGCCAGCTGCCGCTGCAGACGCTGCGGGCCGACATCGACTACGGGTTCGCGGAAGCGCGCACCACCTACGGCGTGATTGGCGTGAAGACGTGGCTGTACCAGGGCGAGCGCCTGGTGCCGCGCGTCGGACGCGAAGAGGAATTCCGTGCTCCGCGGCGTGCCGCGGGCGCGCGCGGGTAACGACGGCCGCCCGGCGCATGCCGGAGGTCGAAGGAAACAACTGCCATGTTGATGCCGAAGAAGGTCAAGTACCGCAAGCAGCAGCGCGGCCGCATGCGGGGCAAGGCCTGGCGCGGGTCCGATGTGTCCTTCGGGGACTTCGGGCTGAAGGCGCTGGAGCCGTGCTGGCTGACGGCGCGCCAGATTGAGGCGGCCCGTATCGCCATGACGCGCTTCATCAAGCGCGGCGGAAAGATCTGGATTCGGGTGTTCCCCGACAAGCCGATCACCAAGAAGCCGCAGGAAACGCGCATGGGCAAGGGCAAGGGCGCACCCGACTCGTGGGTGGCGGTGATCAAGCCCGGCCGCATCCTCTTCGAGATGGAGGGCGTGGACGAGCCGACGGCACGGCGCGCCATGGAGCTGGCAGCGGCGAAGCTGCCCATCCACACGAAGTTCGCGACACGGTTCGCGCAGGAGCAGGCGTGATGGCCAAGGCAGCTGAGTTCAGGGACATGGGCGTCGACGACCTGAAGCGTCGCGTCGAGGAACTCGACAGCGAACTCTTCCACCTGCGGATTCGCAAGGCGATGGGGCAGCTCGACAAGCCGCTGAAGCTGCGGGAGCTGCGGCGCGACGTGGCGCGCATCAAGACGGTGCTGCGTCAGAAGGCGGGCCGCTGACGCCCTCGGGCGCAACGGGCGGCGGGGACATTCGGAAGCAAGCTATGGCAGCCAAGGCAGAGATTTTCGGAACGGTCGTCAGCGACAAGATGGACAAGGGTGTGGTCGTGGCCGTGACGCGTCAGGTGCGTCACGAGGTCTACGGGAAGACCCAGCGCAAGACGTCCCGGTTCATGGCCCACGACGAGGCCAACGACGCGAAGGTCGGCGATCAGGTGGCACTCGTCGAGAGCCGTCCGCTCAGCCGCCGCAAGCGGTGGGTCGTGGCGCGCATCGTCGAGAAGGCCAAGTAGAGAGAGAGGAGCGCACACATGGTACAGATGCGATCGATTCTCGACGTGGCCGACAACTCGGGTGCCCGCAAGATCAGCGTGATCAACCCGATCGGCGGCTCGACGGGACGCTATGCCCGGCTCGGCGACCTCGTCACCGCGTCGGTGAAGGAAGCGTCGCCGGACGGCACGGTGAAGAAGGGCCAGGTCGTGAAGGCGGTCATCGTCCGGACGCGGAAGGAACAGCGCCGGCGCGATGGCAGCTACATCCGGTTCGACCGCAACGCGGCGGTCCTGGTCAAAGACGATGGCGAGCCAATCGGGACCCGTGTGTTCGGGCCGGTGGCGCGCGAACTGCGCGAGCGCAAGTTCATGAAGATCATCTCGCTCGCGCCAGAGGTGCTGTAGACCATGGCTGGGTTGAAGCGGATTCGCAAGAACGACGAAGTGGTCGTCATCGCAGGCAAGGACCGCGGCAAGCGGGGCCGGGTCACGGTGGTCGACGCCGACCGTAACCGGGTGGTGGTCGAGGGGCTCAACCTCGCGAAGCGCCACACCAAGCCCAATCCGCAGCGGAACGTCAAGGGCGGGATCGTCGAGCAGGAAGCCTCGATTCACGCCTCGAACGTGATGCTGTGGGACGCCGAGTCGGGCAAGGGCACGCGCGTCGGGTTCCAGAGGCTCGAGGACGGGCGGAAGGTGCGCATCAGCCGCAGGAGCGGCGGAGTGATGGACAAATGAGCCGGCTGAAGCAGCGGTATTCGGACGAGGTCGTGCCGGCCCTGTTGAAGGAATTCGGCTACACGAACGTGATGGCCATTCCGAAGATCACCAAGGTGGTGGTCAACATGGGCCTCGGCGAGGCGACGCAGAACGCGAAGATCGTCGACACGGCGGCAGAGGAACTCGCGCGTATCGCGGGCCAGAAGGCCGTCGTGACGCGTGCCCGGAAGTCGATTGCGTCGTTCCGTCTGCGCGAGGGCATGCCCATCGGTGCGATGGTGACGTTGCGCGGCGCGCGGATGTACGACTTCCTCGACCGGTTGATTGCGATGGCGTTGCCGCGCGTGCGTGACTTCCGCGGCGTGCCGACCAAGGGGTTCGATGGTCGGGGCAACTACACACTGGGCCTCAAGGACCAGCTGCTGTTCCCCGAGATCGACTACATGCGCGTCGACAAGTCGCGTGGAATGAACATCACCGTGGTGACGACGGCCAAGACCGACGAGGAGTCGCGCCGGCTGCTGCAGCTCCTCGGCTTCCCGTTCAGGCAGAACTGATATGGCAACGACTGCGAAGAAGGCGAAGGAACTCAAGACCCCGAAGTTCAAGGTGCGTCTGCGCAACCGGTGCGGCCGGTGCGGGCGGCCTCGCGCATTCCTGCGCAAGTTTGCCCTGTGCCGTCTCTGTTTCCGCGAACTGTCGCTGCGAGGCGAAGTGGCGGGCGTGACCAAGAGCAGCTGGTAGAGAGTGAACTGGTATGACTGACCCGATTGCCGACATGCTGACGCGGATTCGTAATGCCGTCCAGTCGCGCCACCAGCGCGTGGACATCCCCGTGTCGAAGCTGAAGCTGGAGATCGCCCGCATCCTCGAGAGCGAGGGCTACATCGGCGGCTTCAAGGTGGTGGACAACGCCACGCTCCCCGAGTCACCGCAGCAGGTGCTGCGCCTGCACCTCAAGTACGGGCCGCGCGGCGAGCGCGTCATCTCGGGCCTCGAGCGCGTCAGCCGGCCCGGCCGCCGCGTGTACTTCGGTCGCGAAGGCGTGCCGGTCGTGCTCGGCGGACTGGGCACGGCCATCCTGACGACCTCGCGCGGCGTGATGACCGGCAAGGACGCCGTGAAGGTGGGCGTCGGCGGCGAAGTGCTCTGCAACGTGTGGTAGGGAGCCCGGGGCTCCATCAGAAGGATCTGACTCATGTCTCGTATTGGTAAGAAGCCCATTCCCGTGCCCAAGGGCGTGGACGTGAAGGTCAAGGAGGGCCTCGTCGAGGTCAAGGGCCCGAAGGGCTCGCTCGCCCAGGCCTACCCGGCCGGCATCCACTTCGAGCTGGTGGACGGCGAACTCCACGCCAGGGTCGGCGAGGCACGGGAGCTGAAGAAGTTCCATGGGCTCGCGCGGACGTTGGTGGCCAACGCCGTGACGGGCGTGTCCGACGGCTTCAAGCGCGAACTCGACATCGTCGGCGTCGGCTACCGCGCCGAGGTCAAGGGGCGCGACGTGCACTTCGCGCTCGGGTACTCGCATCCGGTGATCTTTCCGCTGCCGCAGGGCATCGACGTGACCATCGACAAGCAGACGCACCTCGTGGTGAGCGGCATCGACAAGCAGCTGGTCGGCCAGGTGGCCGCCAACATGCGGACGCTGCGCAAGCCGGACCCCTACAAGCAGAAGGGCGTGCGGTACACGGGTGAAGTGCTGAAGAAGAAGGCCGGCAAGACCGGCGCCAAGTAACGGGCTCGGGAGAACGTGCCGTGAAGATCGAAACGAAGAAGGACCGACGACACCGCGTCCGCCTGCGCCAGCGCAAGCGGTTTTCGGGCAATGCCGAGCGGCCGCGCCTCTCGGTGTTCCGCAGCGTCTCGCACATCTACGTGCAGGCGATCGACGACGCGACGGGCACGACCGTTGCCGCGGCCAGCTCCATCGAGCCGGCGGTGAAGTCGCAGCTGAGCGGCGACACGCGCGGCGGCAACAAGGCCGGTGCGTCCGCCGTCGGACGTATCGTCGCCGAGCGGCTGAAGGCGCAGGGCATCACGCACGTGGTGTTCGACCGCGGCGGCTTCCTGTACCACGGGCGGGTGCGGGCCGTGGCGGAAGCGGCGCGTGAAGCGGGGTTGGAGTTCTAACAGGTAGGGACGCCTTTCCGACCTGTCCACCGCAGCCAGTGGGGCGAAGTGGAAGGCGGAGGTCGAGGCGTCCGATATGAGGAACGCAATGTTTGAATTCCGGGATCGAATCGACGCGAGCCAGCTCGAGCTGAAGGACACCGTGGTGTCCATCAACCGCGTCACCAAGGTGGTCAAGGGCGGCAAGAACCTGAGCTTCAGCGCCCTGGTCATCGTCGGCGACGGCAATGGCCACGTGGGCTTCGGGATGGGGAAGGCGAAGGAAGTGCCGTCTGCCATCAAGAAGGGCATCGAGGCTGCGAAGAAGTCGCTGATTCGGGTGCCGCTGAAGGGGACGACCGTGCCCCACGAGGTGGTGGGCCGGTTCGGCGCCGGGCGCGTGCTGCTCAAGCCTGCCCCCGAGGGCACCGGCATCATCGCCGGCGGAGCCGTCCGCGCCGTCGTCGAGGCGGCGGGCATCCAGAACATTCTCACCAAGTCGCTCGGAACGGCGAACGCGCACAACGTGGTGCGCGCGACGTTTGCCGGCCTCAGCGGCCTGAAGGATCCCGCGACGATTGCGCGCCTGCGCGGCAAGTCGCTCGAGGATCTGGTCCACGCATAGGAACGACATGGCCGAGACGAACACTCCCCGGCGGCAGAAGCCCGCGGCGCCCTCGGCGCCCAAGGGACCGACGCTGAAAGTGACCCTGGTGCGCAGCACCATCGGGTTCGATCGCAAGCAGGGCACGATCGTGCAGGGCCTCGGTCTGCGCAAGATCGGGCACACCGTCGAGGTGCTGGATCACCCGGCCATCCGCGGCATGATTCACAAGGTCCGTCACCTGGTGACGGTGGCCGAGTAGGAAGACATCATGGATCTGAGTGATCTGAAGCCACCCACGGGTGCCACCCATTCGTCGAAGCGTGTCGGGCGCGGCCAGGGCTCGGGCAACGGCAAGACGGCGGGTCGCGGCCACAAGGGCGCGAAGTCGAGGTCGGGCTTCAAGCGGAAGCGCGGGTTCGAGGGCGGCCAGATGCCGCTGCACCGCCGGCTGCCGAAGCGCGGGTTCACCAACCCGTTCCGCGAGGAGTACGCCGTGATCAACCTCGACCAGCTCGACAAGCTGTTCGAGGCCAACGCGGAGGTGACGCCGGAGGTCCTGCACGCCAATGGGCTCGCGCAGGGGCGCCAGCGCATCAAGGTGCTCGGGCGCGGTGAGATCGGCAAGGCGCTGACCGTGAAGGCACACAAGTTCAGCGGGTCGGCCGCTGCGAAGATTCAGGCCGCCGGTGGCGCGGCCGAGACGATCACGGGTTGAGACGGCGGGTAGCCATCGATGGATAGTTTGAGGAACATCTTCGCCGTCCCGGAACTGCGCGCCCGGGTGCTGTTCGCGCTGGGGCTGCTCGGCGTGTTCCGCATCGGTCACCACATTCCGACGCCCGGCGTGAACACCGAAGCGCTGGCCCTGCTCGCCGAGCAGGTGCAGGGGACGATGTTCGGGCTGTACGACATGTTCTCGGGCGGGAACCTGTCGCGCGTGACGATCTTCGCGCTGGGCGTCATGCCCTACATCAGCGCGTCCATCATCCTGCAGCTGCTGACCGTGGTCTGGCCGTACCTGGAGCGCTTGTCGAAGGAAGGCGAGCTTGGGCGGCGCAAGATCACGCAGTACACGCGGTACGGCACGATTCTGCTGTCGGTCATCCAGGCCGCCAGCATCGCCATCTTCCTCGAGCGGCAGACGAACATCGCCGGCGGGCTGCCCCTCGTGTACGACCCGGGCTGGGCGTTCCGGCTGATGACGGTCCTGACCCTGACGACGGGGTCGGTGTTCGTGATGTGGCTCGGCGAGCAGATCACCGAGCGCGGCATCGGCAACGGCATGTCGCTCATCATCTACGCAGGCATCGTGGTCGGCCTGCCACGTGCCGTGATGACGACGCTCGATCAGCTGCAGACCGGCGAGATCGGGCTGATCCGGTTGACGTTGCTCGTGTTGCTGATGGTGGGTGTGGTGGCGGCCATCGTCTACGTGGAGCGAGCGCATCGGCGGGTGACGGTGCAGTACGCCAAGCGTGTGGTCGGCCGCCGGCAGTATGGCGGGTCGAGCACGCACATTCCGCTGAAGGTGAACACCGGTGGCGTCATGCCGGTGATCTTCGCGTCCTCTCTGCTGGCGTTCCCGGCCACGATCGCGGCGGTGTTTCCGCCCGAGAGCTGGGTGCAGGGCGTCGCGCAGCAGTTGTCGTGGGGCATGCCCCTCTACAACCTGCTGTACGTCGTGATGATCGTGTTCTTCGCCTACTTCTACACCGCGATCGTCTTCAACCCCGATGACGTGGCCGAGAACATGCGCAAGTACGGCGGCTTCGTGCCGGGCATTCGGCCGGGCAAGCGAACGGCCGAGTACATCGACACGATTCTGTCGCGCATCACGCTGGTCGGCGCGGTGTACCTGGCGATGGTCGCGATTCTGCCCGAGTTCCTGATCACGGGGTTCAAGGTGGCGCCGATCCCGTTCATCGGCGAGACGCTCGACGCGGCGATGCCGTCCTGGGTGACCAACGGTCTGGGCGTGACGTTCTACTTCGGGGGCACGTCGCTGCTCATCATCGTGGGTGTGGCGATGGACACCGTGCAGCAGGTGGAGTCGCAGCTGATCATGCGCCACTACGACGGCTTCATGAAGAAGGCGCGCATTCGAGGCCGGAGAGGATAGGCAACGTCGTTGGCACACCCGGGACTGAATGTCGTCATGCTCGGGCCTCCCGGGGCCGGCAAGGGGACGCAGGCGAAGCGACTGGCGCGGACGTATGGCGTCCCGAAGATCTCGACGGGTGACATTCTCCGGGAGGCGGCGTCACTGGAAACCCCGCTCGGGAGGCACGTACGCGAACGGATCGATCAGGGGCATCTCGTCAGCGACGACGTCGCCATCGAGATCGTCCGGGAGCGCCTCGCTCGACAGGACGTGTCGAAAGGGTTTATCCTTGATGGTTTCCCGCGTACGGTTGGACAGGCCGAAGCGCTGGGAACGATGATGAACGGTCGCGGGGCGCTGGTCGTCCTGCACATGGTGGTGCCGGCGGAGGTGCTGGTCGGACGGCTGCACAGCCGGCGCATCTGCGGGGTGTGTGGGTCCAACGCCGATCCCTCTGCGCCAGAGTCCACGACGTGTGGGCAGTGCGGCGGAACATTGGTGCAGCGCACCGATGATGGTGAAGCGGTGGTGCGGAACCGGCTTCAGGTGTACGACCAGCAGACGCGCCCGCTGGTGGCGTACTACCGGTCGAGTCCGACATTCGTCGAGATCGATGCCGATCAGCTGCCGGATCAGGTCGCGGAGGCCATGCAGGCCGCGATCGATCAGACGCTGGAGGCCGCGGAGGAAAGCCGGTCGTGATCACGCTGCGATCGCCGGATGAGCTGGTCAAGCTGCGCGCGGCCAACCAGCTCGTGGCGAGCATTCTCGCCGAGCTGCGTCGCCTGGCGGTGCCGGGCGCCACGACGGCCGCGATCGACGCCGAGGCAGAGCGGCTGGTTCGTGCTGCGGGTGCCGAGCCGGCGTTCAAGGGGTATCGGGGGTTTCCCGGCACGATCTGCGCGTCGGTGAACCATGAAGTGGTTCACGGGTTTCCGTCGGCCCGGCTCCTCGAGGAGGGCGACATCCTCTCGGTGGACATGGGCGTGAAGCTCAACGGGTACTACGGCGATGCTGCCGTGACGGTGCCGGTCGGGCAGATAGCCCCGGCGGCCCGGACGCTGCTGGAGGTGACGGAAGCGTCGTTGTACGCCGGCATCGATGCCATTCGCGTAGGTGGCCGGGTGTCGGATATCGGCCACGCGATTCAGCGGCACGTCGAGGCGCGCGGCTACTCGGTGGTGCGCGAGTTCGTCGGGCACGGCATCGGCACCAGGCTGCACGAAGAGCCTCAGGTGCCCAACTACGGTCCGGCAGGACGTGGGCCGAGGCTGGCCGAGGGGATGGTGCTCGCGATCGAGCCCATGGTGAATCAGGGCCGCGCGGCCGTGCGGGTGTTGTCGGATGGGTGGACGGCCGTCACCGTGGACGGCCTGCTGTCGGCGCACTTCGAGCACACCGTCGCAATCGGGGCGGACGGGGCCGAAGTGCTGACGGCGCGTCCTGCTGAAGCCGCCGCTGCTCGCTGAGCCGGTGATGGAGGCGGATGGCCGCGACGGGCGACTGGCAGGCACGGTGCAGGCCCAGTTGCCGCAGGCGCTCTACCGGGTCGTGCTGGACTCGGGGCACGTGGTGACGGCGCACCTGCGGGAAGACATCCGGAAGAACTTCGTCCGGATACTGGTCGGGGATCGGGTCCTGGTGCGGGTGTCGCCCTACGACGTCACACGCGGGCGGATTGAAGAGCGAACGTAGGCGGCCGGTGCCGCCGGGGAACGGGACACATGAAGGTCAGAGCATCGGTGAAGCGCATCTGTGTCAAGTGCAAGATTGTCCGCCGCCGCGGGGTGGTGCGGGTGATCTGCGAGAACCAGAAGCACAAGCAGCGGCAAGGGTGAGGTAGCGGACGTCTCGCCGAGGCGTCCGGGGCACGGTAGACGTCAGGAAACGAACATATGGCACGTATTGCAGGCGTAGATCTCCCGCGGACCAAGCGCATCGAGGTCGGGCTCACCTACATCTTCGGTATCGGCCGCAAGCGCGCGACCGACATCGTGGCGATGTCGGGCGTGAGCGCGGACACCCGGGTCAAGGACCTCTCGGAAGAGGACGTCCGGGCGATCAGCAAGGTGATCGAGGACGTGGGTGGTGTCGAAGGCGACCTCCGCAAGGAGATTTCGCTCAACATCAAGCGGTTGATGGAGATTGGCTGCTATCGCGGCTTGCGCCACCGGCGGAGTCTCCCCGTGCGCGGCCAGCGGACCAAGACCAATGCCCGCACCCGCAAGGGCCCGCGCAAGGGTGCCATTGCCAAGAAGAAGACGGTGTAGCCCATGGCAGATCCAATCGAAGAATCGTCGACCGGCAGTCCGAAGAAGCCCGCTGGCAAGAAGGCGGGCGCGCGCAAGAAGGTCTACAAGAAGCGCGGCGAGAAGCGCGTCGTGCATTCCGGGATTGCGCACGTCCAGGCCTCCTTCAACAACACGCTGATCACCATCACCGATATCGACGGCAACGTCGTGTCGTGGGCCAGCGCCGGGGCGATCGGGTTCAAGGGGTCGCGCAAGGGTACGCCCTTCGCGGCCACGCAGGCCGCGATGAGCGCTGCCAACACCGCCAAGACGTTCGGTATGCGGTCGGTCGAAGTGCGGGTCAAGGGACCTGGGGCGGGCCGTGAGTCGGCGGTCCGCGCGTTGTCGAACGTGGGGCTCGACGTCAAGACGATTCGTGACGTCACACCGATCCCGCACAACGGGTGCCGGCCGCCCAAGCGTCGCCGCGTCTAGCCGCGCGGCCAGTCTCGCAGGAGGACGACCTCCTGTGCGTGCATTGCGTCAGAGAAGGACATACACGTCACATGGCTCGATACATCGGACCCGTCTGCCGCCTGTGCCGGCGCGAGGGCATGAAGCTGTTCCTGAAGGGCGAGCGGTGCTACACCGAAAAGTGTGGCATCGAGAAGCGCAACATGCCCCCGGGGATGCACACCAAGGCTCGCCGCGCCAAGCTCGTGGGCTATGGCCTGCAGCTGCGCGAGAAGCAGAAGGTCAAGCGCATCTACGGCGTGCTCGAGAACCAGTTCCGGCGGTATTTCGAGACGGCCGACCGCCAGCGCGGCATCACGGGCGAGACCCTGCTGCAGCTGCTGGAACGACGCCTCGACAACGCCATCTATCGGCTCGGCTTCGCCACCTCGCGTGCGCAGGCCAGGCAGCTCGTGCGGCATGGCCACTTCCTCATCAACGGGAAGAAGGTCGACATTCCGTCGTACCAGCTGCGCGCCGGTGACGCCGTCACCGTGCGGCAGAGCAGCCAGAAGAACCCGGCGATCCTGCATGCCCTCGAGGAAGTGAAGGGACGCGGTGTACCGGTGTGGCTGTCGCTCGACTCGGCCGGCGTGGCCGGGAAAGTGGTGTCGCTGCCGACGCGCGAGCAGATCAATCTGCCCGTGCAGGAGCAGCTGATCGTCGAGTTGTACTCGAAGTAGCAGGCCGTTGGCTGCGGCGTGTGCGCCCGGCGCCACGCGGCAGCAGATGGATACAAGGCGCGCGGGGCCGGCCCCGCGCGTGGTCGTTCACCGTTTGGAAAGGACTACATCGATGCTGTGGAAGGGGTTCCAGCGCCCGAAGCGTCTCGACGTCGACGCCACCTCGTTGACCGATCGGTTCGGGCGCTTTTCCGCGCAGCCGTTCGAGCGCGGGTGGGGTACCACCATCGGCAACGCGATGCGTCGCGTCCTGCTGTCGTCGATTGAGGGCGCCGCAATCACCGCGGTCAAGATCGAAGGCGTGCAGCACGAGTTCTCGCCCGTCGAGGGCGTGGTCGAAGACGCGACCGACATCATCCTGAATCTCAAGCAGGTGCCGTTCAAGCTGCACGGCGACGAGATCAAGATGCTCTACGTGCGCGTCGACAAGCCCGGCCCGGTGCTGGCGCGCGACATCGAGGTCGACCACGACGTCGAAGTGCTCGATCCCGACGCCCACGTGGCGACCGTGTCGGCCGGCGGCAGGCTGCACATGGAACTGCGCCTCAAGAACGGGCGCGGATACGTGGCAGCCGACCGGAACTTCGACGAGGACCTCGGCATCGGCTGGATTCCGGTCGATTCGGTCCACTCGCCGATCAAGAAGGTCAACTACCTCGTCGAATCGGCGCGCGTCGGCCAGAACACCGACTACGACAAGCTGACGCTCGAGGTCACCACGACCGGCGCCGTGTCGCCGACGCAGGCGATCGAGCTGGCGGCGCACCTGCTGCGCGACCACCTCTTCATCTTCGGCGCGGATGACGACGACGATGATGTGGTCGTGCCCGGCAACGAGACGCCCGCCACCTTGACCGAAGAGAGCAACGAGCACCTCGACAAGAGCATCGAGGAACTCGAACTGTCCGTACGGTCGTACAACTGCCTGAAGAATGCCAGCATCCGGTCGATCCGTGAGCTGGTGGCCAAGACCGAGAACGATCTGCTGAAGACGAAGAACTTCGGACGCAAGTCGTTGAACGAAATCAAGGAGATCCTGTCGAGCATGGGGCTCAGCCTCGGCATGAGCGTGGATCAGCCCGCGCGACAGGACTAGCGCCATGAGACATCGAGTCGCCCATCGCAAGCTCGGTCGCGTGACCGAGCACCGCATTGCCCTGCTGCGCAACCAGGCGCAGGCGCTGCTGCAGCACGAGAAGATCGAGACGACGGTACCCAAGGCCAAGGAGCTGCGCCCGTACGTCGAGCGTCTGATCTCCATCGCGAAGCGCAGTCTCGTTGAGACTGGCGAGGCCGAAGAGCGGCGCCTGCGCCGGATGAACGCGGAGCGCCTGGTGTCGCAGGACCTCTCCGACAAGAAGGTCGTCGCCAAGCTGTTCGAGGCGATTGCCCCCAGGTACACCGGCAGGCCGGGTGGCTACACGCGGCTCCTCAGGCTGGGCCACCGCCGGGGCGACGCTGCCGAAGTGGCGCAGGTGGAACTCCTCGGCAGCGAGTTCGACCCCAACGCCGGAACCGGCGACGAGACCTCGTCGGCCGAGGCCCGTGGGACACTGCGCGGGCGCGCTCGCGCCGCCGTCAAGAAGCTGCAGGACGAGGGCGCTGCCGGCGAAGACAGGCCGAAGCGTGCCCGCAAGGCGTCCAAGGCTTCCGACGACTGACGCAGCGACGCCGGTCATCAGGCGGGATCATCCGGGAACGACGGTTGCACCGTCGTTCCTTTCTTGTCTCTACGGTCCACGGGGCTTGCCCGTCGTAGCCGCGGTCCACGAGGGCCTGCCCGCCGTAGCCGCGGTTCACGGCTTGCCCGCCGTAGCCTCGG